>NZ_JABERI010000002.1 GCF_013004375.1 Acinetobacter terrae | reverse complement strand
TGTCAGTAGAACTAATTCACCCAATCGCAATGGACCCAGGTCTACGTTTTGCGATCCGTGAAGGTGGTCGTACAGTTGGTGCTGGTGTTGTTGCTAAAGTAACTGCATAATACGATAAGTTGAAATTACAGGTCGGGGGCTCTGGTTCCCGATTTGTATTATAGGTCAGTAGTTCAATTGGTAGAGCGTCGGTCTCCAAAACCGAATGTTGGGGGTTCGAGTCCCTCCTGGCCTGCCATTTTTTTAAAAAAAAACTTGATGCTGGTTAAATTGTCATATAATAAGTCGCGAAGCCTACGACGAGTACAAAAATGTCGAATGATAAATCGCGTGACGCATTAAGCGAAGCGCCAATTCCACAAAGAAATAATCCTGCTGAAGTTGTTAATTCTGGGTCTCCTTTAGATATAGTTCTATGGGTTATCGCATTGATTTTATTAGTTGGTGCGGCCATGGCGGGTCAGTATTTGCCAGCATATTGGGCGCCTGCGAATAATGTTGGTGTGCGCGTTGCTGTGATTTTGGCTTGTATCGTAGTGGCTTTAGGTTTATTATACGCCACCCATCAAGGCAAAGGCTTTGTTCGTTTATTGAGAGATGCACGAATCGAGTTACGTCGTGTGACTTGGCCGACCAAGCAAGAAACAGTGACCACATCTTGGCATGTTCTTGCAGTTGTTGTAATCGCTTCCATTGTTTTATGGTGTTTTGATTACATTTTAGGCTGGTTAATGAAGTTTATTATCGGGTAAGAGAGCTATGAAACGTTGGTACATTATTCATGCCTATTCAGGTTATGAAAAACAGGTGTTACGCTCGCTTAATGATCGAATCCAGCGTAGCGCTGTAGCCGATAGCTTTGGTGAAGTCCTCGTTCCGACTGAAGAAGTCGTAGAAATGAAGGATGGTAAGAAGCGTAAATCAGAGCGTAAATTCTTTCCTGGCTATGTATTAGTTGAAATGGAAATGAACGATGATACTTGGCACATTGTTAAAGAATGTCCAAAAGTATTAGGTTTCATCGGTGGTACTGCAGAAAAACCTGCACCCATTACGCAAAAAGAAGCTGATGCGATTCTTGCGCGTGTACGCAATACTGGTGAAGCACCTCGTCCTAAGACGATGTTTGAACCAGGCGAAGAATTACTTGTTATTGATGGTCCATTCACCGACTTTAAAGGCGTGGTGGAAGAAGTTCAATACGAGAAGTCACGTTTAACGTTGACAATTAATGTATTCAATCGACCAACTCAAGTTGAGCTCGAATTTCGCCAAGTCGAAAAAGCGAACTAATTTAAGTTGGTTGGAAAACGCCCGATTTGTTATGGATTGGGCATTGTTGTTGTAACGGTTATCGTTACTTGAAATCATTGGGGAGCCTTCATCGGCGTTTGCACCCAGAGGTAATTTGAAATGGCTAAGAAGATTGACGGCTATATCAAGCTGCAAGTTCCAGCTGGTAAAGCGAATCCATCTCCACCGATTGGTCCTGCACTAGGTCAACGTGGTGTTAACATCATGGCATTCTGTAAAGAATTCAATGCTGCTACACAAAAAGTTGAAGCTGGTCTACCAATTCCTGTAGTGATTACTGTGTACAACGATAAGTCGTTCACATTCATTATGAAAACTCCGCCTGCTGCTATTCTTCTTAAGAAAGCTGCTGGTATTCAAAAGGGTTCAGCTGTACCTAACAAAACTAAAGTTGGTAAGTTGACTCGCGCTCAATTAGAAGAAATTGCGACTACTAAAGAACCAGATTTAACTGGTGCTGATTTAGACGCACGTGTACGTACCATTGCTGGTTCTGCGCGTTCTATGGGCTTGGAAGTGGAGCTATAAGACATGGCTAAATTAACTAAACGTCAAAAAGCCATCGCTGCTGCTGTTGAAGCGAACAAAGTTTACACTTTGGAAGAAGCAGTACAAGTTCTTAACACTATTCCTGCTGTTAAATTCAAAGAATCTTTGGATGTTTCAGTAAACCTTGGTGTTGACCCTCGTAAATCTGACCAAGTTGTTCGTGGCGCGACTACACTTCCTGCAGGTACTGGTAAAACTGTACGTGTTGCTGTGTTTGCTCAAGGCGCTGCTGCTGAAGCTGCTAAAGCTGAAGGCGCGGACATCGTTGGTTTTGAAGATCTTGCTGAAAGCATTCAAGCTGGTAACTTAGACTTCGACGTAGTAATTGCTGCTCCAGATGCAATGCGCGTTGTTGGTAAGTTGGGTACGATCCTTGGTCCACGTGGCTTAATGCCTAACCCTAAAGTGGGTACTGTAACTCCTGACGTAGCTAACGCTGTTAAAAACGCTAAAGCTGGTCAAGCACGTTACCGTGTAGACAAAGCGGGTATTATCCATGCTGCGATTGGTCAAGTTGGCTTTGATGCTGCTGCGATCCGTCAAAACCTTGAAGCTCTTGTAGCTGACCTTAAGAAAGCAAAACCTGCTACTTCTAAAGGTATCTACATCCAAAAGATCACTTTGAGCTCAACTATGGGTCCTGGTCTTGTTGTTGATGTGGCAAACGTTTCTAAATAAGTCTCGACTTATTACAGAATTTTAAAGCCCTGAGTAAAATTTGAAGCACTGCTTCAAATTTTACGCAAGAGAAACCAGTTTTGGTTCACTTGCGAACTTAGGCAAACTTTGAATTGATAAATATTTGTTTATCAGCGTCAAAGACCTCGGGCGAGGGGAGTTCTTCGGAATTCACTTCTTAAAAGTCCAGTCCGAGTAGACGCGGTGGTGTGATTTGTTCATCCTCCGCGTGTTAGTCCAGTGATGGATTAACGAATTGGGAGTGTGCTTCGCGTAAGCACATAAATCACCGTTAGGAGGTTTTACAATGGCTCTTCTTATCGAAGGCAAAAAACAGATCGTAGCTGAAGTAACTGAAGTTGCTTCTACTGCATTTGCTGCTGTTGTTGCTGACTACCAAGGTTTAACTGTTGGGCAATTAACTGCTCTTCGTGTTGAAGCTCGTAAACTAGGTGTTGCTACACGCGTTGTACGTAATACTTTGGCGAAACGCGCTCTTCAAGATACTCAATTCAATATCTTGAATGACAACCTCGTTGGTCCAACAATCTTAGCTTTCTCTACTTCTGAAGACGACATGGGCGCTGCTGCTCGTTTGTTCGAAGAATTTGCGAAAACTAACAAAGCATTTGAACTTAAAGCTGCTGCATTTGATGGCAAACTTTATCAAGGTGAAGAAATTAGCGTTATCGCGAACCTTCCGAACCAAGAAAAAGCGCTTACTATGCTTGCCTCTGTTCTTCAAGCTCCTATTTCGAAATTGGGTCGCTTACTTACAGCGCTTCAAGAGAAAAACGAAGCTCCAGAAGTTACAGAAGTTACAGAAGCTTAAATTCACTTTCACACCATTCAATACCCATTTGGAGTTACTCTCATGGCTTTAACAAACGAAGAAATCCTAAACGCAGTTGCTGAAAAAACTGTTCTTGAGCTTGTAGAACTTATTTCTGCTTTCGAAGAAAAATTCAATGTATCTGCTGCTGCAGTTGCTGTAGCTGCAGGTCCTGCTGCTGCTGCTGCTGAAGAGCAATCAGAATTCAATGTTGAATTGACTTCTTTCGGCGCGAACAAAGTTGCTGTAATTAAAGCAGTTCGTGAAGTTACTGGTCTTGGCTTGAAAGAAGCTAAAGACATGGTTGAAAGCGCTCCAGCTATCCTTAAAGAAGGCGTTTCTAAAGAAGAAGCTGCTGAACTTAAAGCTAAGCTTGAAACTACTGGTGCTACAATTACTGTTAAGTAATGGTACCAGGGGTCAATTTTTAAATTGATCCCGAAATTTGGCTGATGGCTCTTGGGTCATCAGCCTTTTTGCGTTACAATAATCGGCTCGATTTTTGTTTGATTGATGTAAAAACCGTCAATTATTATAATAAATCAATAAAATCAAATGTTTACCAATATTTATCATATTTGAAAATATTGCTAAGCGTTTTAATACCACTAAAAATTGCAGCATTTGTAAAAAGTGGTGGCCATATCGGCCTGTGTAATTCCTTCTAGGCTCGTTCTGCAGGCGGGCTTAGTTTACTTTCCGAGGACTCCAGATGGCATACTCATATACCGAAAAGAAACGGATCCGTAAGAATTTTGGTAAATTGCCTAGCGTCATGGATGCTCCGTACTTGCTTTCGATTCAAGTCGACTCGTACAGAACATTCCTACAAGATGGCAAAACTCCAAAAAACCGCGAAGATATCGGTCTCCAAGCCGCATTTCGTTCAGTTTTTCCTATTGAAAGTTATTCTGGCAATGCTGCTTTAGAATTTGTTGAGTATAGTCTTGGTAAGCCTGAGTTTGATGTGCGTGAATGTATTTTACGTGGTTCGACTTATGCGGCACCAATGCGCGTAAAAATTCGTTTGATCATCAAAGATCGCGAAACTAAATCAATAAAAGACGTACGTGAACAAGAAGTGTACATGGGCGAAATGCCGCTCATGACCGAAAATGGTACCTTTGTCATTAATGGTACTGAGCGTGTAATTGTGTCTCAATTACATCGTTCACCAGGTGTATTCTTTGACCACGATAAAGGCAAAACTCACTCTAGCGGTAAAGTTCTTTATTCAGCACGTATCATTCCTTACCGTGGTTCATGGTTAGATTTTGAATTCGATGCAAAAGACCTTGTCTTTGTACGTATTGACCGTCGTCGTAAATTACTCGCGACTGTTGTACTTCGTGCATTAGGTTATAGCAACGAACAAGTCCTAGACATGTTCTATGAAAAAGTCCCTGTCTATCTTGACATGGGTAGCTACCAAATTGACCTTGTGCCTGAACGCCTGCGCGGTGAAATGGCTCAATTCGACATTCTTGATGCTGACGGCAAAGCGATTGTTGAGCAAGGTAAACGTATTAATGCACGTCATGTACGTCAAATGGAAGCATCTGGCTTAACCAAGCTTTCTGTTCCTGACGAGTACTTGTACGAACGTATTACTGCTGAAGACATCCCATTAAAAGATGGTGATGTTATTGCTGCAAACACCGTATTGAGCCATGAGATCATGGTGAAGATTGCAGAAGGCGGCGTTAAGCAGTTCAATATTTTGTTCACCAATGATATCGATCGTGGTTCTTTCGTTGCGGATTCTTTACGTGCAGATACGACTTCAGGTCGTGAAGAAGCACTTGTAGAAATCTACAAAGTAATGCGTCCAGGTGAGCCACCAACAAAAGAAGCTGCTGAAAACTTATTCAACAACTTGTTCTTCTCTTCTGAACGTTATGACTTGTCTCCAGTCGGCCGCATGAAGTTCAACCGTCGTTTGGGTCGTCCTTACGAAGTCGGTACAGATCAGAAGTCTCGTGAAGTTGAAGGTATTCTTTCAAATTCAGATATCACAGACGTTCTAAAAACACTTGTTGAAATTCGTAACGGTAAAGGTGAAGTCGACGATATCGATCACTTGGGTAACCGTCGCGTACGTTCAGTCGGTGAAATGACAGAAAACCAATTCCGTGTTGGTTTAGTTCGCGTAGAACGTGCTGTTAAAGAGCGTTTAAGCCAAGCTGAAACAGACAACTTGTCTCCGCAAGATTTAATCAATGCGAAACCAGTTGCTGCTGCAATCAAAGAATTCTTTGGTTCAAGCCAGTTGTCTCAGTTCATGGACCAAAATAATCCATTGTCTGAAATTACACATAAACGTCGTGTATCGGCGCTTGGACCCGGCGGTTTGACTCGTGAACGTGCAGGCTTTGAAGTACGTGACGTACATCAAACTCACTACGGTCGTGTGTGTCCAATTGAGACTCCTGAGGGACCAAACATTGGTTTGATCAACTCACTTTCGGTTTATGCAAAATGTAATAACTTCGGTTTCTTGGAAACACCATACCGCAAAGTTATTGATGGCCGCGTAACAGATGACGTTGAGTATTTATCTGCGATTGAAGAAGTAGGTACTGTGATTGCACAGGCCGATTCTGGCGTAGATAAAGACGGTAAATTAACAGAAGACTTCGTATCTGTTCGTCACCAAGGTGACTTCGTACGTATGCCTCCTGAAAAAGTAACGCATATGGATGTATCTGCTCAGCAGATTGTATCTGTTGCAGCATCACTTATTCCATTCCTTGAACACGATGACGCCAACCGTGCGTTGATGGGTTCAAACATGCAACGTCAGGCTGTACCTACGCTGATTGCTGACAAACCACTTGTCGGTACCGGTATGGAAGCAAACGTAGCGCATGACTCTGGTGTATGTGTTCTTGCAAAACGTGGCGGCCGTATCGAGTTTGTTGATGCGTCACGTGTTGTTATTCGTGTAAACGAAGAAGAAATGATCGCCGGTGAAGCAGGTGTAGATATCTACAACCTGATCAAATATACACGTTCGAACCAAAATACTTGTATTAACCAGAAAGTTCTTGTGAACCTTGGTGATAAAGTGGGTCGTGGCGACGTATTGGCTGATGGTCCATCGACTGACGGTGGTGAATTAGCGCTTGGTCAAAACATGCGTGTAGCGTTCATGACGTGGAACGGTTACAACTACGAAGACTCGATCTTGTTATCTGAGCGTGTACTTCAAGAAGACCGTTTAACATCGATTCATATCCAAGAATTGTCATGTGTTGCACGTGATACGAAATTGGGTGCTGAAGAAATTACTGCCGACATTCCAAACGTGGGTGAAGCTGCACTTTCTAAGCTTGATGAATCAGGTATCGTTTATATCGGTGCTGAAGTGACTGCCGGTGACATCCTTGTAGGTAAAGTAACGCCTAAAGGTGAAACCCAGTTAACACCGGAAGAAAAATTGCTTCGCGCAATTTTCGGTGAAAAAGCAGCTGACGTTAAAGACTCATCATTACGCGTGTCTTCAGGCGTTAAAGGTACAGTGATTGACGTTCAAGTGTTTACACGTGACGGTCTTGAAAAAGACGAACGTGCTCAAGCAATTGAAAAAGCGCAATTGGATGCTTATCGTAAAGACTTGAAAGAAGAATTCAAAATCTTCGAAGAAGCAGCACGTGAACGTATTATTCGCTTGTTGAAAGGTCAAGAATCGAATGGTGGTGGTACAACTAAACGCGGTGACAAACTTTCAGAAGATGTGTTATCTGGTTTAGAGCTTGTTGATCTACTTGAAATTCAACCTGTTGATGAAGGCATTGCTGAACGCTTAACTCAAATTCAAGTATTCTTGAAAGAGAAGGGCATTGAGATTGACGAGAAATTTGCAGAGAAAAAACGCAAACTTTCTACAGGTGATGAACTGACAACTGGCGTATTGAAAGTTGTTAAAGTTTACTTGGCTGTAAAACGTCGCATCCAACCGGGTGATAAAATGGCGGGTCGTCATGGTAACAAGGGTGTTGTATCTAACATCTTGCCAGTAGAAGACATGCCGCATGATGCTAACGGTGTACCTGTTGATATCGTGTTGAACCCACTGGGTGTACCTTCACGTATGAACGTGGGTCAGATTCTTGAAACTCACTTGGGTATGGCTGCAAAAGGTCTTGGCGATAAAATCGACAAGATGTTGCAAGAACAGCGTACCATTGCTGAACTGCGTATCTTCTTAGACAAGATTTATAACAAAGTTGGTGGCGAGCAAGAAGATCTTGATAGCTTGACTGATGATGAAATCTTGGCGCTTTCTAAAAACTTGCGTAAAGGTATTCCTTTAGCAACTCCTGTATTTGATGGTGCTGACGAAGGCCAAATCAAAGAGTTGCTTGAACTTGCAGACATTCCACGTTCTGGTCAAACCGTATTGTTTGACGGACGTACAGGTGAGCGTTTTGACCGTCCAGTAACTGTAGGTTACATGTACATGTTGAAACTGAATCACTTGGTTGATGACAAGATGCATGCGCGTTCTACAGGTTCTTACTCACTTGTGACTCAACAACCATTGGGCGGTAAAGCTCAATTCGGTGGTCAGCGTTTCGGTGAGATGGAAGTCTGGGCGCTTGAAGCATATGGCGCAGCTTATACGCTTCAAGAAATGCTTACTGTTAAGTCGGATGACGTTGAAGGCCGTACTCGCATCTACAAGAACATTGTCGATGGTAACCATCATATGGATCCGGGCATGCCTGAATCGTTCAACGTATTGACCAAAGAGATCCGTTCTTTAGGTATCAACATTGAACTGAAAAATGGTGACTAAGTAACCATTCAATCCCCCCAACCCCCTTTATCAAAGGGGGGATTTGCTCCTCTTGTTTTGAGGAGTTTTCCCCCTGAGAAGTATCGCTTCGCAACAAAGGGCGTTGAAGGGGATTAAATCAGTTAAAAAACAATATTTGTGACCCAGTCGGGGAGGAGAAAAACTCCTCGACACACGGAGAAAAAAATTGAAAGACTTGCTCGATATCATGCGCAAAAAGACGGATTCAGACGGTCATGCTCCAGTAGAGTTTGATCGCATCCGCATTGGTCTTGCGTCACCAGAAATGATTAAGTCATGGTCTCACGGTGAAGTTAAAAAACCTGAGACAATTAACTATCGTACGTTCAAACCAGAACGTGATGGTTTATTCTGTGCCAAAATCTTTGGTCCAGTAAAAGATTACGAATGCTTGTGTGGTAAATACAAGCGTATGAAATACAAAGGCGTCATTTGTGAAAAATGTGGCGTTGAAGTAACGACTGCTAAAGTACGTCGTGAACGTATGGGTCATATTGACCTTGCTTCACCAGTTGCGCACATCTGGTTCTTGAAATCATTACCATCCCGTATCGGTCTTCTTTTAGACATGACTTTACGTGATATCGAACGTGTATTGTATTTCGAATCTTACGTTGTAACAGATCCGGGTATGACTCCAATGGAGAAATACCAACTTCTTAACGATGAAGAATACTTCACAGCGTTAGAAGAACACGGTGATGAATTCAGCGCGAAAATGGGTGCAGAAGCGATTCAGGATTTGTTGAAAGACATCGATCTTGAAGCTGAAATTGCGCGCCTTCGTGAAGAAATTCCACAAACAACTTCAGAAACGAAGCTTAAGAAAGCGTCTAAACGTTTGAAGTTGATGGAAGCGTTCAACGATTCGAACAACAAGCCTGAATGGATGGTGTTGACTGTACTTCCAGTACTTCCACCAGATCTTCGTCCGTTAGTTCCTCTTGAAGGTGGTCGTTTCGCGACTTCTGACTTGAACGATCTTTACCGTCGTGTGATCAACCGTAACAACCGTTTGAAACGTCTTCTTGACCTTTCAGCTCCAGACATCATCGTACGTAACGAAAAACGTATGTTGCAAGAGTCTGTAGATGCATTGCTTGATAATGGTCGTCGTGGTCGTGCAATCACTGGTTCAAACAAACGTCCTCTTAAATCTTTGGCAGACATGATCAAAGGTAAACAAGGTCGTTTCCGTCAAAACTTATTGGGTAAACGTGTCGACTATTCAGGTCGTTCAGTTATTACTGTAGGTCCGACTTTACGTTTGCACCAATGTGGTCTTCCTAAGAAAATGGCACTTGAATTATTCAAACCATTTATCTTTGCGAAACTGCAAGCGTCTGGTCAAGCAACAACCATTAAAGCTGCGAAGAAAATGGTTGAACGCGAAACTCCAGAAGTTTGGGACGTTCTTGCTCACGTGATTCGTCAACATCCAGTGATGTTGAACCGTGCGCCTACACTTCACCGTTTGGGTCTTCAAGCATTTGAACCGACCCTGATTGAAGGTAAAGCGATCCGTCTACACCCACTCGTATGTGCTGCGTTCAACGCCGACTTCGACGGTGACCAAATGGCGGTACACGTTCCATTAACAATCGAAGCTCAGTTAGAAGCTCGTGCGTTAATGATGTCTACAAACAACATCTTGTCTCCAGCGAACGGTGAACCAATCATCGTACCGTCTCAGGACGTTGTCTTGGGCTTGTATTACATCACGCGTGATGCGATCAATGCCAAAGGTGAAGGCATGGTGTTTGCGGATACTGACGAAGTAAACCGTGCATTGGCTACCGGTCAAGTGAACTTGCACGCTCGCGTAAAAGCACGTGTACACCAGACTGTAATTGATGAAGATGGTAACCGCGAACAGCAAACCATTATTGTTGATACGACTCCAGGTCGTTGCTTACTTTGGGAAGTTGTTCCTGAAGGTATGGACTTCCAGCAAATTAACGTTGAGATGACGAAAAAGAACATCTCAAAATTAATTAACTCTTGCTACCGTAAATTGGGTCTTAAAGATACCGTTATCTTTGCTGACCAGTTGATGTACTTGGGCTTCCGTCAAGCGACTCGCTCTGGTGTATCTGTTGGTATGGAAGATATGCTTATTCCACCAACTAAATATACGATTATCGAAAAAGCAGAAACTGAAGTTCGTGAAATTGAACAACAGTTTGAACAAGGTTTCGTAACTGCCGGTGAACGTTATAACAAAGTTGTCGATATTTGGGCGCGTACCAATGACCAAGTAGCGAAAGCGATGATGGACAACTTGTCTTTCACCACTGTTAAAAATAAACAGGGTGAAGATGAGAAGCAAAAATCATTCAACAGTATTTACATGATGTCTGACTCTGGTGCCCGTGGTTCGGCAGCTCAGATTCGTCAGCTTGCTGGTATGCGTGGTTTGATGGCGAAACCGGATGGTTCGATCATCGAAACCCCGATTAAAGCAAACTTCCGTGAAGGTTTGACAGTACTTCAGTACTTCATCTCAACACACGGTGCGCGTAAAGGTTTGGCCGATACAGCACTTAAAACAGCAAACTCTGGTTACTTGACTCGTCGTCTAGTAGACGTAGCGCAGGATTTGGTAATTACTGAACCTGATTGCGGTACTTTAAGCGGTCTTGTAATGACTCCATTCATTCAGGGTGGTGATGTCATCGAGAACCTTGGTGCTCGAGTATTGGGTCGTGTTGTTGCTGAAGATGTGAAACGTGTTGGTTCTGACGAAGTCATTCTTCCACGTAATACGCTTATTGATGAAAAACTTGCTGCCTTCATTGAAGAAGCGGGTGTCGACGAAGTTAAAGTACGCTCAGTAGTTTCTTGTGAATCTACTTTCGGTGTATGTGCGAAATGTTATGGTCGTGACCTTGCACGTGGTCATCAGGTAAATCCTGGTGAGTCTGTAGGTGTTATGGCTGCGCAATCAATTGGTGAACCGGGTACCCAGTTAACCATGCGTACATTCCACGTGGGTGGTGCTGCAAGCCGAACTTCTGCTGCAAACAGTGTTCAAGTACGTAACAAAGGTACTGTACGTTTCCATAATGTGAAAACTGTACAACATGCCAAAGGTCACTTGGTATCGACTTCTCGTTCAGGTGAAATCGGTATTGCGGATGACTTAGGTCGTGAACGCGAACGCTACAAAATCCCATACGGTGCGTCTATCGTACTGAAAGATGGCGAAGCAGTAGCAGCTGGCGGTATCGTTGCAACTTGGGATCCGCATACACATCCACTTGTTACCGAAGTTGCAGGTAAAGTACGTTTCAGCCAAATCGCTGATGGCGTAACTGTTACATCGAAAACTGATGATGCAACAGGTATGACGACGATCGAAATCTTGCCAGTGACTTCACGTCCTGCGTCAGGTAAAGATCTACGTCCTGCTGTTGTGTTAGATACAGTGGATGGTGGTGAACAGTTCTACTTCTTGCCACAAAACACGATTCTTTCTGTCCGTGATGGCGAAACAATCGGTGTTGGTGACGTTATTGGTCGTGTACCACAAGAAACTTCACGTACTCGTGATATTACCGGTGGTCTGCCGCGTGTAGCTGACTTGTTCGAAGCACGTAAACCGAAAGAACATGCAATCCTGGCTGAAATTTCAGGTGTTGTAAGCTTTGGTAAAGAGACTAAAGGTAAAAACCGTTTAGTGATTACTCCAGACGACGGCTCTGAAATTTACGAAGAGTTGATTCCGAAATGGCGTACCATTAACGTGTACGAAGGCGAACATGTAAACCGTGGTGAAACAGTTTCTGACGGTCCACAAAACCCACATGACATCTTACGTCTGAAAGGTGAAGTGGCGTTGACTAACTACATCGTGAACGAAGTTCAGGACGTTTACCGTCTGCAAGGTGTAAAAATCAACGACAAGCACATTGAAGTTATTGTGCGTCAAATGTTGCGTAAAGTTGAAATCACTGATGGTGGTGATACCAGCTTCATTAAAGGCGAACAAGTGGATTACATCCGCATGGTTGCTGAAAACCAAGCTGTACTTGCTCAGAACAAGTTCCCTGCGAAGTATGAACGTCAATTGATGGGTATTACCAAAGCATCGCTTTCTACTGACTCGTTCATCTCTGCTGCATCGTTCCAGGAAACAACTCGTGTGTTAACTGAAGCTGCTGTAACAGGTAAAGAAGATGATTTACGCGGTCTGAAAGAGAACGTAGTTGTGGGTCGTTTGATTCCTGCAGGTACTGGTCTTGCTTATCATTTAGAACGTCGTCGTCAAGAAGCTGAAGCTGCAGAGCATGAGCTTGTAAATGACTTCTCTGATGTAGACCAAGCATTAAGCCAAGCATTTAACCAAGAATTCTAATTCGACGTTAAATGACTGATAAAAAAGGCGCCTTCGGGCGTCTTTTTTTGTCTCGAATTAATGAAAATTAACGCTTTCCTCAAGTTCTATAATTTCCTATCTTAAAACAGAACAATTGAAAATTTATTGAATTTATAAACTTGAAATAATGGGGCAAACTTATGGAACTGACCCGGCACCTTTTAGTACTTTCACTTTTATCTATTTCTGTTGTTGTTATTGCTGCACCAATGCCAAATAGCATTGTGGTAGAAGGTAAAGTCGTTGTTCCGATATTAAAGACTGAAGTAATTCGTCTTCGAGTCGCAGGACAAGAATCCGATCGTAATGTCGATGCCACAATTTTTGAAGTGACCAAATAAGGGTGAAGATATTATTGCGCATGAAGTACATTTAGAAGATAAGCAAACGCAATTTTATGAAACGTAACTTTCTATTCTTGTGATTCAAAAAGGCGGAATCATTGTTCCGACCTCAAAAATTGAATTGAATACCACGATAAAGCAAGATGGAAAAATACTTTCACGAACCAAAAAAAATGATGCAGAAGGTGTCGAGTTTAAACAAGGGCAAGAGCTTATTCATCGTACTGTAAAGCTGGGTCAAAAAAGAATTTAGAAGATAACAGTAAAACGTTGCCTGCTGTTTTGACTGGAAATGGCGTGACTACACGCGATATTGTGGTGCTGAGTGAGAACGAATAAACCTAAGTTAAAAAATCTGTGAAATGTTTCAGGACTTTTTACAAAATGCAGCATTTCAGTGCTAATGGGTAACATTTCCCGTTTATTACTCTCCACAAATTAAGCTTAAGCTAAGAAGAGTGAGAACAAGGGGAAATCCCATGAAAAAGTTAATGAGCGTAATGGCGGTTGTGACCATGTCTACTTTCATGTTGGCGGGTTGTGACAGTATGTCCCCAAGGGAACAGAGAGTCGGCGCAGCAGCACTTGGTGGTGCAGTCGGTGGCGGTGTAGGTAATAAAGTCGGCGGTGGCGTTGGTGCAGCAGTCGGTGGTGGTGCAGGCGCAGCGGTCGGTAGTAAAACCCAAGGTGGTTCTAACCGTAATGCAGTTTATAGTGGTGTAGGCGGTGCCATTGGTTCTGCGGTCGGTAAGAGCGTGATAGGTGGTAATGCGGGTGCTGCCATTGGTGGCGCAATTGGTGGCGGTGCCGGAGCTGCCATTGAACAGAAAAAACGTTAATTCAACGTCTTAATTTAAGTAAAAGCGCTTGATCAACAGGCGCTTTTTTATTGTCGAGTGGCTGGTTTGGGATTTTTTCTACGGATATAGACCATTTTTTCAACTTCTGCAATGCGGATGCCCGCATCATCAAAAATATTGACTGTGTATCTGGGATGTACAGGCACGTAATTGTCGGTTAGCTCTTTAATATGTGCTATTTCAGCGGCATCTAAGCGAATATCGGCATAGACGGTGTTGCGTCCTGGAGATAGAAAATTAATATTAGCCGATTTATCCCAGACGATATATTTTGATCCGAGATGATGCATCAGTAAAAGCATAAAAAAAGGATCGACCATGGAATACAAGCTTCCTCCAAAATGCACCCCAACAACATTTTGATTTTTACGCGTTAAAGGCATTTTCACGCGAATGTGATAATTTGCCAGATCCATTTTTTCAATCTCAATGTCTGCACCACGATAAGGTGCATAACGATTCATCATAAATTTAGAGATCGCAGGTATTGTCTGTAGTTTTTTTAAAAGGCTCATATGGGTCAATTTTTTTTATGGCGACCCAGACCATACTAGAGCAGAACTAAAATTGAGGCATTGATCAGGTTGCCCAATCATTAAGATAAATAGTCAATAAAAAATGAGAAAAGATTATGCAAGCGAAAACCCAATGGGTAACCACCCAAGATCAACAGCGTCTCTATGTGAAAACGTGGGGGAGTGAGGAAAAACCGGCTTTAGTTTTGGTGCATGGTTATCCTGATAATCAAGAAGTATGGGAACCGGTTATTCAGGAACTTATCCAGAATTTTTATATTGTCACTTATGATGTACGCGGAGCGGGGCAGTCTTCCATTCCAACACGTATTCGTGACTACCGCTTAGAACAGTTATCTTTAGATTTAGAAAGTGTAATCAATGCTGTATTAAAAGATCGACCTTTTCATTTGGCAGCGCATGATTGGGGTTCTATTCAGTCTTGGGAATCAGTCACAGAAGCTAAATTTAAAACACGAATTTTATCTTATAGTACGATTTCAGGGCCGTGTTTAGACCACGCTGCATTTTGGATGCGTAATCAGTTTAAACAGCACAAGAGCAAATTCTTTAAGCAACTCACCAAGTCTTGGTATATCGCAGTATTTCAACTGCCATTACTGGCACCTACGGTATGGAATTTTTTCAGTCCTGAAAAATGGGGCAAAGTGCTTGAAAAGTTAGAGCACAAAAAAAACTTGCCTTTAAATCCCCATATCTCGTCAGATGGGAAACATGGAATCGGGCTATATCGTGCCAATTTTCTGCCACGCTTAACTCGGCCACGTCAGCGTTTTGCAGTTTGTCCAGTACAAGGGATTGTGTTGAAACGAGACAATTTTGTCAGTCCTGAACTGATTGATGAAATGCCAAAATGGGCTGAAAGTTTTCAGCGTGTCGATGTCGATGCCAATCATTGGGCAATATTAAGCCAACCCAAATTGGTTGCAGATTATATCCGGAGCTTTGCACTGGAACAGATTTAAATCTATTTACTTGTATTTAATTACATGTATTTAAATGAAAAAGTTGATGCTGGATAAAAGCAATCAATTTACAGTTTCAATGGGTTGGATCTGCTAAAATATCGGCTTTTCATCTTCCTAAAAATTTCCATGAATGCAGTAGTAATTGCGATTGCCGTGATGTTTATTCTCTCACTGGCACGAGTTTCTGTTGTTTTGACTTTGGTCATTTCAGCGATTATTGGTGGCTTGGTTGCAGGACTAAGTTTGTCAGATACCGTAGCTGCATTTAATGCAGGTCTGGGTGACGGGGCAGAAGTTGCCCTCGCTTATGCAGTATTGGGTGCTTTTGCCTTAGCTTTGTCAAAATCGGGTTTGCCTGATCTTTTAGCACATAAGTTAATTGGCTTGTTGGGTGCAGAAGCGAGCCATCAAAGAGCCAAAAAAGTGAAATATCTACTTTTAAGTATTTTACTGATTGCTGCGATTTTCTCTCAAAACTTAATTCCTGTGCATATTGCCTTCATTCCGGTCTTGGTTCCTCCTTTATTAAAAGTGATGAATCACATGAATCTAGACCGTCGTGCAGCGGCTTGTGTGCTGACTATGGGTTTAGTCGGAACTTATATCTTCCTTCCTGTCGGCTTCGGTGCCATCTTCCTTGAACAAATTTTGATGGGCAATATCAATAAAGTGGGTGCTGCTTACGATTTGCATGTGGATCGTTGGATGATGCCGATGGGTATGGCAATTCCTGTGATTGGTATGCTGATAGGTACGCTTACTGCGGTATTCATAAGCTATCGTAAACCACGTCATTATATCGATCGCACTGTCGCACGTGTGACTACGATTGATTTAGACAAGCCTATTCGTGCAGGTGAAGTGAATTTAGAAGCGGATGCGAAGGAACTACAGCAAGAAGCTGCACAAGTCCCTGTGATTGCGAAAAAAACCATTTTTATGGCATTGCTGGCGATAGCTTTGACTTTGGTTGCCCAATTGTATTCAGGTTCAATGATCTTGGGTGGTTTAGTTGGTTTTGCCGTGCTTTCAGGTGCAGGAATTTTCAAATGGCAAGATGCCGATGATGTCTTTGTACAAGGCATGCGCATGATGGCATTGGTCGGCTTTATCATGATTTCAGCCGCCGGTTTTGCTTCAGTGATGACCCATACCGGTGACATCAATAGTCTGGTCAATGGCGTGGTCCATCTCATTGGTGACAACAAGGCCTTAGCTGCATTCCTGATGCTATTTATTGGCTTGTTTGTGACGATTGGGATTGGTTCTTCTTTCTCAAGTGTGCCGGTTTTAGCTGTGATTTATGTACCTCTTTGCGTGCAATTTGGCTTCTCTCCATTAGCCACTGTAGCACTGATTGGTACGGCAGCAGCATTAGGTGATGCAGGTTCTCCAGCATCTGATTCAACCTTAGGACCAACTGCAGGTTTGGGGGTAGATGGTCAACATGATCATATCTGGGATACGGTTGTTCCAACATTTATCCATTTTAATATTCCTTTATTGGTATTTGGATGGGTTGCCGCAATGGTTCTTTAATTCAAATTAATATTTTTATTTAGTTTGATTTTATTTTATGTATAATATTAATAGATGTATTTAAAATGAATCTTTTAAATACTTAATATAATAAACCTGATTAATATACTCGGAATATAATAATAAACTTGATTAACTTGGTTGGTATTTAAAACCAACCAAGTTAGTCTATTTAAAATAAATATTTAATATTATCAATTGCTTAAAAATAAATATAATTATTATTAATTAATAGCTATTGCATATTAATTTGTCTCGTGTTTATTATTAATTAATGTTTTATTTTGTTGTTATTATTCTTCCATGGGGTATTTAAAATGTTAAAACAAGTTGCTCTTATTACATTATTGGGAATGTCTGCTTCTGCAATGGCAGGTCAGTGGCAGGTTAAAGTGGGTGCCAGTTCTTTAGCACCGTCAGAAGACAGTAATGTACTGGCGGACGGTGCATTTACAAATGTAAAAGCTTCCCAAGAATATGGTTTTACGCCCTCGGTAGAATATTTCTTTAATGATAATTTTTCGGCTGAATTATTGCTGGCAACTCCTTTTAAACACGATGTAACATCAAACGGTGCAAAAATTGCTTCATTCAAGCATTTACCACCAACAATTACCGCAAAATACAATTTCAAAAACTCAACTGGTTTCACTCCTTATGTAGGTGTCGGTGCAACTGTAGTTATTCCTTGGGATGAGGAAATTGTGATTGATGGGGCAAAATTAAATGCTGATGTCGGCTATGGCGTAGCAGGTCAAGTAGGTCTCAACTTCCAACCAGCTGATGCTAAAAACTGGGGTGTTTTTGCTGATGTACGTTATGCGGATGTGAAATCTGAGCTTGAATTAAATGGCAATGCTATTGGTGATCTTGAAGTAAATCCTTGGGTTTATACAATCGGTTATAGCTACAAATTCTAAGATAAAAATAAAAATTAGCGCAAAGGAACCTCATCTTTATAGATGGGGTTTTTTAATGGAAAACTTACAATAAATCACATAGATTGAGCACTTTGATACTACTTAATGATCAAGATTTTGTTTAAGTTGGTTATAGACAATAAGCTAAAAAGAGAAAATAAATCATGAAATTATTCAATTTATACAGTGTGGTCTTTTTTAGCCTATTTAGTGGGTCTGTTTATGCAGCAAGTTTCAATTGTGATCATGCCCGAACACAAACAGAACATGCCATTTGTGAGCATCGTGCTGTAAATGATGCCGACGTGAAAATGGCAACCACTTACAATATTGTTAAGCGCTTAGTGCCTATGGGGACTCGAGGTGTTATTCAGGATGAGCAGCTAAAGTGGCTACAATTACGTGATCAATGTGGAAACTCGAGCCGTTGTTTAATCGAAGTATATAAAATGCGCCAACAAAAACTGGATCTGTATATGGATCGTGTTTATAAACAAGGTCCTTTTTAAGAAAAATTTATCACTCCCTATTGAAAATTTCTCAAGTCACTCCATTCATTAAGCATTCAATAAAAAGTGTTTAATGAATTTAAGGAGCGACTGATGAGCGAACAAAGTACACAAAAACATAGTTTCCAAGCGGAAGTAGCCCAACTTTTACATTTGGTGACGCATTCACTTTATTCAAATCCGGAAATTTTCTTACGCGAACTAATTTCGAATGCATCTGATGCATGTGATAAGTTGCGTTTTGAAGGAATCAATCATCCTGAATATTATGAAAATGATCCTGAACTGCATGTTCGTGTCACTCTAGATAAAGACAATAAAACCATCACCATTTCAGACAACGGCATTGGTTTAAGCCAACAAGAAGCCATTGATAATTTAGGTACGATTGCTAAGTCTGGTACCAAAGATTTTATGTCTAGACTGTCAGGTGATCAGAAAGCGGATGCACAATTGATTGGTCAATTTGGTGTTGGTTTCTATTCAGGCTTTATTGTTGCCGAAAAAATTACTGTTGAATCGCGTCATGCTGCGGCAGATGCTACTGATGGTGTACGTTGGACTAGTGAGGGTACAGGTGATTTTGAAGTTGAACAAATCACCAAGGCTTCACGTGGAACAGATATTATTTTACATTTACGTGATAATGCACTTGAGTATTTAGAGTCTTATAAAGTTAAGCAAATCATCAATAAATATTCTGACCACATTAGCTTGCCGATTGAAATGCAAAAGGAAGTCTGGCAGCAAGAAGAAGCTGTTGAAGGTGAAGAACCTAAAGCCGGTCAGATGGTCAAAACAGATGAATGGGAAGCGATTAACTCAGCAAGTGCACTTTGGACTCGAAATAAAAATGAGATCACTGACGAGCAATACATTGAGTTTTATAAGAACTTAAGCCACGACTTTGAAGCACCATTGGCTTGGGCACACAATCGTGTTGAAGGTAGCACCGAATATACCCAATTATTGTATGTACCAAGCAAAGCGCCGCACAATATTTTCACGCGTGAAGCGAAAGCGGGCATCAAGTTGTATGTAAAACGCGTGTTCATTATGGATGAAGCGGATAATCTGATTCCAAACTATTTGCGTTTTGTGCAGGGTGTTGTCGATAGTGCTGATCTTCCACTCAATGTCAGCCGTGAACTGCTACAAGAAAGTCGTGATGTTAAAACCATTCGCGAAGGCAATACCCGCCGTATTTTGACCATGCTGGATAGCTTGGCGAAGTCGGAAGATGAAAAAGACCAAGAGAAATTCAAACAGTTCTATGCTGAATTTGGTTCAGTGATTAAAGAAGGTTTGGGCGAAGACTTTGGCAACCGCGAACGTATTTTAAAATTATTACGTTTCTCTACATCGACCAATGATGAGATTGCCACTTCATTGGCAGATTACAAAGCACGAATGAAAGAAGGGCAAAAAGCCATTTATTACGTGACTGCCGATAGTCTAAGTGCTGCGAAAAACTCACCACAACTGGAACTGTTCAAGAAAAAAGGCATTGAAGTGCTCTTGATGGCGGACCGTGTGGATGAATGGGCGATGGAATTCGTCAATGAGTTTGATGGTATACCTATGCAAAATGTGGCTAAAGGTGCAGTAGACTTAGGTGATTTGCAAGATGCTGAGGAGAAGAAAGCACTTGAAGCAGCCGCTGAACAATTTAAACCAATCGTTGAAAAATTGTCAGATTCACTGAAAGCCAAAACCAAAGAAGTGCGTGTAACCACACGTTTGGTTGATTCACCGGCATGTTTGGTGACGGGTGAAGGTGAGCTTTCTCCACAATTGATTCGTATGTTAAAACAAGCGGGTCAGGCTGTGCCAGAAAGTAAACCGATTCTGGAAATTAACCCAGAACATCCTTTGGTAAAAAAACTGGAAGGCTCGACTCAGTTTGATGATCTGGCCAATGTAATCTTCGATCAGGCAGTGATTGCAGAAGGTGGCTTACCCGATGACCCGGCTGAATATGTAAAACGTATTAACAGTTTGTTGTTGAAATAAGTCCTTTCCTCGTTAAGCAAAAAAACCTCCTTCGGGAGGTTTTTTATTGAATATTATAGCTGTGGGAAAGTACCGGTTATCCACAAAGAAGATTAAAATAATGCTTCCAAACGTACCGATGCACCAATGAAATGACTACGATCATCCCGATGATTATTAACATAATTTAAATTGCCCTGGACATAAAACCATTCACGCCATAAAGGTTGGCGCCAAGAAACGAAGGGCCCCCAGCTATTTAAACGTAAGTCATTATTATTGAAAAAACCACCGGTATAAATACCATAACTAAAGGTGTTTTCATGGAAAAACTGATGCTGTCTAAACAGGTTGTTATCCCAGGTTAAATCATCATCTTGATCATCGGCGTAAGTCAAACTGAATTGATTGGATAAAAATGCCTGATTAGGCCGAGCATGGGTGAGTTCCGTGTTCGTTCTTAAGTAATTTTTACTATCAATGCCATAGCGATAAATTTGTTCAGCATGAAAACTGAAATCATTCTCCAGTTTCCAATCCTTGGATGCTTTTAGACGGAGATACACATCATCTCCTGAACGAACTCCCAAATCTAAGTCAGTTTCAAAAGGGATATATTTAGAAAAATCTGACCAGCGAAATGCAAAAGAACTGTTATTTTCACGGGTACGTTGTCGGTCTATGGTTTTATCATCGCTATTGCCTGGATTTTCATCGGTAATGGCAATATTATTATCCAGTTCATTATCTAAAGAATCATCACCAAAAACGACACTCACTTTACGCTCTAAAGTTGGAAGTTTAATTCTGCCGCGAATACGCGGTTTAATTTCATAGTCATCATGTTTATTCCAACGATTATCCACGATTACGCGTAATGTCGCCGATGCCGGTTTTTCTGGATCTGTTTTGCCGAACCAATTGTCAATTTTATGCGAGGTATTATCTGCCCAGTTTCGAACTTTAAGCTGGTTGCGGTCTAACCAAGTTTGATCCGCAGTTTGCAAGATGGGTGGAACAATAGCTTCATTCGACTGTTGTGGCAAAAATGTCGGTAGAGCATCAATCCAATTTGGAATTTGATAAAGCAAATTATAGTCTTCATCCTTAGTCGATAATGAACTCGGGGGTGAATCAGTGACTTGTTCTGAGGTTTCAGATCCATTTGAAACGTTCATAATCCCAGATACCAGTATAAATAAGAGGGATTTTGATAAAGTTATTTTCTTTTTTGGCATATCCTTGCTCTTATATTTCTGATCATTTGATAGTCTTGTAAAAATTACGACTAAAAAGCAAGCTCTGGCTACAAAAAAATAAAACTTAATCTGAAATATGCTTTTGAATTGCCTCATATAGTTGATAACAGTCGATTGGAGATTTCAGCTGGGTAATAATATTCTGAATCAATTGCCAGCTTACACCGTGGTGACGTTCTAATAAAAAATAAGGATAAGCCGATTCAGTCCGGGACAGCCTTAAGCGTTTCTGCCCATGAATAACCCGAATTTTTTGTCTGTCTTTTAATAAAAGCAGCGGTGTCTTAAAGTCAGCAGGACTTTCCTCAAATTGAATAAATTTTTGTGTTTGAAAAAGCTGTGCAGGAATAAAAGGGGTATAGCTTTCACTCGTCCAAATTAAAGCTGCTTTTTGTGTATAGCTATAAAAAAGAGCTTCAAAATCAGTAAAGTTTTCTGCAAAATTTTCCCAGGAAATTTCTTTAATCGCAGCGATATGATGTTGGGATTGCTCAGTAAAGCCATTCATTAAATGAATTGCTTGTCCTTGATTCTCTGCAGCCAATAACGCTAAATATTTAATGAAACAACCTTGTGCATTGATTTGTTCAGCCAGATAAATTGGGCATTGTTGCCAATTCTGTAAATTTGAAGCATGTATGAGCAAATCGAGATGTTGAGAAATTTCTGGAAGGCTTGGGATTTCTAAAATATATAACGCTTGTGCAGAAGCATTTTCTTCATGAAGAGGATGAATATGTGCAATATGTTGGTTGAGTTCTAAGCTTTGAGGAAAATCCTTTCTGGTAATTTTTTGAGCTCTAAGGGGAGCTTGAGCTGTTATTGCAGGAATTGCCTGTTGATCATCCTCTAATATTTGTGGCAGTTCATTAATAACGTGCGCATCACCTTGCTGTACCCGTGAATCTAGGGTGGTTGTAGGCTCAGGAGCATGAAGGTTATCAACTTGTGACTTGATCAAACCTGGCGGATTGACTTGATTTTGTTCTTGTATAGCCGGTGTAGACAGATTCAAATTTGTCTCGGTCTCGGTCTCGGTTAAAGTAGGGGTAATGGGTTGTTCTAAAAGGACCGGTTTTTGTTTTAATTCATCGTCAGTTTTTAAGCAGCTATAGCGTTGTTGCTGTTCTAGCATCCAGTGATAAATGTCATCTAGATTCCCCCAATTACTGATCAATGCGCTGCGGTTTGGAGCTGGAATTAACCAGATTTGCCAACCTTGTGCAGGGCGATACAAAATGGCCCAACCTGATTCAGCATTTTTGTATAGCGCCTGCTGTAAATCACGATCCTGTCGAAAAAGACCACGATAAGAAAGTTTAAATAGCGTGTGATCAGCGAAATCTGTTGCGGCTTTCTCAGGTTGAGTTTGGGACTTAAATTTCAAAATTTGTTTTTTAAAAATCGGTTCATCACATAAGCGAAAAATTTCGATTAAACGTGATTTTGATTTTGCAATTTCAAAAAAAGATAAAGAGCGATGTTCCAAATCATCTAGCAAATGATGTAATTCTTTAATCAGCAGCGCTTTTTCTAAGGCATTCATAAACTGACCTCTAGAGATGTTTTTGTGCTTTTTCTAGATAACTTGCCAATACAATATTAATAGCAAGTTCAAGTAATTTATATTCTGCAGACGTGGGTTTGGGGTGTTGTTCAGCCAGCAAAATCAAACGATCTATGTTGATTGTTTGTGGGGGAATTTTACCTTGAATCAGCGCTTGAAGTTCTTGCATAAGAAAATGGTTTCATTCAATGAAATTACTAATTTAATGCTTTGATTATATGGATTTAAAAAGAAAAAGCATGAAGAAATATTGTCATGTTTTGAGCATTTATAGACATAAAGAGCAAAAAATGTAGATTTTAGATAAAAAACATTCAAATTTTTTGAGGCTAGAGTTGGAAAATAGATCGTGATTTATCGTTTAATTTTTCATCATATTAAAAATAAATATATTAATTTATAGTTAAAATCTTGTGTCAATCCTGAATAGGATGAGAGTAAATAAAATGATTTTTTCACCATAAAAAACAGACTGAGTTAGATCAGTCTGTTTTTTTAATGGAATAAGGTAACTTATTAGGCTACTTTTTCACAGGCAGCTTTATCTTGAGTTACAGCTTCCAAAGCCGATACTTTTTGGTCGGCTTTTACAGTTGTAACTGCTTTTTTAACAGGAAAATCTGGAACAAAAACAATTTGAGCAGATACATTTGCAGAAAAAGCCACAACAGCGATAGCCAAAAAAGATTTAATAGCGTTCATGATCATTTCCTTTAGGTGAAAGGATGCCCAAGAAAGATGGGCAAGGGAGAGAAATAAAACAAATTTCATGTAAATAATATCAAATAATGATCAGATTAAGTAAGTGCTAAAGGGTGAAAAAAAGATGAATGGTAAGTTTAAATTATTATATAAATCATATGTTTAGAGTTTTTACTCTAAGACAGATTGTGTTTTAACAATCTGTCTTAAGTTATTTAGAAATATAAAAAATTATCAATTTTTATGACATTTACTTTGGCACTTGCTTTTGCATTTTTTCTCGTAAACTTTACCAGAAATACCACCAATAATAGCGCCACTCACGGTACCAAAAACAGGTAATACACTACCCGCAACAGCACCAATTAATGCACCTGTGACCGTAGGAGAAAAAGGTGATTTGATGTTTGAGCGCTGTCTAGGGGTAGAATCAACAGCAGCATCTTGAGTTTCAGTGTTCATATTTACCTCTTTAAGTTTCATGATTCAGAACTTAAATGTTCCGCATATCAGCCTAGCGAATTGTGCATCTGATTGTGTCAAAGCCTTGTATATATAAGTTGTGTTTTGTAAGAGGTAAATAGGAGGCAGCGATATTGTGTCTTACGTGTAAGTTTTTGCGGTGTAATGTTAAAACAAGGATTTTTGTTTAAAAAATACCCTATGATCAGACCTCACAAGAATAAAATTTGAGGTTTAAACAATGGCTATTGCAAAAGTAGTTGAGGTTAATTCAAGCAGTAATAAAAGTTTTGAAGATGCAATTCAAACCGGCATTCACAAAGTAACGGAAACAATAAAAAATGTGCAAGGTGCATGGATCAATGAGCAAAAAGTAGTGATTAAGGACAATAAAATTACTGAGTATCGCGTGAATTTAAAAATTAGTTTCTTGGTCGACTAGATTGATGAATTGTAAAATAAAAAAATCCCCTGATTCGGGGATTTTTTATGACCAGTTGCAGTAAATCTATGTCATTAATAATGAAATAGAATTATTTCTCTGGAACCTCACAGAGGTCATCTTTACAGATCGCCGCATCTTCAGCTTTAATATTCGCTGGTTGCGGTGCTTCTAAAGCCTTTGCAAAGACTTGTAAAAATACTTCACGCGGTTGTGCGCCAGCTAATGCAATGCGTTGATCAAAGACAAAGAACGGTACGCCGGTCACTTTTAATTGATCTCGTGCCACATCTTCATCAAATTTGACAAAGTCTGCATATTCTTCTGAATTTAAAACATCCTCCACTTCAACTGGATTTAAGCCAATTCGTGCAGCAACGTCTTCAATCGTTTCACGTTCGCCAATTGGTAAACCTTGAGTCATATAACTGTAGAAAAATGCTTCTTTGGCTTCTGAACCCAAGCCTTTACTTTGAGCTAGGTGAATAATGCGATGTGCATTAAAGGTGTTACCCGAGTTGGCATTTTCCCAATTGAATTGGATGCCTTCTTCAGCTGCCATAGCGGCAATATTACGTTGCATCTCTTCAACGTCTGCAACGGTGCGTCCATATTTTTGTGCAAGACGTTCAGAGTTTGAAACTTCCTGACGGACTGGCGCTTCTGGATCAAGTTCATAACTATGCCAATGAACTTCAAGTTCTAAACCGGCTTGTTCAGCAGCAGCTTCAAGACGTTTTTTACCAATATAACAAAATGGGCAAACCACATCTGACCAAATATCTACGCGCATGAGAAATCTCGAATCTTTTATTGCCTATATTGATGGGGGTTCGGATAGAAATTTAAAGCATGAAAATTGAATTAAAACTGCATCGTGCTAGAAAAACTTGATATGTTTTAGCTGAATAAATAACCAGCATAGTTCTGAATCGGGTTATGCTATTGAAAAGTCAGTAGAGGGGAGTTTCGCATGCCAAGGATTTTTCTCATCTTAGGATTGGCGACATGTGCCGTATTTGGCTGGATGTTTTATCAATATTCGGTACAACAAAATGACTTGAGCCAACTCAAGACCTACCAAACTGTATTGTATGAAAAAGCAGAACTCATTTATGAGCAAGCCCAAGACTGGTCTGAACCGATTGATATCAATGTGTCAGATAACCGTTTACAAGGCGATTATAAAGTGATGGCGGACTTTGTCCTGAGTCAGATGATTCAAAATGCTGAAGCCAGAAATGAATATTTACGAGCGCTTAAAGCAATCCATTGGGATGAGTTTTTAAATATCGACCGCTTAGATCAAGACCGTAAACAGAAGTATGTAGAAACGGAACAGATGCTGAAACAGGCACATCTACTTACTTCCCAGTATCAACAACAAACCCAGCAACGTGAAGAAGATACCTTGGCAAGAGCCAAACATTTATCCATTAAAGCCAATCTGCGGCATCAATTAACGGATAGCTTACGCGAAAGTCGTGACAGTGATAAAACCCATGCTTTATTTGCTTTGGAATTGCAAATGTTAACTAAAGCTGATGCTTTGTTTGAAATTCTGAAAAATAATAAATGGCAGAAAAAGAACAAAACCTTTATGTTTTATGAGGATAAGCCCTTAAAGCAATTTAATGCCTTGTATCAGGAAGTGTTGCAGTTAAATGCAGAAATGGAAAAAATTAAAAAGCAAAATCGAAAAGCAGTTGAACAGCGTTTATAGCATTTGAGTTTGTATTCATCCCGAATAGATCAGGATTAAATTTAATATTTCAAAATAGATGCCAATGAACTCCAAATTATAAACCTGCCTGTTCAGCAGCAATGTATAAACGTTTTGCCGAAATCACAAAAAAGGCAAACCACGTCTTTGATCTGTCTAAAAGATAACAAGCAGGTCAAGACGACTCAATACAGACTGCGACGGATCCGCATCGTTTATATGGATATAAAACAATTGAAGTCTTGAATCAATGGGTTGATCGAGAAATCAGTGGAGATTTAAATCAGCTCAGCAATATATTTTATACTAATGAACGGGGGCTACAGTTTTTCAGATCAATCGTGATGTTGTGAGTATAGGAATCCTTGAGTTTTCATTAACCATTAATGGTCTCAGAGAGATGGGTAATGCGATCGCTGATCAGATTAAATTTGATTAAAACGTGCTCATAAAAAAACGCCCCTCGGGGCGTTTTTTATAATGCATTCAATTAAGCAATTTTAGCTTCTGGTTGAGCTGCAAGCATATGACCAGTTTCTTCAAAGTTAGCGTGCCATGAAAGCGCTTCACGAAGAAGGTGAGGAGTATGGCCGCCTTTTGCACATGAACGGTCAAAGTAATCGTTCAATGCATCACGGTACATTGGGTGAGCACAGTTGTCGATGATTGCACGAGCACGTTCACGTGGCGCTAAACCGCGTAAGTCTGCTAGACCTTGTTCAGTCACAAGAATATCAACATCATGTTCAGAATGGTCTACGTGTGACGCCATTGGCACGATTGAAGAGATGTCGCCACCTTTTGCAATCGACTTGGTCACAAAAATAGCCAAGTGAGCATTACGTGCGAAGTCACCTGAACCACCGATACCGTTCATCATTTTAGTACCGCAAACGTGAGTTGAGTTTACGTTACCGTAAATATCAAACTCGAGCGCAGTGTTGATGCCGATAATCCCTAAACGACGAACCAATTCAGGGTGGTTTGAA
Organism: Acinetobacter terrae; assembly: GCF_013004375.1. Taxonomy (GTDB): domain Bacteria; phylum Pseudomonadota; class Gammaproteobacteria; order Pseudomonadales; family Moraxellaceae; genus Acinetobacter; species Acinetobacter terrae. The sequence goes on along the minus strand of NZ_JABERI010000002.1, from coordinate 121,268 downwards.
ATTTCTTGTGGACGAAGTACAAGTTTGTCTTTGTATGCTTCAAGGTTGTTAAATACTTTTTCGCCATATTTAGCAGAAAGAGTAATTGAAGAACCTGATGCAAACTTCATTTTACCTGCATCGATCAATTCGAAAGTACAGTCTTGTAGTACTTCTGAATACATCACCAAATCTTCAAAGTTAGATTCTTTAAGACCGGTCAATACGGCATTGGCAATAGAACCAATACCTGCTTGTAATGGGCCAAGATCTTTAGGTAAACGACCTTCAGCAACTTCTTGTTCAAAGAAATTGATCAAGTGGTTTGCAATTCCTTGAGTTTCATCATCTGGCTCAGTCACAGTTGATGGAGAATCGTGGTATTCGTTGTTAAATACGATCCCTGCAATTTTAGATGGATCGATATTGATCGCATGCGTACCAATACGTTCATCGACTTGAGTCAATGGAATTGCTTGACGTGTTGGACGATAAGTCGGGATATAAATATCGTGTAAGCCTTCAAAAGCAGGGCTTAAATTGGTGTTAATTTCGATAATTACTTTTTCAGCAAAAATGGCAAAGCTTGCAGAGTTACCCACAGACGTGGTTGGAATAATGCCGCCATCTTCAGTAATCGCAACTGCTTCAATGATTGCAATATCCGGTTTTTTAAGCTGAAGGTTACGCATTTGTTCAACGGTTTCAGACAAATGCTGATCAATGAACATTACTTCGCCTTTGTTGATGGCTTTACGTAAAGTGTTATCTACTTGGAAAGGTAAACGGCGAGCAAGAACACCAGCTTCAGTTAATTTTTTATCTAAGTCGTTACCAAGACTGGCGCCAGTAATTAAAGTAATTTTCAAAGGATTACTGTGAGCTTGTTTTACAAGTGCTAAAGGAACAGCTTTTGCCTCACCTGCACGAGTAAATCCACTCATACCTACAGTCATACCATCTTGGATAAAAGTAGCAGCTTGTTCTGCGCTCATGACTTTGTCATGAAGTGACGCTAAACGAATACGATCTAAAGACATGGTTTACGCTCAATTCTTGTTCAAAACTAGACGGATTGTACCGCCCTAAAAAGGAATTGTGCATGCCTGTTAGGCTAAGGTCTAATTTTTTGAAAAAATGTGGGTATAACGATTTTTTATGGTTTTTAATGTGTTGATTTTAATGATGTAAAAAACAATGGTCTAATAGTTAAGCAAAACTGTTTGTTCATTAATTAATCAGACCTTAAAAATGCCCACTGAATGTTTGTTTAATTTTTCCTAAGGCACTGTGGGGTACATCTTCCTCAATTTCATCGTGAAGTATAGGTAAACAAATAAGTACTTCTAAACCACCTTGAGGGCGATTGTGAATCGTAAGTTGCCCTTGATGCATGTCGACAATACGTTTCACAATGGCTAAACCCAAACCACTGCCTTGTACCGTACGCGCTTCATTGCCTCGAACAAAGGGTTGCATCAAGTCTTCAATTTGATCTTCCGGAATGCCTTCACCATTGTCTGCGACGGTAATAAAAATATGGTCATTTTCAACTTTCGCGGATAATTCGATGGGTTCAGCACCATAGCGTTTCGAATTATTGATTAAATTGCCAATCATTCGTTTTAAAGACTGGCTACGTGCCTGAATGACCGGAACATCTTGGACTTTAAAACGGATATCTAATGGTTTGAACTGGATCACTAATTCCTGTAATAGCATATTAATGTCAGTGTCTTGCAGCTCCTCATCTGAGCCATCTCGCATGTATGAGATGAACTGATCAAGAATCGCATCCATATCTTCGACATCATAAATCAAGCCTTCTTTAAGAAAGTCTTCATCGGGCATCATTTCGGCGCTTAAACGAATCCGGGTCAATGGGGTACGCAAGTCATGTGAAATTCCTGCCAGCATAATACGGCGGTCACGTTCAGCCTGATCCAGCGTATAAATCATATGATTAAAGGCTTGGTTTACTTCGCGAATTTCTTGAGGGCCATGATTAGTTTCCAGATAAGGTGCAGAACCGGTTTTACTATAGTTATTTGCCGCATTTTGTAGACGACGTAAGGGACGATTTAACTGGCGAACAAGGGTCAAAATGATGGCAGCGGCAATAAGGGGCACACCGAGTAACCACCCAAAGACCAGTTCAGGACTATAATTGGCATAAGTTTTTAAGGGTTCACGTACCCAATGACCATTCATTTCCGGTGTTTGAATCCAAATACGCGGACTCGGTTTAAATTGGAAATAAACTGTCACATCTTCAACTTTCAGTTCTTTGGCCAGCTTTTTTTCAATTTGATTGGTAAAAAACTCGGCAATGACTTTGTCACGAACACTTGGGTAGTCTTTGGGATCGGTAATGTATTCAATTCCAACACGGTTTTTGAGCCAGGTGTCGACATCCACTTCGGCATCATTATGAAAAATACGTAAATCAGGATTGTTGATAATTTCTAGTTCAACCCCTAAATAGCGGGCGTGTTGCTGAATTTCTGGAAGATATAGGGTGCGCCAAAAGAACCATAACGACATAAATAAACTGAAGAATACAATGAATAACACGAGCACTGTGGTACGCATTGCAGCAGAACGTGGCTTGATCTTGTCAAAAAAGCGGTCCGAGCGAGTTCGCTTCTTTTCCGAATAAGCTTCGTAATCAGTAAATTTCTGTGGGTCGATGGGTTCGAGTTTCACACCAGCTTCCTGTAGGTATTTTTTTAAATTGAACAGTAATAATATTCGCGGTGGAATCTTACTGCCTGTACCTTCGATGGAAGGAGCTTCTTATGTTACTTTTTTTGAAAAAATGAGTAACACTGTTACGCAAGTAAAAACTTTGCCATTCGCTGAACTCGCGCATTTGCATGCGAGCTTTTAAAGAAGGGCGGGCTCAAACAGCAGCGAATGGCTTTTAGGGATAATTAATATCGCGAAGAATTATCCGCGTTGAGCGTTTTTATTCTGCACCATCTGGAACAAAAACATAACCTACGCCCCAAACAGTTTGGATATAACGCGCGCGGGCAGGGTTCTCTTCAACCAGACGACGTAAACGAGACACCTGAACATCAATAGAGCGTTCCATCGCACCCCATTCACGACCACGCGCAAGGTTCATCAATTTATCACGAGTCAAAGGTTCACGCGGATGTTGAACCAAGGCCTTAAGCACGGCGAACTCACCTGTAGTGAGGGTAACCACTTGACCTTCACGAGTAAGGGTACGTGTTGATAAATCAAGCGACCATGGACCAAAGCTCACAACTTCCATGTGCTGACTCGGTGCACCTGGAACTTCGCGTACTTGACGACGTAGTACTGCACGAATACGCGCTAATAGCTCATTTGGATTAAATGGTTTTGGCAAGTAGTCATCTGCACCGGCTTCAAGCCCTGCAATACGGTCAGAGTCGCTGCCACGTGCAGTCAACATGATAATCGGTGTGTCGATATTCGACTGGCGTAAACGGCGGCAAATACTTAAGCCATCTTCAACCGGAAGCATGAAATCGAGCACGATCAGAGAGAAAAGTTCGCGCTGTAATAAACGATCCATTTGTGTTGCGTCGTGTGCAGTTTTGACCACGAAGCCTTTATCTTCTAGAAAGCGCTGTAATAACGTACGTAAACGCACATCATCATCTACAACGAGAATGCGTTCGACGCGATCAGTTTCGTTTTGTACTGGATCTGTTTTTTCAGCAGGTACAACTAAACTCATGATGTGCTCCTTTATTCTTTATTGTCATCGTAAACAAAAGTTCGGATAGCCTTGAGTATACGATTCATTTGTATCTGTTTACTATGCTCTAAAGCAACAAATATAGCAGGTAAAATCAAGACATAGATACCAAATGTATACATCTAAATTATAGTGAATCTCGCTTAATATGTAGATTAAAAAACGACTTATCACTTAATTTTGTAGGGAATTATGAAAATGACATGAATTGGCAATATTGACCACTTATAAATTTAATAAAAACAATTGTGGATTTTATGGTCTTGGTCTTTATAATCATGCCATTTAGTACTTATCCTTGTGGGATCAAACACGATGACTGACTTAGTTCAGCAGTTAGCAAAAGAAATTGCCGTACGTCCAAATCAAGTAGAAGCTGCCATCAAGCTGATTGATGAAGGTGCAAGCGTTCCATTTATTGCACGTTACCGTAAAGAGGTAACTCAGGGCTTAGACGATACGCAGTTACGCCAACTCGACACGCGTTTATCGTATTTACGCGATTTATTTGAGCGCCGTGAAAAAGTTATTGAATCTCTGAAAGAACAAAATAAATTGTCAGATGATTTACTGAACCGCGTAAACGCTGCTGAAACCAAGAATGCTTTAGAAGAACTTTACGCACCGTATCGTCCAAAACGTACCAGCAAGTCATTTAAAGCCAAAGAAGCAGGCTTGGGTCCAATCGCGGCAAAAATCTTTGCAGAGCAGGTTGATCCAACTGAAGCTTTAGCTAGTTTTAGCCATGAAGATTATCCAGATGTGGAAAGTCAGCTTGATGCGATCCAACACATTCTGATTGATGATTGGGCGCAAAACATTGCTTTGACTACAGAATTAAAAGCGACCTTTGCTAAAACCGCTGTTTTAAAAAGCGCAGTTGCAAGTGAAGAGAAAAAAGAAGTCGGCAAGAAATTCCGCGATTACTTCGATTTTTCTGAAAACTTCAATAAAGTAGCTTCACATCGCTTGCTTGCAATGTTACGTGGTCGTCAAGAAAACGTATTGGGCTTAAAGGTTGATGGTGAAGATGACGCACTATTGGCGCGTATTGAAACTGAATACAATCTTGATTCGGTTCAACCACAAGCGCGTGCAGATTACTTAAAACAAACCGCTAAACTGTTCTGGTTAGGTAAAGTCCGTCCACAAATCGAACATTCATTACTGACTGAAAAACGTCTTAGCGCTGAAGCTGAAGCAATGGATGTATTTGCTGAAAACTTGCGTCATTTATTGCTTTCTGCACCTGCAGGCGCGCGTACGACTTTGGGTGTTGATCCTGGTATCCGTACTGGTGTGAAACTGGCTGTAGTGAATGCTTCTGGTGATGTGGTTGCCCATAGCACCATTTACCCATTTGCGCCAAAAGAAGACAAAGAAGGTTCAATTGCTGAACTTGCACGTCTTTGCCGTGAATTCAATGTCGATTTAATTGCGATTGGTAATGGCACAGCTAGCCGTGAAACTGAAGCCGTTGTTGCGGAAATGATGGCTGCAAACGCAGACTTGAACCTTACACGTGTTTCAGTATCTGAAGCGGGTGCATCGGTTTATTCAGCATCTGAATTGGCTTCGCAAGAATTGCCAGAGCTAGACGTTTCAATTCGTGGTGCAGTATCGATTGCACGTCGTTTACAAGATCCATTGGCTGAACTTGTGAAAATTGATCCTAAGTCGATTGGTGTAGGTCAATATCAACATGACGTGAATCAAACAGGTTTGGCGAAAACGCTTGAAGCTGTGGTTGAAGACTGTGTGAACTCGGTCGGTGTGGATGTAAATACAGCATCTCCTGCAATTCTGTCGTATATCGCAGGTTTGAATAAATCGATTGCACAACAGATTTTTGAATACCGTAAAGAAAATGGTCGTTTTGACAACCGTCAAGCCTTGAAAAATGTACCTCGTTTAGGTGAGCGTACGTTTGAACAGGCGGCTGGTTTCTTGCGTATTCAAGATGGTTCTGAACCATTGGATGCGTCTGCAGTTCACCCTGAAAGCTATGCTTTGGTGAGCAAAATTGTTGAAGCAAAAGCAACGACTGTAAAAGATATTATTGGTAATTCTGAAATCATTCGCCAGGTGAATGCAGAAGAATTTGCCGATGACAAGTTTGGTCTGCCTACCATTCAAGACGTACTTAGCGAACTTGAAAAACCAGGTCGTGACCCACGTCCAGAATTCCGTACTGCAAAATTCCTTGAAGACATTACTGAAGTATCACAATTGACTGAAGGCATGCAGCTAGAAGGCGTGATCACTAATGTCACCAACTTCGGTGCATTCGTTGATGTCGGCGTACATCAAGACGGTTTGGTACATATTTCTGAACTTGCCAATGAATTTGTAGCGGATCCGCATAAAGTGGTGAAACCAGGTCAAATCGTTCAAGTACGTGTATTACAAGTGGATGCTGAACGTAACCGTGTCAATTTGTCGATGCGTCCTGAAGGTTCAGAAGCACCAGCGAAAGCTCCACGTCAGCCACGCCGTGAGCAAACTGAACAACGTGGGGAACGTAAGCCACAAGCGAAGCGTCCGCAAAATGCTCGTCCTCAGGGTGATCGACCACAAGGCAAAAAACCTCAATCTGCTAAGCCACAAGAGCAAAAAATTGGTGGTTTGGGTACATTGTTATTACAAGCAGGGATTAAAGGTTCTAAATAATTTTTAGAGTTCTTTAAGATTTAAAAAACCTCCCTAATGGGAGGTTTTTTTATGCAAGCTTTGGCACAATCCAACTGCAAATAATTAGCATGATGCCTAAATGCCCCAATTTACGACTCACTTTTTCTACTGTTGAAACTTGCACAGGAGACTGTTGAGAAGTTCCTTTCATTTTTATCGATGCCATCGACTTGTTGAAATGCAAGAACATAGCCAAATCAATACAAATTAAAATACTACCGACATCACTGACTATATCCATCAATTTATAATCTTGTAGATAGATAGAAGTCGCTATTTGGTAGCAAAGGAAAAGGGCAAAAGCAAAACAGGCATATTGAAAAATAACAGCAGCGATCCGCATAAAAATCTAAAAACAAAAAAATGATGTGTGTTTATAACATAAAAAAGCCAGTCTAATGACTGGCTTAATATTGCACAATTTTACCAATGTTCACCCGGGAACAAACGAGCATATGCTTTTTGAACCCAATTCAGTTTCTGTGGTTGACCTACCGAAGCAGAAGAGCTTGGGAACAGGTTATAACCAATCGACATCAATTTATTATTGATATCTGGTGCGATAGAGTAGGTGATCGATGCCAAACGACCTAAGTGGGTCGCCACTTTCTTCGGACGTTTCACAATTGCATATGCAATTAAATCTGCCGCCTGTTCAGGAGAAAGTGTTGGTACATATTTATAAATTTTGGTTGGCGCAATCATCGGAGTGCGTACCAATGGCATGTAAACTGAAGTAATCGCAATTTTATGCGAATGAACTTCGGCAGACAGACAACGGCTGAATGCATCCAGTGCAGCTTTAGATGCGACGTAAGCTGAAAAACGTGTTGCATTGGCCAATACACCAATCGAGCTGATATTAATGATATGACCATCGCGACGAACCATCATCTGCGGGAGAATATTCATCACCAAACGGATGGCACCGAAGTAATTCAGCTGCATTGTGCGTTCAAAATCATGAAAACGATCTGATGATTCATGTACCGCACGACGAATAGAACGTCCTGCATTATTAATTAAAATATCAATATGATCGACAGATGCTAAAATTTGTTTAGAGACTTCATCAATCGATTCCATGTTATTTAAATCACATGGAAACACTGAAGCCTGTCCACCTTTTGCTTCAATTTCTTGTTTAACTTGATCTAATGTTTCTTTGGTACGTGCAACCAATAAAACATGTGCGCCTGCATCGGCAAGTTTATGTGCAGCAGTTAAGCCAATACCACTGGATGCACCTGTAATTAAAACCACTTTACCGTTGACTCGGTTGCGAAAGAGTTTCTCTAGTCTTGAATTCACGCTGTTTTTTTCCTGATTTAAATAGAACAAAATTCTAGATTATGTTTTTTGTAGTTGATTATTTGGCTCAAAATATTGGGGAATTGAGCTCTTCTCATCTCGGTTATGATAACCAAAGTTTAAAAAAAATCTATAAATAAGTTGTTGAATTTACAAATATAATTAGAGTAATTGCTCTATTTTCATTCTTCTTATAACTTAATTTTTACCACGAATTCAAAACAAAGCCAAGAGAAATAAGCACAAAGTATTTAAGAAATAAAAACCTTCTTCCTGATGAGGAAGAAGGTTTAATTTAAAGTAGCTTGCAAAAAATTAAACTTGAGCCAGTGCCTGTTCTAAATCTGCAATCAAATCATCAATATGCTCAATCCCAACCGATAAGCGCACCATGTCAGTACTGACTCCAGCAGACTTTAGTTCTTCTTCATTGAGCTGACGATGGGTGGTGGTAGCAGGGTGGCAGGCGAGGCTTTTTGCATCACCAATATTCACCAGACGGGTGAACAGTTGCAACGCATCAATAAAGCGAGTGCCTCCTTCAAGACCATCTTGTACGCCAAAAGACAGAATCGCAGATGGTTTACCTTTCACATATTTTTGCGCCAAAGCATGCTGTGGATGATCTTTTAAGCCGGCATAATTGACCCATTTCACTTTTGGATGCTGCTGTAAATATTCAGCCACTTTTTGCGCATTTTCAGTATGGCGTTCCATACGTAAATTTAAAGTTTCTAAACCTTGCAGAATCAGGAATACGCTCAGTGGGCTAATCGCTGCACCGGTATTGCGTAATGGCACCACACGCGCACGTGCGATATAAGCCGCTGCACCTAAAGCTTCAACATAGTTGACACCATGATAACTAGGATCAGGCGTATTCAAGACTTTGAAACGTTCAGGATATTTGCCCCAAGGGAATTTGCCGCTATCAACAATGGCACCGCCAATCGAGTTGCCGTGACCGCCAATATATTTAGTTAGTGAGTGCACCACAATGTCTGCCCCATGTTCAAAGGGTTTCAATAGAGCAGGGGTGGCAACCGTATTATCGACAATAACGGGTACACCATATTCATGGGCAATTTTCGAAATCGCTTCTAGGTCGATGATATTGCCAAGTGGATTACCAATCGATTCCACAAACACCAGTTTGGTTTTGTCATCAATCAAGCCTCGTAGTGCTTCAGGATCTTGATAATCGAAGAAACGCACTTCAATGCCTTGTTTTGGCAAGGTGTGTGCAAACAAGTTGTAAGTTCCGCCATATAAAGTGGAAACAGAGGCAATATTGTCACCCGCTTCGGCAATGGTCTGAATGGAATAGGTAATAGCTGACATGCCCGAAGCTAAAGCCAATGCGCCAATACCGCCTTCAAGCGCAGCCAGACGTTGCTCTAAGACAGCTGTTGTCGGGTTCATAATACGGGTATAGATATTCCCTTGAACCTTTAAATCGAACAAATCGGCCCCATGTTGAGTATTGTCAAAGGCATAAGATGTAGTTTGATAAATAGGTACAGCCACGGCTTTTGTTGTTGGGTCTGGGCTATAACCGGCATGAATGGCCAGGGTTTCATCTTTATAGGTCATGTTTACATCATCTTCGTGAGTTAAATATTGATCCAGTTTAGCATTTTCTTATATAAGTCAAAGCGCTATTTAAATGAAATTGTTATCTTAAATATTCATATGAATGTTAATTTTCAGTGCAAGCTGAACAAAATTAACTGTGGATGAATATGTTTAAAAAATAAACGTGTCCTGAGTTGTAACATTCTATTGAAGATGGAAGCTATGCCTTATTTTTTCGGCACTTTCATCGTATAATGCCGGCAATTATTTGTTCGCATAATATTATTGCTATGCGAATGTTGTTTTTTCTATAGAGGAGTCCTACGTGGCCCAATATATTTACACGATGAACCGTGTGTCGAAGATGGTTCCGCCTAAGCGCGAAATCCTGAAAGACATCTCTTTATCATTTTTCCCAGGCGCAAAAATTGGTGTGCTTGGTTTAAACGGTGCAGGTAAATCTACCTTGCTTCGTATTATGGCGGGCGTAGATAAAGATTTCTCAGGTGAAGCGCGTGCTCAACCGGGTATTAAAATCGGTTATCTTGAGCAAGAACCACCATTAGATCCAAATAAAGATGTTCGTGGTAACGTTGAAGATGGTTTGCGTGAACCATTGGATGCTTTGGCGCGTCTTGATGAAGTATTTGCAGAATATGCAGCAGAAGATGCTGACTTTGATGCACTTGCAAAAGAACAAGAGAAATTAGAAGCGATTATCCAGACTTGGGATGCGCATAACTTAAGCAACCAAATGGATCAGGCAGCAGCTGCATTAAACCTTCCAGCTTGGGATGCAGACGTAAACTTGCTTTCAGGTGGTGAACGTCGCCGTGTAGCACTTTGTCGTTTATTGCTTTCTAAACCTGACATGTTGCTTCTTGATGAACCGACGAACCATTTGGATGCAGAATCTGTAACCTGGTTAGAACGTTTCTTGAAAGACTTCGCGGGTACTATTGTTGCGATTACGCATGACCGTTATTTCTTGGATAACGTGGCCGAGTGGATTCTGGAGCTTGACCGTGGACATGGTATTCCTTACCAAGGTAACTATTCTTCTTGGTTGGAACAGAAAAATGCCCGCTTAGAGCAAGAGAACAAACAGGAAGAATCTTTTGCTAAAGCATTGAAGAAAGAACTTGAATGGGTTCGTTCTAATGCTAAAGGTCAACAAAAGAAAAACAAAGCGCGTATGGAGCGTTTTGAAGAGCTTAACTCTAAAGAGTTCCAGCAACGTAATGAAACCTCTGAAATCTACATTCCACCTGGTCCACGCTTAGGCAACAAGGTTGTAGATGTTGAAGGGATCAGTAAATCATTTGATGGTCGTTTGCTGTATGAGAACTTAACCTTCTCTGTGCCACCAACTGCGATTGTGGGTATTGTTGGTCCTAACGGTGCAGGTAAAACGACACTGTTTCGTATGATGACGGGCGAGCAACAACCAGATACCGGTACGGTAACTCTGGGTGAATCCGTTAAAGTGGCTTACGTGGGTCAGTTACGTGATACTTTGGATGACAATAAAACCGTTTGGGAAGAAATTTCTGGCGGTCTTGATATCTTGAAAGTGGGCGATTACGAAATTGCATCACGTGCTTATATCGGTCGTTTCAACTTTAAAGGTCAAGATCAGCAAAAACGTGTTGGCAGCTTGTCTGGTGGTGAGCGTAACCGTCTGCAACTTGCAAAAGTCTTGCAGCAAGGCGCGAACGTAATCTTGCTCGATGAACCATCGAACGACTTGGATATCGAAACTTTACGTGCGCTTGAGGATGCAATTCTTGTATTCCCGGGTACGGTAATGGTGGTATCGCATGACCGTTGGTTCCTGGACCGTATTGCGACACACATCTTGTCATTTGAAAATGAACAGCCTGAATTCTACGCGGGTAACTATGCTGAATATGAAGCATATCGCCAGTCACGTTTGGGTGATGCTGCTGTACAAAAGCGTTCTAAATACAAAAAAATCGGCGTTTAATTGCTTGTTTTTGTGTGATTAAAAAACCAGCCTCCGGGCTGGTTTTTTATTGGAAATTTTTAGGAAAAAGCTAATTGGCTATATGCTTTTTCTAAGGTCATTTGTGCTTCATGATGTCCTTGCTTAGCCGCTTTTTTTAGCCATTCTTCTGCATGTGTGTAGTTTTTATCTAGGCCTGATTGTCCATGAAGATAACATATACCTAGTTTATATTGTGCATCACTATGGTCTTGCTTAGCTGCTTTTGTTAGCCATTCTTCTGCATGTGTGTAGTTTTTATCTAGGCCTAATTGCCCATGAAGATAACATACACCTAGTTTATATTGCGCATCACTATGGCCTTTTAAGGCAGCACTTAAAAAGTTCCATATTGCATTTCGATTGTTATAAGAGGATTGATCATTATCACACGTTAAATGATGTTCAATCGCAAGCTGCTCAAAACATTGTGCCTGTTCAAACTCCAAATTTGCCTCATCTGTTCTTATATTTTGCATTCCTTGCAAATGTTGATCTGAAGGACTAAGCAAAGCGTCTACAATCTTTTTTATCTTATTCACGATCATAATCAACCCCTTTCTCCTGCATCAGATTATCATAATCTAATCATTTTAACGAAATGATTTTTTTTATTTTAAAGTACAAACAATTTGTAAGTAATTGAATTTTTTTGTTATTTAAAAAAAATTAAAAAGGCTTTGATGTTGATTATTAATGTAAATAAAGGTGAATAGTTTTCATATTTTATACAGAATTTCTTACTAACTCTTGAATTTATGCGATCTTGCTCATTAAGTTGATTTATATTTGAAGAGTGCTAAAAAATTATAGTATTTCTCTATTTTTTATGGATAAATTATTTATATAAAGAGAAATAAAATGGGAGTCTGCAATGAATGGACATCACGGGCATGATCATAGTCATGCTGTTGTGAGCGAAAATAATGCCAAAAAATTAACCTTTGCCTTAGTGCTGACCACCACATTTTTAATTGTAGAAGTGATAGCAGGCTTTATTACGCAAAGTTTGGCTTTACTCTCTGATGCAGCCCACATGTTTACCGATGCTGCTGCGCTTGCCATAGCGCTTGTTGCCATAAAAATAGGTAAACTTCCTGCCGATGATAAGCGCACTTTCGGCTATCAGCGCTTTGAGATTTTAGCAGCTCTGTTTAATGCATCTATGCTGTTTGTAGTGGCGATGTATATTCTGTATGAAGCCTATCAGCGTTTTTCAAATCCGCCTGAAATTCAAAGTTTGGGCATGATGATTGTCGCGATTATTGGTCTGATCATTAATCTGATTTCGATGAAAATTCTATTTTCAAGCAGCCAAGAAAGTTTGAATGTAAAAGGGGCGTACTTAGAGGTTTTGAGTGATGCTTTGGGTTCTGTGGGTGTGTTTATTGGGGCAGTGATTATTTATTTTACTCACTGGGTTTGGATAGATACCTTAATTGCCGTGCTGATCGGGTTTTGGGTGTTACCTAGAACGTGGATTTTACTGAAACAAAGCATCAATATTTTGCTTGAAGGTGTGCCTGAAGAAATTGATATTGAAAAATTACGTAATGATCTTCTTGGGTTGAAAGATGTTGAAAGCATTCATCAACTCAAGGTTTGGGCGATTACTTCAAAGAATATACATCTGACTGTGCATTTATATGCACCCCAGGCGGATCGTAATGCGTTGTATCAGCAGGCTTTGGAAATGTTAAGCCATATCCATGGCATTACTGAAATGACGCTACAGATTGAAGAGGATGAATGTCTTGCGCATTCACATTGTCAGCCGGATGATCATCAACAAAAACATCCACATCATCATGATGAAGATTCACATCAGCACCGAGACTGAACATGGAGCTGATGTGAAATGAATTTTATTTTAAATTTCCCACTCGTGGTGGCACTCGCGACATTTCCATTTCTTTTGCGACTGCATAAAGCCTTGCATCGAAATTTTAAAGTCGGGTAGGTCGCGGTAAAACATAAAGCCTGCAATCAGACACAGCACAAATACCACCACAGTTGCAGATTGTAATGTTGTTCCTGCACCATCACCAAAAATCCACATGGCAATACTAATTAAAACCAACAGCAATAAGATGAAAACAGCAGGAATTAACAAGACTAAGCTTTTAGGTACCACTGGTCGTGCCGCAGGTCCGCCGGATTGTGCAATAGGCATAATTTTAGGGCTTTGGCATTTTGGGCAACGGTATTGCATTACAACTCCAGAATTCTAATCTATAGGTTATTCTAATCTGAATGTCACGGAAAGCAAAAATACCGCTAATAAAATACCGTGAATAAAAAAGTTAGACAATAAAAAGCCACTGAATAGGTCAGTGGCTTTTTTGAATTTGGCGTCCCTACGGGGATTCGAACCCCGGTTACCGCCGTGAAAGGGCGATGTCCTAGGCCTCTAGACGATAGGGACTTATCGAGGCAACACAGGTAAAACAAATAACTTGGTGGAGTCAAGGAGGATCGAACTCCTGACCTCTACAATGCCATTGTAGCGCTCTACCAACTGAGCTATAACCCCCAGTCTGTGTGAGCGCAATATTAGGGGCATTGCGCTCATACGTCAACTATAAAATCAATTATGCTTCATCAACTGCGTCATTTTTCGGCAATTTTAAGCTTTCATTGAGTTTTTCCCAAACTTTTGCTTCTTTTTTACTCGGACCACCGACAATTTCAAGCGCATGACGTAAACGAGCAAAGGTTAAGTCAGGACCAATCGTTACCATAGACTGCATTACAGGCGTTGAACTGGTCGAACCGGCAATGGCAATAAAGAAGGTTGGCATGAAGTCACGTAACTTCACTTCCATTTGTGTCGCTAAATCCATCAGTGTTTGACTAACCGTGTCGTTATTCCAGGTGAATAAGCTTTCTAAACGCCAAATTGCAAATTGTAAGCTTTGACGAACTTGTTCTTCAGACAATTTCTTGCTTTCAAACTGTTCTTTTGAAAGTTGTGGGAACTGGTTGAAGTAGAAACCTGCCCAATTCACCGCTTCAGACAACAAGTTGATACGCGGTTGAATTGCAGCAGCAATATCTTCCAAAGTCTTACGGTCTGATTTCCAAGCCAACAGTGTATTTAATAATTCAGCAGGAGAGAGCGCTTTAATCCATTGACCATTTAGCCAGTTGAGCTTTTCTACATCAAAGATTGGACCACCAAGGGATACGCGCTTAATGTCGAAATGTTCAATCATTTCTGCCAAAGTGAATTTTTCACTTTCATCCGGCATAGACCAGCCCATACGACCTAAATAGTTCAATAACGCTTCTGGAAGTACACCGATATCTTTGTAATAGTTGATTGAGGTTGGATTTTTACGTTTCGATAATTTTGATTTATCTGGATTACGTAATAATGGCATGTGGCAAAGCACAGGCATATCCCAACCAAAGTATTGGTATAACAATTGGTGTTTAGGTGCCGATGGAATCCATTCTTCACCACGAATCACGTGGGTAATTTCCATTAAATGGTCATCGACCACATTGGCCAAATGGTAAGTTGGCAAGCCATCCGTTTTAAGCAAAATTTGCATATCGACTTGTGCCCATGGAATTTCCACTTCGCCACGCAGCATATCGTCAAATTTGCAACTGCCTTCAGCAGGCACTTTCATACGAATTACGTGTGCTTCGCCTGCAGCTAAACGACATTGAACTTCTTCTTGAGATAAAAGTAAACCACGACCGTCATAACGCGGGCTTTCACCGCGGGCTTGCTGTTCAGCACGCATTTGATCCAATTCTTCACTTGTTGCGAAGCAGTAGAATGCATGACCTTTTTCAACAAGTTCTAAAGCATATTGTTTATAGATGCCCATACGTTCCGATTGGCGATATGGTGCATGTGGACCACCAATATCGGGACCTTCTGACCAATTCAAACCTAACCAACGTAATGAATCTAAAATCATTTTTTCAGATTCAGGGGTTGAACGAAGTTGATCGGTGTCTTCAATACGAAGAATAAATTCACCACCATGCTGTTTAGCAAAACATAAGTTGAACAAGGCAATATATGCAGTGCCTACATGTGGGAAGCCTGTAGGAGAAGGGGCAATACGAGTACGAACAGTCATAATCAATATTTTTCAGAATGTGAATGGAAAGTATTATAACGAAAAAGCCTAATCACTTAATGTTAAATTCAACATTGAGATGATTAGGCTTGGTCTAAACTTCTTAAAGGGGCAAGAAGTTCGGTATTAGGTTAAGAATTATTTTGTGGGAAAAACACTTGTACAAAACGAGTAAATTTTTGATTTTGAGAGGCAAAAAAGCTTTGTGTCGGTGCAACTTTAATTTCAGTAAGGACTTTTAAATCATTGTCATTATGAAAAGTATTTGAACCTTGTTTGTGTTGTTGCAATGCTTTTTCAATCAGTGATGATTTTTCAGGTAAAAGACTGATTTTGGTATCTATGGCTTTAATGGCAGCTGCGTGTCCAATTTGAGCCATAAACCCTAAAGTTAGACTTAAACTCAATGCTGTTATAACCGGTGTAAATTTCATTTCCACATCCCCCTTACTGGTGCTGGAATTCTCTAGATATTGTTTTTCTATTCTAGTGATAACCATTTAAACACATAAAAAAATATAAAAGTAGAACTAGGTCACACTTTTTTACAAAATGATAAAGAACTAATTCAATGTAGTCACTTTGTATCAAACAACTATGGAGATAGCATGGAGATTGAGCGAAAGATGAAGATTTACATCGGTTTGTGAGTCTTTCAGTGGTAAAAATGCATAGAAAAGCATTTTAGTGGATATCTCTAAAACTGATTTTTAATCAATAAAACAATATAACCATATGATTGTTAAAAATATTTTAGCTTTATATAGTGCTTTAATCAATTAAGTATGAGCTTAAAGCACATGAAAAAAATAATAGCATCTACAATTCTTGCGGTATTAGGGGGAATTACTTCACATAGCTTCGCCGCAAAAGATTTTCTCAATGTGTCGTATGATCCAACGCGCGAATTTTACCAAGAATATAATCAGGCCTTTGGTGAATTCTGGAAACAGCGCACTGGACAAGAAGTGAACTTTAAACAATCACATGGTGGCTCGGGTAAGCAAGCGCGCTCAGTGATTGACGGTTTACAAGCCGATGTGGTGACCTTGGCCTTAGCCAATGATATTGAAGAAATTGTAAATGCAGGTCTAATCAATAAAAACTGGCAAAAACAGTTCCCGAATAATTCCGCACCCTATACCTCAACCGTGGTGTTTCTGGTGCGCAAAGGCAATCCTAAAAGTATTAAAGACTGGAATGATTTAACCAAGTCAGGTGTAGAAATTATCACGCCAAATCCAAAAACTGGTGGCGCGCCACGTTGGATTTATCTTTCAGCTTGGGGCTATGCGCTGAAACAACCGGGCGGTAACGATGCCAAAGCCAAAGAGTTGGTGAAAAAACTTTATCAGAACGTAAAAGTACTCGATTCAGGTGCACGCGGTTCTTTAACCACTTTTGCTGAACGCGGTATTGGTGATGTGTTGTTGTCTTGGGAGAATGAAGCCTTACTGGCAACTCAAGGTTTGGGTAAAGATAAATACCAGATTGTTTATCCTTCAATTTCAATTCTGGCAGAGCCTTCTGTGGCAATTGTCGATAAAAACGTGGATAAAGATGGCAACCGCAATTTAGCCAAAGGTTATCTCAACTATCTATATTCACCAAAAGGGCAGGATTTGGCAGCACAGTATTTCTTCCGTCCACGTAATCCGCAAATTGCAGCAAAGTATGCGGCACAATTTCCAAAAATTAAATTGTTTACCATCGGAGATGTTTTTGGTGGTTGGGCAAAAGCACAGAAAACCCACTTTGTGAATGGTGCAATTTTCGACCAAATTTATGCTGAAAAAAAGTAATTGAGTAAGGGGTTATTTAGGTGAATGAAAAGAAACGAATATTAGAAGATATTCGTTTCTTGCATATGCAAAGCATAAAAAGGTATATCATTGTGATAAAGGATTTAATTTATTATTTGTAAATAAAACAATTGTTTAAAGTAAATAGCAGTGTATGGGTTAGGTTTAAAATTGTATGCATCAATTGCGATTTATGATTTTATTTCATATATTTAGCAGTAATGAAGATAACTTGTCTGTACTGTAATGAAAACTCAATTTAAAGCGTTATTCAGTGCGGCATTGCTGGCAACCGGCATTGCTTTTACTGCAACAACTGCTCAGGCAGCTGATCGTGAATTTTTAAATGTATCTTATGATGCAACCCGTGAATTTTACGATGAATTCAATAAATCATTTGGTGCTTACTGGAAACAACGTACCGGTCATACTGTAAATTTCAAACAGTCGCACGGTGGTTCAGGTAAACAAGCGCGTTCAGTCGTGGATGGCTTAAAAGCTGATGTGGTGACCTTGGCCTTGGCCAACGATATTGAAGAAATTGTTAAATCAGGCCAAATTCAGCCGGGTTGGCAAAAAGAGTTCCCGCATAACTCTGCACCTTATACCTCTACCATCGTATTTATGGTGCGTAAAGGCAATCCAAAGCATATTAAAGACTGGTCTGACTTAACTAAACCGGGCGTACAAATTATTACCCCAAATCCAAAAACCGGCGGTTTACCACGTTGGGTATATTTATCCGCTTGGGGTTATGCACTTAAACAACCCGGTGGTAGTGATGCTACAGCCAAAGACTTTGTCGGTAAAATGTACCACAACGTAAAAGTGATGGATTCTGCTGCGCGTGCATCGATGACGACATTTGCTGAACGTGGCATTGGTGATGTGTTGTTGACTTGGGAAAATGAAGCTCTGGTGACTCAAAAGACCATGGGTAAAAACAAGTTCGATATTATCTATCCATCAATGTCAATTTTAACTGAACCTTCAGTGGCAATCGTGGATAAAAATGTCGAAAAAGATGGTAACAAGTGGTTAGCCAAAGGCTATATCAATTACTTGTATTCACCATTGGGTCAAGACATGGCAGCAAAATATTTCTACCGTCCACGTAACCCGGAAGTGTTAGCTAAATATTCTGCTCAATTCCCTAAACTTAAAACTTTCACCATTGATGAAGTATTTGGTGGCTGGGCTCAGGCACAAAAAACTCATTTTGTGAATGGTGCGACTTTTGATCAGATTTACAATACCCGTAAATAACGGATTGATTTATGATTTAAAAAGCCTCCTGACTGGGGGCTTTTTTATTTCTGATAAGATGTGTTTTTAAATAAAATTTTGAATCAAAAAATAAATTTTCTTTTCTTAATCTTTGTAGAGAACTTTATTTTAATAAAGAATCAGGATAAGTGGTGAGCTTTAAAATGATATAAAAGCACATGAAATATGAGCTAAATCTGAGTTGAATAAATTCAGAAACGGTTTTCTCTATGGAAAGTAATATTTCCCTACAAAAAGTCGTTTGGAGCTTTGTCAAAACAAGGTAATAATGTGCAGTTACATTTTTCATAGTTCTGATTGAATCCTTATGTCGCATATTTCTGTATTACTTCACGAAACTGTTGATGCCTTATTGGCAGATCGAAATACAGGGATTTATGTAGATGGTACCTTTGGCCGAGGTGGTCATACCCGTTTATTGCTTTCTAAATTAGATGAAAATGCACGTGTATATGGGTTTGATAAAGATCCACAAGCGCTGGAAACTGCGGCCATACTGGAACAAGAAGATTCACGTTTTAAAATTATTCATGCCAGTTTTGCAGACTTAAAACAAGAACTTGAAGCACGTGGTATTGGTTTGGTCGATGGCGTGATGGCAGATTTAGGGGTGTCATCTCCACAACTCGATCAGGCTGAACGTGGTTTTAGCTTTATGAAAGATGGTCCACTGGATATGCGGATGGATAATTCAAAAGGTCCAACTGCGGCTGAATGGCTGGTGAATATTGAAGAAGAAGCCTTGGCCAATGTTATTTTTAAATATGGTGAAGAACGTTATAGCCGTCGTATTGCCAAAGCCATTAAAGCTGCGGGCTATATCGAAACGACAGCACAACTTGCTGAAATTGTGAAAGTTGCCCATCCGAAATGGGAAAAAAATAAACATGCAGCAACACGAACTTTTCAGGGCATCCGTATTGCCATTAATAAAGAATTAGAAGATATTGAAGCATTCTTGCCGCAAGCAGTGGATGTGCTAAAAACTGGGGGGCGTTTAGCGGTCATTAGTTTCCACTCGCTAGAAGACCGTTTAATTAAACAATTTATTCAAAAAGAATCGACTTTAGCGGAAGATACCAGTTGGGGCATGCCACAAGAACGGGAAGATACCCGTCGATTAAAGAAAATTTCCCGAGTGCGTGCCAGTGAAGAAGAGATTAAAGCCAATTTTCGTTCACGTAGTGCATGGCTTAGAGTTGCAGAACGCTTAGCTTCGAAAGGCGAATAATGAAAACTGAAGTTGTTGAAAAGAAAACAGATAACTTGCCGATGAAAAAATTCATCAGTTATGTCGTTTTACTGGTCTTGGTCTTTTTTAGCGCAATCATGGTGGTATTTCAAGTCTTTGAATATCGTCATGATTACCGCGAATTAAGTGCCTTTAACCGGGAAAGGGATGACCTGAATGCAGAGTGGGGGCGTTTGCTCATCGAGCAGCAAACCTTCGGTGCAACAGCGCAAATTGGCACACGCGCTGTGACCCAATTGCGAATGTACTCGCCCCCTGCAGCGCAGACGGTTGTAATTTCTTTACCAATGACTTCAGAAGATAAAAAATAAGGCTAGCTGTAATATGGTGGACAAGAGAAATAAGCAAGTGCGTAAAAAACAGCAGTCTGTGACCGATAAAAACACCCTTAGCGTGGATATGTGGCGTTTTTATCTGATGTGGAGTGTGGTTTTACTCTGCTTTTTAGCTTTAGTGGGTCGTGCATTTTATGTGCAGGTCATCAACAAAGACTTTTTACAAAACAAAGCCAATGCCAACATTTTAAGAACCGAAAAAGTCAAGGCGATGCGTGGCGTGATTTATGATCGTCATGGTGTGCCCTTGGCGATTAGTACACCAGTCATGAAAGTGGTGATTGATCCGCGCGACTATTTCGAAACTAAAAAACAGTTCGATGACATTACTGCCGAACTGGCTAAAGATCCAAATAACCGTAAATTAAAACGTCAATTACCGGATAAAAACTTAAACTTGGACGAACTTGCCGATGCGGTTGGCATTGATCGTGCCGAGTTGAAAAAGAAAATGAACGAGAAACCTCGTTCACGTTATCTGGTTCTGCAAAAAGAAATTCCACCGCAGCAAGCTGAACTGATTGCCAAACGCGAGTTTCAAGCGGTTTATACCGAGAAAAACTATAAACGTTACTATCCTCAACCGCAGCCAAATGCGCAGATTATTGGCTTAACCAATAGTGAAGGGATCGGGATCGAAGGTCTGGAAATGCAGATGAATACTGCTTTATCAGGTCATGATGGCGCACAACAAGTGGTACGGGATAAAAAAGGTAATCGTTTCAAAGATCCGGAAGTGATTAAAGAAGTTGAAGCCGGAGAAAATATCACCTTAAGTATTGATTCACGTCTGCAATATATTATGTACCGTGAATTGACTGCTGCCGGAGTAGCTAATAATGCCCGTTCAGCCACTGCCATAGCAGTAGATATCAAAACAGGTGAAATTCTGGCAATGACCAGTTGGCCATCTTACAACCCGAATGATAAAAAAAGTTTAGGCAATAAAGATGCCATGCGTAACCGTGGTGCAGTGGATTCATTTGAACCGGGTTCGACCATGAAACCCTTGACTGTGGCGATGGCTCTGGAAAGTGGTAAATACACTACAAATTCAGTGGTGAATACTTCACCGGGAAGTATGCGTATTGGTAACCATACCATTCGTGATACCCATAACTATGGTGTGCTGACTTTGGGTGGCATCATCCAGAAATCATCTAACGTTGGTGTTGCTAAACTTGCATTGTCCTTGCCTTATGCCACCTTACCTACTTTTTATAAGCGTGTAGGAATGGGTCAGCGTTCAGCAGTAAAATTCCCGGGTGAAAGTGGAGGCTTAATCTTGCCACCAAGCAAATGGAATGTCTCTGAAGTGGGAACCATGGCTTATGGTTATGGCCTGAATGCGACAGTGCTGCAAATTGCTGATGCCTATGCCATGCTTGCTAATAAAGGCGTCAAGGTTCCTTTAAGTTTATATAAATTAGAGCAACCTCCGAAGGGTGAGCAAATCGTTGATGCAAAAATTGCCGATCAAGTGCTGTTGATGATGGAAACAGCGACATTGCCAGGCGGAACTGCTACACGTGCCACTATTCCGGGCTATCGTGTGGCCGGTAAAACTGGTACCGCACATAAGCTACGTGCTGACCGTAAAGGTTATTCAACCAGCGAATATCGTGCTTTATTTGCCGGTGTCGCGCCTGTGAGTGATCCGCGTTTGGCCATGATTGTCGTGGTGGAAAATCCTCAAGGCTCTTACTATGGGGGTACGGTATCCGCCCCTGTATTCGCACGCGTAATGCAAGAATCGCTACGTTTAATGAACGTGCCTTTAGATAAACCTTTAGATACTCCCAAAATCCAGTAATAGGTGATGAATGTCCATTACATTTCAAGATCTCTACACCGCTGAAAAAATCACTGGATGGATGACAAAGCCATTCAGTGGCTTTGGTTTAGATAGTCGTAAAGTTGAGCCAGGGCAAATTTTTATTGCCCTGAATAGTTTTTCTCAGCCTGAAAAAACCTTGCAGTTTGCACAGTCAGCTTTGGCAAACGGTGCCTTGGCTGTGGTCAGTGAAGCCGATTTGGGTTTGGAAAATAGTGTCGTGGTGCCAAATGTCCGTCATGTGATGGGACAATGGCAAAAGCAATATTTACAAGCGACTCAGCCCGTACAAGCCGCACGAATTCTTGCGGTTACTGGTACCAATGGTAAAACCACCATTTCACGACTTGTTGCTGAGTTATTGATGCTGCAAGGAAAAAAATGTGCAGTAATGGGAACCACGGGTAACGGAATTTTACCGAACCTTGAAGCATCTTCGCATACCACACTCGATGCATTGCATCTGCAAAATGCCTTGCATGACTATGCACAACAAGGTGCAGAATTCGCCACGATTGAAGCCAGTTCCCATGGTTTGGAACAAGGTCGTTTGAATGGCTGCGATATTGAAATTGCGGCCTATAGTAATTTAAGCCGTGATCATCTGGACTATCACGGTACGCTTGAAGCCTATGCTGAAGCCAAGTCGCGCTTATTTAAATTCCCGAGTTTAAAAGTGGCGATTATCAATATCGATGATGAGCATGCCAAAGTCATGATCGATGCTGCAAAAGCCAATCCTGCGCAACCGAAAATCCTGACCTATTCAACCACGCAAACTGCGGATTATCAGGTTGAAGATATTCAATATAGTTTGAATGGCGCAAACTTTAAATTGATCACCAAACAAGGTGAGTTTGAAGTTCAGAGTCCATTGCTTGGTCATTTTAATGTAGAAAACCTGGTGGCAAGTTTGGTGACTGCGGAACAAGCCGGTTTTGATCTTGCAACACTGATTTCAACCGTAGCGCAATTGAAAGGTGCACCGGGGCGTATGCAGGTAATCCGTGATGCCGACCGGTTATTTGTGGTGGATTATGCCCATACTCCTGATGCCTTAATTCAGGTGCTGAAAACCTTAAAACGTCATGTATCCAATCAGTTATGGGCTGTGTTTGGTTGTGGTGGCGATCGTGATCGTGGCAAACGTCCACTGATGACTCAAGCGGCACTCAATGGTGCTGATATTGCGTTGATTACCTCAGATAATCCACGTACCGAAAATCCAGAACAAATCTTTGCTGACATGAAAGCGGGTATCGATTTTTCAGTCCATGCGGTGCATGAAATTCATGACCGCCGTGAAGCGATTAAATTTGCCGTGCAAAAAGCCCAGGCAGGCGATATTGTAGTCATTGCCGGTAAAGGTCATGAAAATTATCAAGAAATTGACGGCGTGCGTCATTGGTTTGACGATGTGGTCGAAGTGCAATCGGCCATCGATACCCAGCATCACACCCCAGATTCAGCTTATCCGGCTCAATAGGAAACAACAATGCATACATCGACTACCAGTACAGTGCCTTTAGAGCCGTGGACAGCTGAGCAGCTTGCGGATACCACTCAAGGTTACTGGTTGAATGAGAAAGTGCCTCAAGGCAACATTAAACGGATTTTGACAGATTCACGTGATGCTGAAAAAGCCGATGCTTTTTTAGCGCTGCAAGGTGAACGCTTTGATGCACATGATTTTGTTGCTCAAGTTGCGGAAAATGGTTGTGAAATTGCCATTGTCAGTCATCCGGTGGATGCAGATATTTGTCAACTCGTGGTTGAAGACACGCGTTTAGCCCTTGGTCATTTGGGGGCTTATCGCCGCGCACAAAACTCACAAGTGAAAGTGATTGCACTGACCGGCAGTAGCGGTAAAACCACCACCAAAGAAATGCTCGGTAGTATTTTATCGCGCTTGGCACCCACGTTGATTACTCGTGGAAACTTAAATAATGATTTGGGTGTGCCGGTGATGTTGTTAGAGCTTCGAGCTGAACATCAATATGCGGTGATGGAACTCGGTGCGAGTCATCAGGGTGAAATTGATTACACTTCAAATCTGGTTCAACCGCATGTGGCAGGGATCATTAATATTGGTACTGCGCATTTGGGTGAATTTGGCGGACGCGATGGCATCCGCCGGGCTAAAGCTGAAATTTATGCACATATTGCCAAAACCGGTACCTCGATTGTTCCTGCTGCAGATGATTTCGCAGAACCAATTCGTCAAGCTGTACAAACCGAACAGGTATTAAGCTTTGGTGAAAATGGTGATGTTTTTGCCACAGAAATTGAATTGCATCCGCAATCATCTACATTCACATTAAACACATCGCAAGGTGTTCGTCAGGTGAATCTGCCGTTTGCTGGTGAACATAATGTTCAAAACGCCACTGCCGCGGCTGCTTTTGCACTCGCGATTGGTGTTGCTCTGGATGATATTGTGACAGGTTTAGAGCAGGCGACCGGTGCCAAAGGTCGCTTGAATTTTATTCCCGCTAAAAACCATTTATTTATTGATGATACTTACAATGCCAATCCAACCTCGATGCGTGCAGCAGCTGAAGTGCTTGCTCAGCAAGATGGGGTGAAAGTGATGGTGATCGGTGATATTGGTGAGTTGGGGGCAAGTGCGGCACAACAACACTATATGTTGGGTCGGGATCTGGTTGCGACCGGTGTCAATTTTGTGGTGGCTGTGGGTGAGTTTTCACCTGCCACTCAAGAAGGCGCGCGCAGTACCCAATATGGTAAAAAAATGCAGGCTTTCCTGACCCAGGAGCAAGCTTTGCCTTTCTTACTGAGTCTAATTGAAACACATCAACCTCAATCCATGAGTTTCCTGTTCAAAGGTTCTCGTTATACCCATATGGAAACATTGATGGCTGATTTGATGGAGAAACTTTAATGCTGTTATGGCTATTTGAACAACTGGCGGGCTACAACAGCTCGTTCCAGGTGGTTCGTTATTTAACATTACGTGCTTTGCTCAGTGTCTTAACCGCATTGACCATTGGACTGGTCTTGGGTCCGGTGATGATCCGTAAGCTACAAGCACTCAAATATGGCCAAGCAGTCAGTTCGTTTGCTCCTGAAGGTCATGCCAAGAAAATGGGTACTCCAACCATGGGGGGGGTATTGATCCTACTTTCGATTGGTATTTCAACCTTGCTTTGGGCTGATTTATCTAATCCCTATGTCTGGATTGTACTTGCGGTGATGGTGATCTTCGGTGCTGTAGGCTGGGCAGATGACTGGATTAAAGTCCGTTATAAAGACAATGCCGGCTTGCCTGCGAAGAAAAAATTCTTCTGGACTTCTGTCGGATCGTTAGGTGCAGGTATTGCGTTGTATGTGATTGCGACTCAACAGGCCAATCCTGTGCATACTGCGAATATGCTTGATCTGTTGATTCCATTCTTTAAAAACATCAGTATTCCTTTTTCAGCCATTCCACTGGGTATTGGTTTTATTATCTTTACTTATCTGGTGATTAACGGTGCATCGAATGCCGTTAACTTGACTGATGGTCTGGATGGTTTGGCGATTATGCCAATCGTCCTTGTTGCAGCAGGTTTGGGTGTATTTGCTTACCTTGCTGGTGATGTGCGTTTTGCCAATTATCTGCACATGCCTTATGTGAAATATTCATCTGAACTCGTGGTGATCTGCGCTGCAATGATTGGTGCGGGCTTGGCCTTCCTTTGGTATAACGCACATCCAGCTCAAGTATTCATGGGTGATGTCGGTGCATTATCTTTGGGGGCGATGCTGGGGACGATTGCAGTGATGGTTCGTCAGGAAATCGTTTTTGCGATTATGGGCGGTGTGTTTGTGGTCGAAGCTATTTCTGTATTCCTGCAAATTGGTTCACTGCGTATGCGTAACAAACGTGTATTCCTGATGGCACCTTTACATCACCATTACGAGAAAAAAGGCTGGCGTGAAACCCAGGTGGTGATTCGTTTCTGGATTATCACGATTATGCTGGTAGTTTTAGGCTTAATGACCTTAAAATTGCGTTAAGCAAATATTCGAAAAAGCCGGCATTTGCTCCCACATCTGCCGGCTTTTTTAACGCCTGATTTCAGGCACTGGAGAAAAATATGAATCTGCTGATGTGTCCTGTATGTCATGAAGCACTGAAACTGACCGAGAAAACATGGCACTGCACTAATAACCACAGTTATGACGTGGCAAAACAGGGTTATGTCAATTTGCATGTGGTACAGCATAAACACAGTAAAAACCCGGGTGATACTGTGGAATCGGTACAGGCGCGCCGTGCATTTTTAAGTGCTGGGTTCTATGCACCTTTGCAAAAAGCAGTGGTCGAAAAAATTCGTGAATTAAGTATTGAAAACCTGCTCGATATTGGCTGTGGTGAAGGCTATTACACTAATGCCATGCAAGCTGAAGTGCTGCAATGTGTGGGTGTGGATATTGCTAAAAATGCAGTACAGGTTGCGGCTAAGTTGAATAAAAAAGTGACCTGGGTGGTGGGAACAGGGGCAACCTTACCAGTACTGGATGCTTCGATTGACTTGTGTACCAGTTTGTTTAGTCCTATTCCAAAGCAGGAAATATTACGTGTACTTAAGCCTCATGCATATTTAATGGTCGTGACACCTGCGACTGAACACTTGTATGCGATGCGAGAGGCATTGTTTGAAGAAGTAACCCCCCATGAACCGCATAAGTTTGTTGATCAATTGGCAGATGCCTTTGAATTGGTAGAGGAAAGTGTTGTTGATGCGCCTTTTACTGTGCAACAGGCGGACTTGAAAAACCTGATTGCGATGACGCCGTATGCTTATAAAGCCAAGCCAGAACGTCGTCAGGCGCTAGAGCAGAATGAGCAATTCGAATTGAAAGGGCAGTTCCAAATTTATTTGTTTAAAAAGAAATAAGCCAAATAAAAAGCCCTCATTTGAGGGCTTTTTATGACTTTATTCAAATACATCAATTAAACGTTCAAGTGCATCTGGTTTATTATTTTGGTTTTGCGTATTTGAAGAGTCCGCATTATCTGGAGCTTGTATTTCTTCTCCAGGCAGGTCATCAAAGTCACGTTCAGGTGCACGTGTTGGGGCAACAGGTGCTGGACGATACAATGGGCGAGCCAATGGTGGAGAAGAGCGATCCTCTCTGACAGGTTCACCAATAGTTACAGTCTGGGTGTGGTTGGTCGGTGCTTTAGCATTTTTATCGAAATGAACCCATGCCGCTGGCGTGCCTTTTAAGGCATTACCCATAAAATTGGTCCAGATCGGTAAAGCTGCAACACCACCATATTCACGACGACCGAGTGTGGTGGGTTGGTCGAAACCGACCCATGCCACAGTCACTAGCTTGCCATTGAATCCGGCAAACCAGGCATCTTTAGCATCATTGGTGGTACCTGTTTTACCGCCAATATCGCCACGACCAATTTTAAGTGCTGCACGACCTGTACCCTGTTGAATTACATCACGCAGAATGTTGGCCATATCATAAGCAGAGCTGGATTTTAAAATCCGCTGTGCTTGGCGATATTGACTTTTTGACTCATCTAATTGCAGTTGCGCCAGTTCTTTTTCTGCTTGCAAGGTTTGATTGGTGACTTCAATCACTTCGTCATCTGGAGTCACTGGTTCAGCTGATTCCAGTTCTGCATCATTTTGATTGATACAAGAAATACATGCGTATTCTGGATTGCTTTGGTAAATGACTTTGCCATAAGCATCTTCAATACGATCAATAAAATGTGGTTGAATGCGGTAACCACCATTGGCAAAGGTTGCATAACCGGTTGCCATTTGAATTGGGAGAACTTGTGGTGTACCTAGAGCAATGGTGTAGTTACGCGGGATTTGATCTTCGTGTAGACCAAAATCCATGAATAATTGTCGCGTACGTTCAATCCCGACAGTTTGTAACAATCGCACAGAAACGGTATTTCGTGATAAGTACAAGGCACGACGTAAAGGAATCATTCCTAAATAACGACCATCCGAGTTCTTCGGTGACCATTTGCCAATCGTAATGGGGCTGTCATTGACCATGCTATAAGGCGTCATGCCACGTTCGAGGGCCAAAGCATAAACAAACGGTTTAATGGTTGAACCCGGTTGGCGCCAGCCTTGTAGCGCACGATTAAATTTAGATTGATAAAAATTATATCCCCCAACAACGGCTTCAATGGCACCGTTGTTTGGGTTGATTGCAATCAGTTGACCTTGAGCCTTGGGGATTTGAACAAGCGCCCATGAGGTTTTGTTGTCATTGGGACGTAATCGAATAATATCTTTAACTTTAACAATTTGAGAAGCTTGACGTGGAGCAGGGCCGACACTGTTGGCATTTCTATAAGGATAAGCCCAAGACATCCCTGACCAAGGCACAGTCACGGTAGAGCCATCTTGCATCAGTGCATCAAAGGAATTGCTATTTACTTTAATAACTTTTGCGGGATAAGTGTTTGCATAAGCACTGAATTCAGTAAGTGGTTTGTCGTTTGCTTCAGCACCGCGCCAACCATGGCGACGGTCGTAAGCCTCTAAACCTTCTTGCACCGCCTGTTCTGCATAGGCTTGGCGTTTGCTATCGACAGTTGTATAAACTTTATAACCAGAATCAATGGCTTGTTCACCAAATTTTTCAACCAGTTCCGAGCGTACCATTTCCCCGACATATGGGAATTTATTGTTAATACCTCGGTCTGGCATATCGAGGTTGACGGGTTCAGCAATGGCTTTTTGATACTGTGACTGGTTGATATAACCCAATTGCAGCATACGTCCAAGAATCCAGTTTCGACGTTCCAACGCGCGTGTTGGGTTGACTACAGGATTATATTTAGATGGTGCTTTCGGCAGACCAGAAATCATCGCCATTTGAGCAATACTCAGCTGATCCAGATTTTTGTTGTAATAAATTTTCGCTGCTGCAGCAATACCGTAGGCATTTTTTCCCAAGAAAATCTTATTCACATAGAGAGTTAGAATTTCTTCTTTGGTTAGATTCTGTTCTATTTTACGCGCAAGGAAAATTTCAGTCAGTTTGCGTTTGAGGGTACGTTCAGGGCTTAAATAATAATTTTTTGCCACCTGCATGGTGATGGTTGAACCACCGGTTTGCACATTTGATCCCGTGATGGTTTCACTGACCGCTCGTCCTAAGCCTTTAAAGCTAATACCGCTATGCTCAAAGAAGGATGAATCCTCCGCTGCAAGGAAGGCAGAGATAAATGGTTTTGGAATTTGTTTGTATTCTACAGGGACAGATAACTTGCCACCATACTCTGCAATAAGCTCATTATCAGCACTATACACCTGCAAAGGTTTTAATAACGGCGCCTTTTTTAAAGTGGTCATTTTAGGTAAAGATGGGGCAATATAGAGATACATGCCATAGAATCCCATCGGAATTGCGACCAAGGCTATAATTATGATCAAAAAAAATGGATGAACATGGCCCGAACGAGATAGCTTTTTCATAACAAGTAAGTTTTAATAAGAGCTAATGGCAAACTAATTGGCGGTCAGTATAGCCTTTACACATACAGATTGTTAGATGCGTTATTGTATCTGTATAAAATTATAGACCAACACTGATTAGTAGGTTACTTTTATTGGGGATAAAAAAATAATAGGAATTATATAGTGCTCAGGTTATATCGTAAGCCGAATAAGGGGTTAATTGGAGTAGATATTAGTTCTACTTCTGTTAAGTTGTTAGAACTTTCTGTTAAAAGCGGTAACAGGTATTGGGTTGAAAGCTATGCGCTGGTGCCTTTACCTGAAGGTAGTGTTGTCGAAAAAAATATATTGAATCCAGAGGCGGTAGGGGATGCATTAGAGCGAGCACTCAATCTGGCAAATACCCAATCCACAGCCGTAGCACTTGCAATTCCGACTTCAATGGTGATTACCAAAACGATTGAGATGGATGCGGATATGACGGACGATGAACGTGAAGTTCAAATTCGTATGGATGCTGAGCAATATATTCCTTTCCCATTAGATGAAGCGAGTCTTGATTTTGAGGTGTTGCCGGAGCGTTTGGCAAACCCGAATCGGGTGAATGTGCTTTTGGTTGCGACCCGTGTTGAAAATGTAGAAGCGCGTTCTGAAGTCTTAGAGCTTGCTGGCTTAACACCAAAAACTGCTGATGTTGAAAGTTTTGCTATCGAAAATGCATATCAAGTGTTTTCCGATACTTTACCTATGGGTGTGAATACTGTAGGTATTTTAGATATTGGTCATACCATGACGACCTTATCTGTGATGCAAAACAATAAGGTGATTTATACGCGTGAGCAGGTGTTTGGTGGGAAGCAGCTCACTCAAGAAATTCAAAATCGCTATGGTCTGTCTTTTGAAGAAGCCGGCCGTGCAAAGAAAAGTCGTTCATTACCTGATGATTATGATGTTGAAGTTTTAGAACCTTTCTTGGAAGCAGTGGTTCAACAAGCAGCAAGATCATTACAGTTCTTTTTCTCATCTTCACAATTTAATGAGATCGATCATATTTTATTGGCAGGAGGTAATGCCAATATTCCGGGGCTCGCGAAGCTACTCCAACAAAAACTTGGTTATCGTGTGACTATTGCCAACCCATTTTTACAAATGGGCTTTTCTCCACAAATTGATATTAAAAAGATAGAGAATGATGCTTCCTCACTCATGGTGGCATGTGGTTTGGCATTGAGGAGTTTTGATTAATGGCGAGAATTAACCTGCTCCCTTGGCGTGATGAGCTAAGAGAGAAACGAAAAAAAGAATTTATTACAATTTGTATTGGGGTGGCATTAATCGGGGCTTTAGCGGTCGCATTGGCATGGTTTTACTATGACCATAAACTTGAAGATCAAGAGCAAGCGAATCAACTGATTACCAGTACCAATCAAAACCTTGATGTGCAATTGAAATCCCTAGAAGGTTTGGAAGCGCAGCGTAATGCCATTGTTGAGCGCATGAAGTTGATTCAAGGGTTGCAAGGACAACGCCCGATTGCGGTTCGCCTGATTGATGAAATGGTACGCGTTACGCCAAGTAATTTGTACATTACCAAATTTGTCCGTACAGGGGATAAATTTACCATTGAAGGTAAAGCGGAAAGCCCGAACACGGTTGCAGAGTTCTTGCGTAGTTTGGAAGCATCAGCCTGGTATAGAAACGCATTTATGAATTCTTTTTTAGCTGTTGAAGAGAAGAAAGATAAGGCGCCTAGTTCTGTAGTTCCACGTGTTGAAGAAGGTTATGGTTCATTCGTCATTACTGCTGACTTGGATGAAATTGCACAACCTACTACACCCGAAGCAGCACAAAATACAGCTAATTCAACAGTGGGGGCAGCACAATGAGTCTCGATGAATTTGATGAATTAAATCCAAATGAAGGTGTTGCTACACACAAAAAGAAGATGACCTTAGATAAGTTTCTTCAGCAGTTCAATACCTTGGATATGAATAACTATGGGAGCTGGCCATTATCGGTTAAAATCACTTGTTGGATTTTAATTATGATGATGATTGGTATTCTGGGTTATTTTGCGCTGATTAAAGGTCAAATAGACGCAATTTCCAATGCCAGTGCTCAAGAGCAAAATTTACTCAATGAATTTCGTGAAAAAGATTCCAAGCTGCGTAATTTGCAACAGTTGCAAGCGCAGTTACAAGAAATGGAAGCGAATTTTAATCAGCAACTGGAACAATTGCCTAAAGAAACTGAAATTCCCGGATTGGTTGAAGATATCAACGTCAGTGGCGTGAATTCTGGTCTGAAATTTAAAAATATTCGTTTGGAAAATGAAATTAAGCAAGAGTTCTTTATTGAGCAGCCCATTTCTATGGAAGCAACCGGTGATTATCATGCCTTTGGTTCTTTTGTCAGTGGTATTGCAGCACTTCCGCGTATTGTCACTTTGCATGATTTTGATATCACGGGTACGGAAAATAAAGAGAAAAAAACCGATATTCCTCAAATTACCTATAACGTGAAAGCCAAAACCTATCGTTATATCGGTGCTACGGATACTCAAGCAGCAGATGCGAATGCAACTGCTACAGCTGGGGGGGCACAGTAATGAAAATAGAAAAAATGACTTTAAGCCTGGTATTAGGCTTGTTATTGGTAGGGTGTGATTCTCGTATTGATGCGGTCAACGAGCAAATGGCAAGTATTCGTAATCAAGCGCCATTGCCTATCGAACCGGCACCGGTTTTCCCACCTGTGCCAACATTTGACTATGCAGCCCATCAACTGAAAAGCCCTTTTTTACCGAGTTCACTCGCGGCTGAATTGAGAATTATGGCAGGAAAACGTGTCTATCCTAACTTGTCACGTCAACTGCAACCTTTAGAAAGTTATGCCATCGAATCCTTGAATATGAAGGGAAGTATGCGTAGTCAGTCTGGGCAGATCCTGGCATTAATTCAAACCCCAGATGGCGAAATAGAGCGCGTACAACGTGGTAGCTACATGGGTGTGAATCATGGCCGTGTGGTGAATATCACGCCAACACAAATCGATCTCGTGGAAATTATTCCAGATGGACGGGAAGGATATGTAGAGCGTCCAAGAAGTCTGATATTAATTGGACCAGCGCCTTAAGTTTAAAGGAATAAAAATGAATAACAGTTTGAAAGATTTTATATTTGGGGATGGCAATACAATGAACCATTTGTTCCGTCAATTTTCTATGGGTGCTGTTGCAATCGCAGTAATGCAAGTTGCCAATGCACAAGTCAGTATTACCAATATTGTGCCTATGCAAGTTGCAGGTCAGGGTACAGAAATCCGTGTCATGTTTAACGGCTTGCCTCCACAGCCGCAAGCCTATCAATTAGAACAGCCATCACGTCTGATTCTGGATTTTGATAAAGCACAGCAAAATTTAAAGCAAAATAGCATTGCAGTTGCCACCAAAGAAGCCAGTTCTGTTGATGTAAGTTCTGATGCACAACGTTCACGTTTAACGGTGAATTTAGCGGATGCCGGTGCCTTTACCACACGCGTAGAAGGCAATACTTTTATTTTAAAAATTAATTCTGCTGCGGGTAATGCATTTGCACCTCAGCAGGTAGTTGCGCAAAGATCTACCCAAGGAATTTCCAATATTGGTTTTCAGCGTGGTGGTCAGGGTGAAGGGCAGGTTGTTATTGATTTGCTTGGCACAAACACACAGATTGATGTGCAGCAGCAAGGCAGTAAAGTTGTCGTACGAACTTTAGGCAGTAAAGTTCCTGCACACTTGGCTCGTCGTTTAAATGTAAATGATTTTGCAACGCCAGTTTCTACGATTGATGCAAATAATAATGGTGGAAATGGTGTAATTACCATTCAGACTTCTGGCAGCTATGAATATATGGCATATCAGGCGGACAATAAGCTTACCATCAGTTTAAAACGACCTGAAGATAAAAATCCGCTTAAACCGAAAGCAGCGAATAGTTATACCGGTAAAAAGATTTCTCTAGATTTTCAGGATATTGAAGTACGTCGTGTGCTTCAATTATTGGCAGACTTCACTGAAATCAATATGGTGACTGCTGATACGGTACAAGGCAATATTACTTTACGCTTAAAGGATGTACCTTGGGATCAGGCATTAGATATTATTCTAAAAACCAAGAATTTAGATAAACGCCGTAATGGTAATGTAATCTGGATTGCACCTGTTTCGGAATTAATTAAAGCAGAAGAAGAGCAGGCGAAGGCGATAGAGCAAAGTGTAAAATTGGCGCCAATACAGACAGAGTATATGCAATTAAGCTATGCAAAGGTTGCTGATATTGAAAAACTGATTACACAAACGAAATCTTCAAGTAATGGTAATTCTGGGAATAGTAGTAACAATAATAATTCTAGTGAAAGTTTATTAAGCTCACGTGGAACGATATCCGCTGATGCACGTACCAATACACTGATTATTAATGATACGGCACAGAATATTGATAAAGTCCGAAAAATGGTCGACTTGCTAGACATTCCAGTTAAACAAGTGATGGTTGAAGCCCGTATTGTTCGTGCTTCAACAGAGTTTAGTAAAGAGATGGGTGTGAAGTGGGGTATCTTGTCGCAAGGGATTACTCAGAATAATGATTTGTTGGTCGGTGGTAGTGATACTACTTTGTGGGATTTAAAAACACCTGATGATGACGGTAAATATACGATTCAACGTCCACAGAACTTAAATGTGGATTTAGGCGTAACTAGTCAAGGTGCAAGCCGTATTGCCTTTGGTTTAATCAGCTTATCTGACTTTATGCTGGATTTAGAACTTTCTGCATTACAAGCAGATGGTTATGGTGAGGTGATTTCAACACCTAAAGTCCTCACTGCAGACAAACAAATGGCTAAAGTTTCATCAGGTACACAGATTCCATACCAATCCTCAGAAGGTGGTGGCGCAAATGCAGTTTCAACCACTGAATTCATTGATGCTGTACTTAGCTTGGATGTAACACCAAGTATTACACCTGATGGCAAAGTTCAGATGCTACTCAACATCACCAGCGATACTCCAGGAAATCCGACACCGACCGGTCAATTGACGATTAATAAAAATCAAATCAATACCAATGTCCTGGTAGATAATGGAGAGACTGTGGTGCTCGGTGGTATTTTTGAACAAGAAACACGTAATGCTCAAACTAAGGTACCATTCTTAGGGGATCTTCCTTACGTAGGTCGTTTATTCCGTAAAGATATCAAGTCTGATAATAAGCGAGAGCTATTGATTTTTGTTACACCACGAATTGTTAATGACAGTGTTTCAAGAAATCATTAATATATTTTGAATTTAACAAAACACATAGGTGACTCCTTGCCAAGCAATGAGTTTGAAACCCTGCCAAATATTTATTTGGTAGGGCCAATGGGGGCTGGGAAAACAACGGTTGGTCGACATTTGGCGGAACTGTTAGGACGTGAGTTTCTTGATAGTGATCATGAAATTGAACGGAAAACAGGGGCGACAATTCCTTGGATTTTTGAAAAAGAAGGTGAAAAGGGATTTCGTAACCGTGAAACAATGGTGATCGATGAGTTAACAGCTCGTTCACAACTGGTTCTGGCAACGGGTGGTGGTGCAGTGACCCAAGCCCCAAATCGTGAATTTTTAAAACAACGCGGAATCGTTGTTTATCTCTATACTCCCGTCGAAATTCAATTACAGCGCACCTACCGGGATAAAAACCGTCCTTTATTGCAAGTTGAAAATCCTGAACAAAAGTTACGTGATTTATTGGCACTTCGCGATCCTTTGTATCGTGAAGTTGCGCATTATATTATTGAAACCAATCAGGGAGCTGCTCGTGATTTAGCTCAAAAAATCTTACATATGATTGTTTCTCAAGAAGCAGATTTAGTCTAATTAACGGTTTTAATTTCATGCAAACTTTACATGTTGAACTCGGCGATCGCCGATATCCTATTTTTATTGGTAGTGATTTAAATCCGCAATCTTTGCTTGAACCTTATATCAAAGGTAAGCAAGTGATGATCGTGACCAATACCACGGTTGCGCCATTGTATTTAGAGCACTATATGACTGCAATAGAAGCTTTGGGGAAAACCGTTGCAACATGTATTTTGCCTGATGGTGAAAAATATAAAAATATTGAACATTTAAATTTGATTTTTGATGCTTTATTAGAAGCAGGGTTTAATCGTGATGCTACGGTTTTAGCTCTGGGTGGTGGCGTGATCGGGGATATGGCTGGCTTTGCATCTGCATGTTTTCAACGTGGTGTGTATTTTATTCAAGTGCCAACTACACTGCTTTCACAAGTGGATTCGAGTGTGGGAGGAAAAACCGGCATTAATCATCCTTTGGGTAAAAACATGATTGGTGCTTTCCAGCAGCCACAAGTGGTGTTGGCAGATATGGCGCAATTAAGCACTTTGCCTGATCGTGAACTGTCAGCAGGTTTGGCGGAAGTGATTAAATATGCCTTATTGGGCGATCTAGATTTCTTGGTTTGGCTCGAAGAAAATATGGATGGCCTGGTGGGGCGTGATTCAGCGTTACTGGCTGAAGCTGTTTACCGTTCATGTGCACATAAAGCACGTATCGTTGCCAATGATGAAAAAGAACAAGGTGAGCGCGCTTTACTTAATTTAGGACATACTTTTGGGCATGCGATTGAATCTTACTTAGGATATGGCGTTTGGTTACACGGTGAAGCGGTCGCAACCGGTATGGTGATGGCGGCTGACTTGTCACATCGTATGGGCTGGATTTCAGTTGAAGATTTGGAACGTACAAAAAAAATCATTCAACGTGCTCATTTACCCGTAAAATGCCCAGCTATTCCACTTGATGAATTCCTCGCATATATGGCACATGATAAAAAAGTGCTGAATGGACAGTTACGCCTTGTACTGATGAAATCTTTAGGACAGGCTGTAATTACCAGAGAATTTGATGTGGAATTGATGAAACAAGCGATTTTGGCGAATCAAGAGAAGGCATAAGTCATGGCAACCATCCGTACACAATGGCAACGTATTCAAAACTATATCTGGCTAGTGTGTGGGTTGGTGTGTCTGTTTGCAGCACTTGTTTTTTGGGCAATTACAGACAGTGATGCTTTGGTAGAAGTAGAAAAATCTGCTGAAACTGAAGCTGAATTGCAAATTCAACCGGAAAAAGTGGCTGCAACGAACCTTCTTGGTGCACTTCAGAAAGAAGTACGTCCTTTGGAAATGACTACGCGTGTGGTCAATACTGCAAGCTATGAACCAGAGTTTCGTGGCACTAAGTTTATTAATGACAATAAAAATGCGGCCACGATTGAACTGTTTCGAGCGACCAAAGACGATGTGATTCGAAGTTTTCTAAAAAAACAGTCCGATCGTAAGAACTTTTTCTATATTCGCCTGAGCGGTGAAAATCAAATTGAACAATATGTTCTGCTTTATGGCATCTATGGAAATAGCGATCAAGCAAAACAAGCCCTTCAACAATTGCCATTCCAGTTTCCCAAATCCATTCAACCTCAAGTTCAGGATATTGAAAATTATGCTGCTTTGGTCAATGACATGGGCGCAGAAGAAATGGGGTCGAATAGCAAAATATACGCAGTCAATTTAAAGTCTGCACCATTGCCTCGCATTGATGAGAGTCTTGTGGCTCAACCTAAACCCAAACCGACTGTACCAGTAGTTGATCCTAAAGCAGCAACGACAACCACAACAGTCACACGTCGTGATGAAGAGGGTAATGTCGTGGATGTACAGCAGTCTCATTCTGGTGTTGAGTCTGCGCCGAAAAAAAATGGCAATAAAGTAGCAGAAACTGAAATTAGCGATCCATTTAATTAAAAATAGAGTACTAAAATAGAGCAAATTAAGTTATAAAAATATCTATATGCACAAATATAGTGCGAAAAACGGTTTCAAGAAAATAAGATGAAGCAGATGAAACTTTAATATTTCTATATTTAAAACATTTAGCATTGTCTTTCTTTAATTGGCATCATTTTTGCTTTATTGGTGCATGAATTGAGTTATTGTTCCTATTTTGGCGCAAAAAGATTCAATGATTGTGCGAAGTTGCTGAATTTTCCTGCTTTAAAAGAGTGCGTAAAATCAGTAAATTTTTTTTGTAATTGATCCATGCACGC
The DNA here is from genome assembly GCF_013004375.1 of Acinetobacter terrae. Classification (GTDB taxonomy): domain Bacteria; phylum Pseudomonadota; class Gammaproteobacteria; order Pseudomonadales; family Moraxellaceae; genus Acinetobacter; species Acinetobacter terrae. The sequence continues at coordinate 83,736 of NZ_JABERI010000002.1, read as the reverse complement.
AAGATGAAATGCGATTATCTTAAGTATGTGAAGAAAAATGATTCTGCCCAATCTTGATCTGAGTGTAAGTAAATTGGACTAAATCGCAAAGAAGATATTTGATTGTTAGATGCCCGCTTTATGGGCCATGTTGAAGAAGGGTACGCTATGCACATGCCATCGCCTAATACTGTAGCTCCCGCTCAAGGTTTATACCAACCGGATGAGTTTAAAGATAACTGTGGTTTCGGTTTAATCGCCCATATGCAGGGTGATGTAAGCCATGATCTGGTCAAGACCGCGATTCATAGTTTAAGTTGTATGACCCACCGTGGTGGTATTGCCGCAGATGGCAAGACAGGGGATGGTTGTGGTTTATTGCTGGCTATGCCAAAAGCATTTTTCCGTGAAGAAGCAAAAAAACTCAGTGACATCACTTTAAGTGAAGTGTTTGCAGTCGGTACTGTATTTTTAAATCTTGATCCTGCAATTGCAGCCCATTCAAAACAGGTTTTAGCCAAAGAAATCGAATCTGAAGGCTTAAAAGTTCTTGCTTGGCGTGTGATCCCAACCAATGTCGATGCTTTGGGTGAAATTGCACTTCAATCGATGCCAGCATTTGAACAAATTATTGTCAATTGTCCAATGGGTGTCACTGAAGTTGAATTTAACCGTAAGTTATTCCTTGCGCGTCGTCGTGCGGAACAATTACTGAGCAATGATTCTTCATTCTATGTCACAACATTGTGTTCAACAGTCATCACCTATAAAGGTTTGATGATGCCTGAAGCAATCGCAGACTTTTATACAGATTTAGCTGATCCGCGTCTGGAATCACACATTGTGGTGTTCCATCAGCGTTTCTCGACCAATACATTACCACGTTGGCCTTTAGCGCAGCCGTTCCGTTATCTTGCACACAATGGTGAAATCAATACCATTACTGCAAACCGCAACTGGGCAATGGCACGTGTGCCAAAATTTGAAAACCCATTACTTCCAGGTTTAACTGAGCTCAATCCAATTGTAAACCGTACCGGTTCGGACTCTTCAAGCCTAGATAATATGCTTGAGATTCTGGTGGGTGGTGGTATGGACCTGTTCCGTGCACTACGTATGCTGGTTCCACCTGCTTGGCAAAATGTTGAAACTTTAGATGCCGATCTTCGTGCATTCTACGAGTTTAACTCTAAACACATGGAAGCATGGGATGGTCCTGCAGGTCTAGTGATTCAAGATGGTCGTCATGCCATTTGTATGCTGGATCGTAATGGTTTGCGTCCTGCACGTTGGGTAATTACTAAAAATGGTTACATCACGCTTGCATCAGAAATTGGTGTTTGGGGTTATAAACCTGAAGATGTGATTTCTAAAGGTCGTGTTGGTCCAGGTCAAATCCTGGTGATTGATACCCTCACTGGTAAATTGCTCGATACTCAAGATGTCAGCAACCATTTGAAAAAAATGCGTCCTTACCGTGAATGGTTACGTGAAAACTCAATTCGCCTACAAGGCAGCCCAGAGCTTGAAGAATATTTATGTGATCAAGGCTTAAAAGGCGATGCCTTAAAAGCATCACAAAAAATGTTTATGGTGACGTTTGAAGAACGTGATCAGTTGCTTCGACCAATCGCAGAAAGCGGTCAGGAAGCAGTCGGTTCAATGGGGGATGATACGCCAATGGCAGTATTATCTCGTCAAGTTCGTCATGTATCCGATTACTTCCGTCAACAGTTCGCGCAAGTCACCAATCCGCCAATCGATCCATTACGCGAATCGATCGTGATGTCTTTAGAGACTTGCTTGGGTCGTGAGCAAAATGTATTTGAACAAAGCCCTGAACATGCAGACCGCCTGATCATTTCAAGCCCTGTATTGTCAAACTCAAAAATGCACCAAATGCGTACTTTGGGTCGTAAAGGCTACGAAATTGCTGACATTGACTTGAACTATGTGGCAAGCGAAGGTTTGCAGGCAGCGATTGCACGGATCTGTGAGGAAGCGGCTCAAGCGGTTCGTGATGGCAAAACTTTACTGGTGCTTTCAGATAAGAAAATCCGTGAAGGTTATTTACCTGCCAATGCCTTGATGGCAACAGGTGCGGTTCACCATCACTTGATTCAAGCCGGTTTACGTACTGATGCCAACATCATTGTAGAAACAGCTTTGGCACGTGATGCACATCAATTTGCCGTGATCCTGGGTTTTGGTGCCACTGCGATTTACCCATACTTGGCCTATGACGTGATCAATGACTTGATTGCCAAAGGCGAGTTGTTGGGTGACCCAATCCATGCCCAAGCTAACTTCCGTAAAGGTATTGAGAAAGGCCTGCTCAAAGTTCTTTCTAAAATGGGTATCTCAACTGTTGCGTCTTATCGTGGTGGTCAGTTATTCGAAGCCGTTGGCTTGTCGAATGAAGTGGTTGATAAATGCTTCACTGGTGTGCCAAGCCGTATTCAAGGTGCAACATTTGCAGACCTTGAAAATGATCTTAAAAAATTGGCTGAAAATGCGTGGAAAGCACGTAAACCAATCGATCAGGGTGGTTTACTGAAATTTGTATTCGATAAGGAATATCACGCATTTAACCCGGATGTGATCAATTCACTTCATAAAGCAGTACGATCAGGGGATTATGCTGACTTTAAAGAATATGCAGAATTGGTCAATAACCGCCCAATTACCACGATTCGTGATTTATTTAAACTGAAAACTGATAATTCAATTGCGCTTGAGCAAGTGGAATCCGTTGAAGAAATCTTGCCGCGTTTCGACTCTGCCGGGATGTCTTTAGGTGCGTTGTCTCCTGAAGCGCATGAAGCGATTGCCATTGCCATGAATACTATTGGTGGTCGTTCAAACTCGGGTGAGGGCGGTGAAGATCCTGCACGTTATGGCACCATCCGTAACTCGAAAATCAAACAGATTGCCTCAGGTCGTTTTGGTGTTACACCAGCGTACCTAACTTCTGCGGAAGTATTGCAGATTAAAGTGGCACAAGGTGCGAAACCGGGTGAAGGTGGTCAGTTACCGGGTGGTAAAGTGAATGGCTTAATTGCACGTTTACGTTATTCAGTTCCGGGTGTGACTCTTATTTCACCTCCACCACACCATGACATTTACTCAATTGAAGATTTGTCACAATTGATCTTTGACTTAAAACAAGTCAATCCTCAAGCGATGGTTTCGGTGAAACTGGTCTCTGAACCGGGTGTCGGTACGATTGCTGCTGGTGTGGCAAAAGCCTATGCCGATTTCATTACCATTTCAGGTTATGATGGTGGTACTGCAGCATCTCCATTATCTTCAATTCACCATGCAGGTTCGCCATGGGAGTTAGGTTTATCTGAAGCGCATCAAGCCCTTCGTGTAAATGACCTGCGTGGCAAAGTACGTGTACAAACTGACGGTGGTTTGAAAACAGGCCTAGACGTAGTTAAAGCAGCTATCCTTGGTGCTGAAAGCTTCGGCTTTGGTTCTACTCCAATGATCGCATTGGGTTGTAAATACCTGCGTATTTGCCACTTAAACAACTGTGCAACTGGTGTAGCCACTCAGCAAGACCATTTACGTCAAGAGCATTATATTGGCGAGCCAGAAATGCTGATTAACTTCTTCCACTTTATTGCAGAAGAAACTCGTGAATGGTTAGCGGCTTTAGGCGTGTCAAGCCTGAAAGATTTGATTGGTCGTACAGATTTGCTTGAAGTATTGCCAGGTGAAACGGATAAACATGCTCACCTAGATTTAAGTGCATTGTTGACCTCTCATCCTTCTGCTGAAGGTAAAGCGCAATATTGCCAAGTTCAAGGTAATGCGCCATTTGATAAAGGCTTGCTTGCAGAGAAAATGGTACTCGAGATGCTTCCGACCATTGAAGCGGGTAAGAGTGGTGAGTTTAACTACAATGTGGTCAATTGTGACCGTTCAATTGGTGCACGTATTTCAGGTGAAATTGCGCGCCGTTATGGCAACTTGGGTATGGAAACACATCCTGTTGTGATGAATTTGAAAGGTACTGCAGGTCAGTCATTGGGTGTTTGGAATGCGGGTGGTTTGCATATCAAACTTGAAGGTGATGCCAACGATTACGTAGGTAAAGGTATGGCAGGTGGCCGTATTTCCATCTTCCCACCGAAAGGTTCGCCGTTCCAAACTCAAAATACTGCAATCATTGGTAACACATGCTTGTATGGTGCAACTGGCGGTAAAATCTTTGCTGCAGGTACTGCAGGCGAACGTTTTGCGGTTCGTAACTCGGGTGCATTTGCCGTGATTGAAGGCGCAGGTGACCACTGTTGTGAATATATGACTGGTGGTATTGTGACCGTACTGGGTAAAGTAGGTCATAACTTCGGTGCTGGTATGACCGGTGGTTTTGCTTATGTACTTGACCTTGATAATGACTTTGTTGACCACTATAACCATGAGTTGATCGAGTTAAATCGTATCTCTACAGAAGTGATGGAAGAACATCAAGAGTTCTTGCTTCGTATCTTGGATGAACACATTAAAGAGACAGGTAGTGCTTGGGCGTACAAGATCCGCAACGAGTTTGATTTTTACAGCCGTAAATTCTGGCTTGTAAAACCAAAAGCTGCTAATTTGCAAACGCTTTTGAAAACGACTAAAGCTGATCCACAATAATTCCACTACTGCAGATTTGATAGGCAGGTGTAGCTGATAAATAAACAGCCTGCACCTGCCCACGGAGAGAGACATGGCAGAGCGCCTAAACAATGACTTTCAATTCCTGGATGTAGCACGCCAAGATCCAGAGAAAAAAGATCTAACTGTCCGCAAAGCAGAGTTTGTGGAAATTTATAAACCTTTTACAGCGGAAATTGCGAGTAACCAGTCGCACCGTTGTTTAGGTTGTGGTAACCCGTATTGCGAATGGAAATGTCCGGTACATAACTACATTCCAAACTGGTTAAAACTGATTGCTGAAGGTCGTATTTTCCAGGCAGCTGAACTTTGTCATCAAACCAACACATTGCCAGAAGTGTGTGGTCGTGTATGCCCGCAAGACCGTTTATGTGAAGGTGCTTGTACCTTAAATGACGGTTTTGGTGCGGTCACGATTGGTAATGCTGAAAAATACATCAATGACACTGCCTTTGCTTTGGGCTGGCGTCCAGATATGTCCAATGTGAAATGGACAGATAAAAAAGTTGCAATTATTGGTGCCGGTCCTGCAGGTTTAGGCTGTGCAGATATTCTGGTACGTAACGGTGTTAAACCCGTTGTATTTGATAAACGTCCTGAAATTGGTGGTTTGCTGACTTTCGGTATTCCAGAATTCAAGATGGAAAAAGACGTAATGAAGCGTCGCCGTGAAATTTTTGCAGGTATGGGCGTTGAATTCCGTCTAAATACTGAAATTGGTACAGATGTAACGATCGAGCAACTTATTGCTGATTACGATGCTGTGTTCATGGGGATGGGAACTTACACCTACATGAAAGGCGGTTTTGCCGGTGAAGACCTGGATGGTGTTCATGATGCGCTTGATTTCCTGATTGCCAATGTGAACCGCACTCAAGGTTGGGAAAAAGACGCATCTGAATACATCAGTGTTGAAGGTAAAAAGGTGATTGTACTGGGCGGTGGTGACACTGCGATGGACTGTAACCGTACTTCAATTCGTCAAGGTGCAGAATCAGTGGTATGTGCTTACCGCCGCGATGAAGAAAATATGCCGGGTTCACGTCGTGAAGTGAAAAATGCGCGTGAAGAAGGTGTGGACTTCATGTTCAACCGTCAGCCAATTGAAATTGTGGGTGAAAACGGCAAAGTCACTGGCGTTAAAGTGGTCACTACACAATTAGGCGAGCCTGACAGTCGTGGTCGTCGTAGCCCAGAACCAGTTCCGGGTTCAGAAGAAGTTTTACCTGCTGATGCAGTGCTTTTAGCTTTCGGTTTCCGTGCAAGCCCTGCAGATTGGTTTGCTGGTGCCAGCATTGGTCTGGATGGTTCCGGTCGTGTTGTTGCAGCTGAAAAGCAACAATACAAATTCCAAACTTCTAATCCGAAAATCTTTGCCGGTGGTGATATGGTTCGTGGTTCTGACCTGGTGGTTACTGCAATCTGGGAAGGTCGTGAAGCAGCTGAAGGTATCCTTGAATATTTAGATGTTTAATCGATAACTTAGAAGTTAGAGATTTAAAAACCCACTTCGGTGGGTTTTTTTATTTGGATGATTTGTAGTACTGAAATTAAACAAAACTAAGCCCAAATATGTTTACAATAAAAATATTCAAACAAATACAAAGAAATATAGAGGATATAGGCATATGAATGTAATGAAAAAAAGTTTAGTCACTATGGCTCTTGTAAGCACTTTAACCTTATCCGGTTGTGGCTATAACACGCTACAGGTGAAAGATGAAGCGGTGACAGCCTCTTGGTCTGAAGTACAAAATCAATATCAACGCCGTGCAGACCTTGTACCAAACTTGGTCAATGTGGTGAAAGGCTATGCCAAACATGAAGAAAAAGTTCTAACGGAAGTCACTCAAGCACGTGCCAATGTCGCAGGCTTAAAAGTAGATAAAGAAGTCTTGGAAGATCCGGCCTTATTCCAAAAATATCAAGAAGCACAGGCGCAGATGACCAGTGCATTATCGCGTTTAATTGCGGTTTCTGAAAATTATCCTGACTTAAAAGCCAATGAGCAATTCCGTGATTTACAAGTACAACTTGAAGGTACTGAAAACCGTATTGCAGTAGCGCGTAACCGATATATTGCGACAGTCCAAGACTTTAACTCTTATTCGCGCCAGTTCCCGCAAGTGATGACCGCCAAAGTTATTGGGATGAATCCCAAGCCGAACTTTAGTGCAGAGCAAGGTGCACAAAATGCACCTAAAGTATCTTTCGACTAATTCATTGATTTTTGAATAAGGATTGCTGATGTCTGATTCTTATAAAGAATACATCTCACCTACAATAAAAATACTTACGGTATTTTTATTGGGCTGTAGTGTGCTGATGAGTTCCCTGACTTGGAGTGAGGTTGCAACAGCGACAGATGAGAATACTGGTGCTGTAGTGGTCGGCAAAATCATTAAGGATCAACAGCAGACATCTAAAAATCAAACAGCACCCCAAGAAAATACTGAAACTACGGTTCAATCTCCGCAAATTGCCAATGATATGGCGGAAGGAGAATCTATTCGTGGATTACCCACGCTAAATGCGCCAGTCGTTGATCAGGCAAATTTATTAAGTGCCAGTGAAAAGCAAGCCATCAGTCAGCGAATTCTAAAGTTGCATGAACAGGGAAAGGCGCAAATTGGTGTAGTGATTGTACCTACCACAGGTCAGGAAGATATTTTCGACTTTGCCATGCGAGTTGCTGAAAAATGGCAACTTGGATCGGCAAAACAGGATAATGGTCTATTGATGGCGATTGCTGTGAATGATCGTCGTATCCAAATTATGACGGGTTACGGATTGGAAGGTGTGATCCCTGATATTGTGGCAAGTCGTATTATTCGAAATCAAATCACACCTTATTTTAAACAAGCACAATATGCACAAGGTATTGAAGCGGGACTGGTTGAAATAGAACGTATTTTAAATATGGATCCCGAAGTTGCACAGAAAGCAGCTGAAGAACTTAAAGAACGTCAACAACAAGCTTTGCATGAACAACAAGCCAAAGAAAAAACCTTTAGTACAGCGTTATTTATTTTGATTGCAGGGATTATTGGTTCCTTTATTTTCGGTAAGGGCCTAAGTGCATCGACGGCGGCGGTGGCTGGAACAGTCGCTGGTTTGGTCAATGGTGCAGGATTAGTCACCAGTTTATTAATTGGCGGGGGGATTTTCTTTTTATTGATTACCGCTATTGCACAAACCATTTTCCAGCTGTTTTTGGCTTCTGCCGGTCGAGGCGGTGGTGGACGAGGCGGCGGCTTTGGTGGGGGTGGCGGATTTAGTGGCGGCGGTGGCGGCTTTGGCGGTGGAGGGGCATCAGGCTCATGGTAATAAAAACAGAAACGACAGAGATTATCACGCAACCTAAAATAGAAGAAGTAAACCAACCAAGCTTTAAGCGCTGGTTAAAGCATTTTCTTTATATGCCTGCGGCTAAACGTTATTTTTCCAAGCAGGATCAACATGTAATTGCCCAAGCTGTAACTGAGGCTGAACACGGACATGTGGGTGAAATTCAGGTCGTAATTGAAGGCTGTATTCCCGCTAATCAAGCGTATAACCAAAATACACGTATCCGTGCACAACAAATCTTCGCTGAACTAGGGGTATGGGATACGGAATATAATAGTGGTGTACTTTTATATTTAAATTTATGTGAACGAAAAGTAGAAATTGTGATTGATCGGGGAATAAGGAAAGTAACGGAACAAGCAGTTTGGGATGAAATTTGTCAAAAAATGATTGAGCAACTTTCACGACATCAATATCGAGATGCTGTGATGACAGGTGTATTTAGCATAGGGGAAGTATTAAATGAGTTTTATGCGCACTCAACAACGGATCAGCATAATGAATTAAGTAATAAGCCAATCATATTGGGCTAGGAAATGGTAGCTAAGTGACAAAAAATGTCATTTTTTTACCAAAATAAACAATAAAACTACGTTGTAACAATTTTATTTTTTTAAAGTGCTGTTTTTTCTGTTAATTTTATTATAATCGATCTTGGCACAGTTAGTGCTAACTATAAATTAAGCTAAATTAGCTTTACAAAGCTTATAAATAAACAAAAAACATTTGTGGAGAATGTTATGAAATCTATACAAAAGGGTTTTACCCTTATTGATACTCCATAAGTGTCCACATAAAATGAAAAATCCATAAGTAAGCCTATATGGACATAAAAATAATAAATTTGATATGAATAATGAATATTACCTTGCTCTTCTTTTGCTTCTTTCCACGTTTACTCATACACAAGCTTTAGACTTAGTTCAATATTCAGATATTTCATCAGTTCCTCAAATTGCTTTGAATCAAAAAATTCAAACAGAACTTCAAAAGTTGTTAAAGCACGATTATCAAAAATTCCAATCTAATTTTGAAAATTACTCAGTCCGCTATTTACTGAAAATAAATGAGGCTTTGTATTATGAAGGTAGGTCTGTATCCAGTTTAGATGCTTCATCGGCTATTGTTTTTAAAGATGGACGATTGTTTGCTGCAATTTATTTTGCTGAAACCAAAATGTTAAAATACTTTAATAATGATGCGAGCTGTTCAGAACAGTTACATCCAGCGATTCAGGTCTTTGCTCAGCAGCGTGAAATTAAAAATATTGAGTATGCAAAGGCCAGATTGATATCTGCTTTAAAATATAATTTTAGTTCATTTTCTAAATGCGAGGCTTATATAGAAAATTTAAACAAGCGCAGTTGAAATAAATTATCAAGCTTAGGATATTTATTTACTCTGAATCATATGGAAATTAAAGAATTATAGCATGTCGAAGTTATCACAGATGTACTTTGTGATGTATGTGGTCAGTCTACTCAGCTGAATTATGGGGAACTTAAGGCCGAATGGGGTTATGGTTCAACGTATGATGTTGAAAAGCATAGGGTTCAACTCTGTTAGGCATGTTTTTTCGTATACTTAGAATTATAAAAAAAGAGAAATTGGATTCGGTAAAAAGTAATGCTAACCAGTTTTAATTCTAAGATTTGAACTTAAACAGTAATTGTAATCTCAATATAAATTAAGGGAGATGTTCGTCATCTCCCTTTTTATAGCTTATTCACTTAAGTCAGCAAACATAACTTTTGGGAAATTTTTCATAAAGTTCCGACGAACGAGGCCGAAATCATTGAGATCATGTAGGGTTTTCGAGAAATGATTGACCCACGCTAAAATTGCATCTTGGTCATTCAAATTTGGATTTACATTTAAGAACAGCGCTAAATTAAAGGTACGGTCAATATTAAACTCTTTGATCAGTGCGATGGCTGTTGAGCGAACTTCTTCTGAAACTGCGAATTTTTGCGAAAAAAAATGATTCATAGCTAAGCTTCCTTAGAAACAATATATAATGATGTTTAAGAATGTTAATTTGTTTTTTAACATGTAAAATAACCTTCTGTAGGTTAAAATTAGCACGTGGAAAGCTATTTATCAAGCTAAAATAACCTGTAGCAGGTTAATTATTTATTCTGTAGGTTTTCATGATTAGATGTCGATTGTCTGCTTTGATGGGTGAGCGCAAAATTTTGAAGTTAAGTGATGTGGCACATGCGACTGGCATTAACCGCAATACCTTGACGAGCTTGTATTATGACCGTGCTATTAGGATTGAACTTTCAGTTGCAGATACGCTGTGTAAACATTTTGATTGCACAATGCAGGACTTATTCGAATATGCCGATGATTGAGAAAATTTTATAGAATAGATGAATATAAAGAGCTATTTAGGTAGAACTTAACATTTATTATTTATTTTAGAAAAGCTTTAATAGTTAGATTTCCTGTTTGATTACAGTAATATGTATAGGCAAAAAAACTTTTGTACGTATTTTCTCCTCTTCCAATAACTCTTCTATGACCTCCTCTTATTCTTATATATTGATCAGCATAGTAAGAGCTGATTCTTTTGTATCGTCTGAAATTAAAAAAAATTGAGATTTAGAAAAGATATTTAAGCTTAAAAATACTAAAAATTACATCTAATTAAGAAGACTAAGAAATCGACTTTATAAATTTAAATTTCTTCTTGAAAAAAAAATTAAAATATATTAACTTAATACCTTAATAATCGTATTACGATAACTGGAAGGTGTTATGACTCCAATGTCAGTTAAAGAACTTAACGCAGAAACAGGCTGGAGAGTGACTTGCTGTGAAATTTTACTAGATCAATCGCATACTGATACTCTAGAAAGTTTCGGCAATATCAGCATAACTTCAAAAAAAGGCGTATGTATATTTTTTGGCTTTACTGCATTTGATAATAAAAAAATTGAAATGGATGAAATACGTATTTTTACTGCTGATAATGAAGAAGTGTGTATTTATAAAGAGGAAGGTCATGATTTATTTGCTCTAGCTTATGAAATTGCTGATCAAACAAATTGGCGAAAAATTGCTATAAATTCAAAATATGAAAAAAATACAAGAAAATTAAAGAGTGTAAGTTTTAATCGAATAAATGAGGCTGATCTTTTATTTTTTGCTGAGCAACAGAAAGATTTTTCAAATTGGGTCAAAACAAAAATTTTAAAAGAAATTGAGATTCAAGATTAATAAATTCTTAATAAAAACTGCTTAATTGACATCAATCAATGAGTAATTTTACTTCAGAATTAGAGTATTAAAGAAGGAGTATGAAAGTAAATCGATAAAAAGTAATTATTTTCATTTGGCAAAAAGTATAAAAGCCCATGCGGGAACATGAGCTTTTATGAATGTCTTGATTAGCGTCCAGACATTTGTATTTTGATGAATAGGAGCACTTTTGTCAATCCTATCTCAAGGTCGCTTTTTGCCTGTTTTTTAATAAACAGGAGGCTCATATGAGCACTAAACTTAAAAATGGTCAGTCACGCTACCAGTCAAATGCCAAAGTTGTGACCGTCTCAAAATTTCAGTTGTTGAAGTTGGTTGAAGTTACCCGTTGTTTAAATGACACAAAATTCGAAAAGCATGGTGAGGTCTTTTTAGAATTCCCTATCATTATTCAGGGGGATGCTCAGCCATCGGAAATTTTTAATCTGTATCTGCTGAAAAAATTACAACAAACAGTGCAGTATGATTTTAAAACATTTGCTTCAATTGCCAACCAATTGCTTGATTTTCAGCGATTTTTAGAAGATGAAAAGCTCGATTGTTTAAAATTTCATAAACTAAAACAGCTGAATGCGATTTTTAAATATCGTACTCGCCTTATCGATCAGGCCAATGCAGGTCTAATTTCAGCCAGTTCTGCGCGTGGTCGAATTAATGCGGTGGTGAATTTTTATCGATTTCTTGTCACAGAAGACTTGCTTGATCATCAATGTTATGGACTTCCATTTCAAGACGTCTATAAATATATTGCTGTGGATAATGAATTTGGCGCACGTAGAAAAATGGCTATTAAGTCGCATGATCTAGCAATTCATGTTCCAGCGAAAGCCCCAAATTCTGAAGCGATTGTGGATGGTGGTGAATTAAGTCCACTCAGCGTTGAAGAGCAAGCCGTTATATTAAAAGCACTGCAAAAATCATCACGAGAATATCAGTTGATGTTTTATTTGGCATTGTTCACAGGTGCTCGCCTACAAACAATCTGTACTTTACGAATTAAATATTTATTTAATCGTGAACCTGACAGTCAGGGTTTTATCCGTCTGCCAGTTGGGGCGGGTACAGGCATTGATACTAAATTTCAAAAGCCAATCACGTTGTTAATTCCGAATTGGTTAGCAAAAGACCTTAAAATTTATATCAATAGTGAGCAAGCATGTCAGCGTAGAGCAAAGTCAAACTATGGTGACTCGGATGAAAATTATGTGTTTCTCACCAAGCTTGGTACACCTTTCTACACCAGCAAAGCAGAACAGCAAGAACTGACCGAGAAGATTCAAGCTTCAGACTCATTTGGGACAAGGCTTAAACTCTATGAAGGTGAAGCAGTACGCAGTTACTTAAAAGTCGTATTATTACCTGAAATTCGTCTGATTGATCCGCAATTTCAGAGTTTTAAGTTCCATGATTTACGTGCCAGCTTTGGTATGAATCTACTGGAAAGCCAGTTACAGCACTTACCCGAAGGGCACTCGGCTATGATAGCTGTCGAATATGTGCAAGCTAGGATGGGGCATCGCAATATCAGTACCACTTTACAGTACTTGAACTATAAATCACGACTAGAATGGCGCAATAAAATTCAGCATGAGTATGAATCAAGCTTGATGAAGTACGTGATGTCTTCTGCCAGTTTAGTAGGAGAATTGTCATGAATTTTAGACGCTCCCCGATTTTTGTGCATATTGCAGATAGAAATAGACAGATTATTGAACATGAGCAACTTGTTCTAGTCTGTAAAGATAAAACAGCGTCTTTTGGTTTTAAAACATTAGATATTGGAACACTGTTTTACCGTAAAAGAATATCTGGCGAGGTTTTATCAGAACAAGAGTTATCTGCATCGTTTGATGAAAAAAGGCGTTATTTTTTACAGTGTTTGACGGATTATTTGCTGCAAATAGGTGGATCAGACTTATCGAAAGGATTATTTTACTTCACAAGTAAAGCTTTTTTGGACTGGATTGACAGTCAAAAGAAAAATTTTGACTTATCGAATAAAGACAGTGTGATCGATGCTTATCGTCGCTATTGTAAATATCTTGTTGATCGCACTTTGCTTGCCGATACAGAAGAGGAAAATCTGGCTGCACACACAGCAAAGCAGTATCAGCGTAATGTAGCTAAATTAATAGCATATGTATTTGATTGTCATGAAATTGATATTGTTAGTCAAGCGATGCAAGTGCAGTCTCAGCGTTATGATGTTCCTGTTTTGCCAATAGCCGAAGATGATCATCAAAAAACTTATGCAACCTTATTGAATGTCTTTCTTGAAATCCATCGTATTGTGATACAAGAAGCAGATTTTCCTGCACATTTTCAATCTGTGAATGAAGAAGACTTCTATTTTTACTCGGGTTTTTATCATCAAACTGAAAAACAGCATATCCAGTTTGATATGCAGAGTTATTTAGCCAAATATAGCTTGATTCCGACATTATCAAAGATGTTGGCTGATTTTGAATTAGAGGAAGATAGTGAGCATCGAAAGCGTTTACGTGAAAACCGTAATCAAGCGATGTATAAATTGCAGCAACGCAATAAAGACAAACGGCACATGGAGCGAGAGCGACTCGCCTCCTATGGTCTAGTTATTGGGATGCTTCTATTTATCGCACAAACTGGGGCCAATTTAGACACAGTCCAGCAGTTACAACTTGATACGATGGAAGTCCTACCTTCAACTCAAGGACGGAGATTTTCAGGCACAAAAAGTCGTGCTGGTGGGAAAGAAGTTCAGCCTGAATTTGGGGTGCAATTTGAGCCTGTTTTTAGACAAATTTTAGAACTTCGTGAATGGTATATTCAAGATGAACCGTGTGATTTTATCTTTCCGTTACGCAACGAAATTCAACAGTTGAGACCTGTTAGCTACGGCAGATTACAATTAATTAAAAAGTTTTTTCAGCGCATTTTCCCAAGAATGATTTGGATTACGCCACAACAGTGGCGTAAGCATACAAGCAGTCAATATGTTGAATTGAGCGATGGTGATCTCTTACTTGAAGCTGAAAAAATGGGTCATTCACTCGATACAGCTCGCAAGAATTACAGTCGCACATCATTTAAAGATGCTAGTCATCAAATTTCACAATTCTTTCATGAGTTACGAAAGGTTGCAGTTGCCAAAACGCGAACTATTGAACGAATTGCTGTGCAAATGCTAGATGAAACTGTTGAAGCTCAGACTTTACCTGTGGGGGCATGCACTACCATGATACTACAGCCTGAAAAAGCAATGGGTTTTACTACACAAGCCCCAGCCCCAAACTGCCAACAATTTGAGCATTGCCTGTTCTGCCAGTACTATGCAATCCATGCCGATGATGAAGATGTGCGCAAGCTTTTATCTCTAAAAAGTTTGCTCGGCTACGTCAAACAAAAAGCGACTGATTTGATCAAATGGGAGTCGCAGTTCGGAGTTGTCTTACATCGAATTGATGAAGTGCTGACTGAGTTGTCGAACACTTATGAGACTTTAAAAGATCGCATTTTGTCGATTCAGGAAGAAGTGGAAAATGGTGATTTAGACACGTATTGGCTGAATCATTTTGAATTATTGATTGATTTGGGGTGGATCGAATGAGTTCATTTAATTCATATTTGTATTCACTGGGTATTGCTGAACTGTTTTTACCTGATGAGTACAACCTACAGAATAATCAGCTAACTGTTCCAAATACTTTTGTATTATCGCGAATGAAGAGCAGTGAAACATTATCAGTTTATGCAGATAATGTGTGGGATCTTTCTCCGTATTTACCTAAGTGTCATTGTCGTCTAAATTTTAATAGTTGGCTTGAAAATGCGCGTGAAGATGATTTTCTCTTCTATCAAATTCGGGCAGAAATGAAAAAAATCATTTTTGCTTTGCTTTATATAAAATCTGGCAAGTCGATTATTAAAAGTGTTGAACAACGGCATACAATTTTGCGTCATTTTGCTGTCATCGCCTATCGCAATGGTTGCACGTTGCAACAGTTATTTGATGATGTTGCTTATATATCAAAAGTAAATGATGCGTATGCTGGCATGAGCTATCAAAAAGCAATCCATATTAAAGCATTTTTAACTGATTGCTTTGCCTTACAACAGCAGTATCCATTACTCATTCCTGCTCTTAATGAGTATAAATCCATTGAATATCTAAAAAAAATAGCTGCACAGTTGCGTTTGCAGTCGAGCAAAGTTGGACCGCAAACTAAACTGATTCCTTCGCGTATTTATATCGCTCTAATCAACAGTTTGGCGGAAAAACTGAATGAGTTTAATCAGCATACGCTTGCTTTAAAGCAATGGTTCCAACGTACTCAGCAGGATGCCTCTTTTGCGCTCATGCCTGTAGAATTTAAGCGTGCAAAACGTGCAATAAGTTTTGCCGATGCCCGTGATTTACTGGGTTTAACGACACTGTTTGAAAATAATCAAATTCACAAACATGCCAACCTCACTCGCTATATGACCATCGTTCAAGGCATGGCTAAACTTTGGATTCACCTCTTCACGGGCATGCGGGACAATGAAGTGAATCAACTGTCTTATGATTGCTATCAAACCGTTCAAAGCAATGAACATAGTGTGCATGTGTTGATGGGTTATACATCTAAGCTACATGGTGGTGGTAATAAATCCACTTATTGGATCACGTTTGAAGATATTCAGTTTGGTGTAAATGCAGCACAAAGCATTGGTGAAATGTATGCTTTACTCAATCCACATTATGATTTGTCTAATCCTGCTGAATACCCATTATTTCCAACCTTGTATTCACAAAAGCAGCGACATAAAAATAACCGAAATATTGATCGTGAAACAGATTTTATTTCCAATTTTTTAGGTGCTCCAACAAAAATACAATCAAATTTTAACAAGTATTTAAACTTCATTTCCCAATCACTGGGAGATGGATTAAAAATTGAAGAAAGCGATTTAGCAGAGCTAGAAGCATTCGATGGTTTCCGTAACTGGCGTGAAGAGAAAGACTGTCAAATAGGTGAATACTGGAATATCTGTACACATCAATTCAGGCGTTCTTTGGCGGTGTATGGTGCTCGCTCTGGCATTATCGGACTAGGTTCTCTGTCGGTTCAATATAAGCATTTAACCGAAGCGATGACTTTGTATTACCGAAATAATGCAGTATTTTCTCCGAATATTTTAGCCAGTGATAGTCAAAAAGAATTTATTCAAGAGCTGGAATATCAGCGTTTAGTGCATTCTTATGCGCAGTTTGAAGAAGGGGTCATTAATACTTCTAGCCGTTTGCTGGGTGGTGCAGGAACGTATTTTCAGTTGCAAAAAGACCGCAAGCAATTGTTAAAGGTCTTTCCAGACCGTGATGAAACGGTTAAGCGCATGAAGAAGGGTGAGATTGCCTATAAACCTAGCCTCTTTGGTGTCTGTACCAATTCTGATTCTTGTGAAAAAATTTCCTTTACCGCTATTACGAGCTGTCTGAGTTGTGCCCATGCAGTTTTTGATACTAGCAGTACTGAAAAAATGCAAAAAGCAGTTCAGCGTATACAAGGAGTCCGAGATAAACAAGCACAAGGCAGTTTGCTATACGGGCAGATGGACAGCGACATTATGGCGTTGAATAAGACTATTCAAAAAATTCGAACTGTGAATATAGGGAGCTAGAGCATGAGCGCATTAAATGAATACTATGCCGCTTTAGGGCGTTTAAAAGCCAATAGGCCAACTACACTGCCAAAAGGTTCTGCGATTAATAATGATACTGTAGCGCTTGAAGCAGGACGTAAACGGGGTTCGATTAAGAAGAGCCGACATGCTGCATTGGTTGAAGAAATTGAGCTAGCTGCGCAGGAAATGGGGCAAGAAGAGCCTTCTCCTGCACAACAGATTGAACAAGCAAAAAGCAAGACTAAAGCGGTTAAAACAGATTATGAGCAGCTTAAAGAAGATTATGAAAAACTACTGGAAAAGTGCAATTCTCTGTTGCTGGAAAATTTTGACTTGAGGCAGAAAACTAGTTCGTAATATAGCTGATTACTTAATTTTATAGCACACCAGAAACCTTATAAAATGGTATTTTACAAAAATATTTCTGTGCTACGATCTTTAGATTTTAGCTATAGTATGTATATTAAGCAATCGAAAGTTCAAAGGCTCAATCAAGTAGATGATTGGGCTTTTAGGATTAGCAAGATTTAATTTATACACTGAATACTGGCCCGACAATAACAATTAGTTGTCAGCATTATCAGATAATTCTTGATATTTTTTATGAAAAGTATTGAGTATTTCATCTAAATACTGTTGGCAGAGTGGATTTAGTCTGATAAGGACGGCCTTTAAACCTGAGAGCTGTTTGTTTTTTTCCCACCCTGCATAATTAGCTAGTTCGTCATTTACAGTATGGGAATGTTTGATACTATTATTTAAACATCTAAGCTCATTTATTGCTTGATAATTGGTAAAGGCTTCTATCTCGATATGTTTGTTTTTTAATTCTTTTTTCAGTTCATTAAAATAAAACAGTTTTTTTGGGTCAGTATCGGGACAATCAATCTTGATCGCGCGTTTAGTTGTAATTTCTATTTTTTTGTAAAGTGCAATAATTGCTAGCTCGTATGCAGGGTTGGGCAGATTTCAAATGGTTTTGGTAATGAATACATGTTTACTTTTTAGTTGATACTTAGCAATATTTTCATATATTTTATATTAGAATAACTGATATCCATATTCCCAAAATCTTGGTGGAGTAGATGGTAAATTTTCTGATAACACAGATGTATTTATAAATAAGTAAATAAATATAATTAATATAAATAAATAAATAAATAATTGAATTAATTTATCTATTTTTGAATTTTTAATTTTCAAATAATTAAAATATGATGCATGAGAGAATTCTGGATTTTTAAGAAGAAAAACAAATAACCATAGAAGCGCAACTTGTGTCACAGGGTAAATATGAATCCCTGAAAAAGATAGCTCTATAGCTACTGAAAACAATGCGGCTAAGACAAAATAGTTTTGTTTAAAGTTCCAACTTATATTTTTAACTACTTTAAAAATAATAAAACTTAAAAATATAAATCCAATCAATCCTGTTTCAGTCAAAATTTGAACAAATAAATTATGGGGATGTGCTGATAAGCTTGGATATTTATCCAATTGGTAAAAACCACACCCCAATATTGGGTTTTCTAACCAACATTGAAAAGCATTTAGCCACAGTTCATAACGTCCGCTTGTAGATTCTCTAGTTATAGACCTTAGAGTTGAAGCTGACTGACTAGAGAAATAGACAATAGAAAAATAAGCTAACCATGTTGAACAGTAAATAAGCAATAATTTAAACCGTTCTAAACGATTAAATATACAAACTATAACGATAAAAATTGTATAAGCTAAAGTAGCTGAACGGCCACCATCTAATAGAATAGATAAGAAAGCCAAGAATATAAAAATCAAGTAAATATTTTTATATTTATCTTCTTTGAGATAAAACCAAATAGCAAAAATAGAAAAAATCAAAAAATAACTGTTATAAATACGAATATTCCATGGCATTGGATACCAATTTTGATACAGCCCACTATTTAGATAATGAAGAATAGAAACAGGAAACATCAAAAAAATTAAAAAACTTAACAAAATTATAGCTTTTGATATTTTCGAATTATAATTCAGCGCAAAAAAAGCCTTAAACAATAAGTAAAATAATAATATTTCAAAAAAAATAAATGGTTGGTTCTTTAAAAAAAATATAGAAAAAATAAAGAACAGTAAAAATATATACTCTATTTTATGAAAAACTATATTTTTAACAAAACCACTAAAAATCCCTAGACTTAATAAAAGAAAAATTTCCAGAAGCCGAGCTTCATTATAAAAATTAGAAC
Organism: Acinetobacter terrae; assembly: GCF_013004375.1. Taxonomy (GTDB): domain Bacteria; phylum Pseudomonadota; class Gammaproteobacteria; order Pseudomonadales; family Moraxellaceae; genus Acinetobacter; species Acinetobacter terrae. The sequence continues at coordinate 64,597 of NZ_JABERI010000002.1, read as the reverse complement.
TAATATGAACAGAAAAACCCAAATTAAAAATTAAAAAATAAAGAGCTATAAATAGCTCTTTATTTTTTATTAAATTTAGCAAACTAAATCAATTAAGTTGAACGACAAGTTTGTGGTACAAATTTATTAAGAGCTACGTTTGATATTTTACAAGTCCAAGCAACACCAGCATTTGACAAAGCGGGAGTCAATACTAGACTAGCACCATCCAAAGCAACATTACCAGATGTAGCATTAGTACCTTTAACTACTGCGGTAATTGAACCCCCAGTGCCAACAGTAACACTTGTAACATATGGTGATGTCAAAGATGTTGCAGCTTCTAATCCAGCTTCAGCATTGGTATCACATGAGGTAGTAACACCTGTTGAACTTAAACATTCACTAACTGCTGACTTAGCAGCTGCAGCATAATTCATCACTTCTGTAACTTTAGCCCGAGTTGTATAATCCTGATAAGCAGGAATCGCAATTGCTGCCAAAATACCAATAATAGCGACAACTATCATCAGCTCGATTAAGGTAAAGCCTTTTTGAGCATTCATAACATTCTCCACAAATGTTTGTTAATTTAATTATAAGCTTTGTAAGCTAATTTATAGTTTGCACAAAGTGTGCCAAAGCATATTATCCAATAATTACATGTCAAATCAATACATTGTTTAAGAGATTGAAAATTTTAAAAATCAGTAAAGTAAAGTTATGTAATAAAATGACAAAAAATGTCAGTTTTTGGGGTTTTGTGAGATGTCATATCTTAAGTAGCTTGTCACTATAAAAGCTAAATTATTAGCAGTTACGTAAGCAGATAACTATATTGGTTTCGTGATGGTTCCTTGTGTGCAGATGAAAGCAATCTGAAAATAAGAATGCTGTTCTATGCTGAAGATTTTATCCATGAGGGAATAATAGAATGAAACAACTAAAAGACTTCAAAGTAACCGAACGAATACCTCGTCCAGCTGTAAAAGTTTTGCCTATGCAATTTAGCTATGATGAAGTGACTCGATGTAGCGTTCTGCATCATGCAAGACATGTGATCTGTCAACATAAAGAAGAAATACAGAAGTTGGCTTATAAATGAGTCTGGATTTTTTTATCCGGTTTTTAGCTTAACAAAATTTTAAAATATCTCACAACCAGTCTTTATCAAAATTCGTCCTACCGCACTGAGTAAAAGCCATTTTCTAATATGGACAAATTGGAAAAACTTGTCTATTTAAAACAATATCCATATGGACAAAATGAAAAATTAAGAAAAATAAGATATTTCAATGGTTTGATTCATGTCCATATAAAGTGACTTATGGAATGGTTTTCATTAATGATCGTGATCGCGATTATCGGAATTTTGGCTGCTGTTGCACTACCTGCTTACCAAGATTACACAGTTCGTGCAAAAGTATCTGAGATTGTTTTAGCTGGCTCTACTTGTCGTACAGCAGTAACTGAAGCTTATCAAACTGCTGCAGTATTACCAGACGAAAACGGTTTTGGCTGTGAGATTGGTGTTACTGGTGATGCAAACTCAGCTCCAGGGACTAAATATGTAGCAAGTGTAACTACTGATGAAGATGGTGTAATCACAGTTACAGCTACCAGTGCATCTGATCTAAAAGGGGCAGCAAGTAAAGCGATTACTATGACACCAATGGGTGCTAGTGCAGCCTTAACAAAGGCTACACTTAATACCTCAGTAAATAGTTGGGTATGTGGTCCATCAGCTGAAACTGGTAAAGAAATGCCAGTTAAATTCTTGCCAGCAAGTTGTCGCGGTTAATAATAAGTTAAATAAAAAAGACTGGTGAGCCAGTCTTTTTTATTTAACTTTTTAAAACAAATGAGATAAATTTGAATGTCTATACACAATGGTATTAATGAAATTTATGAGCAATCCATACAGTTAAAATTTAAAAATAAGAATGGGGCTATTGTTGTAGAAAATTGGAAAATCCTAAAAGATGAGAATATAGCTCCATCAAGATATGATTTCGTAAAAGAAGTTTCGCTGGATATACCTTTTGAGTGCGAGAGCTTTGATGCGCTAAGAATTAAATATCAGGTAAGTATTCAGCGAAAATTAAAGAATACTGAATTAACTATAGTCGAAATTATAAACGAAACGGCTGAAAAGATTTTAACAGTAGAAGAGCAGAAAGAATTATTGAATCAAATAGAAATATTTTCTATTAAAGAGTCTTTAATTTTTTGTGAATAGAAATTTATTAGAAGTAGATATAAAAAATGTCAAAACGCCTAAAATTTTTCTTCAGCCATTTATCCATTTCCATCTTTATCTCCTTATTGGTGATTGGACTGGTATTTTTTATTTGGTATTCCTCACCACTCGCCAAAGCCGTGGGAGTGACGCAAATATTTCTCATGATGCTGACTGTCGATGTGATTATTGGGCCAGTGTTAGGTCTATTGGTTTATAAAGAAGGCAAAAAAACGCTTAAATTTGATTTAACCGTTATTATTGCGATTCAAATTGCAGCACTTTGCTACGGCATTTATAGTATCGAACAAGGTCGCCCAGCATGGTTAGTTTATAACGTTGACCGTTTTGAGCTAGTGCGAAAAAATGACATTATTCAGGATAACCTGAAACAAGCCCAACCTGCATTTCAACATGTATCGTGGTTTAAGCCAAAATATGTAGCTGTCAATTTCGCAAAAAATGTTAATCAACGTAATGATGATATGTTTGCAGAAGTTTTGAGTGGTATTTCTCTTGCACAACGTCCAGAACGTTATGTTGATTTTGTTCAAGCAAAAAAACAAATGCAACAACGGGCACAAAAAATTGAATTATTAAAGAAGTACAATGACGAAACCGATGTAGAAAAAATCTTGGCAAAATATCCACCAGCAACCGCATTCTTACCAATGAAAGCAAATGCTGCAGACATGACTGTACTTGTAGATCATAAGGGTGATGTGGTAGGAATTGTTGATTTAAGACCTTGGCACTAATTCATTCAGAATCATTTTAAAAGCAGATTACCTTTTAATCTGCTTTTTTATTATCATATGCCCATTCTATTTTCACTGATTTATTCATGAAATTTTTCTTATTGCTTATTGCGGCTGTTTTTATATCTCTTGGTTGGCTCCTCCCTATCCATTACCGCCCTTGGGTCACTTATACAGGCGAGCTGTTTGCCTTTTTATCCCTTTTTGCCTTAGCTGCAATTTATTTAAAAGACAAAATTAAACTGCCTGTATTAAGTTTGCCTTTATTGTTTTTGGCAATTATTCCGTTAATTCAATACTTAGCTGGTGAATTATTTTTCTTTGATAAAACTTTGACCAGTACGCTATTTGTCTTTGGATTTTGGCTGAGCATCGTCATTGGTTATAACTTGTCGGTAGAAAAAATAGATCGTGAAGATGTTTTTACTGGACTAAGCTATGTATTTTTAATGACGGGAACATTGACCGGAATTATTGCCATTTGCCAGTGGTTAACACTGGATGCTTATATTCCCGGTATGGTGAATATGCAAAATGCGGTTCGTCCCTATGCAAATTTTGCTCAACCCAACAATATGGCAACCTTCTTTGTTATGTCATTACTAGGCTGTCTGTATTTATATGAAAAACAGAAATTAAAAATCTGGATAACCTGTCTGTGTTCTTTAATTATGTTATTGGCTTTGGCATTAAGTCAGTCTAGAACTTCATGGGTGGCGTGTTGCTGTATTTTGATTTATGGAGCTTATCAACAATATAAAGGTTTTATCTGCTTAAAATGGTATTACGCTTTAGCTTGGTTTGGATTGTTCATTGGCTTCATTTTTATATTGCCTGCTGTTACTCAGTTAATTGGGCAAATCACCGATGCAAATATTGCTCAGACTAAAGATGTAATTGCGCGCGCAACAGGAGATATGTCTCGTCTAGCCATTTGGAACCAAATGCTGCATGCCATTATCGACCGTCCATGGTTTGGGTATGGCTGGAACCAGACTAGTGTCGCTTATACGCTGGTCAGTGAGCATTTTCAGGGACCGGTATGGGTTCGTAGTGCACATAATTTTATTCTGGATTTTGTGCTTTGGAATGGCTTACTTATTGGGCTTCCATTTCTGGCCTATTTTGGCTATTGGGGCTATCAACTGAATAAGCATGTCAATTCGGTTGAATCTGTGATTGGTATTTTAATGATCGGGGCGGTGTTGATTCATTCAATGCTGGAATTCCCTCAGTACTATGCGTATTTCTTGTTACCATTTGGTTTTATTATTGGGCTGGTTCAATCTCAGCAAGCTAATATTAAAACCATTACACTTTCACCCAACTATATGCGGGTAGGGTATGCGGTTTCTTTAGTATTACTGATTTTAATTGTCAGAGATTATTCGGTGATGGTGCCAAAACTGAATCAATCAATGCGTTATGAGCAAATGCCTGAGAAAATCACCAATCAAGATCAAATTTATCTATTAGAAGAGTTTAACCGGCGTATTGAGTGGATTCGGATGAATCCATATAGTGAAGTGAATGCAGAACAATTAGAAGATATTCGGGAAATGGTACTGAATTATCCGACCAAATATGATCTGATTAAATATGCCAAAGTTCTGGCTTTTAATGGCTATGAGCAAGAAGCCAAACATCAACTGTGGTTGTTGAAAATATTACGTAAAGTAGACATGGATTATGCTTCATTGGCACAACCGGTTTCTGAGAAGTAAGGCTTGAAACTAAAAAAGCCAGTTGATTAACTGGCTTTTTTATAGAGAGTTAGATTTGGCTTTGAATGTAATTTTCGATACCGACTTTTTCCACAAGATCAAGTTGAGTCGTGGTCCAGTCCAAATAGTCTTCTTCTTTTTCTAGAATTTCCTGTACAAGATCACGGGTCACATAATCCATTTCCTGCTCAGCTAAGCTGACAGCTTTTTGTATCACTTCAATATTTTCGTTTACTTTGCGCACATCACAATTCAGTACTTCAACAGTATGCTGACCAATGTACAACTTGCCTAAATTTTGCAGATTAGGCAGACCTTCGAGAAATAAAATACGTTCAATGATTTTATCTGCATCTTTCATTTGGCGAATGGATTCTTTGTATTCTGCAGAACCGAGTTTCTCAATTCCCCAGTGATTAAACATGCGCGAATGAAGAAAATATTGGTTAATGGCAGTCAACTGGTGATAAAGCACCTGATTTAACTGATTAATCACATCACGATTGCCTTTCATTGTAAGTTCTCCATCAACAATTTTTGCCTTAACCATGTGTCAGGCAATCAAAAAATTATTATTTCAATTATCTTAGACAACCATCTTAAACAACTCGGAAAATAATGGCGAGTAATTTATTGAACGGCAAATGAAAATCGGACTCAAAACGACTAAAGGTTAAATTAAATAATAGATAAGAAAAACCCGCTTAGAGTCATAAGCGGGGGAGGAAGATGATCTTTCGACCATTAAACTTTAATTATTATGGCTATAGAATTTAAGCCGCTATTGATATGCGGGCAGCGATTTCTGAAAGTTCTTCGCTAATGATGGCGCGCGCTTCTGGCGCACAGCGGCCACAGCAGGTACCCAAATCAAGTAAGTCGCGGATTTCGCGATAGCTTTCAGCGCCATTTGCTACGGCATCTTTAATATCTTGATCGGTAATACCACGGCATAAACAAACGTACATTTTCAACTAGCCACAATAGTGAAATAGGATAAGTAATATTATTGATAATTATTATCGTTTGTCAATGAAATTCATTTGAAATATCATTCTTATTCATTGGGTTTTTGAATAAAAAAATACCACCTGATCGGTGGTATTTTAGACAATTTTTTAACTATTTGATTTTATTTATTAATAATAACCACACCATCCATTTCCACTAAAGCATCTTTAGGCAGACTTGCGACACCTAATGCTGCGCGTGCAGGGTAGGGTTGTGCAAAGTATTCGCCCATAATCTGGTTCACCAGCTGGAAATGCGAAAGATCGGTGAGGAAAATGTTCAGTTTTGCGATATCCGCCAAAGAGCCACCGGCTGCTTCACAAACTGCTTTTAAATTATCAAATACGCGACGAATTTGTGCCTCAATACCTTCAACCAATTCCATACTGTAAGGATCTAAGCCAATTTGACCTGAAAGATACAGTGTATTTTCCACTAAAATCGCTTGAGAATATGTACCAATTGCTGCTGGTGCATTTTCCGTATGGATTACTTGGCGGGACATTGATTTCTCCTTATATCATCTTCATACATCATAGCGTATATCACTCAAAAAAGTTGCATAGGATTGAATTAACTTGCTTTAGATGCTTCTGTAATATTAATCGGTTGGGCTAAACGGGTAATGCGCGGGAAACCAAAATGCATGCGTAAATCACGAATGATTTGAGCAATTTGTTTGCGGTTATGTACCACAATATTCACGTAAGTTTTCCCTTCATGGTTATGCACCATTTCTACGCCAGTTTTTTCTTTACGGCATTGGTAGATGAGGTCGGAAATTTGTTCATCATTCATCACCATATCAATGCTTAAATAGGCGGTAAAGCTAATATCATCGGTATCTTCAGAGGACCACTGCAAAGGCATAATATTTTCTGGATGCTGGTGTTGTTCGTGTAGAAGGTTGTGACAACGGGCACGATGTACGATTAATCCACGACGCGATAAATGTCCTTGAATTGGATCACCGAGAACAGGGTTGCAGCAATGCGCATATTTGACATCCACACCTTCAGTGCCTTGAATCAGGCGGGTTGAAGATTGAGTCTCGATACTTTGACCTTGTGCAAACAGATGATTGGCAACCAATTGCGGAAGTAGGTCTCCTACAGCGACTTGTTCAAATAATTGCTCTTTAGATTCGATGTGTCGCCATTGCAAGATATCGATCCAGTCTGCCTCGGTTAAATCTTTCACTGAGCGATTAAACAGTTTAAGCGCACGATTCAGCGCTTGCTGACCGACCAGTTGCTGCTCTTCAATATCTTGATCGCGTAAAATATTTTGTAAGGCGCGACGTGCTTTTTGGGTATTAATAAAACTGAGCCAGTCTGGGTTTGGTGTCGCGAGGACATCAGTAATAATCTCAACCACTTGTCCACTGATCAGTGGGGTTGAAAGTGGCTTGGTTTCACCATTTACTTTTGCACCTACAGCATGGTTGCCTAAAAATAGACTGGCTGAATAAGCAAAATCGACTGCTGTTGCCCCTTGAGGGAGTTCATGCAAATTGCCATGTGGGGTATAAACCCAAATTTTTTCTTGATGTAAATAATCTAACAGGTCGCTAAATGTAGTCTTCGCACATGCACCATCAATCAGGACATTGAGATTCTGCATTGATGCTTGAATGGCTGAACGACAGGCTTGTGGTGCATTTTCACCCAGAACCACACCAAAACGGGCAGCCTTGCGCATCAGCTCAGTTTGAATGGTTAGAGATAAAGTGGTTTTTTCGCCTTTTAAACGCATCATCAGCGATTGATTGCCGCCTGGAAGTGGACGGCGAATATGATCTTCATAATGTAAAATTTGGAAATTTTCCCGCAGAATTTCTGCCAGACGGTCACAGTCAGCAATGCTTTGTAAAACAATTTCAAAAGCATGGCTATGCGTGAGTTCTTGTAGATTGATATCATTTTTAACAAAGTGGCGCAGTAATTCGATATTGTTATTTTTCTTTTTAATACGACCTGAAATTTGATGCTGCTGCAACAGTTCGGTGAGATTTTTTTCCCAAATGCTTTGATATTCACAGCGTTTGGGTTTGGTTTGAAATAGTGCCTCTTGCACATTATTAAACATATCGAGATCGAGATTTTGATAGCACAAATGTTCTAAATTGTCGGCCATCTCATTCATGCCGACAATACGTGCCATCGGAACGAAAATATCGAAGGTTTCTTGGGCAATACGCCGACGTTTATCTGGGCGTAATGAACCCAGTGTGGTCATATTATGATAACGGTCTGCGAGTTTAATAATAATGACACGTGGGTCTTGTAGTGTGGCTTGCAGGATTTTACGGAAGGATGCGGCTTTATTATATTCTTTATCACTGGAATGACTGAGTTTGGTGACGCCATCGACCAGTTCTGCAACGGTACGTCCAAATTTTTCAGCAATATCTTCTTTATTGAAGTCAGTATCTTCAATTACATCATGTAAAAGGGCAGCCATCAGGGTTTCTGCATCCAGGCGCATATGCGAAAGAATACTACTCACCGCGATAGGATGCAGGATGTAAGGTTCACCACTTTTTCGGGTGATCCCATCATGTGCAATATCGGCATAATCGCAAGCCACAAGCACGCGCTCGACATCGCTTGCACTTAAGTAAGCGTCGATAATAATTTTGAGCTGTTGTCTGGCTTGGCTGACCTGTGGGCCTGGCATATAACACCTTTATTACTTCAGTTTTACAGTTTAAATCGCTAGACCTTTAATGAAAAACATATTGCATGACTTGTCAAATTTTTCATTTAAAAAAAAGCAAAAAGATACCTATTGAATAATGTATCTTTATACTTATGTTATAACGGTTATTGAGCAAATATAAAAGTTATCCAATAAAAAAAGCCTAGTTAAAAACTAGGCTTTTTTAAGATTTTTTTTCTTATTGGAAAGAAAAGCCATCTAAATTCAAGTTGTTTGCAGAAAGTGCAAGGTCAAGACTAGACGTTTGATAATCTTGATCACGTTGTTTCAAAATATCTTTAGATACATGACCCGCTGCAATTTCACGTAAAGCAACCACAGTCGGTTTGTCGTTATCCCACTCTACAGTTGGTTCGATACCTTGACGTGCCAATTGACGCGCGCGTTTGCTTGCCACTAGTACAAGCTCAAAGCGGTTGTCTACATGGTCTAAACAATCTTCAACGGTTACGCGTGCCATAAGAATTCTCGTTTGAATATTAAATTTGAATAGACTGAGTAGTATAAAAGGCTTTGCCTGTAGACTCAAGTTTTAATCACAATTCAACGGGAGTAATTAATTTTTCAATCAATTCCTGATGACGATCCGCTTGTTGAGATATAACCAAACGATTGGCAATAATTACGCATTCCAAGTCATGTAATGCTTTATTAAAGTCATCATTAATAATGACATAGTCAAAATTGGTATATTGCTGCATATCTTCCACAGCACAACTTAAACGATGTTCAATCACTTCAACAGAGTCTGTGCCGCGATTTGATAGACGTTGACGTAAATCAAACTGGCTTGGCGGTAAAATAAAAATTTGTTTAGATTCAGGGAAAAGTTTACGAACTTGTTCTGCACCTTGCCAATCGATTTCAAGTAAAACATCATGACCTTTAGCCAATTGTTGTTTTACTGTGGCTTGAGCGGTACCGTAATAGTTACCAAAAACTTCGGCATACTCAATAAAACCACCTTGCCCAACTAAAGCAAGAAAATCTTCTTTTTTCGAAAAATGATAATGCACACCTTCGAGTTCACCAGGGCGTTGACCACGAGTTGTGTGAGAGACAGAAACGTGTAAATTATTCACACGCTCAAGTAGGGCTTTAACGAGAGATGTTTTGCCTGTTCCAGATGCAGCAGAAACGACAAACAAGAGACCCGACATGATATTTTTCCTGATATGATAAAATATCTTCTCTATTTTAGAGCAGACAGCCAGCAAACTAAATAGCTGAACGCAGGTTGTTTGCATTTATTTCAAATTATTCAGTCTAAATTCAAGTGAACATTGAGGGTCTTATGGAAATTGTATTGGCCAATCCACGTGGTTTTTGTGCAGGCGTCGACCGAGCAATTGCGATCGTTAATCGGGCACTTGAATGTTTTAATCCTCCGATTTATGTCCGTCATGAAGTGGTGCACAACAAATTTGTGGTCGATGATTTACGTCAGCGCGGTGCAATTTTTGTCGATGAACTGGATGAAGTACCCGATGATAATATCGTTATTTTTAGTGCTCATGGTGTCTCTAAAGCAGTACAAATTGAGGCTGAACGTCGTGGTTTAAAAGTCTTTGATGCAACTTGCCCATTGGTGACCAAAGTGCATATTGAAGTGACTAAATATGCCCGTGAAGGAACTGAAGCCATTTTAATTGGTCATGAAGGTCATCCTGAGGTTGAAGGAACCATGGGGCAATATGACAAAAAAAATGGCGGTGAAATTTACTTGGTTGAAGATGAACAAGATGTTGCAGCTTTAGTCGTCCATAATCCTGAAAAAGTGGCTTTTGTTACTCAAACAACATTATCAATTGATGATACGGCGAAAGTGATTGATGCTTTACGTACAAAATTTCCTGAAATTCAGGGTCCGCGCAAAGATGATATATGTTATGCCACCCAAAACCGTCAAGATGCAGTACGTGATTTGGCTATGCAGTGCGATGTGGTTTTAGTGGTTGGTTCTCCCAATTCATCTAACTCAAATCGTTTACGTGAATTGGCTGAGCGTATGGGGAAACAGGCTTATTTAGTCGATAATGCAGATCAGCTTGATCAAAATTGGTTTAATGAAAATACCAAAATTGGGGTCACTGCTGGCGCATCTGCACCTGAAATTTTAATCAAACAGGTGATTCAGCGTTTACAGGATTGGGGTGCAAAAGCACCAGAAGAGCTCGCAGGACGTGAAGAAAATATTACCTTTAGTTTGCCCAAAGAGTTACGTATTCCTGTAACTCAAGCATAAAGCGTGAATGATTTAACATTCTGAAATTTTTAAAATTTTGACAGATAATTGTATTTTGACAGTTATCTGTTTTTTTATACCTTTTATCTCTATTTGTGTCAGTTCTGTAAGTTAATTAGATATTATTTTTAATGGGGTAAAGTTTTGTTATCCGGGGGGAGTATGCAAAAAAATAAAGGATTTACCTTAATTGAATTAATGATAACGATAGCTGTATTAGCAATTATTGCAACTATGGCTGCTCCTTCTTTTACCCAAACGATTCGAAAAAACCAACTGATAAGTGATACTCGTGATTTTGTAAATTTGTTGGCAGAAACACGTTCGGAAGCGATTTTCAAACAGGGTGAACGGATTGTAGCATTGGACAGTAGTGTTGCGACATTTTATAAAAAATGGTCACCAACCCATGTGACGAAAGAGAGTGGTGATGCGAGTGTCACTTTTAACCGTTTAGGGCAATCGATCATAACAACCAACGGTCAGTGTTTTATTTTTAAACATATTAGTAATACAAACTTAAAATCTTATGTGTATGTGCAAAAAGGCGGAACGGTAGTTTATAACAAAGTGGCAATAAGTTGCCCAACCTGAGAATAAGGAATAATTAAAAATGAAAAATACTCAAAAAGGGGTTGGGCTCGTAGAGGTGCTAGTCGCACTGGTGCTTTTAAGTGTTGCTGTGTTGGGTTTTGTAGCATTACAAGTAAGGGCTATGGGGGCTAGTGTAGAGGCTGGAATGAATGTGCAAGCTTCTAATGTGGCTAGAGATTTGGCAGAGAGGATGCGGGTGAATCGAGGCGGGTTGGCTGATTATGCTAAAAATAGTGCTACAGATGACTGTGCAACAAGCTTTTGTGATGCTGCAAAAATGGCGAAATATGATTTTAGACAAGTTGAAAGCCGAGCAAGTAATTTGGGCATGAGTATGGATGTACTCAATTGTCAAGGTTCTACTCTAGTTCGTAAATGCATCTATGTTGCTTGGGAGGGTACAACGGCAACAAATGGTACGGGCAGTCCAAACTGTACCAATGGCACTGCTTATGTCCCAAATGCCAAATGTATCATTATTGAGGTATATAACTATGGTTCATAAGCATTATACCTCAGGCTTTACTCTGATTGAACTGATGGTTGCTTTAACCTTAGGTTTACTTATTGTTGCGGCTGGGCTGGCCGTGTTCTTAAGTAGTTCGCGTTCTTTAGGATTGCAATCAGGCATGAGTGAATTACAACAAAATGCCAATTTTGGTTTGTCTTTGGTTGCGCATGATCTACGTCATACCAATTTGAATACTGTATCTGCACAAAAGGTAAATAATATTGTTTTAGGTTCAGGAATTATTTTTAAAAAGGAAAATTTGCCTGCAGCTTTACAAACAAGCACGAATTTGGAAACTGAATTGGTCAGCTTACAAGACGAAGATACCGATAATACAACAGGTACAAGTGACCGTTTAACTATTCAATATACACCTGAAACCGAAAGCATTATTAACTGTGAGGGAGCAACAGTGGGAACTGCTGCTGCGCCTGCTTCAAATCTAGTGATTGTACAGCGCTATTATTTGGCGGCTAGTCCACAGCAAATTCCAGGTGAACCAACGGCTTACTCATTATATTGTGATGCGGGCTCATATCCTAAAAGTGCGCCAACCACAATTCTCGGTTTAGATGTACATGGTTCCAATAATGCCCAGCAAATGATGCAGCGCGTAGATGCATTTAAAATACGTCTAGGAGTAAAGAATCCTGCTGGTGAGTTTCGATATATGACCATTGATGAGTACATCGATGAAATGGATGATATTCGTGATGCATGTGCGACACCAATTGTTGAAGATATTTGTGCAAAAACTTATCTGCAAGTGACTTCAATGGAAGTGGGTATTTTATCTCGTTCGACAGGGACGATTGGGGCTGATGCAAGTTTAAATACCCAAACGACCTTTAACCTTGCAGGTGCGGATGTGGCTTTGGATGGTAGCTCTGGAAAAGACATTATTAATAAAAAATATTTGCGTCAGGCTGTGAATCAGGTTGTAGCGATTCGGAATACATTGGGAGCATCGTAATGAAACAACAACAAGGTGCAACTCTTATTACTGTTTTGATTATTTTGGTGCTTGTGACATTACTGGGCACAATTGCTGTGAAATCTGGAATTTTAGGATTGAAAATTGCGACAAATAGTCAGGTCAATGCTTTATTGATGGGGAATTCTGACTCCGCTTTATTTAATGTCGAGAACCCTGAGCAAGTGGCAAGGCAGTTGGCATTAGATGGGATGTTTGCTTATTTCAACTCTTCCGCAAATGCCAATGATGAATTGGTATTTTGTTATCGTGCATCTGAAAATTCTTTTTTTAAATTATCTAAAGCTAGTGCGATTACAGCGGATGGTTCAACCACCAAGATGGGTGTGGATGGCTTTTGTAAAGCCAATCAATTCGCAATGGGGCGTTCTGCGGTGTTGTCACAAGTATATTTAACCAAAAATGTTACAACGTCTACACCATTTGGTGGCGCGCCGAAAGGGACAAGTCTTGGGCAAAGTAATGTGCCTGTAACAACCAATAATATTGGAGCGACTGTAATTTCAGTATTGCCAAGTTTTGCAGGTGCGACATCTACACAAATAGAATCCTGTTTTAAGCAGCGTGCTTCGGCAGTGGGGGCTTGTTTTGAGGGGTTGAATATTCCTTATAACATGCAGCATTCGGATTATACAGTTGGCGGTCAGCCGAAGTTGGTATCGTAACTAAAAGGATTTAAAAATGAAAAAGTTAAATCAAAAAAAAGGACTCTTAGCGACGGTGTCAATGTTTATGACCTTGGCTGTCTGTCATAGTGTGTCTGTACAAGCCAGTGATATTGATATCTATAGTAATTCCACAGGTGGTCAAACACGAATTATGTTTGTACTGGATACGTCGGCCAGTATGAAAGCCACAAATACTTTTAAATTTGCATGTGATGCTCCTGTGGCAGATAGTGCGGTAACAGTGCCAACCTCTAATTCAGAAGCCTCCACCACAACTCCCTCTTATACACGCTATTATTGTACTGCTAATACTACAGTTGAAACTTCACCTAAAATTTACAATTATAAAGCACAAACTATTTCAACATCAAAAACATATAAGTGCCAAAGTAATGTGACTACAGCTACGAATTGTGTTGGTACGGAGGCTTCACTTGGTTCTTATGAATGCTCAGAAGTATCGGGAAATACAACTTATTATTTTAATACAAGTGATAGTCAAAATCGTTGTAATAGGGGAACAAAGACCTATATTTTTAAAACAGAAACCATAACTACAACCAACTATTATACTTGTAATTCACCGTACACACAGCAAAGTGACTGTCCTACAGGTACATTATTGACCTCACCACCTTCTGGTGCAAATACTTTTTTGGAATCAGCAAATGGTTTTAATTATTATGGTGCACTAGCACAAAACACAACACAAACTCAAAAATATTACGACCGTATTACCAAACTCAAAGATGGTCTATTTACCGTATTACAAGGGCTAAATGGTGTTCCTCAATTAGGAAATGACATTGTTATAGGTCTAACGCGGTTTACTGGAGGAACTTCAGGGACTAGCTCTAAAACTGGAGCGGTTTTAGTTTCAGCTCGCCGTTTGGACACTACTTCCAGTAGTTTAACTGGCAGTGCGAGAACTACTTTTGAAACGGAATGTGGTTCTGTATCTGGTATAACCCAACGTTCATGTATATTACAAAAAATTGTAAATATGGATGCTCCCGATTATACGCCAACAGGTAGGGCGTATGCGATTGGAGCCAGATCATTATTAAATACGATCGGTACAGATACTTCAACATGTAATGGTAATGGAGTTTATGTTTTAACAGATGGGGGTCCTAGTACGACTAGTGTTGCTGATCCTGAAACAGAAATGTCGACTACTGTGAGCGGTTTCAGTTGCCCTTCTTCATGGGATTCTAATGTTAGTAGTGAAAATTCGACCTACGAGTTTAAAGCAAAAACTGCTAATCCGGACAATGAAAAGGTTTGGCGTTGCATTGCAAATTTTGCCAACACTTTATTAACCGGTGCTACCAATCGTGCCAAAATTAAAACAGCAGTAGTTGGTTTTGGTAAATTCTATAGCGGATTGGATGCGTATACTGGAGCGGAAAAAACAAAAGTTGGCCAGTTAACTTCTACCAATACCGATGTAGCAAACATATTAAATCGTTTTTCTAGTATTAGTAATACTTATGGTAATACAACCGGTGGAGCTAGTCGTGCAGATATTGCCAATACCGCATTATGGGGTGTTTATGGTCGTGGTGGATGGTATTCGGCTTCAGAGCCAGGTGAGGTTGCACAAAGTATTTTAAATTTTGTTGATGAGGTGAAACCTGAATTTGACCCTGTTACCACAGGTTCACCAACCCTACCACAGGATGCTTTAAACCCGTTGCGTATCCAGCCATATGGTTATTATGCTTCATTTATTCCAAAACCACAGGAAACTACCCAGCTCTGGGCGGGTAATTTGAATAAATACCATGTCTATAATGGTGAGCTTTACAATAGTACTAAAACTATACCCTTAATTAAAACAGATGGTTCGTTGGATGCAACTGCCAATGGTCTATGGTCAGGGGGCTTGAAAGGAAAGTTGCCTTTAGGTTTAACTACAAAAATTGAAAATGAACAAGTTACTAACCGTACCATCTATACCAATCGACAAATTACTGATGCAGCACCTTATATAGCAAGTGAAGCGGATGCATTGAAAAAAATCAATGTTACAACTTTATTTGGTACTGGTAGCACAGCATTATTTGTAAATGATCCTGATAAAAACTATTGGTTGAATTTACTAGGTTATAACGTTGGTGCAACAGAAACGAGTGTAACTTTAGAGAGTCTTGCAGCAAAACAAGAATTGCGTCAAGTTGGTGCTGTCATGCATTCAACTCCGATTTTACTTACACAAAGAGGTAAAATTACTGTTGGCTCCGTAGGAGCATTAGATACTACAGATCGTGATGATTATCTACTCTTTGGTAGTACACAGGGTTTATTGCATGTAGTTGATGCTGACACAGGGGTGGAGAAATTTGCTTTTGCACCAAATGAAATGATGCAAAATCAAAAAGCAGCGTTCTTATCTGAAACCAGTAGTACCGGTGGTTCAGCGAATTTATTCTACGGTGTAGATGCACCTTGGACAGCATATACCCAGTATGTGTCAAAAGCAGATGGGACATTAACGGTTAATAGCTCTGATCGTACCAGTGACGGTACTTCAAATGCAGATCTTACGCTTAAAGGTTTGCAGTGGGTGTACGGTGGTCTGCGTATGGGGGGGCGTAGTTACTACGCGCTGGATTTATCTGATTTAGATAGCCCAAGTTTGAAATTTCATATTAATCCTGATGCTGCTGTTACCACTGATGCAAATGGAAATCCAACTACTACAGCAGATACGAACAATGCGTTAAGTTATATGGGACAAAGCTGGTCTAAACCTACACTTGCTTATGTCAAATTTGGCGGTACTAAAAAACTGGTGATGTTTGTGGGTGGTGGTTATGATGCAGGCTATGAAAATGCATTCTATGATCAAAGTACCACCACAGGCGGTGGTGCTGGCGTATATATGTTTGATGCCAACACAGGTGCTTTACTTTGGTGGACTAGTGCCAATGCTACAGCAGCTAAAGGAGCAGAAGCATTTACTGATGCCAGCGCATCTACGATTAACATGAAATATAGCGTCGTCAGTCAAGTTAATGCGATTGACCGTGATAATGATGGACTTGTGGATAACCTGTATTTTGGTGACTTAGGCGGACAGGGCTTTCGTGTCGATTTAAATAATGCTGCAACTGGTGTTGATGCAGATGCTAAAAAAGCGAATTTTTCCAAACGTGTGGTTCGTTTGTTTAATGAACATGCAGAGGGTGGTGCAAGTCCTCGTTTTTATGAAATGCCAAGTGTTTCTATTCATGAAAATAATGGCTATGTTGCAGCGGTTGCCTTTAGTTCAGGTAACCGTAGTTCACCATTAGTAGGGACAGCGGTAACAGGTGGTAACCAGGCTGGCTCAACTGTAAGTGCTGCTGATGGCGTATTTGTGGTTTATGACAAAGATGTGGCAAGAACGGATTTATATACATTGGTTGATTCAGGAGCCACAGCATTAAAAACAAAAAATGTTTCGTTAACTTCGTTAAATTCAAACATAAGTACTGGTGTCGCAATCACTGGAAATAATGGCTGGAAGTATATCTATTCAAGCACAGCTGGTGTCTATAAAGGCATGAATGAGTTGTATGCCGTGGATGGGATGCTCTATGTGAGTGTTTATCATCGTGATGGTACAGGCATTGGTGGTACGTGTGGTGCAGGCGTAAAAGGGGACTCTTATGTATATCAATTCTGTTTACCGTCAGGAAAATGTTCTTTCAATACTGCAACTACTAATACTCCGAATAGCGTTAAGTTAGGGGCTGGTATCTTAGGGAGTGGTATTGGCCAATCACTTGGCAGTAATACTAGTAAGTTGGTAGTACCACGTCCTGATACTTTGAATTGTAAAACTGCGGAAAATAAAAATAAGCCGGAATGTCAAGAGTTTACGACCACAGCGAAACTTAGACAGTTACGCTGGTATGAAACTCGATAGGGGGAGTCATGAAAAAAATACGCGGCTTTACTCTAATTGAGTTGATGATTGTAGTCATGATTGTTGCAATTTTTGCAGCAATTGCGTTTCCTTCATATCAGCAATATATGGAACGGCGGGATCTGGCGGTCGCACGGCAGGAAGCATTACGCATTACTGCTGAGCTGGAGCGGTTTAAAGCAAAAAACTTTAGTTACAAAGGTTTCGATGCCAGTTATCTTTATGCTTACGAAAGTACTGATGATGAGGGCAATCCGACAGCAGCTACTTATTACAATAAAACCACTGGTCAGTTATCTTTGCCATTAGATTCTGCAACATCAGCGTCTAAATATACTTTAACTTTGGTTGATGGTGGCACAGGACATAAACCTTTAACAATTGCTAAAAATAACGATGGAACTGAGACATCTGATTCTGCAGGTGTGAACGGTTTAAGCTGGGTGATATCGGTAGAGCGGGCTAAAGATGGGTCAGAACCGAAGCAGCCACGTAATTATGACCTGCTTTTAAATAATCAGGGAGTACGTTGTATGACCAAAGTAAAAAACGTTGTTACAGGTTATACGGACTGTGGTGGGTATAGTGAGGCTTGGTAATGTATAAAAATAAAGGATTTACTTTAATTGAGCTTATGATTGTCGTAGCTATCATTGCTATTCTTGCAGCGATTGCCTATCCATCCTATACACAATATAAGGTTCGTACTAATCGTGCCGATGTGCAAACAGAAATGATGGGAATTGCGCAGCGATTACAAAGTTATTATGTGATTAATCATAATTATACGAGTGCGAAGCTGGATAATGGTACGTTAACTAAAGATTACCCTGCTTCTGGTGCAGCTTATAGGATAACTTTAGCATCAGCAGGACAAATATGGACTTTAACTGCAGAACCTAGAGGCACTACTCAGGTAGGTAATGGTTCTTTGGTTCTCGACAGCCAAGGTCATAGATGTTGGATAAAAGGTTCAACTTGTATTCCTTCAGCCACCTCAAACTGGGACGGCCGCTAAAATAAATTCAAACTGTGGACAACTTTAAATTTGATCTTTCTTTCAAAGTAAATATGACGTAAAATATTGCCCTCTATGAAAGGGGTTTGAAATGCTGCCGATGGTCGGCACAGGGATAATCCGTAAAAACTATAAGGTTGTATCATGGTCGTAATTCGTCTAGCACGCGGTGGTGCTAAAAAACGTCCGTTCTATCAAGTTATTGTAACTGATAGCCGCAATGCGCGTGACGGTCGTTTCATCGAACGTATTGGTTTCTTTAACCCTACAGCTCAAGGTCAAGCAGAAAAACTTCGTTTAGATGCTGATCGTTTTGCTCATTGGGTTGCTCAAGGCGCTCAACCGTCTGAACGTGTTGCTTCTTTAGCTGCTCAAGCTAAGAAAGCTGCAGCTACTGCATAATTTATTGCGAATTAAGTAGTAGGTATAACCCATGACACCAACACAGAATGTTCCCGAAGATCGTATTCAGATTGGACAGTTACGTTCAGCATATGGATTAAATGGGTGGCTCTGGGTCTATTCCAATACAGACCCCATGAGCAACATCTTTGACTATCTTCCTTGGTACATTGAGACCAAAGAAGGTTGGCAAACAATAGATGTAAAACGCTGGAAACCGCATGGTAAAGGCTTGGTTGTTTCGTTGAAAGGTGTGAGCGATCGCACGGCAGCGGATAGCCTGGTTGGCACCAATGTGTGGATTTCAAAATCGCAACTTCCGAAAGCAGGAATGGACGAGTTTTACTGGACAGATTTGAAAGGCTTAACAGTGTTAGGTTTGGATGATGCTGAACAAGAAGTAAATCTCGGTAAAATCCATGAACTGTTTGAGACCGGTGCCAATGATGTGATGGTGGTTCACGCAACACCAGACAGCGTTGATGCTGAAGAGCGTATGATTCCATGGCATAAAGATGTGGTACAGCGAGTTGATCTTGAAGCTGGTCGTATCTACGTAAATTGGGGCGTAGATTATTAATCCTTTAAGGATGAACGCAGCAGGAAAATAGAGGAGTCTGCGATGTTTTTTGCAGTCATTACGCTTTTTCCTGAAATGTTTGAAGCGATTACAGCCTATGGTATTAGCGGGCGTGCAGCAAAGCGTGAAATAGTACAAGTCACTTGTATTAATCCACGTGATTTTGCAACGGGCAACTACAAACGAGTGGATGAACGTCCATTTGGTGGTGGTCCGGGTATGGTGATGATGGCTGAGCCTTTGTCTCAAGCAATCCAACATGCCAAAAATCTTGCAGCGCAAGCGGGATGTGTTCAAGCGCCTGTGGTGTATATGTCTCCACAAGGCAAAACCTTAAACGAAGCTGCGGTACAGCAATTTGTCGAATATGACGGGCTGATTGTATTGTGTGGACGTTATGAAGGGGTCGATGAACGTTTTATCCAGCACTATGTTGATCAGGAATGGTCGATTGGCGATTACGTTTTATCTGGCGGTGAACTGCCTGCGATGGTTTTATTGGACAGTATTATTCGGAGACTTCCGGGTGCCATGTCTGATGAGCAATCACACGTTCAAGATTCTTTTGTGGATGGTCTTTTAGACTGCCCACAATATACCAAGCCTGACCAGTTTGAAGGTTTGGATGTGCCTGAGGTGTTAAAGTCTGGGCATCATGCCAATATCGAAAAATGGCGGTTTTTGCAGCGTTATCAACGGACACTTGATCGCAGGCCTGAGCTTGTAGAAAAAGTTGAGTTGACCAAGCAGCAAAAGAAATGGCTAAAAGATTTGAATACTTAAAGTCGACTTTAAGTATTTTTAAATAGGCTCTTTATCGACCGAAGTGAAGACTTAGGTGATAAAGGGAAAGATAAACGGGTTGATATGCGCTTTAGCCTCTGTCCCCAGCGGTAACAGACCTCTTCTGTCCCGCATATTGGAGATTCCCACATGAGTGGTAAACATCCTTTAGTTCAAATTATTGAAAACGCTCAATTAAAAACTGATATCCCTGCTTTTGCACCTGGTGATACTGTAGTTGTTCAAGTAAAAGTAAAAGAAGGCGACCGTGAACGTCTTCAGGCTTTTGAAGGCGTTGTAATCGCAATCAAAAACCGTGGTTTGAACTCTGCGTTCACAGTACGTAAAATTTCTAGCGGTGTTGGTGTTGAACGTGTTTTCCAAACACATTCTCCAGTTGTTGCTGGTATCCAAGTGAAACGTCGTGGTGACGTTCGTCGTGCTAAACTTTACTACCTACGCGAATTGTCTGGTAAAGCTGCACGTATTCGTGAAAAATTACCAGCTCGTAAAGTTAAAGCTTAATTTTAAGTTTTCTCTCGAGTTAAAAAATGCGCCTTTTGGCGCATTTTTTTATGTCTGATTTTTTTTTAGCTTTATAAACCTTGCAATTTTAAACGGTTGGCATGTTGTCGGTAAATTGCCACAGGGTCTTGGGCGAATATGCCTTGAATGCCAAAGAAATGGTTAATTTCATCAAAGTGATTATGTTTATAATCTTGACGAATCACTTGGCCATAACGACCACTACACAGTGAGACAAGACCATCATGATCTTTGCTTTTTAATAAAGTTGTACCTAGCGCGACAATTGAGGTATCAATCACATCTAAAGGATTGGTGATTTGTTGATTGCCCATCCATGAATAATGATAAATACCATCAGCAGTCTGTTTTTGCCCCTGACTATTACAATCTTTGGGAATGGCTGCTGAACCATATTTCACATTAAATGCAATAATACCTGTGGTGCTTAGAGATTGCATCGAGCCTTCATAATCAACGCTAAGTTTTGGATTCGACTGGATCAGCGCGATACTTTTACCGAGCAAACCAAAAATTACTTCTGCAATGGGATCGAGAAATTTACTTTCTACCATCACATCGGCCAGTTTGGTGCCTTTCATGGCTCCTGCGACCGCCGTCATGGAGGCAACTTTCTCGGGTGCAACACCTTCAATATATTGAATGGTCGGACCGCCGTGGCTATGACCAATCAAATTCACTTTTTCCTTGCCGGTGAGGGCCATGACTTCATCAACTTGTTGTAACAGCTGTTCGCCACGAACTTCCGTCGATTCCACTGCAGACATTTCCGCTGCAAAAACCGTCGCGCCATTACGTGCCAAGTCTGGCAAAATTTGATACCAATAATCTAAGCCCAACATTTGTGTACCAATACGCGAGAAGCCTAAGCCGAAACCATGTGCCATCACTAACGGGTATTGGGTAGTTGCATAATTCGATACAGCTTTTGCCTGATATTGGGTTAAGCCGGCAGCTTGCGCAGGTAAATGCACGAATGCAACACTGCTCAGTGCAGCGAGGACGATGTGTTTAAGTTGCATTGAATATCCTTGATTATTTTTTTAACACTTTTATTTTTTAGACAATTCATATTGTCAATATGAGGTAAATTAACAATTTTTAGTTTATAAATAAAGCAATACAGGATGAGTGGTGAGTTTTGAAATCATCACGATTGAAGATCAACAGATAGAGATTTTAGATGGTTGCTGAGATAAAAAAGAGCGATTCTTCGCTCTTTTTAGCAAGATGAAACTTATAAGCCTTGTAGTTTTAAACGGTTGGCATGCTGACGATAGACATCGACTGGATCTGGTGCAAACAACGCTTTCAGACCGAGTACCTGATTCACTTCATCTAAATGGTTCCAGTTATAGTCATCACGGATGGTCTTGCCAAATTTGGCGCTGCAACGGGATACCAGGCCATCATTTTCTTTACCGCCATTAATCAATAAACTGGTGACCTTTAAAGCACCGTCAGGATCCAGTAAATTGGTCACTGTACCTACACCGGTAAAGGAATAGTTAAAAACTCCTTTTTCTTTCAGCATGCCTTCTCCACAAGTCGTAGTTGGCATACCAAGTGGATATTGGCTGTTAAATTTTGCAGAACCGGCAAGGGTTAAGCTTTTTCCACCTGCAAACGAATCATGCGGGAAGCTTTTTGGGTCTAGCCCTTGTGCCCAAGTAATGGCTTTAGAAACAAAATTGATTGCGCCTACGAGAGGGCCTTCAATCGCTGTACCTTCAGCAGATAAGATTAAATCTGCCACAGGAGAGCCTTTGTTTGGTGCGCCGACAGCAGTCAATGAGGCGACTTTGTCTGGTATTACATTGCCAACGTAGCGAATCGTTGGCCCACCATGTGAATGTCCAATAAGATTTACTTTGTCAGCACCGGTAATGGCACGAATTTCCAGTACTTGTTCTAATAATTGTTCACCACGAATCTCGGATGAGTTGAACGGTGATACACGCGTTGCCCAAACATTGGCGCCGTTACGAGCCAAGTCCGGCAGAATTTGATACCAGTAATCAAGACCAAACTGGTCTGTACCCACGGTAATGAAACCTGCCATCCCATGACTAAAAACAATCGGGTATTTGGTTTTTGCATAGCTTGATGTTGCTTTTCCCGTGACTTGGGTGGCATTACCTGCTTGTACTTGGCTAAAAGCACTGAGCGACATTAAGCCGGCAATTAATAATCCATATTTCATAGAAATTCCTCATTTTTTATTTATTAATGCTTTTGTTTTTAGACAATTTCCATTGTCATCATGATTATTCAATAGGGAAGAATGAAATAACGAGAAGTTCTCGATCAATGTGGATTATTGATGTAACAAATGATTGGAATGTTAATATTCATAAGAGAATGTATCTCTTATGAATATAATTGTTATAAACCTTGTAATTTTAAACGGTTGGCATGTTGACGGTAAACTGAAACAGGATCAGGCGCCAAGAATGCAGTTAAGCCAAAGAACTGGTTAATTGCATCCAGATGGTTCCAGTTATAGTTGTCACGAATGGTTTTGCCATATTTGGCACTACAACGAGAAACCAATCCATCATTATCCCCTTTAGGATCGGTCAGCTTTGCGGTAACACCCAATAACATATCTGGATCGAGTGGGTTGGTGACAGTGCCTGTACCGGAGAATGAATAAAAAGAAATACCTTTTTCAGTGGCAGAACCTTCGCCACAGGTTGTCTTTGGCATACCCAGTGGATAGCGTTTTTGGAAGTCGGTTGAACCGGCCACACTTAAACTTTTACCCGCACCCAATGAGTCATGTGGGAAGGAATTTGGATCGAGCCCTTGTGCCCACACCAGCATTTTAGAAGCAAAGTTTACGACACTAACTAGAGGACCTTCTAAGGTCGTACCTTCAGCGGCAATAATATAATCCGCAACTTTGGAACCTTTGAGCGGGCTAGAAATGGCAGTAGATGAAGCGACTTGATACGGTGCAACGTTTGAAACATAGGCAATACTGTGACCGCCGTGACTATGACCCAATAAATTGACTTTTTTCGCGCCAGTAAGCGCTAAAATCTCATCCACTTGCTGCAATAGTTGCTCACCACGAACTTCAGAGCTATTAAAGGGTGTGACACGCGTTGCCCAAACATTTGCGCCGTTACGTGCCAAATCGGGCAATATTTGATACCAATAATCGACGCCAAGTTCATCTGTCCCTGCGCGAATCCATCCGCCCATACCATGTGCAAATACCAGTGGATATTTGGTTTTTGCATAGCTTGATGTCGCTTTATCCGTGATTTGTGACGCTTGACCTGCTGAAGCCATTTGAGGCAATGCAATTGCCGCGCTCGATAATATTGCGCACACGAGTGCCTTAGAGTTCCATTTCATTGTATTTATCTCACTTTTTTTGTTTTTTTAAACCGCTATGAAGCATTTTTTAGCTCTTTATTCATAGCGGTTGCATAAATCAGATGATCAATCTAGTCACCTGATGGGGCTACATTGCGATTACTCGCCATATGGTAATTTTCCTCCCTGATCATGCACTGATTCAAAAGTTCCTACCCGAAGTTGTTCTTCTGGTTTATTGAAGTGCTGCGTCCGTAATTGTTGAACGGCTTTTTGTTTGGCATCATCACTCATACCACTTTTCATAATGTTGTCGCGTTCTTTCAGATAGCCATCGACCTTGTTTTTCCAGTCACGGCGTTGTCCATCTAAGCTTTCTAAACGCTGTGTGGCTTCAGGACCGACCAAATTCATCCGCATCTGATGAATTTCCTCTGCAGAACCACCACGTGCTTTAATGTCTGCGGTAAGTTTGCGTAAGTCTTCGAGTTTGTTGAGCTGCTCTAAATTTTCTTTCCAGTCTTCGGGTAATTGATTGAACAAATCTTTTAGTTTTTGTGCTTTCTGCGCTTCGCTTAAGCTCTTGTCATCCATCACCATCATGCGACTTAAGGTGTATTCATGGTAAGTATCTTCGGTACCAAATAAACCTTCAATTTCGTAATCTGAAAAAAGCTGTTTGCGCAGATTTTTCATATTGGCAAAGATGCTTTGATAATATTTGGGATCTTCTTTATTTATATTCGGCGCTTGTAGATCACCGAGTTTTTCACGGTAATCGATATAGCGATTCCATAAATCTAAAATTTGTGCGATGGCAGGTGCTTTATAGCTTTGCTGGATATAAGCCTTAAAATCATTTTTAATCTGCTTGATATCTTTTTCCCCATACTGGGTAATGAAATATTCAAAACAGTTGCGTGTTTGCTCATTCACAATTAAACGGTTGGCGTTATCGAGGCGCAACTGACAGTTCACTTCAGTGTCCTGTTGGCTTTTACTCATAAAAGCCCCGCCGTGAACTACGTTTTCGGGCATGTTTTCAGTTAAGCTATTCCCTTGAGGATCAAAAGTTTGTGCTGAACGTGTTTTTTCTGCACTCGATTG
The DNA here is from genome assembly GCF_013004375.1 of Acinetobacter terrae. Lineage (GTDB taxonomy): Bacteria > Pseudomonadota > Gammaproteobacteria > Pseudomonadales > Moraxellaceae > Acinetobacter > Acinetobacter terrae. Next base: position 39,474 of record NZ_JABERI010000002.1, on the reverse strand, counting down.
CGAGGGCGCTAACCAAAATAATAGTGCGCCGATACCCACAATAATAAGAGCCAGAATAATCCATAACTTATATTTCTGCATTTCCTATGCAACCTTGTTGTTTTGTTTTTATAAGTCTAAAAATAGAACTTAAATTTGCCATTAAAGACGTAAATGCAACGTAGAAAAGTTGTAAAGAATGGTGAGCGGTTGTTACCATGTCATCCGTTTCAACTTGCCTGATCTTTCGCTATGAAAAAGACTTCACCTAAAATTCAACGCCGGCATATTAGCGGTGTGTTTTTACTTAATAAGCCTTTGGGTATTAGTTCTAATGGCGCTTTACAGCGAGTGCGTGGCTTATATCGAGCACAAAAAGGCGGTCATACCGGTGCTTTAGACCCTTTGGCTTCCGGATTGTTGCCGATTTGTTTAGGTGAAGCGACTAAATTTTCTCACTATTTGTTAGATTCGATCAAGCGTTACCAGACCACCATCCATTTAGGTCATAGCACAACGACGGGTGATGTCGAAGGTGAGCTGTTGTTAGAACAAGCTGTTCCTGCGCTGACTGAAGAAAAGATCCAACAGGTTTTGACAAGCTTTACAGGGGATATTCAGCAAGTTCCGCCGATGTATTCCGCTTTGAAGAAAGAAGGGCGTCCGTTATATGAGCTGGCGCGTCAAGGCATTGAAATTGAACGTGAAGCACGCCCCATCACTATTGAGGCAATTGAGTTATTGTCCTTTACTGAAAATAGCCTGACTTTAGATATTACCTGTTCTAAAGGCACTTATATTCGGGTATTGGGTGAAGATATTGCCAAAGCCCTAGGTACTTTTGGACATCTGACGTATCTGCACCGCATTAAAACGGGTCAGTTTGACCTGATTCCCGAATATACGATTGAGTATCTGGAAAGCTTGACTGAGCAGGAGCGTGAAGCTTTGTTGCTGCCTGCTTATGCGCCAGTCGATCATTTTCCAAAAGTGCAGGTGCCGGAAGGGCGTGCGGAATACTTTAGCCGCGGTATGGAAAGTAATATTGAACATGAGGCGGAAGCACAGGTTCTGGTTTTTGATGGTGAAAAATGTCTGGGCTTGGCAGAGATTACTGACCGTAAGCGTCTGGTACCGAAACGTGTACTGAATCTCGAATAGACTTTGAAGACCATTTATGGAAATTGAAATTTTAATCAGCCTGTTGGTCTTTGCTTTTTGTGCGGGGGCGATTGATGCGGCTGTGGGTGGCGGTGGTCTGATCCAGATTCCTGCCATTATGAATGCGATGCCACAACTCAGTCCTGCGACTGTGTTTGGTACCAATAAGTTGTCTTCGATTTGTGGTACGGCATCGGCAGCGTGGAGCTTTGTCCGCAAAGTCAAACTGCGCTGGAAATTGCTGGCGGTGATTGCCAGCTGTGCTTTTATCAGCTCGTTTGCAGGTGCTGCCTGTGTCGCGATGATTCCAAAGGAAGTCCTCAGACCCTTTGTCCTGATCATGCTGATTGTGATCGCAATTTATACCTTTAGCAAAAAACAGTTTGGTCAGGTGCATATTCGTCAGGAACTGACACCAAAAATCCTGATGCTGGCTGCAGTCGGCAGTTTGCTGATTGGTTTTTATGACGGTATTTTTGGTCCCGGGACCGGCAGCTTCTTTATTTTCTTCTTTATTCGTTATTTAAAAGCCGATTTTATTCATGCCTCGGCATTGTCTAAAGTCGCGAATTTGACCACCAACCTGGCGGCTTTAAGCTTCTTTGCACCCACCGGACATGTGCTGTTCCAGATCGGTTTGATGATGGCTGTAGCCAATGTACTCGGTTCATTGGTCGGTGTACGTGCCGCCTTAAAATATGGCAGCGGTTTTATCCGGATTCTGTTTCTAATTTTGGTGAGCCTATTGATTTGCCGTTTAGCTTATCAAACTTTTTTCCCGTAAATTCTGCTCAATATTAAACTTTATTATACAAATTGCTTCATCTCGTCACCCACATGCCGGGCATTCGCTTTTAAGATCATCAAACAGAATATCTTCACAATATCCATAAACAGTCCTTTCAACATATCGGGTCTCTAAAGAATAGCAGGGTGATGTAGATGAATATTTTCGAAGCTTTACGTGCAAGTCATGAAATACAACGAGAACTGTCTGAAAAATTAATCCAGACCTCAGGAAATACCGAAGAGCGTCACGAGCTGTTTGAGTTGCTAAAAAATGAATTATTTGCCCATGCCGTGGGCGAAGACCGTTATTTTTATATTCCTTTGATGATGACCGATTCAGGCTTAAACATTACCCGCCATGCATTGTCTGAACATCATGAAATCGATGAGTTACTTGAGCAATTAACCGAAACGGATATGAGTAATCATGGTTGGCTGGCGATTGCAAAAAAACTTTCTGAAAAGGTACATCATCATTTGCATGAAGAAGAACATGGTTTTTTTCAGCAAGCCGGTAAAATTTTGGAAGATGAACAAAAGGAAAGTTTAGCCAAGCAATATTTGGCTGAATACAACAAGTATAAAAAGTTAAATAAAGACAGTTTGACTTAAATCTCCCTAAAAAATCCTAAACAAAAAAGATGGTTTGAAGCCATCTTTTTTATGTTGATCTATTAGATAATTTGCATAAATCAAAAAATGTTCAATATTTGATTATTTAAAATTAGCACTGCCTCAATTTATTGATTCAATTTTCATATCTTTGCGTAGGCATTATCTCTACTTTTGAAAGGCCAAAAGTAGACAAAAACCTTTGGTTCCCCATACACGACATCCTTGTCGTGATGGGAAACGTGTGGCATCCATGCCACACTCATGACTCCAATACTTCCTAGAATTTATTTTTTAATTTTGGTCTTACAAACTGCTTGTCTTGATCAAAAAACGAATTACGAAAGAAGTCTATTGATTATTCAGGTTGCGGTTTTTTATTTTTACTCGCTCTGAATGTGACACCCACCGAAGCAATCATGATGCAAAGCAAGGCAATACTTTGTAGAAGGGTGATTTGCTCTTTCAATAATAACCAACCTGCCAAAGCACCCAGTGCAGGGGATAAACTGGAAAGTGTACCGTAACTGAGTTTGCTTAATCGCTTTAGTGCCATCAGGTCTAAAGCATAGGGAATCGCGGTTGCAAGCAGGGCGATGACCAAGGCTTGTCCCCAATATTGAGTTTGAATCAGTGCCGTAGGATTATGCACTGCACTGATCGGCAACATCACCAAGGCGGACAGCACAATCGCAATACTCAGCGCATGCATGCCAATATTTTGACGAACCACACGTTGCCCAAAATAAATATAAATCGCCCAGCAGATTCCCGCACCCAAAGCAAAAGCAGCCCCTAGATAAGAGAAGTTATCGGCTGATGCATCTTGCCATGGCACCATCAAGGCAACCCCTAAAATAGCCAGACACACCCAGAGATAATCAGTTTTTTGTTTGATCGAAAGCAGCGCCAGTGTCAATGGTCCCAAGAATTCTAAACCGACGGCAATCCCTTGGGGTAATTTGCCCAAGGATGCATAAAACAACACATTCATTAAGCAGACTGAGCCACTATAAAACAGCAAGTCTTTCCATTTCAAATACGGTAAACGTTTGATGATTTTCCAGGAACGGAACATCAGCACAATTAAAATGGACGCAAAGCTCAGTCTTAATGTGACCACAGTGAGTGGATCAAGCACTTCAAACAGTTGTTTGGCAAATGAGGCACTGATCTGATACGCAACCATGGATAAAACCATGAACAGGACAGCAGTAAGTTGAGAGTTAGGCATGCTACACGCAGGATCACCGAGGCAGGTGAATCCACTGGGAAAGATGACGCCAGTATAGCAATACTGTTTAATTTTTGAGGAATTGAAAGATCTTAAACTGTTTAAATTTAAAGATTTGAATTTAAAAAATCAGCGTGTAAATTCAGCCTCATTGATTTAAATTTAAATGATGTATTTTCTATTTTTCTTTATCCCTGTTCTTGGCTTGTTGCGTGGTATAGGTGCAACCAATGGAGGCTGCAATAATGGTCGCAAGTGCTAGCCATTGATTCCATAACAACTGTTCGCCTAGAAATATAAACCCTGATAATGCTGCAATTGCCGGTTCCACGCTCATCAGTGTGCCGAAACTCAGCGCAGTCAAATTACGCAGTGCAATCATTTCCAAAGTAAAAGGCAGGGCACTGGCAAGCACAGCCAAGGTAATAAAATAAACCAAGTTTGAAGGTTCAAAAACGTTAGCTGACATTCCTGAAAATAGGGCGATTGGCATCAAACACAGCATGCCGATAAACATGCCCAAGCATACGGTATGATTACCTGAGATACCCGAAGGTTTTTGTCCGGCTACAATATACAGCGCCCAGCAAGCGCCTGCACCCAATGCAAAAGCAATCCCGATTAAATCCAGATTTTGTGAAACCTGATCAAACGGAAACAATAAAATCAGGCCAAGTATGGCCAGTCCAACCCAGACAAAATCGAATTTTTGCCGTGCGTAATACAGCGCTACGCTGAGTGGACCAATGAATTCAAAAGAAACGGCAATGCCGAGGGGAAGGCGATTAATCGACAGGTAAAACATGGCATTCATACCGGCTAAAGCGATACCGTAGCTGATAATGGCTTTCCATTTCACCTGTCTAAAATCAATCTGCCAAATTTTAAAAATAAGCGCCAAAATAATAGAGCCAAGTAGCAGACGCATGGCTGCAACGGTCAGTATCGGAAACTGATCGAACAGGATTTTGGCAAGCGAACCACTGCTCTGAACGCTGATCATTGCAATCAGCAATAACAGCAGTGCCTGAACATGTGGCGTATTTTTAAAATTCAACATTCACTAAATTTTTTTTCGATTTCTCGAATAGCGGGAGATCAGCAATAAAAGCTGTAAAAAATAAAAAACCACAGCACGAATGCTGTGGTTTTTTTAAAATCTTAAATTAGAACAATACGCGAACTCGGATCGTACCTTCAACGTCTTGAAGTGTATCCAGCGCTTCTTTAGAAGCAGTTGCGTCAACGTCCATCACCAAGTAACCCACATCACCTTTAGTCATCAATGATTGACCAGAGATGTTGATGCCGTGTTCAGCAAACAGGTTGTTGATTTTAGAAAGAACGCCAGGAATGTTTTTGTGAATGTGAAGTAAACGGTGTTTACCTTCAGTTAACGGCAATGCGATTTCCGGGAAGTTCACAGCAGATAAAGTCATACCTTTATCTGAGTAAGCAACAAATTTCTCTGCAACTTCTAAACCGATGTTTGCTTGTGCTTCCATAGTCGAACCACCAACGTGAGGAGTCAAAATCACATTGTCCAAGCCACGAAGTGGAGAAACAAATTCTTCACCGTTTGCTTTAGGTTCTTTAGGGAATACGTCAATTGCAGCGCCGGCAATGTGACCCGATTTAATCGCATCAGCAAGATCTTCAATCAGCACACATGTACCACGTGCAGCATTGATGAAGATCGAACCTTCTTTCATTTGTGCAAATTGATCTTTGCCAAAGAAGTTGCGAGTTGACGGAACGTCTGGAACGTGTAGAGATACAACGTCAGCGTTTGCAAGTAACTCGGCAAGAGAACCCACTTGACGTGCATTACCCATAGGAAGTTTGGTTACTGCATCATAATAGATAACGTGCATACCCATGCTTTCAGCAAGAACTGAAAGTTGAGAACCGATTGAGCCGTAACCCACGATACCTAAAGTTTTACCGCGAGTTTCGAATGAACCAACTGCAGATTTGTTCCAGCCACCACGGTGAGTAGAAGCAGATTTCGCAGGAACACCACGAAGTAAAAGAATTGCTTCAGCAAGTACAAGTTCAGCAACTGAACGGGTATTTGAATACGGTGCGTTAAATACTGGAATACCACGAACCATCGCAGCATCAAGATTTACCTGATTGGTACCGATACAAAAACAGCCAACAGCGATAAGCTTGTTGGCTGCTTCAAATACTTCTTCAGTGAGTTGAGTACGTGAACGAATACCGATGAAGTGAGCATCTTTAACCGCTTCTTTCAACGCTTCACCCTCAAGCGCAGTTTTACGGTAATCGATGTTGGTGTATCCAGCAGCATTTAATGTGTCGACTGCGTTTTGGTGAACGCCTTCTAACAACAAGAAACGAATTTTATCTTTAGGTAGAGAAAGATGTTGGCTCATTACGGCTCCGCTACAAAGGCCAAATTTAGTCGCGATATGATAACATACGAGAAGGGTCTATATACATTTCCTTTATGACGGAGAGCATAGGTATTTTTGCCATACATACGCCGTTCACTGCAGATTTTGGTCTAACTAAAGCTGTAATATTTAAGGTGAGATTGTCAAAATGCTTATTTCCGCAGGGTTTCATTGGAAAATGCCTTATAATGCTGCGCAGTGAAAACCGCCACAGCCATGCTGTTGCTTTTATGGTCACGCCAGTCTAAGACACCATTACATTGTTAATCTTTTTACAAATGAATGATCTATAGACCATCCACCACTTGTATATTTCTTGCTAGGTCTGCAAACGATGAATGCTCCAGTCGCTTTAACACCTGAGTTATTAAACCAATTGACAGCCATTGTCGGTGAAAACCGCATTAAAACAGATGCTGCTAGTCTCGATGCCTGGGGCAGAGACTACACCAAGCATTTTGATCCAAATCCATCAGTCATCGTTTTTCCATCTAGCACAGAACAGGTGCAGGCGATTGTTAAATTTGCGAATGAACACAATATTGCCATCACGCCATCTGGCGGTCGTACCGGTTTATCTGCCGGTGCTGTGGCATCGAACGGTGAAATTGTCGTTAGCATGGACAAGATGAACCAGATTATTGAGTTCTTCCCTGCAGACCGTATGGTACGTGTGCAAGCGGGTGTAGTGACTGAACAATTGCAGAATTATGCTGAAGAACAGGGTATGTATTACCCGGTCGATTTTGCATCTTCAGGTTCTTCACAAATTGGCGGCAACATTGGTACCAACGCTGGCGGTATTAAAGTTATTAAATACGGCATGACCCGTAACTGGGTACTGGGTTTGACGGTTGTGACGGGTAAAGGTGATATCCTGCGCTTGAACAAAGGCATGATTAAAAATGCAACAGGTTATGCGTTACAGCATTTGTTTATTGGCGGTGAAGGTACTTTAGGTTTAGTCACTGAAGCTGAAATCAAGCTTGAGCGTCAACCGCATGACCTACAAGTGATGGTATTGGGTGTACCTGACTTTGATGCAATCATGCCGGTACTTCACGCATTCCAGAAGAAAATTGATTTAACTGCATTCGAATTCTTTGGTGAATTGGCCATGCAGAAAGTGCTGGATCATGGTCATGTGCAACGTCCATTTGAAACAGCTTGTCCTTTCTATGTCTTGCTTGAATTTGAAGCGCCGTATGAACCAATCATGGATGCTGCGATGGAAATCTTCGAGCATTGCATGGAAGAAGGTTGGGTGCTTGATGGCGTAATGAGCCAAAACCTGGATCAAGTGCATAGCTTATGGCGTTTACGTGAAGATATCTCTGAATCTATCGCGCCGTTCACACCATACAAAAATGACATTTCAGTGTTAATTACTCACGTTCCTGCATTTATTAAAGAAATTGATGCAATTGTGGAAGCGAATTACCCTGACTTTGAAATTTGCTGGTTCGGTCATATTGGTGACGGTAACTTGCACTTAAATATCTTGAAACCTGCTGATTTAAGTAAAGATGAATTCTTTGCCAAATGTCAGGTGGTGAATAAATATGTGTTCGAAACCGTGAAAAAATATGACGGTTCGATTTCTGCGGAACACGGTGTCGGTATGACTAAAAAGCCTTACCTAAATTACACCCGTTCTGAAGAAGAAATTGGCTACATGAAAGCCTTGAAACAGGTATTCGATCCAAACGGTATTATGAACCCAGGTAAATTATTCGATCTTTAATATTTGACCTGTAAGTTGTTTTACCGATGACTACATAACTGTTATCGAGTCAGAAAAAAAGGCATGGCATCATAGATGCAGTGCCTTTTTTTTTATGGGGGAAATTTCCCAATGTTACGTCTACTCTCTGCCTCAGTCATTTGTTTAGGGTTAATGTCGGGCTGTGCAACGACACAAAAATTAGCGTCTAAAGTGAATCTTGGTTCATCCGGTACGCCTTTGCAACAAGTCTTAAAAGAAAGACCTGATTTGCGTAAGAACTCGGCAACGGTTGAGATTCGTCAATATTTTAACAGTGCCGAGTCACCCACTGCTGCACAGGTAAAAGTGACTGAAACGGGTTTAAAAGATGATTCGGTTCGTTCGATTCGTACCACGTACAGTTTTAAAAATGTAGATGGTGACTGGAAGAAAACAGGTACGCAAACTGAGTATCAATGTATGCGCAGCAAAAATACCAAGTCTTTTCAAAAAGCAAAATGCTCTTAATAAATATTTGATTTATAGTTGAAAATTAGGCTGTAATGCCTCATAAAAAGCGTATCGATTGATGCGCTTTTTTGCGTTTGGGGATAAATAAAAATGAATATTTTAATTGTCGGCAATGGCTTTGATTTGTCACATTACTTGCCGACAAAGTATGACCATTTTATGGTAGCAATGCAGGCTATTGAAAATTGGGATGAGCCAAAAGAAGATATGGGATTTGATGATCTTTTTGGTTCGTTATATGAAAAAGAAGATTATTTTTTTGGTTATACCAAAGCGATGTATAAAACTGACGAAATTAAAATTTCTGGAGAACGAATTGAAAAGCTAAAAAAGCAATTAGAAGAAAATGTTTGGTATCAGTATTTTTCCGATCATGTTAAAGAGGTTAAAACTTGGATTGATTTTGAACTAAAAATAGAATAAGCACTAGAAGTAGTATGTAATTTTATGGAGGAAATAGAACTACATTTAGAAAAGAATAATTCCTTAGATAATATTTTGTCTTTATTGAAAAAGAGAGAAGGAAAAGAATATTACTTGAGCCAAAAAAATATAAGAATATTGGATTTACTAAAAATATTAGATGTGGAATATAGATTTGTAGATACTACCTATGGTGGAAAAATAGTTGACTACAATAGTAGTTGGAATAAAAGTTTTGAGAATAATTCTGAAAAATTTATAAAGAAATTTAAAGGGTATGATGAATATTCATACAAAGATGTTACAAGTTTTTTAAATAAATCTTTATTGGATTTTGGAGTTATTTTTACTAATTATTTAAATATTATAAATAATTTTAAAAATATAAATGAAAATTTATATGTTCCTATCTTGGATAATATAAACCAAGTCTATTCCTTTAATTATACTTCTACTTTTTCAAGATTATATAAGTCGAATATTGATTCTTACTTTTTACATGGAAAGATTGGTGATCAAAATGAAATTGTATTGGGTGTATCAGATCTAAATATTCAATTTTTACGTAAATTTGATTTATGGGGTTTTACTAAATATTGTCAAAAGCTCATTTTAAATACTGATTATAATTTTATTGAAGAATTTCTAATAGCTAATGAGAAAGTTCAGCAGGAAGTAGAGCTGACTAAAGATTTTTGGTTAAATCGTTCAGCAAATGGAACAGGATCTGTTAAATTGATTGGGCAGAAAATTCAAAAAGTCTTGGAAGATAATAGTTTAAATTTGATCTTTTTTGTCTGGGGGCATTCTTTAGATTATTCAGATAATATTTATATTAAAGAATTATTTTCTTTTAATGAGCCATACGATCAAAATGTAAGAATTGTAATCTATTATTTTAATAAACAAGCTAATTTTGATTTGCTTGCAAATTTGATTCATATTTTAGGAAAAGAAAAAGTTGAAAAATGGATGAAAAAAGAATGGCTTAAATTTGAAGAGAATCCGAATATTGCTGATATCAATGGAATCGAGCCTATAGAACTTTCAAAATTAGAACCAGCTTAATTTCTAACTTTTTATGGTGTCTGTTAAACTACACCTACTCAATCAAGTAGGTGTATTTGTTTGAGTATCCATCTTTGAAATCTAATTGTTTTATGAATGAAACATGATTTAAAAATCATTGTTTGAACCTTTTATTGCTTTATATATTTTTCAAAATTTAATTTAAATACTCAATGCTTGTCATTGGGCGAATACTGATCTCCCTAAAAATAGTGTTTAGCTCCGCAAGCCTATAACCATATGTAGAAAAACAATGCAAAAAGTTCAAACCGCCACCTTAAACCGTGCCACGCTTATGTTCCCATTGGCATTGGTTCTGTTTGAATTTTCCGTCTATATCGGCAACGACTTAGTCCAACCTGCCATGCTCGCCATTACCAAAGACTTTGGCGTAAGCAGTTCATGGGCACCATCTTCCATGTCCTTTTACCTGTTGGGTGGGGCATGTGTGGCTTGGTTGCTGGGTCCATTGTCCGACCGACTTGGACGAAAAAAAGTATTACTCGCTGGCGTCATATTTTTTGTGCTGTGCTGCTTACTGATTTTACTCACCCAAAATATTGAAAGCTTTTTAGCCCTGCGCTTTTTACAAGGGATTGGCTTAACAGTTATTTCCGCAGTCGGTTATGCTGCGATTCAGGAAACCTTTGAAGAACGTGATGCGATTAAAGTCATGGCGCTGATGGCAAATATTTCATTGCTTGCGCCATTACTGGGTCCTGTGGTCGGTGCATTTCTGATTGATCATATCTCTTGGCATTGGGGTTTTGTGGGTATCGCATTTTTGGCCTTTTTAAGCTGGTTTGGTCTAAAAGCCAAAATGCCGGACACGAAATTAAGCATTCCCAGACAGCCTATCAGTTATATTCTGGATGACTTTAAACAAGTCTATAAAAACAAACGCTTTTTAGGTATGACTTTGGCATTGCCGATGGTCAGTATGCCGCTGATGCTGTGGATTGCACTTTCACCTGTGATATTGGTGGAAGAGTTGGGCTTTAGCAGCATGCAATATGGCTTGGCGCAATTTCCGGTATTGGGAGGATTAATCCTCGGCAATATTGTGCTGATTAAAATTATCGACAAGCTGGCTTTGGGTAAATCAGTGCTGATCGGTTTGCCGATTATGTTGCTCGGAACAGTCGTTTTAATTGCAGGTGTAATTTGGCAGGATTATCTGATCTGGTGCCTAATTGCAGGCATGACCTTACTTAGCTTTGGTGAGGGGATTAGTTTTTCGGTGCTTTACCGTTTTGCGCTGATGTCTTCAGAAATATCTAAAGGAACAGTCGCAGCAGCTGTTTCGATGCTGTTGATGTTTAGTTTCTTTTTTATTATTGAACTGGTTCGGATCATGTATGAGCAATACCATTTGTGGGCATATAGCCTCGCGTGTTTTGTTTTAATCGCGCTTTGGTTTAGTTTCCCTCGAACGATGCTCAAAGAAATTTTAAAAGAACGTGTAGAGCAGGGAAGGTTTTAATAATCTGCGAGATGGGTTTTACTGTCTCATGGTGAGAGAGTTTGCAGAAAGGCACTTTGTATTTAACCCTCATCTGCTAAAAAGGAGATGAGGGTTAAAGATGAAAAGTAATATTTTATTCAGTGATCAGTTGCTCAAAAGCCTTTAATTTGCGATCGAAAACAAAAGTGCCAAACGGTAAAATTGATGCGATTAACCCCAGAATAAACATATAAATCGACCATTTCTGTTTTTCACATACTGTAAATAACACGATTAAAAACAGCATGAACAGTACGCCGTGCCCCATGCCGACATATTTCACCAAAATTGGATTGTCCAACATATATTTCATCGGCATCGCGATGAACAAAAGCAGCAGAAAGGAAATACCTTCCAAAAGACCGACAACACGTAAAGTTTGAATATTCATGGTCATGCTTAAATCAATGAGAATGAAGCATGAGTTTACTCAATATTGCAGCAGCGGTGAATGAAAAGATTAAATATATTTTAAAATATATCAAATACTTATAACCAACCATTTAACTCGGGTTATTTAATTTCCTGCTTCAGCAGTTGGCTGTGTAAATTAAGCAATTCAGGTAGCGTTTCCAGTAATAAGCTGATCTGTTTCAGTACTAGCAATAAATCTTGAGACAGATTTTCTTGCGTACTCATCTGTTTAATTTCCTGAAGCTTGGCCTGGATTTTATCTTCAGCTAAAGGCTGTTGCTGTAATAGTACGGCGAATAAAGTGTCTTTACACCACAGCATTAAATCCAGCACTTGAGCATCTTGAACCTGTTCACGGTGACTGCCCAAAGCCGAAACATAGCTCAATTGGCTATGGCTATAAACCAGATAGCGAAAGGCAGAATGAATCAACGCTTGGTCAGGATTCGGTTCAGTACTTAAACTGGAAATCATGCTCGACAGTTCAATTTGCGCGTTGTGCGCGGTGCGACGTGCTTGACGGTAATCCAGACTGTTATTTTTACCGAATTGGTATTGCTTCACCACCGCATCGAAATAGTCCAAAGTCGCTTGGTTACTTTTCTTGATGGTGCTGGAAATATTACGGAAATTCCAGTCTGGCCAGATAAAACTGACCGCAAACCATGCAATTAAGCAGCCTAAAAGGGTATCGACAATGCGCGGTAAAATAATGGCATAGCCTGCACCTTTTAAATTAAAGATTAGCAGAACCATTAAGGTTGCCATCAGTGTTGCCATGGCATATTTTTTGGAGCGTAGATAGAAAAAATACACGCCAGAAATAATGGTCAGAACCAGTTGTCCTTCAATACTCGGAACAAAATATAAAACTGGAATGCCCAAAATAACGCCTAAAATGGTGCCTAAAGTACGCAGTTTTAAGCGGCTTTTAGTAGCGAAATAACTGATCTGACAGACAAATAAACTGGTCAATAAAATCCAGTAACCATTTTTGGCGAATGGCATTAATGAGATGGCATAACCCACGGCAAAAACAAAGGCAATCCGTACCGCATGACGAAATAGCGCTGAATTAGGCGTGAGATGTTGTTTTAGTTTGAGCCATAAATCGGGCACATCATGAATATCATCATCCAGCAGATTTATATTTTCCTGATGCTGGAGATAGTTTTGACGATAATTATTTTGCTCATGACTTAAATTTAAAAATTGTTCCTGAATTTTTTTCAAATTGCGCAAAATCAGCAGCAGGTTTTTCACTTCCAGATTCTGCGGATTTTCTTCAATCCATAAATTAATCGAGTTTTCTAAATTGGCAATCGCAATATCTGTATCTGGATTGGACTGATAGGTTTGATGGGTCAGAATATCGTGCGCCAGTTTCTGACACGATAAAGCATGCAGTTTTACATTCTTTTGAATCCGGAAAATCAGGTCGGTACGGCTAAAATTTTTATGAATATTTTCATAATGTAGATAATTGGATGTTGCCTGTTCGTGAATGTCTTGCGCTAAAAAATAAAGATTTAGCCAGTAAATGGTATTTTTATTGGCACGAGAGGCTTTTAAACGGGTGAGTAAAGATGCCTTGGTGGTATTCAGGCTTTGTACCACTTCACTGTTTTTTAATGAAAGTTCATACAGTAGCGGCTCAATATTGTCGGTATTATCCGGGTCAAACAGACGGGCTTTAGCCAACAGTAATGCGGCAATGGCATTGAAATTGGCCGCTAAATTGTCTTGGACTGCTTGAGTCGGTTTGAGTAAATAAAAGATGATTGAAGTCAGTCCATACCACACCGCACCCAGTACAAAATAGCTCGGCTGCTGATACCATTCGCTGTATTCACCCAGTCCAAACATGGTGTAAATGGACAATAAAATGGTGCCAAAGGAAATGGTGGCATAACGCTGACCCAGTGCACCCATTAAAATAAATGCGGCACTCGACAACGATAAATACAGAATAAAAAGCAGTTTATAAGGATAGAGAAATTCAAGAATGCTACTGACGCCAAAAAACAGAATGCAGACATAGACCAGATTGCGTAAGCGAATACTCAGGCGATCATCAAAATCGGTCAGGGCAGTGGCAATAGCACCCAAGGTTACTGGAACAATTAAAGCTTCATAACCTAAAAACAGTAAGCCTAATGTGGTTCCAGTCAGGACAATAAAAATTTGGAAGCAATAGATCAGAATGGAATTGGATTTAAAGCGTTGAAGCAAATCTTTCAGGCTATTCACGATTCTTCTAAAGAGAAATTATTGTGGATACAGCGTGAACTTTTTTATTTGTCGTGTCAATTTATGATCGTTTTTAATTGCGGAACTTGTTTGATTTATTTCACAATTTATGCAGCTAAAAAGCAGACCTTGTGTCTGCTTTTTATTTATATTTTTGAAGGAATAATTATCGAATTAAGCCACAGGCAATACGATCTCCGCCACCACCTAAAGGTTTCGGTTGGTCGGAATAGTTATCACCACCGGCATGCACCATCACTGCCAAACCTTGAATATTGGCCAGTTTTAAACGTGGTGCTACTAAAGAGACCTTTGCATTACCTTGGGCATCAACATTTAATACAGGTAAATCCCCTAAATGACCGGTAATTGGAGTGCCGTGATGCGGTGCGTGATTCGGGTTGAAATGACCACCTGCAGCAATTGCCGCACCGATTTTTCCATCTTTTTCAGCAGGGTCACAGGAACCTTTTTCATGGATATGGAAACCGTGAGGTCCAGGTGGCAGTTCAGATAAATGAGTAACAATCACTAAACCGGCTGGGCTGTCTTTGAACTGGATGGTACCAATTGCTTTACCTACCCCTTGAGCGGATACAGCATGAACAGTGACTTGATTTTCATTGCTTGAAGATGAACTGGGCGAGTGAGTACATCCGACCAGGGCAAAGCCAGCAATGGCACAGAGCGTCGTTAATTTGAACAGTGAAGACAACATTGAGTTACATCCTTTTGTTTTATTATGACCTTGACCATTCAAACAAGGCATCGGATGTAATTCAATGTTGATTAAGTATTTGAATGTATGAGTTTCTTAAACTTGAAGCTTAGCTTTTATCTGGATTTGATTCGTTTTTATCATCATCAAGATCATAAGCCATGGTCGATTTCGGCATCATGAACGGACCAAATTCATTGGTTTCATGTAGCCATTCACGCCAAATCGCCAGCAACACTGCAAGAATCACCGGACCAATAAACAGACCGACCAGACCAAAACTCGCAATACCACCTAGAACCCCGAACATAATCAGCAGGAACGGAATTTGGGTGGCACCTGAAATCACCAGTGGACGAATCACATTATCCGAAGTACTGACAATACAGACACCCCAGACCATCACTCCAATGGCTTCCATGGTTTGCCCTTGTGAGAACAGCCATAATGCAACTGAACCGTAAGCAATTGGTGTTCCAAACGGAATCAGTGCCAATAAGAAGGTTACAATGGTCAGTACCATCGGGTTGGGTACACCGGCAACAAAATAACTTAAACCGGCTAATATTGCTTGCGCCACCGCGGTTAAACCGACCCCATACACTACAGCACGTGTCGTTTCAGAAATGGTATCTAAATAATGATGAATCCGTGGGCCAATAATCATTTCCAAGGCTTTGCTGACTTGGTTCAGAATGATTTGACCGTCACGGTAAAAAAAGAACAGTGACAATACGGCAAAACATAGCTTGACGATATTTTTACCAATTTCATTTAAAACGAAACGCCCGTAATTGAGATGACCCTGAATCCAACTGGAAACGGTTTGCACAATACTGTTCGGGTCAGTATTGATGTCATGTAAAGTACGGTTAATTTCCTTGCCTATAAACGGTAAGTCGCGAATAAATTGCGGAACATTTAAATGACCCGAGAACACCTGTTTTTGCAATTCATAATATAAATTTCGACCTTCATGTTGCAGCATGAAAATGCCAAAGGTCAGCGGAATACCAATCAGCAAAATGATTAGGCTGATCATGATGGTCGCACTCAGCGTGGCACGTGAGCCAGACTTGCGATAAATCCATTGATACCAGGGCCAGGTCATATAAGCAATAATGGCTGCCCAAAGTACAGGCACAATAAAATATTTGAGAACGTTCCAGCTCAAAAAAAGGAGGATGAAAAATAATCCAAATAATAATACTTTTTGTAATGTTGGCGCGTACTGTTGCACTGCATTCACTGATTTGTTTCTAAGGTCCATGCCATCTTAACTGAAAAAAAAGCTCGCGAAAATGAAAGCCGAGTAAGTTCTAGTGAATAATGAATAAACAAATCCAGTTTCTAGGCATGAAGACATAGCCTATATGAGGCTAAAACCATTTAGTCGGATCATCAATAATGGCATTTAAAACCGGCTGCCACTGATTTTGCATGCTTAAATAATTTTTTTGCGTTTTATCAAACACGGTTAGACCTTGCATCGCCAGCTGACTATAAGCCGTGCGTTCAGAAATCCAGGCGACAGGTTGCTGTTCAATTTTGTTGAAAAAATCCTGAATTTCTTTAGCGCTGGCACTATTGGCTTTAACGCGATTAGCTAAAAGCAAAATTTGTACTTTACCTTTACGAATACGTTTGATGTCTTGTAAATGTTTTAAGAAACGGCGCGTGCTGTCGATATCGAAAAATGAAGGTTGTAATGGGGTAATAATTGCATGCGCTTCACCAATCAGTTGTTCCGCATGTTCACCAGAAAGTGCCCCAGGCGCATCAATAATCAGATATTCTAAATTTTTAGGTACATTATCAATCGATTTTCCCGGACGCCAGTCCAGGCTTTGAATCGGGGCAGCATCTTCAGGGCGGTGTTTAAGCCATTGCAAAGTTGATTTTTGGTTGTCGGCATCGGCAAGTGCAACCCGATAACCTTTTTGTGCTAAAGCGGCAGCGAGGCTGATTGCGGTAATGGTTTTGCCACATCCACCTTTTTGATTTGCAATTAAGATTGTTTTCATGACCCTGACGATTTTATTCTGCTCCGCCCTAGCATATCATTGTTTGATGCGACGAATATGACACATGACAAAAGTCTTAAAGATACATGTGGCGGTACTTTTTTGGATTAGGAAAAAATAATGTCCATCTGGATGGCAATGTTGATTGGTGCGTGTATAGGGGTGGTGTTAACCACCCTGATTTTAAGCAATACCCGTAATGGACGGGTCAAAGCGGAATATGAACAATATATTGCCGAGCTAGAGTTAGAGCATCAACAGGCTTTAATCAGTGCGCAAAAGCGTAGTGTCAATACCAGTCGTGCGGTGTTAAAAGGCAAAATGGCAGAGCAGATGGCGCCGATTATGCCCGAGTTTCAATACTTGCCCAGTGATGCCAAATTCTTGGGAGATCCGGTCGATTACGTGGTATTTGATGGTTATACCGACTTACGCGATGGGGAAGGGCGAGCTGAAGATATTGAAGTGGTGCTGATTGATATTAAAAGTGGTGGGGCACGACTCACTAAAGGACAACAAGCCATTGCCCAAGCCATTCGTGATGGACGGGTGCGTTTTGAAACCGTTCGTATCGACTTTAATGATTAATATGGTGTAGCTAAACAATTTGCCCAGATTTAATCTGGGCAACAGACTTATTGAGCAAAGGGTTTGAGGCTGGGTGAATTTAACTTCTATGCTTTTTGAGCACGGGCAAAGAACATGCGACTGCCAATTTTGGGAATACCAGCCGCATCAAAATAATGTTGTTCTTTAAAGCTGAAATTTGCATCTAACAGGGCTTGTTCAATATTACGGTTTAAGTGACAGCCATCGGCCAAACGCTTTTGGATCGGAGTCAGTAAATTCTGTAAATGCTTAAGGGTAGGGTTGTCCTGATATTGAACATGCTCGACCAAATGCAAAGTACCGGTCGGTTTGATGACACGATGCAACTCATTTAAAGCCTGTGGTAAATGTTCAATACTGCATAAAGTCCAGGTACTGACAATATGCTCGATGCTATTATCCGCAAAAGGCAGCTTTTCTGCACTGGCCTGAACATGCTGGACATGTATCGCACTTTCATGCACGCGCTTGCTTGCCAGTTGATAAATATCTGCATTCGGTTCGAGTGCATATAGCGTATCGATATTTTGATAAAAAGGCAGATTCACTCCGGGACCAAAGCCAATTTCTAGAACTTCACCTGAAATCGGTAACAGTAATTCTCGACGTTGCTCCATCAGGCTAGGCGTTTGCATCACTTGATTGAGTAAATGCGGGAAAATATGCTGTTGATAAAATTTATAAATCATCGATCGCTTAATTTTTCTTGATATGTATTTAGCTTAATGGATATTTCAGTCAATTAATAAGACAAAAAAGTGACTGAATATATCTATATTGTTACCAAGTCCATATGGTGATTTAAGTTTCATGACTTAAGATAAGAGTTGAAAATAAAGAAATTCGTTTTTGAGGTACGCAGATGACTAGACAATTATTATTCAGTGCTTTACTTGCAACTTGCATGTTACAAGTGAGCGCCAGCGCATCTGTCGATCATAATATTTCTAAAGGTTTGGCACCTGTTTCTAAAGACCAGTCGATTAAAAAGCTGCAAGCTTTTAGAGGTGATTTTCGTATTTTAGGATCGAAAATTTATACCAGTGATGAGCAGGCTAAATTTTCGCCGATTGATTATGCTGTGAGTTGGGGCTTATTTGCTGAACCTGAAATTGCACGACATATATCCGTCAATCAATATGACCGTTATCTAAACTGGAAGATCGATCGTCTGCCTGTGCCAAAAGAGCAAGCCATGCAGATGGTGTCGAATATGCACATCATTCCTGCAAACCCACACATTGCCAAACAAATTAAAAATGTAAAACGTGGTGATCTGGTGCGTTTAAAAGGTGAGTTGGTTGAAATTAAAGATAAAGATTTGGTCTGGACTTCATCATTAACTCCAACAGATACCGGCGATGGTGCCTGCGAGTTATTCCGCGTCAGTTCAATTGAATGGATTGAAAAAGTAAAAGGTTAATCCTTTTAAAGTCCCTGTTTGGAAAAGGACGCTTTTTGATTTAAATAATTTTTAAATTCCACCCGACCTACCTTTTTCTAAGGGATGAGTAAAAAGCCCACTTTAATAAAGTGGGCTTTTTTATATAAGAAACTTATTTTGCAGTTAAGGCTTGAGCTTCAAACTGAATGCCATCCCAACCATTTTGCATAAACTGGCGAATATTTTGGTGATCCGTTGCTTCAGGTGTCGCTAGCACCGCAGCATAATGTTCCGCGAATAAACTTAAAGTTTGCGCTTGATCTAAACCATTCAGTTGAGCAAAAGAAAACACTTTTGCACTGCCTTGATTTTCAGTGGCAGCATTGGCTTGTTGGCCATTTTTAAATGCAGTTGGCGTGTGATTATAACGTGCTTCAATATACGCAATCACATCTGCAAATTTCGCTTCGCCTGCTTGAAGTTGTGCCAATAAATCTTGAGCCATAATTTTCATCAATCCATAGAAATAGTGAATTTAACCGCAAGACTATAACAATTTTTACGTGTTTTATTCAGCATTATTTCTTTGTAAAAAATACAGATTCATGCAAAAGTATGGGCTTAATCATGACAAGGTTGTGGATAAAAGACATGTTGTACACGACCTGTATTGGACGAAATAAATGAGCTGGTTATTGGTGGCGATGGGTGGTGCAATTGGCGCAAGTTTGCGTTATGGCGCAGGGGTGTTTTTGCTTAAACCGACAAGCGTATTCCCATGGACTACATGGTGGGTGAATATCTCTGGCTGCTTGCTCGCCGGTATTTTTTTTGCTTATAGCCAAAAATTTCCGAGCTTGCAAAATGAAGCGCGCTTGTTCTTGATGGTCGGTATTTTAGGGGGCTTTACCACATTTTCGAGTTTTGGTCTGGAAACCTTTCAGCTGTTAAAACATGGTCAGACCACACTCGCTTTGGGCTATGTAATTTCAAGTGTGATTATAGGTGTAATATTTTTGGCATTGGGTTTTTATCTGTTTCAATGGTTATTACACAGCAAATAAAACCTGAATACTG
This sequence comes from Acinetobacter terrae, assembly GCF_013004375.1. GTDB lineage: Bacteria > Pseudomonadota > Gammaproteobacteria > Pseudomonadales > Moraxellaceae > Acinetobacter > Acinetobacter terrae. Next base: position 19,572 of record NZ_JABERI010000002.1, on the reverse strand, counting down.
TTTGAGCTAAAAAATACAATAGATAAAAAAGAAGCCCAAGCTGGAGGAGAATGCTTGGGCTTTTCAAGTTTTAAGACTAACGTTGAAATCTTAAAATAATATGAAGTTAATGTGAGCGTTTGAAACGCGCAAAACGTTTATTGAAACTTGCCACGCGACCTTCATTGCTCGCTTGACGTTGCTCACCTGTATAAAACGGATGGGATGCACTTGAGACATCTAAAGTCACATAAGGATAGTCCTGACCTTGATAGCTTTTAGTTTGCTGGGTTTGCAAGGTACTGCCAATAATGAAATAGGCATCCGCATTGGTGTCATGGAACAGCACTTCACGATATTCTGGATGGATGTTAGCGCGCATGATGGACTCCAAAATCATTGTTAACATAGATATGTTATAACATAACATATCTTTTATCAAATAAAATATTTTGGCAAATAAAACCCAAATCAGGAGCTGTATTTGGGTTTTATTAATAGTTTATTGGCGCGGTGGCACCAGTTCATCAAACAGGTCATTAAGATTGTCATGCATTTTTAAATGAATCATGTTCCAGTAATGTCCAGACACGGTACGATTTACCATCAATGTTTCTGGTGAAGGCTTAAATACATCCCAATACTTCAATGAAGGTTTAAGCAACTCCATGCCATCATGATGTGCTGAATTTTCTTCAAAATCATACATGGTGGTGAGGGGGCGCATGAGGACTTCTAACCATTGATTATAGAGTTCAGCCGGGAATTTCCCTTGTTCGGAAATGGCATGTAAGGCATCCAGCTGTTGCTCCATCTCGGCAATATTGCCTTCACGGGCAGACTGAACCAAATGTTTAAAGTGCTGTACAGTTGCACTGGATAATGTTTTTACACCGCCGTAATCGTAAATAATCACCGTACCATCTTCACGGAAAGCAAAGTTTCCCGGATGCGGGTCGCAATGGAAGCGTTTTAAATAGAAAATCTCTTGCCCAATGGCACGGAATAAACGGCGCCCCAGTTCATTACGAGTTGCTTGAGACCAGGTGCTGGCAGTTTCAATACTTTCACCCTGTTCTAGGCTCAGGGTTAAAATGTGTCGTGAAGAATAGTCTTTATAAACTTGCGGAATAATAATTTTATTGTCTAGGGTTTTATGGAATGTACGCGCGACTTCTAAATTTTGCGCTTCAATCTCATAATTCAATTCATTGTCCAGACTTTCCTGAATTTCCTTGAACAGTCGATCTTGTAATTTACGATCGACTTTTAGCACACCCATTAAACGTAAAGCCAAACGCACTTGTTTCAGATCACTTTCGCAGGCTTCATCGACACCCGGATATTGCACCTTAACCACAACTTGCTGACCATTCGGCAGAAAAGCTTTGTGCACTTGTCCTATCGAAGCGGCGGCAAAAGGCTGTTCATCGAAGTGTTTAAAGATTTGATTGAGCGGTTTACCCAGCTCTTTTTCGACTTGAGCTTTAATTTCAGCAAAAGGCATCGCAGGGGCTTGGCGCTGTAACTTGCTAATGGCGCGAGCGACTTCAGGCGGAAAGATGTCTTTATATTGTGAAGCAATTTGCCCCACTTTCATGACCGCACCTTTCATTTCCCCAAGGGTATCCGCAATTTGTAGACCTATATCTTGAAAAAGTTTACTGCGCGAGGCATTTTTTTGTTCTTCATCGGCATTAAAATTTTTGATCTTATTTGAGACGGTTTTAGTTGCGATGCTCGCCGTCATAGTGGCAAGTTTCATAAAACGACGACCGGGTGTGCTAGCCGTTTTTGCCATGCGATATTCCTCAAGATCATCAAAGATGTGTTTCAATGATCATAGGCGTTAAACTTAATATTGCCTACTTTAAATTGTTAAAAGCTGCATTTTTACTGTTCGATTTTAAAAATTAAAAGTATTTTTTGCAGCTTAAATTAATGAAGTGATTGTGATTGTTTCTTACTCATCTTGTTGTTCATCTCATTCCTTTTTCATGAGAAAAGGAATGAGATCGGGATATTTAAGCAGTTTTGATCCGGTTATTAATCATAAATAAACGGGTCAATAACAGCACACAGGCAACAGTTAAACCAACAATCAAGCCGACCCAAACCCCAGCCGCTTTCATTTCTGTAAAGCGTGCCAAGTAGACCCCAACAGGGAAAGCAATCACCCAATAGGCGATCATGGTGATCCACATTGGACCTTTGGTATCTTGCATACCACGCAGGCAACCTGCTGCACTGACTTGCCATGCATCCATCAACTGATAGGCAATTGCGAATAACAACAGATACATCGCCACTTGTGCCACCTCATAATCTGAAGTGTAAATCGAGACAATTTCAGGACGGAAGAACCAGATCAGCGCCATGGTGGCGATTGCTAAAACCGTGCCGGTCAATAATCCCAGATACTGAACTTTACGCATCGCCAGCCAGTTCTGTTCACCATAATAAGTCCCAATACGAATGGTGAGTGCGATCGCGAGTGACATTGGAATCATAAATAACTGTGAGGTCACGGAAATGGCAATCTGGTGTGCTGCTACCAAGGTTTCGCCCAAAGGACTTAAAACAATCGCGGCGGTACTGAAAATACTGACTTCAAAAAAGATCGCTAAACCAATCGGGAAACCGAGCTGTAAAATACGTTTTACCCAATACGGATCAATTTTTTCCCATGCGGCAAAGACTTGGGTTTTACGGTAAGCCTTGCCTTTAAACACATACATCGCCAAAGCAATGAACATCAGCCATTGCAAAATAGCAGTCGCAAAACCACAGCCTGCGCTGCCCAGTTCAGGAATTGGACCTAAGCCATACATAAAAATAAAGTTCAGTGGAACCAATGCAACCAATGCGCCCAGACTAATCGCTGTGACAGGACGTGGATAGCCCAGTGCTTCAGAGTAGCCGCGTAGCGCTGCATACATGGTGACTGCTGGCATACCTAAACCAATGGCATGCAAGAATAAACTTGCTTTAGGCAGTAACGCTTCAGGTACGCCCAAAACAGGCAATAAAAACGGCATGACCTGTAAAATCAGTGCGGCAATAATCCCTAAAACAAAGGCAACCCAGAGTGACTGCCGTGCAATGGTAGCAATTTTTTCTGGAGTACGCGCGCCGTTGGCTTCGGCAACCAAAGGAGTCGTTGCAATCATGATACCACTGAATAACAGCATCACTGGAATCCACAAACCCACCCCGACTGCAATGGCAGCAAGGTCAGTTGGGGAAAGATGCCCCGCCATAATGGTATCAATCAGACCCAAACCTGCTTGGGAAAATTGAGTCACCAAAATTGGAATCATCAAATGGAAGAGTTGTTTTAATTCATAACGGGTCGTTGTAAGCGACGAGACATTAGACACAAAAATTACTCATCATGTGCTTAGAATAATGAGGTGTTAGCGTTGTAAAGTGAGAAGCACACCAATAAAAATCACTACGCCACCGAATAGACGTTGCCAATTGATCGCTGTTTTTTCTGTACCCAATAAACCAAAATGATCTAGGAACATTGAGGTGACGACCTGTCCAAAAACAATCAGTCCTGTGAGCGTGAGAAACCCCAGTTTGGGCGCGGTATAAATGCTGAAGCTAATCGCATAAACCCCTAAAAACCCACCCAACCACATAAACCACGGCAGTTGAGTCAAAGTTGTAAGATTAGGTTTATCAACATTTTGAAAAAACACCAACACAGCGAGCACTATTGTACCAACCAAAAAGGATAAAAGGGCGGCTTGCAAAGGTGAATATAGAGATTCTCTTAACTGGCTATTAATTGCAGTTTGAAAAGTCATGGCAATACCAATACCCATGGCTAAGGGCATCAGCAAGAGTAACTGGGCTGATATTTTCATCATATTAAGCATTTATTCTTGTTGAGTTTTTCTTAGTCTAAAACAATAACACGGAGAATTTCTCAGAGTCTTGATGCAGTCATGTTAAAATATTCATCTTCCTGTTTTGTTGTTTTGAGCTTATTCCTTGGCTGATTTAAATCCTGCACTTGTTCCAATGTCTTTATATATTCACATGCCGTGGTGTGTGCGGAAGTGTCCGTATTGCGACTTTAATTCGCATGCAGTACCGGATGGAAAACTGTCTTTAGATTTAGAGCAGGAATATTTACAGGCTTTGGTTGAAGACTTTAAAACACAGCTCGATTTTGCTCAAGGCCGCCAGATTCATAGCGTATTTATTGGTGGCGGTACACCCTCGTTAATTTCTGCCAAAGGTTATGTTTGGCTGTTCGAGCAACTGAAAAGTATTATTCCGTTTGAAGATGGCTGTGAAATTACTTTGGAAGCCAATCCGGGAACGGTGGAGCACGATCCATTTGCAGGTTATTTAGAGGCAGGGATTAACCGTCTTTCCATTGGTGTGCAAAGTTTTAATACGGATCACCTGAAAAAATTAGGTCGTATTCACAGTAATGATGATGCAATCAATGCCATTCATTTAGCCCGCGATGCAGGTTTTGAACGCATCAATGTCGATTTGATGCATGGCTTGCCAGAACAGACTTTAGAGCAGGCGTTACTGGATTTAAAACTGGCGGTAGAAAATGGCGCAACCCATGTGTCATGGTATCAGCTGACCATTGAACCGAATACGGTATTTTTCCGTACCCAACCTATTTTACCTGTTGAAGATGTGTTGGAAGATATTCAGGAACAGGGCGAAGCCTATTTAAAGGCCCAAGGTTTTGTGAACTATGAAGTATCGGCTTGGCGTAAAGAAAAGCCATCTGCACATAATTTAAATTACTGGCAGTTTGGCGATTATTTGGCGATTGGCGCAGGTGCTCACGGTAAAGTCACCCAACCTGATGGTGTCTATCGTTTCCAGAAAACCCGTTTGCCGAAAGACTATTTAGCCAAAGTTCCAGCAGAGCATCTTCAATTTAAAAAGATTGAAAATGAAGACATGCCGTTTGAATTTATGATGAATGCCCTGCGTTTAAATGAGGGTGTAGAAGCAAAACTTTATCACGAACGTACAGGTTTAGACTTGGCTGATTTAAATGAACTTTTAAACTCATTACGTACACGTAAGTTGATGGTTGAAGATCAAACCCGTCTGTCTTGTACAGAGCAAGGGCATGTGTTTTTAAATTCGGTATTGGAAGAGTTTCTTTAAGAATGAAGGTGAAACTTTAAAACTTTGGATACAGGGTGAAGTCATCCGCAACTGTTTGAGGTATGAGGTGCATTGCACCGCAAGATTAAAAGTTTAATGTTTCTGAGAAGAACAGAATAATTAGACGGTATTTGACGAGTTTTGCGATGAGAACATTTGAAACATGTTTCAAGTGTTCGTAAGGTGGTTTTGTTCTTGTGCAGCAGCTTTGCTGCTCATGACGAAACTAAAGTAATGAATGAGCTTCAGCTATAAAACTACCTGAAGTAAAAGGTTCACAGCGGAGTCTTACCATTTGTACATCGTATAAAAGGATTTCGTCTGGTTCTTTTTTAAAAAAGAACAAAAAACTTCCGCCATTCACAAAACCTGTTCTACTTCTTTAATTGAGCTATTCCCTCGCAAAAACATTTTTTTCAAATTTAGAGCAGGTTGTGAATGGCAATTACGCGTATCTATTTATATTCATTATAAAAAGTATCTTTGATTTTAGAGTATAGATTTTCAAGAAACTCCCAATAAGGGAATTTGGTTATTTCATGAATATTTTGATGAAAAACTATTCTTAATGAATATTCATTTTTTAAAACTAAAATAAAGGGATGTGCTGTTTCTTCGAATTGATGTGCTGTTAAATCAATTACATATTTTTGGTTTTCTAACCAGTAATGATGTTGATTTTTATCATTGGTACCTTTCATTAGTTTAAAATCCGTTATTCCTTCATTATTTAATAATCTATTTAAAATTAAAGAAGATTCTTCACAATAATTCTTAGGAAAGACATTGATATTAGAGAATCTAGGAAAGTTATTTTCGAAGCAAATTAAAGCGCGCTGAGAAATTTCTAGGATTTTTTTTGAATTCTTTAAGGTCATCTTATAAAAGCATGAAATTTTAATGTTCTAAGTTTAATAAAAATAGCGCTTTAGCGCTCTTTTTATTAACAATGTTTAGGTGGCATCGGTGGCAATTTGGGGTGCGGACCATTGTCATGGTGCTTATTTTTAAAGAAACCTTTGTGATCTTTAATTTATGTCTAAATGCTCGAGTAGTTAAATTATTTCTGAATGATGAGTCGATTGAAAAATTCAGCTTTTATCAAATTTATTTTTTATGTATTAATTTTCATTCGATAAATACGGCCCAAGAATTGTCCAGTGTTTCCTATGGTATATAAAATGTAGAGCTGATGGTTTTGACTATCTACCGTTAGGCCTTCTGGCTCCCAATATTGGATGGCATGATTCGATAAGGAATCAAAATGACCAAGTGTCACATGATCCATTTTTTGAATCAGTTTGCCGGTTAAGTCATAAACATAAATTCTTTTAGGGCCTTTATTTTTATTTCCGCTTAACAAATATACATAAACCCCATCGGTAGTGAGGCCTTGGAATGCAGATTTGTCATGAGTGAAGCCTGAATCAATAGGCCATTCATCTTCATACAAGAAACGAATATCTGTTAAGTTTTTTTGGGTGATGAGATCTAATTTAAAAACACGGATGACATTCATTTTATGGTTATTGCCTCGCACCAGCAGATATTTTCCATCCGGTGTGATCGAAGGCATGGTGTTGGTGATCTTGCTATATCGTTTATCAAATACCTGAATGATTTGGATATTACTGGGCGCAGCATTGGGCATATATTGAAATTTGAGAATATACCAACCTTTATTGGGAATGCCGGCTCCCGCAGAAGCAAAAATAAAGTCACTGTATGGATCGACTGAAATGCCTTGATGACCAATAAGCGAGGAGGATTTTTGCGCATCTTGCGCAGACCATAAATTTGAGTGGTGCAACTTAAATCTATTAATCACGCCTTGTTCAGGTTGACCCTCGACATGCGTGGTGTACAAAAAATTGTGTCGGTGATCAAGCGCTAATCCTTGAAGAATATGAAAATTGCCCAGTCCTGTTCTGATCAGGGTAATCGGCTGGGCAGCATCACCCAAGTTGGCAGGATCAGGGGAATCAAGATTTTGCTCAAGATGAAGGGCATTTAGAGGAGCAGTTGCACTATAAGTCTGATAAAAGCGACTCAGAAACGAAAATAATTTTTTCATCTAAAAGGCCACTGGATTGATTTTTTATTATTCTATGCTTTTGGAAATTGAGCTTGCATTGGGATTATTGTAGCGCATAAAAAAGAGCACCGAAGTGCTCTTTTATTTTGACTCAAACTTTACAGCTTAGTAGTCAAAACTAAAGTGTTCAGGTGCTAAAGAAATCATGGTTTTCGATGGATTCACCATGGCTTCTGCATGACCTTGGGTACGAGGCAATATACGCTCGAAGTAGAAATCGGCAACTTTGATTTTTGCTTTATAGAATTCAGGAACTTCTGCACCGTTACCCGATTCCAATTTTTCAGAAGCGACAGCAGCTTGTTGCGCCCAATAGTAAGCCATCATCGCATAGCCAGAGAACATCAAGAAATCTACAGAAGCTGAAGAAACGATGTCACGGTCTTTACGTGCTGCAAGCATGAGGCGTACAGTTAAAGCGTTCCATTGTGCACAAATCTTGGTTAAGTCCCATGCAAAACGGCGCATGTATTTGTTAGGTGCATGACGACCGCAGAAACGCAAGATTTCAGCAGTATAATCACGTACCACTTTGCCTTTAGAAGAAAGCAGAACCTTACGACCAATCAGGTCGAGTGCCTGAACACCGGTTGTACCTTCGTACAGGGTCGCAATACGTGCATCACGTGCAATTTGTTCCATGCCATGTTCTTTAATATAACCATGACCACCGAACACTTGCATACCGTGGTTAGCCGCTTCAAGACCCAATTCAGTCAAGAAACCTTTCAAGATTGGCGTGTAGAAACCAAGCTTGTCATCATATTCTTCAAACTTCGCTTGGTCGCCTTGAGTCAGCGCATCGGTCATTTTGTCGGCAAGCTGTGCAGCATGATAAATCATGGCACGACCACCTTCAGCAATGGCTTTTTGAGTCAGCAACATACGGCGCACGTCAGCATGGTGAATGATTGCATCTGCAACTTGTTCAGGGTCTTTCTTGCCTGATAAAGCGCGCATAGACATACGCTCTTTGGCATACGGTAATGCACCCTGGAAAGACAATTCTGCATGGGCAATACCTTGAACCGCTGTACCAATACGTGCAGTGTTCATAAAGGTAAACATGGCATGTAAACCTTTGTGCGGTTCACCAATCAGGTAACCTGTCGCAGCATCAAAGTTTAATACGGCTGTTGCTGAAGCACGGATCCCCATTTTATGTTCGATTGAACCACAAGTCACAGGATTACGTTCACCCACGCCACCCTCGGCAGTCGGGATAAATTTCGGTACGATAAATAATGAAATACCGCGCGTACCTGCAGGTGCATCTGGAAGGCGAGCCAGCACAATATGGACAATATTTTCAGTCAGGTCATGTTCACCTGCAGAGATGAAGATTTTGGTCCCGGTGATTTTATAGGTGCCATCAGCTTGCGGTTCAGCTTTAGATTTTACCTGACCCAAGTCAGTACCACATTGTGGTTCAGTCAAGCACATGGTGCCCGACCAGGTTCCCGCAGTTAAATGCGGCATGTAGGTATTTTTTTGTTCTTCAGTCCCGAACTGCATGATGGTATTCATACAGCCCATGCTCAAACCTGGATACATGGTAAATGACCAGTTTGCCGTACCCATCATTTCAGATTTGATCAGGTTAAGCGACATCGGTAAGCCTTGACCACCAAACTCTTCAGGATAAGACAGACCTTGCCAGCCACCTTGCACGAATTGGTCATAGGCTTCTTTAAAGCCTTTAGGAGTTTTAACTTCGCCATTTTCAAAATGACAGCCTTCTTCATCACCAGACTGGTTTAAAGGAGAGAGGACGTTTTCACAAAAATCTGCTGCACCTTCAAGAATCATGTCTACAGTGTCAGGATCGGCAGCTTCGCCATTGGATAAAGTTTTGTAATGTTCTGGGTAATCAAAAACTTCATTCATTAAAAAGCGAATGTCGTGTAAAGGAGCTTTATAAGTTGGCATAGTGTTAATCCTAATTTAGAAATAGTTTTGGATTATCCGAATCGATAGTTTGATTATTCACATTGTTCATCAAAATACATTGATGGTGTAGCCTGGGAAAAATGTCAGAAAGGCGAATTATAAGTGGATGAATTTAGCTATTAATGTAACTGATTATATTGTTGGGTTTACATTTTTAATGTATTTCATGCAAAAAAATATTGTAAATAATAATTAAATTAAGATGTTAGTGTATGTGTTGAGTTTTGGATAAGTGAATATTTGAATAATTTTCAGGAACTTCAATGAATGAATCATGATGTCATAAAAGCCAGTTTAAAAACATTTTTTTGTGGGTAATATTGAAAAGAAGCAAGGATTTACTTCTTTTCAATCGCTTTATTTCAAACAGTTAAAGAAAATCTTTCAGTGCTGGCTTTACCCCATTCCAGATTGAGAATGACTCAATCGCTTGCCCCACCAGCATGCCATAACCTTCTGAAGTCGGAATGCCGCGAGCTTTGGCTTGATCTAAAAAGCTCGATGGTTTGCCATAGGTCATTTCATAGGCATGTTTAAATTGTAAAGATTCAGGTAAAACCAGAGCATCGCCACTTAGGCTGGCAGATGTCGCATTAATCACAAGATCAAACTCACCCGCCAAATCATCTAAAGAGATTGCAGCAAGTGTTGCTTGGGGAACGGCATCTTTTAAATCGGCAACCAGTTGTTCAGCACGGGCAAGGGTACGATTGGCAATCACGATTTTTTTCACGCCAGCCTGAACTAAAGGGTAGACCACACCACGTGTTGCCCCACCTGCACCAATAATCAAAATATCGGTATTGTCCAGCTTCCAATCCAGGGCTTTAATCGCATCCACTAAGCCTTGACCATCGGTGTTATCACCATGCAGCTTGCCATCTTGCATCCACAACGTATTTACCGCTTTGGCAATTTTGGCACGTTCCGTCAGGACTTGGCACTGTGCAAACGCTTGTTCCTTAAAAGGCACGGTCACGTTCATGCCGATGCCACCCTCGGCAAAGAACGCCTTGATATTGGCTTCAAAACCATCAAGAGGCGCAAGACGCTTGCTGTAATTCAGGTCAATGCCTGTTTTTTTGGCAAAAGCATGATGAAGTTCTGGCGAACGTGACTGTTCGATTGGATGCCCAACCACCGCGAATTGTTTGCTCATTTCACAAAGTCCATGTGCGGAAATGGCATTCAATATACGTGATTTTTAAACAAGGCTAAAGTCAGAAGAAGGGAAAAAAGAAAAGTTAAGCAGGCATAAAAAGCAATTTAGTGAGGTTCAGAGAATTAAAGCGGATTGAAATAATATTAAGGATTACAGATTTCGTGAACCATATCTTCTAGCCACATTGCTGCGGTAAAAAACAAGGCAAACCCTGCAAAGACACTAAATGTAATCGATAAACTATCAGAAAGGCTATTGTCTGATGAGAATGTGATGGCGATGGAACATAGGATTAGGGTGAATATGGACCAAAATAAAATCACTTTGTGATTTAAAATTTTATCTAACATTGTTGGCTTCCTAAAGCACGATTTTTTTAATTGATATGTGCTTTTTAAATATGTGTGAATAGTAAATTGAATTTCTTAGTCTAAACGATTTTGTAAAATCTACAGAGTCTAGTGCTGTAAGGAAATATGTCAGTAGAATTATTATAAGTAAAATATGATGAATTTTTTATGACATGAAAATATGGATTTAATTTTTTATTGTTCTAAGTATCTAATTTTATGTACAAAGAAAATAATGAATATAAAAAATCCCTTCATCCAAAATGGAAAAAGGGATTAAAGATTTTAAATATATTTTTAATTATTGAAGTTCAGTCAACCAATCCTGTGGTTTTAAATAATAGTCAGTTAAGCGTTTTTCAGCAGAATTTTCTTCCCATTCCGGACGATACGACCAAGCAGCAAGCGGCGGCATACTGACTAAAATCGATTCAATCCGACCACCGGTTTGTAGACCAAATAGAGTGCCACGGTCATAAACCAAATTATATTCCACATAACGCCCACGACGGTAGAGCTGGAAATCACGTTGCGCTTTGGTATAAGGTTGATTTTGATGGCGCTGGAAAATTGGCAAGATCGCTTCCAAATAACCATTACCGACTGCTTGAATGTATTTAAAGCAGGTTTCAAAGTCCCACTGATTTAAATCGTCAAAGAACAATCCACCCACGCCACGTTGTTCATCACGATGTTTTAAATAGAAGTAGTCATCACACCATTTTTTGTGTTCCGCATAAACCGTGTCACCAAATGGCGCACAAAGATCATGGGCTTTTTGGTGCCAGGCCAATACATCTTGATCATCCGGATAGAAGGGGGTTAAGTCAAAACCGCCTCCAAACCACCATACTGGATCTTGTCCTTCAGACTCTGCAACAAACAAACGCACGTTGGCATGTGAAGTTGGAACATTGGGATTTTTTGGATGAATCACCAACGACACACCCATGGCCTGCGCTTTGGCACCTGCAATTTGGGGATGACGCTCAGTTGCAGACGCCGGTAATTTTGAAATGTTGATGTGAGAAAACATCACACCACCTTTTTCAATCACGGTGCCATTTTGCAAAACACGTGAACGGCCGCCGCCACCTTCCGGGCGTTCCCAATCATCAATCTCAAAATGAGCAGTGCCACCGCTCTCTAATTCTCGTTGTTCTAGACCTGCACAAATACGTGCCTGTAAATCGAGGAGAAATTCGCGAACGCGTTGAATATCAGCGGAATTAGGATGCTGCATCAGAACCCTCATGGGGAAAGATAGAGAATGCATACATCAAAACATAAAATCATAAAAAAATTAAGGGATTTTTACCAATTGATCTCACTGGGAAAAGCGGTAATGCTTTTTCAAAATGGAAAATGAATTCAAGATATTCCGACTAAAAGGCTGGGTTGAATTCATTGATCAAGCTCAGCACAATAAGGAAAAGCCGACCGTTTATCTTCGGTCAGCGTGGTTAATTCAAATGGGGCAATCTTGATGTCAAAGCTGGCAAGTTCTTTAATTCAAAAATATAATGTTCCGGGGCCACGCTATACCAGTTATCCAACGGTGCCATATTGGCAAGAGGATTTGTTTTCTTTGCAGCTTTGGAAAGAAACATTAAAACGATCTTTTGATGAATCTAATCAAAGCGAGGGGATTAGTCTTTATATCCATCTGCCATTTTGTGAAAGTTTATGCACCTTCTGCGGCTGTCATAAACGGGTCACTAAACGCCATGAGGTGGAACAGCCTTATATACAGGCAGTGGTGAAAGAATGGGATTTATATTGCCAGTTGTTGCAAGACAAACCGGTCATCAAGGAAATTCACTTGGGCGGGGGAACGCCGACGTTTTTTTCAGTGCAACATTTACAACAACTGATTCAAGGCATTCTGTCTAAAGCCGAGATTGCAGCACAGCACGAATTTAGCTTTGAAGGACATCCCAACAATACGACCAAAGAGCATTTACAAGCCCTGTATGATTTGGGCTTTCGTCGGGTCAGTTATGGGGTGCAGGACTATAACGAAAAAGTGCAAAAAGCCATTCACCGCATTCAGCCGTTTGAACATGTAGAACGGGTCACCCAATGGGCGAGAGAGATTGGCTATGAGTCGATTTCGCATGATCTGGTATTTGGTTTGCCGTTCCAGAATCTGGATGATGTGCTGAATACCATCGACCAGACCAACCGTTTAATGCCTGACCGTTTGGCCTTTTATAGCTATGCACATGTGCCCTGGATTAAGGGCAATGGTCAGCGTGGTTTTAAAGATGGCGATGTACCTAAAGATGAGTTGAAGCGCCAATGCTATGAGGAGGGTAAAAAGAAATTACTCGCACACGGTTATCATGAAATTGGCATGGATCATTTTGCCTTGGAAAAAGATGGCATGTATCAGTCTTTTCAACAAGGGACTTTGCATCGCAACTTTATGGGCTATACCGCGTCAAAAACGCAAGTGATGATTGGCTTGGGTATATCATCGATTAGCGACAGCTGGTATAGCTTTGCCCAGAATGAAAAGAAACTGGAAGATTATTATGCACGATTGGAAAATAATGAAATTCCGGTGTATAGAGGACATGTGCTCAACACAGAAGATTTAATGATTCGTAAACATATCCTGAACTTGATGTGTACGTTTACAACTTCATGGTTGGATGCCGAGATGCAATTTCCTGAAATTGATGAAGTGTTGATGCAACTTGAAGAAATGCAACAGGATGAATTGATTAAAATCGAAAACCGATCAGTCACAATTTTAGAAAAAGGCAAACCCTTTGTACGCAATATCTGTATGGCGTTTGATTTGCACTTAAAGCGTAAAAAGCCTGAAAACCGGATTTTCTCGATGACGATTTAATAATCCCTCCAAACCTCCCTTTGATAAAGGGAGACTTCACTTATCTTAAACAAAGAGGGGCGGAACTCCCTCCTTTACTAAAGGAGGGTTGGGGTGGATTTGTAGAAAAACAGATTTTTAAAAATCGCCTTTTTTATACATATGCGCCATGCGTTCATGTTTGGTTTTTAGATATTCTGCATTGAACGGATTTAAGCCGACAGTGAGGGGAACACGATCTACCACATCAATACCCAGTTCTTCTAATGCTGCAATTTTTGAAGGATTGTTGGTGACAAGTTTAACTTGTTTGATCTTTAAATGATCAAGCATGATCGTGCACATGTCATAACGTCGCGCATCTGCAGGTAAATTCAACATCAGATTGGCATCCACGGTATCATGCCCCTGATCTTGCAGGGCATAGGCGCGAATTTTATTGGTCAGTCCAATGCCACGACCTTCTTGGCGCAAGTATAAAATCACGCCTTGACCGACTTCATTAATGAGTTTCATGGTGGCCTGCAGTTGTGGTCCACAATCACACTTCAGTGAGGCAAAGGCATCACCGGTTAAACATTCAGAGTGAATCCGAACCAGTACCGGATCGGTCGGTGGGGTATCGAGTCCTTTAGAAAGTGCGACATGTTCTTCACCGGTTTGAGGATCTTGAAATACAGTGATTTTAAATTCACCAAAAGCGGTTGGTAATCTTGAAGTTGCGACAAATTCTATAGGCACTGCTTAACCCGTCAAATAGTTCATTAATTGGCTAAAGTATAGCGTAATGCTTGGACATTGGTAGAATTGCTATGATGAAATTATGCAGAAGATTTTCTTTTTTGTATAAAGCGAACGATAATGGTTGATAAATAGTAAGATTATTCAGGATAATCTCGCTCATGAACAAACACCCAGTGTAGAGATCTGCCTCTAAACTGCATCGCTAGAAATGTGGCTGATTTAAAGGTGATACAATTCGACACTTACTTGTGCTCGAATAACCCATTTACCTAGCTTAGGATTTGCCAGGCTTTAGAAGGCTTTGCCATTTATGTTGTATACAGAAATACCGACTCATCGCCCTGTAACACCGTTGCTGGATACGATTGATCATCCGCAACAATTAAGATTGCTCGAGCGCAGCCAATTAGAAAAAGTGGCGGATGAGTTACGTCAGTACATTTTGTATGCAGCAGGACAAAGTGGCGGGCATTTTGGTGCCAATCTGGGTGTGATCGAACTGACGGTGGCTTTGCACTATTGTTTTAATACCCCGCATGACCGCCTTATTTGGGATGTTGGTCATCAGGCTTACCCGCATAAAGCCTTAACCGGTCGCCGTGAGCAATTGATCACCATTCGCGCCAAAGATGGCTTGGCAGCTTTCCCATCTCGTGAAGAATCAGTTTTTGATACCTTTGGTGTAGGCCATTCCTCAACAGCAATTTCAGCTGGACTGGGTATGGCACTGGCTCGTCGTTATCAAAAAGACCCCTGTGAAGTGGTTTCGATTATCGGTGATGGCGCAATGACCGCAGGTATGGCTTTTGAAGCCATGAATGATGCGGTGGCACACAATGCCGATTTAATCGTGGTGCTGAATGATAACGACATGTCTATTTCATGCAGTACCGGCGGTTTTGCCAAGCATTTGGCTGCCATTTGGGAACGTGGTCATTCGGTAAATGTGTCCGATGAGGGTGACGCTTATATTCAGCCGCATCCTGCATGGACCTATAATTCCCGTTTACATAGTGCAGCAACAGATGCTGCAGACAACTTATTTAAAGCCATTGGTTTTGACTACTTTGGTCCTTTCGATGGTCATGATGTCAATCAACTGGTACAAGTCTTTGATGCACTGAAAAAACGTAAAGGGCCACGTTTAATTCATGTCTATACCAAAAAAGGTAAAGGCTTTGCACCAGCGGAAGCAGATCAAATTAAATATCATGCGATCAGCAAAATAAATTCAACGCCTGTATTAAATACAGCCCCTAAATATTCGGATGTATTTGGGCAATGGCTGTGTGACGAAGCAGCACAAGATGACCGCTTACTCGCAATTACACCGGCAATGTGTGAAGGCTCGGGCATGGTACAGTTCGCCAAGCAGTTCCCTGAGCGCTTTTTTGATGTGGCGATTGCTGAACAACATGCTGTGACTTTGGCTGCCGGTATGGCATGTGAAGGCTTAAAACCGGTTGTTGCCATTTACTCGACCTTCTTGCAACGTGGTTATGATCAACTGATTCACGATGTTGCCTTGCAAAATCTGGATGTGACCTTTGGCATCGACCGTGCCGGTTTGGTCGGTGAAGATGGCCCAACCCATGCAGGTGCTTATGACTACGCTTTTATGCGCACTGTACCGAATATGGTGGTTATGGCGCCTAAAGATGAAAATGAATGTCGCCAGATGTTACATACAGCTTATCAATACAATGGTCCTGCGGCTGTGCGTTATCCGCGTGGCAATGGTGTCGGTGTTGAAATACAACAACAATTGACTGCTTTAGAGATTGGTAAAGCGGAAATTGTGGCCAGTTTTAATGAACAACAAGATGAACAAATTAGTATTCTGGCATTTGGCAGTCGTGTAACGGTTGCGATTGAAGCAGCACAAGCATTGGCACAAGTACATGATGTGGGCGTTCGTGTCGTCAACATGCGCTTTGTGAAACCTTTAGATGAACAGATGATTGCAGCATTAGCGAGTACCACCAGTTTATTTGTGACAGTCGAAGAACATGCGGTTATGGCAGGTGCGGGTAGTGCGGTAAATGAATATCTGGCTCAAGCACAAATTGTTAAACCGACTTTAAATTTAGGTTTACCTGATATTTTCATGCATCAAGCTTCACATGCACAAATGTTGCAACAGGCTGGACTTGATGCCAAAGGCATTGAAAAATCAATTGAATTAGCCTGGCTAAAGCTTGTGCAAACCGTTTCATCATGATGAATTAAATTTTAGAAACATTTTTTCCCCTAAAAGCCCTCATATTTGCTAAAATGTGCGGGCTTTTATGCATTATTCTTTATCAGTTTCTTTAAATTTGTAGTGGGTGTTCAATGGAACCTATGGTGGTTATGGCTGCGCGTGCGGCTCAATTAGTTGGTCAAGAGCTTTTAAAAGCGCATCAAAATCGTCATAAACTCGATCTACAAGTCGAAGAAAAAGGGATTGATGGTCCGGTAACGCGTGTAGATCGTTATTTGGAACAGTTGACTATCGATACTCTACGTAAAAGCTATAAAAACCACAGCTTCCTTGGTGAAGAGTTTGGTATGCAAGAAGGTCAAGGTCACGACGCTGATTGGTGTTGGGTGATCGATCCTTTGGACGGTACTTTAAACTTCATTAACGGTTTTCCACATTTCTGTATCTCAATTGCAGTTCAACATAAAGGCGTAACTCAACACGGTGTTATTTATGACCCTGTGAAAGACGAGCTTTTCTCTGCAAGTCGTGGCCGCGGTGCCATGATGAATCAACGTCGTATTCGCGTAAATATTAAAGACAACCTAGACAAGACGTTCTTGGCTGTAGGCCATGCTTACCGTAATAAACGTAACGGTGAAGTGGTTTCTTATGCGAAAAACCATTTTGATTCATTATTAAACGTGACTGAAGCGGGTGCACAATTCCGTCGTTCAGGTTCTGCTGCGTTAGACTTGGCTTATGTTGCTGCCGGTCGTTTTGATGGTTACTTCGAACTTGGTTTGAAGCCTTGGGACATCGCTGCAGGCGAGTTACTCGTAAAAGAAGCAGGTGGTACTGTAGTGGATGCACGTGGTGGTGCCGATTCTATGGACAATGGTCAAGTAATTGCTTGCTCTATGAAAATGCTAAAACCTTTAATGCAAGCTGTCGTTCCAGCTTGGGGTGAAGCCGCAAAGTAATACCGATTTAATCGAGTGATATGACAAAGAAAAGCTCTCCATGTGAGGGCTTTTTTATTGTCAGGCAAAGTTGATATTCATCTTTAACGCTGGTTTTGATCGCTTTTAAAGAGACTTTATTAAAAACGGTATGATTACTGAGAAATTTACGATTAAAAAATAAACAAAATTAAGTTGTAAAATAGACTGTTACTGAAAAAAACAGTACCAATGCATAATTCAATCGAAAAAAATGATTACTTTTTAAAATTATTCTGTTATTATGCCGCCACGCACTTAAATTTCCGTTCTTTACCTGAACATTATCTTCTAATCATTGTATGCGCGTCCTGTCCATAGAGAGGACATATCCTTCGCGCCCCAATCGCTTAAGCGATTCCTTCAGGTTTGCGGCCGTAATCATATACGTGCGTTATATCCACATCGACGTTATTCGGATCGCTGCTGAATCCTTATTTTTTCAGCTCTATTTGCTGTGCCGCTTTTTGCCGATGTCCATATTGTAATTTATTAAATGGAGCACCCACTTCAGGGTGAACACTCTCTATGAGCAAAACTTTTGCTGATTTTTCCCTCGATGAGTCTTTAACACTAGCTATCGAAGGTTTAGGCTTTACTACGCCAACTCCTGTACAAGAACAAGCAATTCCAGCTGCACTAGAAGGTAAAGACCTTTTAGTATCAAGCCAAACAGGTTCTGGTAAAACTGCTGCATTCTTGTTACCTACTTTAAATGGTTTAGCAAATCAAGATTCGCTTATATCATTTAAAGACCGCATGAAAGCGGTGACTCAACCGAATATCCTTGTGATTTCTCCTACTCGTGAATTAGCACAACAAGTATGTCAAGATGCGATTGCATTGGTTCGTCATATGAAAGGTGTTCGTGTTGCTGCGATCATGGGTGGTATGCCTTTCGGTAAACAAATTCAACAATTAAAAGGTGCACAAGTTGTAGTTGCGACTCCAGGTCGTTTACTTGATCTTGTAAACCGTCGTCAACTTAAACTTGACATGGTTGACGCGTTAATCGTCGACGAAGCTGACCGTATGCTTGACTTGGGTTTCTCTGAAGACCTAGAAGCAATTGGTGAATTAGCAGCTAACCGTAAACAAACATTAATGTTCTCTGCAACTTTTGCACCGCGTATCATTACGCTTGCAGAACGCATGATGAATGATCCTATGCGTATTGCGATCGAAACTGGTCACTCTACAAATACAGACATCACTCAAACATTGCATTGGACTGATGGTTTTGAACACAAGAAAAAATTGCTTACTCACTGGTTATCTGATGAATCAGTAGATCAAGCAGTTGTGTTTGCAAGCACTCAAGAAGATACAGATATGCTGGCTGAAGAACTTGCTGAAGCAGGTCTATCAGTTGTAGCACTTCATGGTGCTATGCCACAGACTGTTCGTAACCGTCGTTTACGCAGCATCCGTGAAGGTCGTGCAAAAATCCTTGTTGCTACAGACGTAGCGGCGCGTGGTCTTGACGTACCAACAATTTCACACGTAATCAACTTCGGTTTACCGATGAAAAACGAAGACTATGTACACCGTATCGGTCGTACAGGTCGTGCCGGTCGTACAGGTAATGCAATTACTTTAGCGACTTACCGTGAACGCGGTAAAATCCGTGCGCTTGAAGACTTCCTAGATGCACGTTTGAACGTGTCTGAAATTGAAGGTCTTGAGCCATCTCCACCTCCTGCACGCGGTGCTCGTGATGGCGGCGGTCGTGATGGCGGTGGTCGTGGTCGTGGCGGTTTCGGCGGTGGTCGTGGTCGTGATGGCGGCGGTCGTAGCGGCGGCGGTTTCAGCGGTGGTCGTGATGGCGGTCGTGGCGGTGATCGTCCACAACGTAGCTTTGATGACAAACCACGTGGCGAACGTCCTTCTTATGGCGATGATCGTCCTAAGCGTGATTTCGGTGATCGTCCAGCTCCACGTCGTGAAGGCGGTTTTGGTGATCGTCCACAACGTTCTTTCGATGATCGTCCAAAACGTGATTTCGGTGATCGTCCAGCTCCAGCTCGTCGTGAAGGCGGTTTCGGTGATCGTCCACAACGTTCGTTTGATGATCGTCCAAAACGTGATTTTGGTGATCGTCCAGCTCCAGCTC
>NZ_JABERI010000019.1 GCF_013004375.1 Acinetobacter terrae | reverse complement strand
ATTAGACCTCTTTCATAAATCATTTTTACTCAGCTCCAAGTTATAGATTCCAGCAATTAAATTGAATCTCAAACCGAGTCTTTTCGCTCTATTTCGATAACGTTCCGCAAGGATCTTGAAAGTTTTTAGACTGCCAAATACATGCTCTATTCCTATTCTTCTTTTATTGATTTCCTGATTATAGATTTTTAGTTCAGGATCCAATTTACAGTGTCTTTTGGCTTTTAAAGGCAACAGGCTATTGGGATACAAAGTATAAATCCCCTGATAGCCTTTATCTGCAAGGATAAAAGACCCCAAAGGAATCTGATTTAAATTGCATTTGAACAACTCGAAATCATGCACTGCACCGCGACTGCTACATAAACTCAGAATTTGCCGAGTCTTGTAGTGAATCATGGCCTGTACTTTAAAGGTATGGGTCTTTTTCTTGCCGCTATAGCTTTTCTTCTGTTTTTTTAGGCCTTTGTATTGGAATTTCTGTGGCATCCACGATCACAACATTCCAGTCGATGCCTTCGCCCTCGGGTAAATCTTTGGGTAAATTAAACAGATTGGACCGAATCAGGCAGTCTTCAACATGACGGACAATTCTTGAGGCTGTGGGCTCTGAAACCCCGTAACTCGTCGCAACGTGAAATAAGGTTCGGTATTCCCGCCAATAGCTCAGACAGAGCAGAACCTGATCCTC
>NZ_JABERI010000018.1 GCF_013004375.1 Acinetobacter terrae | reverse complement strand
TGCGGAACGTTATCGAAATAGAGCGAAAAGACTCGGTTTGAGATTCAATTTAATTGCTGGAATCTATAACTTGGAGCTGAGTAAAAATGATTTATGAAAGAGGTCTAATCATTCAACCATTATTTTAAGTAATAATGTAAAAATAAAACAGAGTGATTAACTTTTCAAAAAAGTTTAATTTTCAGCCCACTTCAGAGCCAAAACTGCGTTTTTTACGAGATTCCAAGCGAATTTCGATTAAAGACCATACAACAACCAGCATAAACAACCCAAATGCCAATAGAAAAGTCGAAAAATACATCATTCTTTTCAATCCTTATTAAACAGAAGCGAAGTTGAACAATTTGTTCAGAAGATTTTATCTTCGACAAAAGTCTAATAGGTATTTTTTGATCTGAATAGCTATTTTGAGTCACTATTAAGTCTTAATTTATATTAAATGATACGTTTTATATATTTATTAATACCTATTTATATATAAAAACAATTAATGCGACCATTTCCCAAAACTATATACAAAATATTTATTTGTACACTTTAAACACATCGCCTCTTGACTATAAATACGAACAAGCAGAAATTAGCTGACTTTCGAATTGTCTAATTTCCTCCTATGTTAAAAAAATTTCTTGGTGAATCTGCATTTAAACTTGCGGGATGGACTTATCATGTTGAACCAGATGTACTTGAGAATAAACAAGTCATTGTTGGCTTTGAACATACATCGATGATGGATGCGGTTCTGTCTCTTGCTTTGTTCCAAATTTTTGATATGAAAATTCATACCCTGATTAAAAAAGAATTATTTAAGGGGCCAATGAAACCATTATTAGAAGCGATTGGCGGTATTGCAGTCGATCGCAAATCCAATAAAGATATCGTGTCATTAATGGTTGAGCATTTTCAGCAAAATGAAAAATTCAATCTTGTGATTGCACCTGAAGCCACCCGTGCAAAACCAGGTGAAACAAGAAGACCGATTCGTACCGGCTTTTGGCATATTGCCAAAGCAGCGGGTGTTCCTATCGTTTTAATGTATGCCAATTCAACTACCAAGCAAGGCGGTATTTTAGGGAAAATATACCCGACTGAAATCAATCATGACTTAGCTTTGCTTAAACAACTTTATAAAGATAAAGTTGGTTTGGATATTGTGATTCCAGAACCTAAAAACTAAGTCACATTTGTATAAAAACTCCAAAGCCAGCCCTTTCTAAGAAAAAAGGGCTTATGGTAGAATTTAACACATTCGATTAGGCATAAAGCCAATCTACAAGGAGCATATTTCGCATGGCGGGTCATTCCAAGTGGGCCAATATTAAGCATCGCAAAGCAAAACAAGATGCTAGCCGTGGTAAAGTTTTTACCAAATACATTCGTGAATTAACAACTGCTGCAAAACTCGGCGGTCCAGATGTGGGAAGTAACCCTCGTCTACGCGCTGTAGTCGAAAAAGCACTGTCTGTAAATATGACACGTGATGTGATCAACCGTGCCATTCAACGTGGTGCTGGTGGCGAAGATAACGACGAGTTAAAAGAAGTCACTTACGAAGGTTACGGTGTGGGTGGCGTAGCTGTTCTAGTCGAAACAATGACAGACAATTTAAACCGTACCGTACCTGACGTTCGTCATTGCTTCTCTAAAACCAATGGTAACTTAGGTACTGCAGGTTCAGTGGCTTACCTCTTTACCAAACGTGGTGAAATTACTTTTGAAGATGTTTCTTTAGAAGATAAAATCATGGACGTGGCTTTAGAAGCGGGCGCTGAAGATATTGAAGTGAGTGAAGATGAAATTTTAGTCATCACCACGCCTGAATCATTTGGTGATGTACAGGATGCTTTATCTGCTGCAGGTTTAAAATCTGACAATGCTGAAGTTGTGATGAGTCCATCTACTAAAGCAGAAATCACAGATATCGATCAAGCAAAACTCATCTTGAAAATGATTGATATGTTTGAAGATCTTGATGATGTTCAAAACGTTTATACCAACGTAGAATTTTCAGATGAAGTATTAGAGCAACTTGAAGCCTAATATTTTTTCAAATCTAAAACGCACCGCATGGTGCGTTTTTTTGATCTTTAAAACCAGAGATGAATGAGAGGATCAATTTTTAAAGTGATAGATTGAATAAAAGCTATTACACCCGACTGAGTAAGCCACTACAGTTCAACACGTTATATTCTTTAATGACAAAGCTCGAATGCAGTGCCACGACATGCTCAATTTTACCAATACGTTTTAGAAGAATTTCACTGTAATTTTCCATATCTTTTGCAACTACTTCGACAATAAAATCGGCAGATTGACCTGTCACTAAAAAGGCATTAATCACTTCCGGAATACTTTCCAGTTCTTCTAAAAACTTCGCAAAAGTGTCAGTATCATGCTTATTTAAAGACACTTGCAATAAAACATGCAGGCTAAAACCCAACTTGGCATAATTAATATCACGCTTTAAATGCGTCATGATATTAGCTTCAATCAAATGCTTAATCCGTCGATGCACAGAACTTACAGAAAGATTAATTCGCTCTGAAAGTTCATTTAAATTCACATCTTCCTGATTCAAAATTTCCAGGATTTGTTTATCGAAACGATCCAGTTCCATTTTTATACTCTTTCTCAATAATCAATAGATGCGCAAAATATTGCGCTATCTCGGTTATACAATAATTATTTATTTTCACAAAGTCTTAATTTTCTGAAAATATTTTCTAAAAGCTTGCTCAATTCATAAAGAAAATTTTGATTCATGCTGAGTTAGATTGCCACTGGTCATTTAATTATAAAAAATGACTAATGGTAATTTTTATTAAATCATTTAAATTTAGGACTAACTTTAAGATTGGGCTGATCTGTTCGAGTATATTGCTCAACTAGTAGGTGGCTTAATCGGTGGTTCAAACAACACCAAGCTTAGAACTCGATCAGCCAATTGTATTTGGTTAAGTCTTTTTGGGTAAGTCATTGAGTGAGCAAAAAATACGCGCTCTATAGCGCGTATTTTTATAAATTACATTTAGACCCCGCGCCAATCCACGCGGGCATTGCGTTCGGTCTGATAAATACGCAACACATATTGCCCCATCGGCAATTCAGTTAAAGTCTCTTTATATTTTTTAAATTCTTCAGATAACCCTTCAGCATGCTCTTTTTCCCACGGCGTGCCGGGAATTTCCAAAAGCGGAGCAAGCATTGAACAAACAGCAATATCAGCCAAACCTAAACGCTCACCAACAAAATAACGCCCATGATTTTCAATTAAGCGCTGATTCAGCAGCTCGACTAAAGCATCCATTCGTTGTTTAGATTCAGCCACTTTATCAGCATTCAGTTGATAGCCTTTTGAAAGCAATGCTTTGATAATTGGTTTTGAATATTTTTCAAATTGGCGTAAATAGCCTTTTTCACCAATCAGAATATCCAGAGATTCTTCACTTTCGGACAAAGTATGCGCCAAGCCCCAGCGACGCACATGCATCCCCAATTCTGTGGCTTGATGATTAATTTCTAAAGCTAACTCACGCTGTTGTAAATCAGCTCGTAGCAAGGAATGTTCCGGATAAACTTCATCTAAATACAATGCAATTTCAGTCGAATCAGCAATCCAGCGGTCTTGGTCACGTAAAATGGGTAAACGATTTTGCCCTGTTTTTAATTGTGCAAATGCACGATGCACACCTGGGATCAGATTATGGGCTACATAATCCAATTCTTTATGATCGAGCAACCAGCGAGCTTTCTCACAAAAATGAGACAAGGGAAACTGGTATAAAGTTCGCATAAAATCTCCGCAGTTATTTTTTTAGTTCTGGTTATAAAAATAACCATCGACCTTAGTCGGATACTTTAGTCACCCTGCCCTAGAAATACAATGCACTTTTTATTCAAAAACCTGAGTACAGCGTTACTGCTAGATTATTTATTTTTATATATTTTTTTGTCTTGATTATCTTTAAAGCAGATAAACCCATAGATTAAAGTTCAAATAAAAACTTAAATAAAACCAAATCATGTGGATTTTTAAACACTTAACTTATTCAAATTCATTCAAAAACTAGCAGTTTTTATCTTAAAGACCATTTTTCATAAGCTTTGCAAAAGCAATTGCTTAATTTTAAATCCAATTACTTGTAGCGTTTTGATATCTATTTAGGATGTCGTTATGTCTCATTTAATTTCTGACAATGTTCATGTGGTTGAAAATGACCAAGATGCGATTAATGCAGCGTACCAAGTTGCAGATTTTGCTTTGGAAGGTCGTAATGAACGTGATCAAAAACGTCAATTACCCTTTGCTGAAATTGATTTATTCAGTCAAAAAGGTTTAGGTGGAATTCGCATTCCGCAAAATTTTGGCGGTGCATTTGTGTCCAATAAAACCTTGGCGCATGTTTTTCGCATTTTAAATAAAGCGGATTCAAGTGTTGGGCAAATTCCGCAAAACCAGATTGCCCTGCTCAACATGATTAACATCATGGGTACAGAACCACAAAAGACATTTATTTTTAATGAAATTTTACAAGGCAAACGCTTAGCCAACGGTGGTCCAGAACGTCATACCAAAGACACTAAAACATTAAATACGCTTTTAACAATTGAAGATGGTCATTATTTTTTAGATGGTGAAAAGTTTTATTCTACCGGCAGCAGTTTTGCACACTGGCTCGCGATTAAAGCCATTCATCCTGAAGGTCATGTGGTTTTGGTGGTGGTCAATCATCAAGCGACTGGTGTTGAAGTCGTAGATAACTGGAATGGTTTTGGTCAGCGCACCACATCTAGCGGTACCGTTAAACTCAATCATGTTGAAGTTGACCCATTTTTAATTCTTGATGAACGCCTACTCGGCAATGCGCCAAGCTATCGGGGTGCGTACTCACAGCTTATGCAAGTCGCAATTGATGTCGGTATTGCGGAAGTGGCATTTGCCGACACGCTAAGTGCCGTACAAAAAGCACGTCCAATTATTGACGCCAATATTGAAAAAGCCAGCTTCGAACATTACACCCTGCAAGAAGTCGGTAAATCGAATGTATTACTGGATGCTGCCATCTTATTACTCGATGAAGCAGCTGAATATTTAGATGAACTGGATCAACTCGATGCAGTTAGTGATGAACAAGCAGCAAAAGCGTCAATTTTAGTCGCTGAAGCAAAAATCTACGCCAACGATGCTGCGCTACATATCTCAGAAAAACTACTCGAACTTGGTGGCAGCCGTTCAAGTCTAAGTCAACACAACCTCGATCAACACTGGCGCAATGCCCGTGTGCATACCTTACATGACCCTGTGCGTTGGAAATTGCATGCTTTAGGTGACTATTACCTGAATCATAAATTACCTGCCCGTCACGCCTGGATTTAAGGAGTAATAAACATGACTTCATATCAAGAACTTAGCCAGTCTGAAGCGCAACAATTGGCGCATGCACATATTATTCAGTCTGATGCTGAAGCATTGGAAATTGCACATGCGTTAGCAGAACAGTTTAAAAATAATGCTGTGCAACGTGATGCTGAACGTCTTCTGCCCTTTGAAGAAATTGAGGCGTACAGCCAATCCGGCTTATGGGCGATTACTGTGCCTAAGCAATATGGTGGTGCAGAAGTTTCAAGCTATACCGTGGCTCAAGTCATTGCGCTCATGAGTGGTGTGGATGGTTCGATTGGACAAATCCCGCAAAATCATTTTTATGGCCTAGAAATTTTACGTAATACAGGCACAGAACAACAAAAGCAAAAACTCTATGCCGAAGTTTTAAAAGGTGCACGTTTTGGGAATGCGTTAGCAGAATTTAAAACTAAGAATGCTGCACAAAAGCAAACCGCTATCAGTCCAGTCGACGGCGGCTTTATCATAAATGGTGAAAAGTTTTATTGCACCGGCAGCTTATTTGCACATCGCATTCCGACCTTGGTCAAAGATGCGCATGGTCGTGAATTTTTGGCTTTTATTCCGCGTCAAAGTGAAGGCTTGGAGTTAGTAGATGACTGGTCTGGTTTTGGACAGCGCACCACAGGCAGCGGCACCGTTAAATTTAATAATGTTTTCGTTGAAGCTGAAGATGTTATTCCATTTGATACTGCGTATTCACAGCCGACGATTTCAGGACCTTTTGCACAAATTATGCATGCCGCGATTGAAACAGGTATCGCACGTGCTGCATTTGAAGAAACTCTGATCCGCGTGCGTCAAGCACGTCCATGGATTGATTCAGGGGTCGACAAAGCCACTGCTGATCCGCTCACCCTGTTTGAATTGGGTCGCATAGTTGCCGATGTCCGTGCTTCTGAAGTTTTACTCAAACAAGCCGCGCGTTCTATTGATGCTGCCAAGCCACAACCTACAGTTGAAAATATTGCTAAAGCTTCAATCGATGTCGCAAAGGTTCGCGCACACAGTACTGAAACGGCGTTGAAAGCGTCGTCAAAACTGATTGAACTTGCCGGTAGCCGTGGCAGCCAACGTGAAGATGGACTAGACCGTTTCTGGCGCAATGCCCGTGTACATACCCTGCATGATGCCTCTCGATGGAAATATTATTTCATTGCCAATCATGTGTTAAACGGTGTATTGCCACCACGTCGAGGGACATTGTAATGACAACGCCCTCAACGCCAAATACAGCGAAGAAAATCCTGCTCAATGCCTTTGACATGAACTGTGTTGGTCATATCAACCATGGTTTATGGACTCATCCGCGTGATCAGTCACATCGTTTTAATGAACTCAGTTATTGGACAGACTTGGCTAAAACATTAGAACAAGGTCTGTTTGATGGTTTATTTATTGCCGACATTACTGGTGTCTATGATGTCTATCAAAATGACATTGAGTTGACCTTAAAGGAATCGATTCAGTTGCCGAGCCATGATCCAACAACCTTGGTTTCAGCTATGGCTGCCGTAACGCAAAATCTAGGCTTTGGAGTTACGGTGAATTTAAGCTATGAATCGCCTTATCAATTTGCACGTCGCTTTGCCAGTCTGGATCACCTGACTCAAGGTCGTATCGGCTGGAATATTGTCACCGGTTATCTGGACAGTGCACAACGTTTGATTGGTGAAAAAGGCTTAAAAGACCATGACCTGCGTTATGAACAAGCCGAAGAATTTTTACAGCTTTGCTATAAATTCTGGGAAGGCTCTTGGGAAAATGATGCGGTATTAAAAGACAAACAGAATCGTATTTTTACCGATCCCGCAAAAGTTCATCAGATTCAGCATCAAGGTCAGTTTTACCAAAGTCAGGGTGTATTTCAAGTTGCGCCGTCTATTCAACGCACGCCGGTTTTATTCCAGGCAGGTGCCTCCCCGCGTGGTTTAGCTTTTGCGACTCAGCATGCAGAAGGCATGTTCATTGGTGGCGATCAACCTGAAAAAATTAAAAAGCAGGTCGATCAAATTCGTCAGCAGGCGACCGAACAAGGACGCGATCCAGAAGCAATTAAAATCTTTGTTGGTATTACCGTAGTGACTGCTGAAACCGATGATCTGGCACAACAAAAACTGGATGAATACATCTCTTATGCCAGTCCTGAAGCAGGTCTCGCTCATTTCTCGAGTTCAGTCGGTATTGATCTGTCTAAATTTGCAGATGACGAAGCGATTCCCTATCAAAAGACCAATAGCATTGCTTCAGTGAACAATAAGTTCAAGGAACAAAAAATCACTAAAAATGATTTAAAAGCACAGCATGTACTTGGTGGGCGTTATCCCCTGATTGTCGGCAGTGGTACGACCGTTGCTGAAAAACTGATTCAACTCATGGATGAAACAGGAATCGATGGTTTTAACCTGACCCGTACCGTTGCACCTGAATCACACCATGATTTTATTCAATTGGTGATTCCTGAATTACAACAACGCGGCCGTTATAAAACAGCGTATGAATACGGCAGTTTAAGACACAAACTTTTTCAGCAAGGCGACCATCTGTCTGCCTCACACCCTGTTCAGCAATTTCGATGTCAAAGCTCGGATGCAAATTCAGATCAAATCAATATTCAAAAACAATCAGCTTAATAAAATATAAATTTAGAGGTGCAACATGGCACAAACAGCGAAAACCAAATTCACCATTATTGGGGTGATTATTGCCGCAGTCATTATTGGACTGGTGGTCTGGAATCAACAAAAGAAATCCAGTTCAGATGAACTGGTGATTGGCATTAGCCCTTCATTTGCCAAACCTTTACAGGTCGCAGCAGATGAGGCCAAACAACAAGGCGTGAATGTTAAACTGGTGGAATTCTCTGACTGGAACACACCTAATATCACTTTGAACCATGGCGATATTGATGCCAACTTCTTTCAGCACCAGCCTTTCTTGGATAATGCGAAAAAAGAAACCAACTTTAAAATCAAGGCATTCGCTAAAGGTGCTGCAACGCATGTCGGTTTGTACTCCAAGAAAATCAAAAGCTTTGATGAGTTAAAAGACAATGCCAAAGTGGTCGTTCCCAATGATCCGGTGAATCAGGGGCGTGCGTTGCTTCTTTTACAACAAGCACAGTTAATTACCCTTAAAGATCCAGCGAATTATTTATCTAGTCTGAAAGACATTGAGACCAATCCTAAAAAATTACAGTTTGTCGAAGTGGAAGGCCCACAAACGGCGCGTGCCATTGATGATGTCGATCTGGCTTTTGGCTACCCGCACTACTTACGTTTAGCGAAAACGGCTGATCCTGAACAAGCCTTGTTATTCGACTCTAACGCTGACACACGTTATGCCATTTTGTTTGCAGTGCGTGATGATTACCAAGATAAAAATGACAAGCTGAAAAAATTTGTGGAGATCTATCAAAACTCGGCAAAAGTGAAACAGGCTTTGGACCAAGACTTTGGTGCCAAACTCTGGTTCCCAGGCTGGAAATAAGATCATGTCAAATACAGTTAAAAACAATACCAAACTTTGGGTCATCACGGCAGTGGTGATTGCGCTGGTGGCCGGACTTGCAGGCTATCGCTGGATCAACAGCAACACACACAGTGACACACTGAAAATTGGCATTAGCCCACCCTATGCCGAACTTTTAAAAAGTGTGGCTGACGAAGTCAAAGCCCAAGGCATTAATGTCGAACTGATCGAGTTTTCAGACTGGCAAGCACCGAATGTTGCGGTTCAAAACGGTGATATTGATGCCAACTTTTTTCAGCAGAGTGTGTTCTTGGCCAATGCCGTGCGTGAAACGGGTTATAACCTGCATGCCTTTGGTAAAGGTTCTGGCAGTCATGTCGGCTTATATTCCAAAAAATATCAGTCGCTTGATCAAATTCCAAATCAAGCCAAAGTGGTGGTGCCAAATGATCCTGTGAACTTATCACGTGGCTTGACGCTTTTGGCTCGTGCAGGTTTGCTCTCGGTAAAAGATGTCAACAATGAATTGACCACACTGCAAGACATCACCAGCAACCCGAAGCAACTCAAGTTAATTGAAGTTGAGGGTCCACAAACAGCGCATGCGTATAACGAAGCGGACCTGATTATGGGCTTTCCACATTATTTAAAAATGGCAAAAGTTGCTGACCCAAATTCAGCACTATTTATCGACCCCGTGGATAAAAAATACGCCATTTTATTTGTGACGCGTAAAGACTACCCAGATCAAGACCAAAAACTGGCTACCTTTGTCCAAGCATTCCAAAACTCTGCCAAAGTTCGTGAAATTTTGAATGAAGATTTTGGGCAAGGCATGTGGTTTGAAGGCTGGAAATAAGGAGAATAACCATGGTGAGTTTTGGTTCACAAATCGATTTTTCAGTGCCGCATATTAAAATCCGGCACTTGAATAAATTTTATGATGTACAGGACAAACAGGTGCATGCCTTAAAGAATATTAATCTGGATATTCCACAAGGCAAGATTCTGGGCATTATTGGTAAAAGTGGCGCGGGCAAATCCTCACTGCTTCGCACCCTCAATGGATTGGAAAAGGCCAATGAAGGCAGTATTCATATTCATCAACAGGAAATAGCGACATTAAATCATCAGGATTTAATTCAGTTGCGCCAAAAAATTGGCATGATTTTCCAGCATTTTAATTTAATGTCGGCAAAAACTGTTTGGGAAAATATCGCCCTGCCTTTAAAAATTTCCAACTTTAATAAGGCGGACATTGAACAACGCGTCAATGAAGTCCTAGAATTGGTTGGGCTGAGCGATAAAGCGCAACATTATCCGTCACAGCTTTCTGGTGGACAGAAGCAACGTGTCGGTATTGCCCGCGCTTTGGTCAGTCATCCTGAAATTTTACTCTGCGATGAAGCCACTTCCGCACTCGATCCTGAAAGTACCTCGGTGGTGCTTTCCCTGCTCAAAGAAATCAATCAGAAACTGGGAATTACCATCGTACTGATTACCCATGAAATGCAGGTGATTCGTGAAATCTGCGATCAAGTGGTGGTGATTGAGAAAGGTGAAATCGTGGAGTCTGGGCAAGTCTGGTCAGTCTTTTCCAATCCAGAAAAAGCCATTACCCAAGAGTTACTCAATCTTGAACAACTGGATTTACCGTTTGCTGTTTATTCGGAAAAGGACAACGCAGTTTCACATACTATTTTAAAACTAAAATATGCAAGTGAAGCCAAGCATTCACCTGACCTTGCGCAGATTCTAAATCGCTTTGGACATTCAGTCTATTTGTATCAAAGTCATATTGATACCATCCAAAATCATTTGGTCGGTACTTTAATTATTGGCGTAGCTGATCTAGATATTGATCTCCAGCAACTCACGCAACAATTAAAAAACCAAATTGCACATGTAGAGGTATTGGGCTATGCACGACCAACTCATTGATCTGTTGATTACGGGCACCATCGACACCTTATTAATGGTCGGTGTTTCGGCATTTTTTGCCTTGCTGATCGGTCTGCCGATGGCCGTGATTTTGGTCAATACCTCGGAACATGGTATTTACCCCTCGAAAAGTATTAACCAGTCGTTGGGATGGATTGTGAATATTACCCGATCAATCCCCTTCCTGATTTTAATGGTCGCACTGATTCCACTCACTCGACTCATCGTTGGCACCAGTTATGGGGTATGGGCAGCAGTGGTTCCACTGACCCTTGCCGCGACACCTTTCTTTGCACGTATAGCCGAAGTCAGTTTGCGTGAAGTCGATCAAGGCCTGATTGAAGCTGCACAAGCCATGGGCTGTAACCGCAAGCAGATTGTCTGGCATGTACTACTTCCCGAGGCGCTGCCCGGTATTGTGGCAGGCTTTACCGTGACTTTAGTCACCATGATCAACTCATCCGCGATTGCCGGTGCCATTGGTGCAGGCGGTTTGGGAGATATTGCCTACCGTTATGGTTATCAGCGTTTTGATATGCAAATCATGCTTGCTGTTATTGTGGTGCTGATTATTTTAGTCATGTTCATTCAAGCGACTGGTGACACCCTCGCCAACCAACTGGACAAACGTAAAATTTAAAGGATATACATTTCAGTTGTTTTCAATAAACATGGAAGCCATGACCTGACTTTGTGGTGGCTTTCATGTAAAATCAGCCACAATTTTTAAAGAATACTTTGTGAGTCATTTCATGGGTTTTAATTGCGGTATTGTCGGCTTGCCGAACGTTGGTAAATCTACACTTTTCAATGCATTGACTAAAGCTGCGATTGCTGCAGAAAACTTCCCCTTCTGTACCATTGAACCAAACACCGGTATCGTACCTGTGCCTGACCTACGCATGGACAAACTTGCGGAAATCGTTAAACCACAACGTGTTGTTCCAACTGCAATGGAATTCGTTGATATTGCCGGTTTAGTTGCGGGTGCATCTAAAGGTGAAGGCTTGGGTAACCAGTTCCTTGCCAACATCCGTGAAACTGATGCGATTGCACACGTTGTTCGTTGTTTTGAAGATGAAAACGTGATTCACGTGAATGGTAAGATTGATCCGCTTGATGACATCGCAACCATCAACACTGAACTTGCACTTGCTGACCTTGAAGCAGTTGCGAAAGCAATCACTCGTTTATCAAAATCTGCAAAAAGTGGCGATAAAGAAGCAATTGCAACTAAAGCTATTTTAGAAAAAATCCAACCATTATTGGATGAAGGTAAACCGGCTCGCGCAGCTGACCTTGATGATGATGAGCGTAAATTGGTTCGTGGTTTTGGTTTAATGACTTTAAAACCAACTATGTACATTGCCAACGTTGCTGAAGATGGTTTTGAAAACAATCCACATTTAGACGCAGTTAAAAAATTGGCCGCTGAAGAAAATGCGATTGTGGTTCCACTGTGCAACCAGATTGAAGCAGAAATTTCTTTGCTTGAAGATGAAGACCGCGCTGAATTCCTTGAAGCAATGGGCATGGAAGAACCAGGTCTTAACGTGGTAATCCGTGCAGGTTATTCACTTCTAGGCTTACAAACTTACTTCACTGCAGGTGTACAAGAAGTTCGTGCATGGACGGTTAAAGTGGGCGCAACTGCACCTCAAGCTGCTGGCGTGATTCACACTGACTTTGAAAAAGGCTTCATCCGCGCTGAATGTATTGCTTATGATGACTTCGTACAATACAACGGCGAAGCTGGCGCGAAAGAAGCCGGTAAATGGCGTTTAGAAGGTAAAACTTACATCGTTCAAGACGGTGATGTTTTACACTTCCGTTTTAATGTTTAATCGTTAAAACTAAAAAGCCCCGACGCATTCGGGGCTTTTTTATAGCTATACAATCATTTAATTAATGTAAGGTCGCAGAAATATGTTTGTTATCCATTTCAGCGCGTAACACACGGGCATGATCAAGCACACGTTGCTCCAAGTCTTTACGAAAACCGAGCATGAATACCATTTCTGCCAAAACAAATAATGGACCTATAGCTAAGCCAATAATATCATCCATAAATGCCGGTTTTTTCTTCTCAAAAAAATGCCCCACAAACTGAAATACCCACCCGACCACGAAGATGCCAATACTTAGGCTTAACCAAGCAGCAAGTTCCAAATGAGCAATTTTCAAAGCCAAGGGATAGGCAGCCATTAGGACAATCAACATAATCAAAGCAAAAATTCGATCGAGGCTAAAATAGTAAATACTGGTTACTACAATAATCACCAAGGCTAAGGTCAGCTCTATTCCTGACAGCATCAACCCTGCTCTTGCGGTTAAACAAAGAATAGCAAAGACAATTAAAGGAATACCCAAAAAATGGGTCAAAATGTTTTTGTGATCTAAATGATACGCTGCATACTGGCTTAACAGCTGTTCTAATTTGGTCATGTTATTCTTCCTTATTACACTCATGCTTCCACTATATAAAAAAACCAAAGGCAAAGTTGTCGGCTAAATGACAACTCAGATCAAAAAGGAATTGAAGTGCTCGCGCCCATTTATATTGCTCATTTAGAAAATAACCTGTGGTTTTCACAATTGCCTTCAGTGTTCAAGGAATTCATTGTGAGCCATTCGATGCAACAGCATTTTACTAAGGAACAAGCCATCTTTCATTCAGGTGACCCATTCAATGGAATCTATGCCGTTTTAGAGGGTGCTGTTCGCTTAGGCTATATTGATATTGCGGGGAAAGAATCAGTAGCGGCGATTGTTGAGCCGATTATGTGGTTTGGCGAAATCTCACTGGTAGATGCCCAACCTCGCTCGCACGATGCCATCGCCATTCAAAAAAGTCTGATCTTGCATATTCCAAGTAGAGCCATTCAAAAGCTATTCGAAGAACATCCTGTTTTTTGGTATCACATTGCACAATTGACCAGCCAAAAGTTACGTTTTGCTTTTTTAGAGCTGATTGCAATTCAGACTCAAAGCATGACCCAGCGTTTAGCACAACGCTTAATGTTTATCTTAAATGGCTATGGCAATCATCTGATGATTGAAAAAAATACCATTCATTTATCTCAAGAACAATTGGCGCAAATGCTGACCTGTTCTAGACAAACCGTGAACCAAGAATTACAAGCCTTAGAGAAGCAGAATATTTTGCGGCTTTCTTTTCGAAAAATCGAAATTTTAGATCTGGTAGAATTGCATCGAATCGCACATGCATTTCCAAGCCTCTGAATAAAAAATATATTTATAAATAAAATCTGAATGATTGAGATGCAATACCGTTGCAGTATCCAACTCATCTACAGCTAACTATGACAAATTTATGCACTTGTCTGATCATTCATACTTACAGCTTATGAAAGTAACTCACACACATTCACGTCATCAAAACCATTCGTACACGGTGCAACTTCTTGTTGAATACTTGCAGAAGATGAATGACTCACTTGAGCTTGATCTGAGGGATGTGACGGAAGTGTTGTCGGCACACCACTGCAAGCGCTTAGAACCACCAGCACACTTATTGAAAAAAACACTTTATTAAACATCTTTTCTCCCCCTATTTATTCACTACATGGAAGCTATTTAGATTTTTATCAAAATAAAAGCAATATTAATGTGATTTATTATACACAAATTATCACCAAACGATAATAATATATATTTATCAAGTTATCGCTTTATTCTCTTATTAATTCTTTTTAACTATAAATAGGAATATTCTTTAAAAAATTTGGATGAAAAAAAGCGAGGCATTTGCCTCGCTTTATCTCACTTAAACCCCTTTCTTTTTCGGGTCAGTATTTCCAAGCGCAGGATTATCAATTGCATCCTTGCACTGTGCTTTATCTCGTTCATAATCTGCTTGCTTTTGTGCAACTGAATTCGATTGATCTATCGTTTCACGCGCCCATATTTCCAGACTGGTCAACGCTTTACGACACAATGCATATTTACCTTCAGTCACAGAATCGGTCATTTTGACATTAATACGCCAATCAGTACTTAACTTGCGGGCAGGTTTACGTACCTGTTCTTCAAGCACATCCTGGTGTTTTGCATACACCAAACCATCCACTTGATTCATAAATTTCCAAGCTTCATTGGCATACGTGGTCGCATCATTAGTGAGCTTTGGTGCAGCCTTAATTTCAACTTTCTGCTCGGGTTTTTCAGATGAGTTACCACAAGCCTGCAATGCAAAAATACTGCACAGTACAGAAATCATCCCTATTGCACGTGATTTTGACGTAAACATATCGGCTGCCTATACAAACATTTCGGCACTATGCTAGTGAATTCAGGTAGAATACTCAATCACCATTTTACCCTCATTGTCTAACTCTCTTAGGTGTGTCGTGTCTGAGCACAAAATCCCTCCAGTACAACCTGCTGGCTTTTGGCAAGGCGCTAAAGATAGTCAAGCCATTATTTTTACTTATCTTCCTGTTTCTTTTGCTTTCGGTGTTTCCGCGACACAATTTGGCTTTACCCCTTGGGAAGCCCTGTTTTTATCCTGCTCCATGTATGCCGGCGCCAGTCAGTTTTTAGTGGTGGCTTTACTCGGTAGCGGAACATCAATCTGGATGACAGCGCTCACCGTGATTGCGTTAGACATTCGCCATCTACTCTATGGTCCCGCGCTGCAAAACCTGATTCAAGATAAATTAAACCTAAAAAAGACAGCAGTTTGGGCTTGGGGCTTAACCGATGAAGTTTTTGCTTCAGGAATGATAAAGCTATCGCAACGTCGTCAGGAGTGGTCAGAATCGTGGATGTTAGGGGTGAGTCTATTTAGCTGGATGTCTTGGGCTTTAGGTTCGTTCTTGGGTGGTTTATTTGCAGATCAGGTCAGCAATTTACCGCAATTCTTACAAGCTGCACTTGATTTCCTGCTTCCTGCCCTGTTCTTAAGTTTCCTGCTTGCTGCCTTTGAAAAGAAACACACTCTTATCGTCGCTGTCTGTTTAATCGTTTCAGCTATCTCCTGCTATTTCATTAATTTATCGGCGGCGATTTTCATTGGGATTTTATCCGGTATTTTGGCAGGCTTATTTAAGCACTATGTTTTAAAACAACATGATGATGAATTTGGAGAAGCGCATGAATCTTGAGATTATTCTGGTGGGTATCATCGTCGGAATTGCCAACTTTGCATCGCGTTTTGGTCCTTTTTATGTGATTCAAAAACATCAACAAAACTCACAAAAGCGTGGTTCAGTCTGGATCAAAATTGCCTTAGGTAGTATTGGTATTGCCGCGATTAGTTCTATGTTGGTGGTTGCAACCCTTCCACCGTTGATGGAAACACCGAATAAAAGCTTTGCCATGCTGGTGGGTTTTTTAACATTAGCCGGACTATATTTTAAATTTAAGCAAATTGTTCCTGCGACTTTAACAGCAGCCGTGACATATGGTTTGATTTATACCTACCTGCCCTTTTCCTTCTAAATCCCCTATAAAAGTCCCTCTTTTACAAAGAGGGATTTAGGGAGATTTTTCAAACTACTTTATAAATAAAATTGTTAGACAATATCATTATTTTATGTGAATCCAGTATTAACACCTCAATCAGTTCTGCTATGCTAAAAGCCCATAAAATCAAGCATGGATGATTTACATGAGCGTGACTATTGGTACTCCCCTTCAAGCTTCTGCCTTTAAAGTTTTGTTATTAGGTTCAGGAGAGTTGGGTAAAGAAGTGGTAATTTCGCTACAACGTCTTGGTGTGGAAGTCCATGCAGCAGACCGTTATGATCACGCACCTGCCATGCAAGTTGCACATTATTCTTATACTTTAAACATGGCAGATGCCGAAGAACTCAAACAACTTATACAACAAGTCAAACCCAATTTAATTATTCCTGAAATTGAAGCCATTGCGACGCAAGTTTTAGTCGATATCGAAGAACAAAATATTGCCACCGTTATTCCTTCAGCGAAAGCCGTCAACCTCACCATGAACCGTGAAGGTATCCGTCGTTTGGCAGCTGAAGAACTTGGCTTACCAACTTCGGCTTATCGTTTTGCTGACTCGATTGAGTCTTTCCGCGCTGCTTGCGATGACATTGGCTATCCAAACTTTGTCAAACCGGTGATGTCTTCTTCAGGCAAAGGTCAATCTCGTGTTAAAAGCTTTGATGAAGTCGATGCTGCTTGGGAATATGCCCAAACTGGCGGTCGTGTGAATCAAGGTAAAGTGATTGTGGAATCACAAATTGATTTCGATTTTGAAATTACCTTACTCACAGTGCGCGCTAAAAATGCTGAAACAGGTGAAATCGAAACCCAATACTGCGACCCAATCGGACATCGTCAAGATGCTGGCGACTATGTAGAAAGCTGGCAGCCTCAAGCCATGACGCCTGCCGCATTGGAAGAGTCTAAACGGATTGCGCATAAAGTCACAGCTGCTTTAGGGGGCTGCGGTATTTTCGGGGTCGAACTGTTTGTCAAAGGCGATAAAGTATGGTTTAGTGAAGTCTCACCACGTCCGCATGACACGGGGCTTGTGACACTTGCATCACAATTCCAAAGTGAATTTGAACTGCATGCGCGTGCCATTTTAGGCCTGCCTGTCAATACCACACGCCATAGTGTTGCAGCAAGTGCGGTTATTTATGCAGGCGTTGATGACACCAATTTGTCTTTTTCTGGCTTAAATCTTGCTTTGTCTCATCCGGACACCGATTTACGCCTTTTTGGTAAACCCGAAGGTTTTAAACGTCGTCGTATGGGTGTTGCAACGGCACGTGCTGAAACAACCGATCAGGCACGTGAACTCGCACTACGCACAGCGACTCAAGTCAGTGTTCAGCAAAACTAAACCTGTCACTTTATTTACGGACCCCTGTTCATGATCAATACCTCTCCGCTGTTGAATTACGTTAAAAGTAACCATGACATTCAAGCGATCAATCAATGGCGCACAGATGTTGAAAAACAGCTTCAGGAAGGTTTTGAAAATGGACAGTCGATTCGTGAAGTCATTTCGGCCCGATCTAATTTAATTGATGAAGCATTACAGTTTCTCTGGAAACATGCTGAACTGGAGCAGACTGATTTAGGTTTATTTGCTGTGGGCGGTTATGGTCGTCGGGAAATGTTGCCCTATTCAGATGTCGACATCATGATTTTATCGGAAGATGAAATCACTCCTGATCAGGAAAAGTTGATTTCCACCTTTATTTCATCACTTTGGGATGTGGGTAATTTCAAACCCGGCATTAGTGTGCGTACCATTTCCGACTGTGTTGAACAGGCCACCAATGATTTAACCGTCGCTACGGCTTTGATTGAGTCACGCCTCATTATTGGCAATCAGCATTTGGCCAAATGGCCACGTCGTATCGTGTCCCAAACCTGGACAGACAAGACCTTTTTTGATGCCAAAATGGATGAACAGGAAAGACGCCATGCTCAACATAACAATACCGAAAGCAATCTAGAACCGGATATTAAAAATGCCCCGGGCGGTATTCGCGACATCAACCAAATTGGCTGGATTGCAAAACGTCATTTCCGGGTTAATCGCATTTATGACTTGGTGCATTTAGGTTTTATTTCAGATTTTGAACTCGGTGTTTTAGAAGAAGCGGAAAGTTTCTTGTGGGAAATTCGCCATCATTTACATCGCTTAACCAAACGCGATGAAAACCGTTTATTGTTCGATTATCAACGTGATATTGCAGCCCTTTTTGGCTACACCCGTGAAGAACATCACTCACAAAACTATCCCATCGAACAATTCATGAAGCGTTATTATCGTAGCGCGCAGCAAGTCTCAACATTAAATGAAATGCTGCTGGCTTACTTTAATGAATCGGTCATTACGCCACGTTTGCCCAACTATGAACGTAAAATTGAAGAAATTAACGAAAACTTCAAACTGGTGGATGGCAAACTGGCGGTACAACATCACAAAATTTTCTCGGAACGTCCAAGCGCCATTCTAGAAATCTTCTACTTATTGGCTAATCGTCCGGAAATTGAAGGGATTCGCGCACGCACCTTGCGTCTTCTGATCCTTGCGGCAAAACGCATTGATCAAAATTATCGGGATAATCCCGAACATCAAGCCTTATTTATGGCAATCATTCGTTCACCGCATCGTCTTTATGACACCTTGGTGGCGATGAAACGATATAGCGTTTTGGGCAATTATATTCCCGCATTTGGTCAAATTATGGGACTGATGCAATATGACCTGTTCCATATCTATACTGTAGATGCACATACCCTGTTATTGCTGCGTAATTTAAATCGCTTTAAAGAACCCGAGTTTGCCAAAGATTTCCCTGTGGTGAGTTCAGTCTTCCAACGTCTGGCACGTCGCGATATTGTCTATTTGGCCGCTTTATTCCATGACATTGCCAAAGGTCGTGGCGGTGATCACAGTGAACTGGGTGCAGAAGATGCAATCAAGTTTTGTCGCAAACATGGCTTTACCGAGCGTGAATGTAACCTTGTTGCATGGCTAATTCAAAGTCATTTACTCATGTCGATGACGGCGCAGAAGAAAGATATTTCCGATCCAGATGTGGTTCAAGCGTTCGCTGAAAAACTCGGCGATATGGAACATCTGGATTATCTGTACACATTGACCGTGGCAGATATTAACGCGACCAATCCTAAACTTTGGAATACATGGCGCTCATCGCTAATGCGTCAGCTTTATACCCATGCACGTGATGTGATTCGTACTGGTCTTGGGCGTCCTGTTGATTATCAAATGCTGATTGAAGACACTAAATTCGCAGCCAGTGAACTGCTGGTCAATGATTTCTCCCTCTACGATGTAGAAACTATTTGGCAGGAACTGGGTGATGAATATTTCATTAAAGAATCGGCAGATGAAATTGCATGGCATACCCGTGCCATCTTGCAACATGGCAATAACACTGAACCTCTGGTGCTCATGCGTGCTCATCGTCAATTTGCCCAGGATGCAGTGCAGATCTTTATTTACACCCAAGATCAGCCAAATTTATTTGCCACCACAGTGGCTGTATTTGACCGTATGAATCTTGACGTTCAAGATGCGCGAATTATTACTGCATCCACTGCATTTAGTCTGGATACTTATGTAGTTCTCGACCGTTTCGGTACTTTGCTGACCGACCCGGAACGTGAAAAAACTGTGATTGAGGCATTGGTGGAAGCACTCAGCCACTCAGATAAATATCCAGGTTTAATGCAACGTCGTATTCCACGCCAGTTACGCCATTTTGATATTGAAAATACTGTCGACATTACCCTCAATGCTGCGTTACAGCAAAATATGGTGGAAATAGCAACACTTGACCATCCGGGTTTACTGGCCAAAGTAGGCGGTTTATTTATGATGCAAGGTTTAGATATTCACTCTGCTAGAATTGCAACGCTTGGTGAACGCGCAGAAGATATTTTCTTTGTCACTAAAAAAGATGGCATTCCCATGTCCGATTCAGAAGCTGAAACTTTTGCTGCTCAATTAAAATCAGCACTTGATGAAGCCTCGAGTCAAGTATCTGGCCAACATTAACTTAATTTAAGCGGTATCGATTTTATGAACTCAAGTTTGTCATTATTGCACCCCTATCCTTTTGAAAAGTTAAATAAACTTTTTCAGGATATTAAACCTGCCGATTTACCACTCATTCCATTATCGATTGGTGAACCGAAGCATCCTGCGCCAGAGTTTGTAAAACAAGCAATTATTGACAACTTTAAGCATTTATCGACTTATCCGAACAGTAAAGGTTTGCCAGAGCTTCGCCAAAGCATTG
This sequence comes from Acinetobacter terrae, assembly GCF_013004375.1. GTDB lineage: Bacteria > Pseudomonadota > Gammaproteobacteria > Pseudomonadales > Moraxellaceae > Acinetobacter > Acinetobacter terrae. The sequence continues at coordinate 6,237 of NZ_JABERI010000018.1, read as the reverse complement.
CCAACTGGCTGACACGTCGTTTCAAGCTGAACAGTATTAGTGCTGAAACTAATGTTCTTCCTGTATCGGGAACACGTGAAGCGATCTTCTCTTTTGTACAAGCTTTGGTGAACCGTGAAGATGCGCCTTATGTGGTGATGCCAAATCCATTCTATCAAATTTATGAAGGTGCGACTTTGCTTGCCGGTGCAAAACCGTACTTCATTAACTGCACCGAAGAAAACAATTACCTCGGTGATTTTGATGCGGTTCCTGCCGAAGTCTGGGAAAAAACAGCATTACTCTTTGTTTGCACACCGGGCAATCCAACCGGTGCTGTATTGTCTAAGGAACAATTCAAGAAATTGATTGAACTTTCAGACAAATATGACTTTGTCATTGCATCGGATGAATGTTATTCAGAACTCTGGTTTGATGAAGCACCCGTGGGCTTACTTGAAGTGTGTGCAGAAATTGGACGTGACGACTACAAAAACTGTGTCGTGTTCCACTCACTTTCTAAACGCTCAAACTTACCGGGTATGCGTTCAGGTTTTGTCGCTGGTGATGCAGCCTTACTTAAGCCTTATTTGCAATACCGTACCTACCACGGTGCAGCAATGCCTGTTCAACATCAACTGGCGTCTATTGCCGCTTGGGACGATGAAGCGCATGTTGAAGAAAACCGTAAACTTTATCGTGCCAAATTTGAACTATTCCAAAAAGAGCTTGGTCACTTGTTGCCACTGAAAAAACCGGATGCAGGTTTTTATTACTGGTTAAAAGTAGACAATGATGAAGCATTTGCCAAAATGTTGATGGAAAAAGCGCATATTAAAGTGCTTCCTGGACGTTACCTGTCTCGTGATACCGAACAAGGCAATCCAGGTGAAAACCATGTACGTTTAGCCTTGGTTGCAGATATTGCGCAGTGTGAACAAGCAATTCAACGCCTGAAAGCCATTCTCTAATACTTTAAGTACTCACCCGATTCATAATAATCCACTGTTTCTACAGTGGATTATTTATTTCCAGTACATGAATTAAGCTATAAGTGATATTCCGATCAACCCGTGCAATAGATTCAAGTTTTGCCTGCATTCCCGCATCAATCACTTGAGCATCCACTAGTTTTGGGCCTGTACTTTTTAATCTTTCGACTTTAGCAATCATCCCGCTACTTGCTATTACGATCATTTTTACTTTTACCGGTGATTGAGCAGCCTTTAACTCTGTTGCAACAAAGTTAAATTTGGGCGGAATTAACCAGTTGACCTGATAATTTTTATTCAGCAGTTTTGGATCAATTTTATAATCTAGTACTGGCGGCACATATTTTTTTGTGGCGTGGTTAAGCTTTGCAACAATGCATCAATTTTTTGATCATTTGCAAATACTTGGCTTGGTGCACAAACCAACACCACCGCAGTTAAACGTGGAAAAATTGCTTTTTGACCTTTAAATACACAATATAAATGAATTAAGGGCGATCCATGGACCGCCCTATATACTTTTCCAGCTCAAAAAAAATTACTTGGCTAAAGCAGCTTGCACTTCACTTTCCAGGTCTTCAGGTTTGGTGGTGGGTGCAAAACGGTTTAATATTTTGCCATCTTTACCAATCAAGAACTTGGTAAAATTCCATTTGATCCCATTGCCTAGAATTCCTTTACTGTTATTGGTCAAATAACGGAATAAAATGTGCGCTTCTGGACCTTTAACATCCACCTTTGAAAACATAGAAAATGTTACGCCATAATTTTTTTGGCAGTAGGCCCCAATTTGTTCATTGGACCCCGGATCTTGTCCGCCAAACTGGTTACAAGGGAATCCCAAAACCTCCAATCCTTGATCTTTGTATTTCTCATACAACTTTTCAAGACCTGCAAACTGGGGGGTAAAACCGCATTTACTGGCAGTATTTACAATCAATAAAACTTTGCCTTCATAATCAGCAAATGATTTATTTTTTCCATCTAACAACTCAGCCTCAAACTGATAAATGTTGGTCATGGATATGTTTCCTCGTCATTTTTTTCTTGTGTTTTTAATTCTAATGAAGCTGAATTTACGCAATAGCGCAATCCTGTTGGCTGTGGACCATCTTCAAAAACATGGCCTAAATGTGCGTCACAATGATGACAAACAATTTCAGTTCTTACCATACCATGCGTCGTATCCTGATGTTCTTCAATTGCAGAATTATTTAAGGCTTTATAGAAGCTTGGCCAACCACAACCACTATCATATTTTGTCTCTGAGCTAAATAACGGCTCGCCACAACAACGACAGACATAAGTACCATCTTGTTTTGTGTTCCAGTATTTACCTGTAAATGCAGGCTCTGTTCCCTTTTGACGTGTAATACGGAACTCTTCAGGTGATAACTCTCTTTGCCATTCTCGGTCGGATTTATTGAGTTTTCCCATGGCTACGTACCTTCTTTCTTGCTATTTAAAATAAAATAATCCTATATTTACGTCATTCATATTTAAATTTCTAGTCTTTCGTTAACATTTTACAAAAGACCTATAATCTCCCTTAAAAAGCAAAAAGTAAGCAAAGTTTAAAAATCGAGTGAGCAAATTATTTAAGAAATGCTTTTTTGTGAGCAAATTTAGTGTTACTCTTTGTCATAAGCTTGCTCAGGATTAAAAAATGTCGCAAAAAAAGAGCGTTATTTTTAAAAATTTGCTTCCTGTGATTAAACAGTATCAACAGGCAGGATTTACGCACGAAAAAATTGTTGCTTTACTTCGGGATGAACACAATCTTGATTTAGTAACAACTGAGACATTTAAAAGTTATTTATATCGTTATGCAAAAGTGACCTCCACTCCTTCCGAGAACATTAAAATGCCGAACACTTTCCAAACCCCTCGCGAAATTAAGAAATCGTCTAAGCTCGAGCATGTATGCTACGACATTCGCGGACCTGTGTTACGAGCGGCCAATGAAATGGAAGAAGCGGGTCATAAAATTATTAAACTCAATATCGGTAATCCCGCCCCATTTGGCTTTGAAGCGCCACAAGAAATTATTAATGATGTGGCTTTAAACTTACCCAATGCCGTAGGTTATACAGACTCGAAAGGGATTTTCCCTGCGCGTAAAGCGATTTGTCAGTATTATCAGCAAAAAGGTATTTTGGATATGCACGTAAATGACGTGTATATCGGTAATGGCGTGTCTGAACTCATTGTCATGGCAATGCAAGGCTTGCTGGATGATGGCGATGAAATGCTGGTTCCAATGCCGGATTATCCATTATGGACTGCTGCGGTAAACTTGTCCGGTGGTACAGCGATTCACTATAAATGTGATGAAGAAAACTACTGGTATCCAGACATTGCGGATATGGAAAGCAAAATCACGCCAAATACGCGTGGTATCGTGATTATCAATCCAAACAACCCAACGGGTGCGGTTTATCCACGTCATGTACTCGAGCAAATTGTTGCCCTTGCAAAAAAATATGACCTGATTTTATTTGCTGACGAAATTTACGACAAAATTATTTATGATGGCATTGAACATGTCGCTGTAGCTGCACTTGCGGGTGACCATTTATGTGTTTCATTCAATGGTTTATCTAAAGCGTATCGTATTGCCGGTTTCCGTTCAGGCTGGATGGCAATTACCGGTGATAAATCACGTGCAATGGACTACATTGAAGGTTTAGACATGTTGGCATCTATGCGTCTCTGTGCCAACCATCAAGCGCAATATGCGATTCAAACTGCATTAGGTGGCTATCAGTCGATTAATGACTTGATTCGTCCGGGTGGTCGTTTATATGAACAACGCAATATCGCTTGGGAAATGTTGAATGACATTCCGGGTGTATCTTGTGTAAAACCTGAAGGTGCGATGTACTGCTTCCCTAAACTGGATCCAGAAGTGTACCCAATCCAAGATGACGAAAAATTCATGCTCGACTTTTTACGGGCTGAAAAAGTTTTACTGGTTCAAGGAACAGGTTTCAACTGGCCGACTCCAGATCATTTCCGTGTGGTGTTCTTGCCTGCTGAAAATGAATTACGTGAAGCAATTACCCGTTTAGGTCGTTTCCTGGCAAAAATGCGCTAATTCCTGAAATATAAAAAAACCGCGTTATCTAACGTGGTTTTTTTATGCCCGCTTTTAATTTTTAAGCGGATTGCCATACTGTTTTAAGTATTCAATACCCAATTGCCGTGAGCCCTGATCATTAATATGGTTGGTATCTTTATTCCGATATAAAGGTACATCATCAATACTGATTCTACATACCTGCTGATTACAGATGACCTTTGTCGGATCAATAATTTTCAAGTCAGGATATGTCAGTTTGGCTTCAGCTGCAATTCGATTAAATTTCATCAACTGCGCCTCATAATTCCGTCTAGAAACAGTACATTGGGCATGCGTATTTAAAATCTCATTACGAAGATTACAATCGGCCGGCACCCCCTCTCGATCTAAGCGAGGTACATCATTGAGCAAAATAACTTGATCACTGGACTGATAGGCAATTTTCAAGGCATTCATAAAGCCAGTTTTGAAGATCGCTTCATTGGAATGATGAATGCCATCTTCAAGTTTCACCTCGGGACCAAAATATGGCACATATGAACCCGCTAAAATAATCACTGGATAATGTGTTTTTGCAAGATGAGCGGTAATGGCATCATTTCTTAATTTAAATTCGCTCAGCTCTTCCCAACGATTAAAATTAGACTCCAGACGCTGTACCCCGGGTAGATAGAAAGTTGAACTTTGAGTGACGTCGTATCCGCGTAAATTCGCATCTTTAGCCCATACATCCAACATAGCGGTATAGCTGTTGGCATGAGAATCACCGATCAATAAAAAATCTATTTTGGATTTATGATTCCCCAGTACACACTCATCCGGATTAGATAAAGTTTCCGGGCCCTCAATATCCATACATTTATTTCGGATCACATGAGCAAATGAATTGAGCGCCTTTTGCTTGATATAAACAGACTGCGGGAATCTGTCCGGAAAACCCTTATTTATATTGATGATTTTGGCAAGGGCAATAAAAATCATGGCTGGCACGAGAAAACCGATAATCATCACTTTGTAATTCGCTGCCATCACAAAACGTTTCGTGGGTTTTTCTACGAATTTATAGGTTAAAAATGCCAATATTATCGACAATATTAGAATTACAGCCTGATTTTCTGCGTTTAATGGCTGCATATAAATGCCGAATAACACGATAATAGGCCAGTGCCATAAATACAAAGGATAAGAAATTCTTCCGATCCAGGTACTCAAGCGATTACTCAGTAACACATTACTTGAGGGTGAAGATTGCCCGAGATAAATGATGAATGCAGTAGCCAAACACGGTATAAGCGCCATGGCTCCAGGAAATGGCGTCTGTTTATCAAAATATACAGCTGTCGCAAACAATACAATTAAACCGAGCCAAACCAGACTTTGCAGTAATTTTTTCGGTAGTTTGAGCTGAGGCAAAAAGCCAATCAATGCACCAATAAGCAGCTCAAAAGCACGTACTGGCATACTGTAGTAGGCCTTATCTGCGTTTTGAGTCAATTCGTACTGAGCATAAACCAATAATGTCACAATTAATGTTGTAACGATCGCCCACATATATTTTCGCGGCACTTTTGCAACAAACAACCACAACAATAAAGGCCAGAAAATATAGAATTGCTCTTCTACCCCCAGCGACCATAAATGCAATAAAGGAATCCCTTCAACACTTTGGCTAAAGTAATCCCCCACCTCATTGCGCATATAGATATTCGCCATGAGCAAGGTTGCATACATGACACTATCAAAATATTGTGTCAGATCACCAGGTAGCATGACCTGCCAGGCAATTATGCTAACAACGCTGAGTACCGTAAAATAAGCCGGTGCTAAACGTACCACGCGTTTCTTGTAAAATCGTGCGACAGAAAATCGTTTCGATTGAATCTCATGGGTTAAAATGAGGGTAATTAAATAACCTGAAATCACAAAAAAGACATCAACACCAATATATCCTCCAGAAAAGAAAGATAATCCGATATGGTTAAAAATCACCAATAAAACGGCGATAGCCCTTAAGCCATCAATATCAGCGCGATATGAGAAATTCATAATTAAGATAAATACAATAACTTATTCAGATTAGACCTCTTTCATAAATCATTTTTACTCAGCTCCAAGTTATAGATTCCAGCAATTAAATTGAATCTCAAACCGAGTCTTTTCGCTCTATTTCGATAACGTTCCGCA
>NZ_JABERI010000017.1 GCF_013004375.1 Acinetobacter terrae | reverse complement strand
ACAATCATGAAAGAATCAAGGTTAAATTGAAAGGACTGACCCCTGTAGAATACAGAAATCAGTCCTTAGAAATTGCCTAACTTACTGTCTAACTTTTGGGGGTCAGATCAAATAAGGAGGGCTTTTTTAGTTTTTTATTAAAGAGAGAAAGATGAACCACAACCACAGGTTGTGGTTGCATTTGGGTTTTGAACTACAAAACGTGAACCTTCCAAGCCTTCAATATAATCGACTTCTGAACCGACAAGATATTGATAGCTTAAAGAATCAACCAGCATTTTTACGTCGCCATTGACAAATTCAGCATCATCTTCATTCATGCTTTCAGCGAAGTTAAAGCCGTAAGAGAAACCAGAACAACCGCCACCTGTAACATAAACGCGTAACATTAATTCTTGGTTGCCTTCACTATCACGCAATTGGCGTACTTTATTCGCAGCATTGTCGGTCAGCACCAGAGCTTGGGCATTCATGTTGGATTCCTCTGTTCAATTCAGTTGTCTTTAAAAGATAAAGACCATATTTCAAGTATAGCATACCCAATATATGGTCAGTATTTGAAGATTTAAAGTCAAACCTGAGTATTTTTCTCAAGATTGTTTGTAGTTCTCATCTTGAAGACTACATTCAAAATTCTTTGGATCTTCCTTACAACGGAATTGCCATAACAATTTCATCATACGTTTATCATATACACCACGTTTGGTTAAATCGACACGCGATTCGCGCATCAATTTTTGATAGCCTGGCTTATCCACTGCAGGAATTTGCATCCAATATTTTTGTGGAATATCCGCTTTCATTTTGCCCAAAATACCAAATGCACGCGGTAACTGACCTCTTACCCATTCACGTGATTTTTGTCCATAACCTTCCGGGAATTTATCTGGACGGATAATAATATTACCGGTCACTTGTAGAATTGGATAATTCACAATCGCGCCTTTATTACCCAAACCTTTGTGTAATTCTAGCGGTTTAAATACAGCAGCAGGTGCCCCAATAATATCGACCTGACCATTGTTAAATTTGGCCCCGAAATTGGTTACATCCGCACTGACCGCCTGTGCACCAATTTGCTGAACCATAATTTTTTGTGCTTCGTCATAATCCAGGACTGCAATTTTTTTACCTGCAGCTTTAGCAACCGTGTTGATGTTACGGTCATTCACCATTAAAAAAGCATCACCGACTGGAATAACCCCCACCACTTCATATTTGCCACGTACCATATGTTTGGCAAAAGTCGGGCTGGCTAAGCCTTGCATCACTTTAACTGCAAGTTTTAAATCAGGAATCGCACCAATGGCATCTAAAGAGCCGGTAAAATCGTTAAACTGACGCCCCCGCATACCTGTGACACTAATCGCATCACATTTACCTGCTTTAAAATCTTCAGCAATGACCGCTTCGTTTTGGCCGACACGTAATTCAATATCTGCACCCCAATTTTTGGCTGCTAATTGATAATCTTTCATCAGGGTAAACACATCACCACTTTTACCCACCAAATCAAATACGCACATTACTTGTTTTGCTTGGCTAACACCAGTTACAGCACACAGACCTACACCAAGTAGCAGTGCTTTAGACCATTGCATCATGACTTTTTCTTCCTTGTGTCTTTGTTTTTATTCAGTCGAAGACTGAATCTTTTTGAGTTTTTATTCATCACGAAAAACAAGCATAGAAAGCTTGTTTTCATTTTTATGATAAAAATTTTATATCATTATTTTTTTAAGATTACGCCTTTTTTGACTGACAACAATGGCAAAAATGACATATTCAACTTGACAAAAAAGCCTAGATTAACTCTAGGCTTTCTTCTTTAAAATCAAAGTTATTCACCACCAAGTGAACATTCAAAATTCGCCTTATCGACAGAACAACGCGCTTTTTTCAATACCGTCATCATGCTGGCATCATAAACTCCACGTTTGGTCATATCCATACGACCATCACGTAACATTTTTTGATATTTAGTTTTATCTTCTGCGGTTAAGTTCATTTTAAACTTGGCTGGAATACTGGCTTCAAGACGATCAATCATCGCAAAACTTTTTGGCAAGTGTTTCACAAACCAATCACGCGATTTTTGTCCAAAGCCCGCTGGGAACTGATCAGGACGGATCACAAAATCTGAGGTCACTTGCAGTACCGGGAAATTGAACATTGCACCATTTGTGCCTAAACCTTTATAGATTTCCAAAGGTTTGTAAGCATAGGCAGGTGCACCCACCATATCGACCTGACCATTATTGAATTTCGCCACAAAGTTCGATACATCCGAGATCACGGCTTGTGCCCCTACACGCTGCACCATGATTTTTTGCGCATCATCATAACCCAATACTGCAAATTTTTTGCCTGCGGCTTTTTCAATTGAATCAATGCTCTTATCACGTACAAAAATAAAAGCTGAACCTAAAGGTGCAATACCGGCAACTTCATATTTTTTACCGCTTAAATTGCTGACCATTTTTGGCGCATTACGTTTATCGAGTGCAAATGTAATCGCACGCTGAGCAATGGCATTGCTCGGTGCACCGCCTAAAGCATCAATAGAACCGACAAATTTATTGTATTGACGTGCACGCATTGCCGTCATAAAAACGCCATCACATTTGCCTGCTTTAAAATCATTATCAGCAACAGCTTCGTCTTGACGCGGAATTAAATTAATATCGGCTCCCCATCCTTTGGCAGCCAGCGCCCATTCCTGCGCCATTTGATAAGACTCACCAGATTTACCCAGTAAATCGAATACACAAACATTCACCTTTTCTGCTTGTGCAGTTGTGGCTAAACCAAGAGCAGAAAATGCTGCTAATGCCAGAATCGTTTTTTTCATTGTAGTGGTCCTTTTCAGAATCTTGTTGTTTGATGAGTGTCCATTCATGGCACAAATATTATGCAAGTTTATTTAAAATAAATAGAGCATTTACTCCATTTATTTTCAACTTAAATGTCAGTTGATTCATATTTTTTTAAGTTGCTAATAAAATCATAAACTTAACTAATAACAGTTTTAGGTATCACTTAGAAAATTTTAGATATTTTACAAATTACTACACAATACTCGAGTTATTCACCACTTAAAGAGCACTCAAAATTGGTTCGCTCCACAGTACAACGGGCTTTTTTCAATACAGTCATCATGGTCTGATCATAAATTCCTTGTTTGGTTAAATCAATTCGCCCTTCACGCAGAATTTTTTGATATTTTATTTGGTCTTCTTTGCTTAAATTCATGCGGTATTTTGCCGGAATTTCAGCTTCCATACGTTTGACCATCGCAAAGCTTTTCGGTAATTGTTTTACGAACCAACTACGCGATTGCATGCCAAAACCTTCGGGGAATTTATTTTTACGTATAATCAGATCGGCTGTGACATTCACCACAGGAAAATTGATCATCGCACCTTGGGTACCTAAACCTTTATAAATTTCTAGCGGTTTAAAGGCATAAGCGGGTGCAGCAACAATTTCGACTTCAGCTTGATTAAATTTTTTGATAAAATTTGAAATCTCGGACATGACCGGAACAGCGCCAATACGCGTGACCATAATTTTTTGAGCATAATCATAATGTAATACAGCGAATTTTTTGCCTTCTGCACGGGCTAAAGAATTAATCGATTTATCACGTACAAAAATATAAGCCGAACCAATTTGTCCAATCCCTGCCACTTCAAAGGTTTCTTTCCCCATGGTATTGATCAGGCGTTTTTCATTACGTTTATCGAGCACATAGCTAATAGATTTTTGCGCAATATCATTGGTCGGTACGCCGCCAATCGCATCAATTGAACCTGCAAATTTATTGTAGGCACGCGCACGCATGGAGGTCATATAAAAGGCATCACATTTCCCGGCTTTAAAGTCTTGTTCAACTTTGGCTTCATCCTGATAAGCTATTAAATTGACATCTGTACCCCAGTTTTTACTGGCCAATGCCCATTCTTCAATCAGCTTATAAGATTCACCCGATTTTCCTAACAAATCAAAAACACAAACATCCGCTTTGGCATGCAATATATTTGATGTTATTAATGTGGCCAGTGCAGATAAAATCAAAAATCCTTTTTTCACGCTCAACAATCCTTATTTTTATTCGTCATTTATAGCGTGTGACTATAAGCATATTTACTGATAAAACCTAGCACAGAGCATCAATTTTAATAATCTGTACTGTACACAAAATGCACTTGAAATAATTCATCGATATAAAACAGTTTAGTTTTTTGTTTTCGCGGTTACTTCCTTTAGAATACGCACACTATTCTTGTTATTTAGATATTTTAATGATTCAGTTAGATCAACTTTCTATACGTCGCAGTGGACGTGTTTTATTTCAAAAAGCATCCATGCAACTCCATCCAGGCTGGAAAATTGGTTTAACTGGTGTAAATGGCGCAGGAAAATCCACGCTATTTTCTGCACTGCTCGGTGGTATGGAATCGGATGGTGGTTCTTTAACTCGCCCAGCGGTTTGGACCGTTGCGCATATGGCTCAGGAAATCAAAGCTTTAGATATGAAAGCCATTGATTTTGTATTGTCTGGCGATGAAGAATTTTGGGAAATTCAAAATAAATTAGATCACCCAGAAAGCTTAAGCGATGATGAGCTTGCACATTTATACGGTCGTTTTGACGAAATTAATGGCTATTCTGCACCGTCTAAAGCATCGCAATTAATGGCGGGTTTGGGCTTCTTTGAACATCAGTCACAACTCGATGTTTCAAGTTTCTCGGGTGGTTGGCGTATGCGTCTGAATCTTGCTCGTACCTTGATGAGCCGTTCAGACCTATTATTACTTGATGAACCGACCAACCATTTAGATTTAGATGCCATTTTATGGTTAGAAGATTGGTTAAAAGCCTATGAAGGCACACTGATTCTGATTTCACATGACCGTGATTTCCTGGATGCAATTACCGATCATATTTTACATATCGAAAATCAAGAACTGATTCTTTATACAGGTAACTATTCAACATTTGAACGTACCCGTAGTGAACGCTTGGCTCAGCAACAACAAGCTTATGAAAAGCAGTTAGAAACTCGCGCGCATTTGCAGAAATATATCGACCGTTTTAAAGCGCAAGCAACCAAAGCCAAACAAGCGCAAAGCCGTATTAAACAACTTGAACGTATGCAAGAGTTGTCTGCAGCGCATGTTGATACACCGTTTACCTTCTCATTCCGTGAACCGACTAAGATGAGTTCGCCACTGCTTGAACTTGAGCATGCGGATATTGGTTATGGCGACAAACTGATTGTAACCAATGTCAGTTTACAAATCACACCCACCAGCCGTATTGGTTTACTGGGGATGAATGGTGCAGGTAAATCGACGCTGATTAAATCATTGGTGGGTGATTTACAACTGCTGCAAGGTACCCGTAACGATTCTGAACTGTTAAATATCGGTTACTTTGCCCAGCATCAAATGGATGCTTTGGATGGTAATGCTAGCCCAATGCTACAATTATCTCGTATTGCCGATAAAAAAATCAGTGAAGCCAGCTTGCGTTCTTTCCTCGGGAGTTTCGGTTTTAGTGGCGAACGCATGGATACCCCAAGTGAAAGTTTCTCGGGGGGTGAACGTGCCCGTTTAGCACTGGCACTGATTGTATGGCAACGTCCAAATGTCTTGATCCTGGATGAACCGACCAACCATTTAGACTTGGATATGCGTCATGCATTAACCATGGCATTACAAGATTTTGAAGGCGCTGTGGTGCTGGTATCCCATGAACGTCAACTCATTGCCAGTGTGTGTGATGAGCTGATTCTGGTGCATGGCGGTCAAAGCCGTGAGTTTGATGGTGATTTGACTGCATATGCAGACTGGTTACGCCAAGCGCGTATCGAGATGATGAAGTCAGGTCAACAACCTGCTGCACCTGTGAAATCTCAAGTGGAAGTTAAGCCTACGATTTCTAAATTGGATAAAGAAGCACAACGTAAAGAAGCTGCACGTCGTCGTGAACTCAGCCGCCCTGTTCGCAAGAATATTGAAAAAATTGAAGCTCAGGTTGCCAAAACGCAACCTCGTTTAGCGGAAATCGAAACATTACTCGGTGATAGCGCATTATATGAAGCAAATCGTAAAGATGATTTGTTGAAGCTCATGAACGAACAAACCGAGTTAAAAGCGAAATTAGCTCAAGCTGAAGAACAGATGTTAGAGCTAATGATGGAGTTGGAAGAGCTGGAGGGTGCATTCGGATAAGCCCATTTACCACTCTTAAGCAAAACTAAAGTGATGCTTATTTTATGATCGCAGTACAATTTCAAACGTGTACTGCGATTTTTTAATTTTTCTACACAACACTTTTTATAGCGATATCACATCACCCAGATGTCAGTGTGGTTAAATTTAAAAATCACTACCTATTAACTTTAAATTCAAAACCGACTTTTAAATTTAAAAAACTTACCCACAAAACACATAAAAACCAACTTTGAATTTAAAATAAAAATGCCAATTTAAGCTGTGGATAAATTACTTTTCACATTTTTATTCAATAAAAATAAACTTATCCACATTTGTGTTTTAAAGAAAATAAGACTTCTTATTCATCCTGCTTTGGTTTTTTGCGTTTTAAAAACCTGAGTTCGATAATTTTCCAAGCACCTTCATTGACCCATAATTCCTGAATTTGTCTTTGATCTTCCAAACCAATTAAAACCTTACAGCGCTTCAAATCTCGATCAAACTCAAACTCTTCAAATTCAACGTTGGGCTTTTGCGGTTTCCATACGCCATTTTTTACTGCATGAGCAATACGTTCATAACGGGTAAAATTGCTTTCAACTCGACCTTCCTGCTCATAAACCACCTTAAATTGTTCATGTTCATACCGAGCCAACACCTCAAAATTACCGGTAAAAAATGCATTGCTCCAAATATCCCGGATCTGTTCCAGTTGATTATCCATCGTACTAACCTCGTAATATTGCATGATGATCTCCTGTGTATATGATTCATCATGACAGAGGAATAAGTCATTTTTATAAAACAAATATGGCTAAAAGTTAATCGTATTTAAATAAAAATAGCATAAAAAAAGCACCCCGAAGGATGCTTTTTACAATTTAACTCATCAATAGATTAAGCGTCGATATCCGCATTTAAGGCATTTTCTTCAATGAAGGCACGACGTGGTTCTACATCGTCACCCATCAAACAAGAGAACATGCGATCTGCTTCAATCGCATCATTAATGGTGACTTGCAACATGTTACGGTTTTCAGGATCCATAGTGGTTTCCCAAAGCTGTTCCGCATTCATCTCACCCAAACCTTTATAGCGCTGGATCATCATGCCGCGACGTGAATCGGCTAAAATATGCTGCCACACTTGATGGAAAGTGGTGACATTAATTTTGCGATCGCCTTTCTGCAAATACGCACCGTCTTCAAGCAAGCTAAACCAGCTCTTTGAATTTTGCAGTAAACGCTTATATTCACCTGACGCCAACAATCCAGAATCAAGTAAATACGAGTGCGGCAAGTTATGTACATATACGGTCACACGTGGCCAGTAATGTGCAACTTTTTCACCATTGGCATGTTCTTTTTCAAACACTTCCAAAGTGATTTCAGGACGTAAACTTGGTTGATATTTTTCAATCGCAGCACGTAACTGTTCAGACCATTGTTTCACATAATTTTCATCATGATTTTGATCAAGTTTGAATGCATCCAGACCCAATAAACCATCAAGCAAACTTGCAGGATAGCGTAGAGTTAAACGGTTCAAACTTTTCTGTGAAACCTGGTAATCTTCAATGACTCCTGCCAGTGCTTGACCTGTAATTGCAGGAGATTCAGCACTGATATGCAGGGATAAATCATCAATCGCATTTGAAATCAGGAAGGTTTCTAAAGCATCATTATCTTTAAGATACTGCTCCTGCTTGCCTTTTTTCAATTTGTACAATGGTGGCTGTGCAATATAGATATAACCGCGTTCCACAAGTTCAGGCATTTGACGGAAGAAGAAAGTCAACAGTAGCGTACGAATATGCGAACCGTCGACGTCAGCATCGGTCATGATGATAATTTTGTGATAACGCAATTTATCCGGATTGTATTCTTCACGGCCAATACCACAACCGAGTGCAGTAATCAGCGTGCCGACTTCTTGCGAAGAAATCATTTTGTCAAAACGCGCACGTTCCACATTCAGGATCTTACCTTTCAGTGGCAGAATCGCTTGCATCTTACGGTTACGACCCTGTTTTGCAGAACCGCCCGCAGAGTCACCTTCGACCAAGTACAGTTCAGACAATGCTGGATCTTTTTCTTGGCAATCGGCCAATTTACCTGGAAGACCTGCAATATCAAGTGCGCTCTTACGACGTGTCATTTCACGCGCTTTACGTGCCGCATCACGCGCACGTGCCGCATCAATAATTTTGCCGGCAATTGATTTTGCCGCTTGTGGATTTTCCAGCAAATAGGCAGAAAATTCCTTGTTCATCGCCTGCTCTACAGCAGGTTTAACTTCACTTGAAACCAGTTTTTCTTTGGTTTGTGAAGAGAATTTTGGATCTGGCACTTTCACCGAAACAATTGCAGTTAAACCTTCACGTGCATCATCACCAGTCACCGCGACTTTTTCTTTCTTCAGAATATTTTCGCTATCCAAATACTGGTTTAAACCACGGGTTAATGCTGCGCGGAAACCGGCTAAATGTGCACCACCATCTTTTTGTGGAATATTGTTGGTAAAGCAGCGCACGTTTTCTTGATAAGTGTCATTCCACTGTAAAGCGACTTCAACCGTAATCCCTGTTTCCGGCACTTGGCTGGTGAAATGGAAAATATCATTTAAATGGGTTTTGCCCTGATTGATATATTTTACAAATTCAGACAAACCGCCTTCATAATCAAACACATGTTCAGCATTAATACGCTCATCACGCAATACAATGCGAACGCCGGCATTCAAGAATGAAAGTTCACGCAAACGACGCGCTAAAATATCAACATTGAAAATGGTTTGGCTAAACGTTTCTGGACTTGGATAGAAACGAACCGTTGTTCCAGTTTCCTCAGTATCACCAATGGCACGTAACGGATATACCGGATCGCCGTGGCAATACTCTTGCTCGTACACTTTACCGGCACGACGAATATTCAGTAATAATTTACTCGACAATGCATTTACAACAGAAACACCTACCCCGTGCAAACCACCTGATACTTTATAGCTATTATCGTCAAACTTACCGCCGGCATGAAGAATGGTTAAAATTACTTCAGCAGCAGATACGCCTTCTTCTGGGTGAATATCAGTTGGAATACCACGACCGTTATCTGAAACACTGACCGATTCATCTTCATGAATAATGACTAAGATTTCATCACAGTGACCCGCCAAGGCTTCATCAATTGCATTATCAACAACCTCAAACACCATGTGATGCAAACCTGAACCATCGTCAGTATCACCGATATACATACCTGGACGCTTACGAACAGCATCGAGGCCACGTAATACCTTGATACTAGAGGAATCATAAGCCTTTTCATTGGTTGGTTCTGTTTGAGAAGCAGCTTGATCTTCTGAACTCATGGTTTCTCCCTAGTGAAATATAGGTCTATCCAAAGATGGGTAAAATCTAAAAAACTATTGCACGACAACTTGAACTTGACCGTTTTCAACATTGAATAATTGATATGAAATAGACAAATCATGTAAATGTTTTTTTACTGATTCATGCTCTAAAGTGGTAATAAAAACTTGACTACCCAGTTGGCTCAATCGCTCAATTAATCGTCGTTGTGCAGTTAAATCTAATTCTGCTGTCACATCATCTAATAATACCACAGTTTCCTTATTACAGGCATGTAGCATTGCAATCTGTGACAGTTTTAAGGCGACAATCAACAGCTTTTTTTGACCGCGTGAAAGCACCACGTCAGCATCACCCAGCGTTGTTTTTAAACGTAAATCTGCACGATGTGGACCATACTCGGTATAGCGCCTATCGAGGTCTTTTTGATGATGTACAGTTAAGTCATGCAGCAAGCCGAGCTCGGTATGAAACCCGGGAACATATTCCATTTGAATATCCAGATCAGGCAATAACTGTTTTAAATCCTGTTCAAAATAGACTTTCCACTGTTCCACAATTCCACTGCGCTGTGAATGCAGCATTTCGCCATATTCAGCCAGCATTCTATTCCACGGCTCCAAATCATTCAGGCTGAGACTTCGTCTCGATTTCAGCAAACTGTTGCGTTGTTTTAAAGCGCGCGAATAATACTGCCAGGCATGATAAAAATCGGGTTCCACGTGGAACATCAACCAGTCAATCAGTTGGCGGCGAGGTTTGGCCCCATAGTCAATAATATCGGTACTTTGTGGATCAATATGCTGCAAAGGTAATATTTTAGCCAGTTGCCCTTGGGTCGCAATATGATCACCATTGACTTTAATCAGTTGCTCACCGGATAAAAATTTTTGCATGCCAATTTTTTCAGTCGCAGATTGCGCAAAAACAATCGCGTCACTTGTTTCATTTTGAATATAGTTTTTCGGGATATGGGTTCGGAAAGAACGCCCGGTCGCCAGCAAATGAACCGCCTCTAGAATCGAGGTTTTACCTGAACCATTTTGGCCATAAAAGACATTAAACGGCTGCAACTCTTGGAGTGCAACCGCTTTTAAGTTTCGAACACGTTCTATATTTAAACGCGTGATAAACATAATTTGATCTTGTAAAAAATCTGCAAATTAAACACGCATCGGCATCACAACATAGGTCTGATCTTGTTGTGCCGGATCATGTACCAATACCGATTGGTTGGCTTCAGTCATGGTCATATAGACATCATCACCATCCAAAGCACCCAATACATCTAATAAGTATTGCGCATTGAATGACATTTCCATCGGTGCATCTGCATATTGAATGGCTAGATCTTCAATCGCCTCATCTTGCTCTGGATTATTGGCGCGAAGTTGTAAACAATCAGCACCAAAATTCAGGAACACACCACGTAATTTTTCATTACTTAGAATCGCCACACGTTGCAGAGATTGTTTAAATACATCATGCGCGATCAATACATTTTTATCGCCACCACGAGGAATCACACGACGGTAATCCGGGAATTTCCCATCAATCAACTTGGTGGTGAAACGAACAGTGATATTCCCCTGTTCTTTGTCACGGCTTGGGGTGCTAATGGTGACATTTAATAATTCACGACCAATCAGCAAAGATAATTGCTCATCTTCAATACTGAGTAAGCGTTGTAATTCCGCTACTGCTTTGCGTGGCACAATCGCTTGAATGGCTTGGGTTGCAGTTGACGTTGCTGCTGTTTCACACAATGCTAAACGGTGACCATCGGTGGTGACTGCACGAAGCTGATTTTGATCAATTTCAAGCAAGGTACCGGTTAAATAAAAACGGACATCTTGCACTGCCATCGCAAAAGCAGTTTTTTCAAACAGGCGTTTTAACTCGCGCTGAGTCACCGTCACTTGCGTACCTTGAGCATTTTCAGTGCTCAATAACGGATAATCTTCCGCAGGCAAAGTTCCCAACACAAAACGGCTGTTACCCGATTTTAAAATGCAGCGATCTTCAGTAATTTGCAGGTCAATCAATGCCGCTGTCGGTAAAGATTTACAGATATCCATCAGCTTGCGTGCAGGAACAGTGGTCTCGCCCACTTGCAAGCATGCACCTTCAGCCAGCGTAGTACTCGCCACCAGCTCCACTTCCAAATCGGAACCGGTAATGGTTAGCGATTCGTTACTGACCTGGATCTTTACATTAGAAAGAATGTTTAAAGTATGGCGACGTTCAACCGCTCCTACGACATGTGACAGAACATTAAGTAAGCTTTCTTTCGCGATTTTCAAACGCACGGTACATTCCTCTAACTACTGAAGATAAATAATAAATAAATGTGTTTTTAGCAGTGTACTATGCGGCAGAATATGCCGCATTGCAAGAATAGAATTTGATCAAATTCGATCAACTTTGCAACAAACGTTGCAAGTTTTTATAGTCTTCATTGAAGATCGGATCTTCTTTACGAAGGCTTAATACTTTCTCACAGGCATGCATCACGGTACTGTGATCACGACCACCGAAGGCCATGCCAATTTCCGGGAAACTATCGCCGGTCAATTCACGCGCAAGCCCCATTGCCAACTGACGTGGACGGGCATAAATACGGGTACGTTTCGGACCCACAATTTCTTTTAGCGGAATACGAAAATATTCACTTACCACACGCTGAATATTTTCAGTACTGATGGTTCTGGCACGAATCGCCAATACATCTTTTAACGATTCACGCACCACATCCAGATCAATGGGGGTGCCTTTAAAACGTGAAATAGCCACGACTTTATTCAACGCACCTTCGAGTTCACGAACATTGGCCACAACTTGTTGTGCCACAAACAAAGCACAATTACGCGGCAACTCAACCCCGATGTTTTCAGCTTTTTTTAACAAAATTTCAATACGGGTTTCAATATCTGGTGGTTCCACACCCACCGACAAGCCCCAAGAAAAACGCGAAACCAAACGTGCATCCAGTTCAGTCAATTCTTTAGGATAACGATCCGAGGTTAAAATGATCTGCTTTGACTCATCCAACAAGGCATTAAACGTATAGAAAAACTCCACCAAACTGGCTTCTTTGCCGGCCAGCAAATGAATATCATCGACTAGCAACAAATCCAACGAGCGGCAATTTTTCTTAAATTCTTCCACTTTGCCTTGTTGTAATGAGCTGACAAAATCCTGGACAAAACTTTCCGCAGTCATATACATCACGCGCGCATTGGGTTTGGCTTGTAATAAAGCATTCCCCACCGCTTGCATTAAATGCGTTTTACCTAAACCTGTCGGACCATACAAAAACAAAGGATTATGTTGAGAAGCACCCAATTGGGTTAAAACTTTACGACAGGTTTCCGCCGCCATCTGGTTCGAGCGGCCTTCTACAAATAACGAAAAGGTAAATAATGGGTTTAATAAACGCTTACGGCTATTTTTAACGCCGGATTCTTCTTTTTCTTTTCGAGGTCTGGCCATCGGTGTGGCAACCGATTGCAAAGCAGCAGTCGTGGTTGCCGGTTGTTCATGGGCGGATAGAATTGCACCTGGACGGGAATCCACCAAAATTTCAACTTTGCGCACTCGGCCTTCAGACATTTGCTCTGCCAAAATCGTGATCAGCTCAAGATGATGTTCCTGAATATAACGGGTCCAATAAGGATTGGGTGCATAAAGTTTTAGGGTGTCGTTAAGCTCTTCAGCCACCAAAGGGCGAATCCACATTGTAAAGACATTCCCCGAAAGCTCTTGTCGCAAACGAGTTAAACAGTCAGTCCAAAGCATGTGAAACCCCTATTTATTCCATTAGTTATAAAAAAATCATTTGAGCCCGACCAAGCGGGTCGCCATTCTATCGAAGTTATCCACATCTGTCATGGCAAAATTAAAGAAATATCATTCAAAAAAGCAAATTCCAGTTTAAATTTAAATTTAAATCACGATGTGGATAAGATTATCCGCAAGCTGTGGATAAAATATATCACAAAGTTATCCCCAATTTAACAAGGTTATAAAAACATGGATATCCACAATCTAACTTAATGTTTATATAAATAAAAAATAGCTTTTCCACAGAAAAACAGCTCCCTAATAGTAATAAATTTAAATTTATAAATTTGAATTTAATTATAAGAACGGTTGTTGGTGGGGATAACTCTGAATATTTTTAAATTTAAATTCAAAAGTGAAGAAAACAATCTTATCAATACTAAGTTGTGGATAATGTTGTGAATATTTCTGTTTATAACTTATGTTGCATTATTAATCAACAACTTATGTTGTGTGTAAAATTAAAACAATTTTTAATGTGATAAAAAATCTCATATTTTTCATTTTTTTTTAAAAATACCTTATTTTGAAAGAAAGTTTGTTTTTGATTGACAGCTCACTGAATGAACACTAAAATCGCGAACCTTCATAGAAGATCATTTTTGGAGTTTCAATATGAAACGTACATTTCAACCATCAGAATTAAAGCGTAAGCGTGTTCATGGTTTCCGTGCTCGTATGGCTACTAAAGCTGGTCGTCAAGTATTAGCTCGCCGTCGTGCAAAAGGTCGTCATAGCTTAACTGTTTAATTAGTTAAGTTATTACGATTTTGGGTGTCATGACACTTTATGGCTTCAGCACAGACGTACGCATACGCTGTGCTGCCGATTATAAAAGTGTGTTTGATGGTGCGCTTTTTAAAGTGCATCAACCCCACTTCTTATTTTTGGCAAAAAACTCCGAACAGCCTTCCAGTCGTTTGGGTATTGTTGTTGCCAAGAAAAAAGTGCGTCGCGCACATGAAAGAAATAGAGTAAAACGTCTTGCTCGCGAAAGTTTTCGCCTTCATCAACAGCAATTAGATTTATTAGATATTGTGGTCATGCCTAAAGTCGGCATTGAAGCAATCCCTAATGCAGAATTGCAACAGCAATTACAATTTGCTTGGCAGAAATTGCAACGCCTTGCCAATAAGCATAAAAAGATAGCTCCCTCCCCACAAAAGTAGAGATGGCCAATGGTACGTTTACTGCATTGGTTGATTCGATTCTATCAGATCGCGATTAGTCCTTTATTGGGACCCCGTTGTCGTTATATTCCAACATGTTCTCAATATTCTTTAGAAGCAGTCCATTCTCATGGTGCTGTGCGTGGTGCGTGGTTAGCTACCAAACGTATTTGCCGTTGTCATCCTTGGGGTGGATCGGGTTATGACCCTGTTCCTCCAAAAGCAATTCGTTTTATTTCATTTCAGCAAATGGATTCTCAAACGCTTCACGTTGCTGTACCCTTTCGTGATCGTTTATTGAACCGAAATCACTCTAACTACTTGGGATAATAGATATGCAACAATGGGCCAGGTTTGCAATTCTAGGGGCTATGTTTGTCGTCGCATATTTGCTTATTTTGGCTTGGCAAAAAGATTATGGTCATGCAGAGACTAAACCGCAGCAAGAAGCTGCCGTGGTTTCACATGAAGTATCTGCAGATTTGCCAAATGCTCAAACAGCTCCAGCAGCGTCTGACGTGCCTCAAGCAAATATTGCTACTCAGCAAACCACAACAGATGCCACTGCACCTGTAAGTCAACAGCTTATTTCAGTACAAACTGACCTTTATCATCTTTGGATTAATCCTAAAGGTGGTGACATTGTTCGTATTGAATTATTGAACCACGATAAAAATAAAGACAGTGATGAACCGTTTGTCATGCTGGAAAGCGATGCAAAACGTACTTACGTTGCTCAGTCTGGCTTGATTGGTTTAAATGGACCTGACAGCAACCGTAATGGTCGTCCGGTTTATGAAGTTGAAAAAGCAGCTTATAGCTTGGCTGATGCTAAAGCTGAAAAAACCAAAGATGGTAAAACGATTAAAGTTTTATCTGTACCGATGGTTTATAAAACGGCTGATGGTGTAGAAATCATCAAAACATTTACCTTTAAGCAAGGTGAATACCCGATTATTGTGAACCACAAAGTTGTGAACCGTAGTGCTCAGAACTGGCAAGGTCAAATGTTTGGTCAAATCAAACGTGATAATTCGGACGATCCAGGTAAATCAGACCAAGGCATTTTCACACTAGGTACATTCCTGGGTGGTGCTTGGGGTACACCTGATGAACACTATAACAAGCTTAAATTTGACAACTTCAATGATGAAAAATTGAATGTTGAAGCAAAAGGTGGCTGGGTTGGTGTTGTTCAACACTATTTCGTAAGTGCTTGGATTCCAGGTGATCTTAAACTGACTCAAGCCAATGGTCAGCCGTATAGTGCGAAACTGGAATCGCGTCAATCCACTGATAATATGAATATTATTGGTTTCACTTCACCGATGATCAATGTACCTGCAGGTACTGCGGCTGAATTGGATGCGACGTTCTATTCAGGTCCTAAAATTCAGTCTGAACTGAAAGATTTGGCGATCGGTT
The DNA here is from genome assembly GCF_013004375.1 of Acinetobacter terrae. Taxonomy (GTDB): domain Bacteria; phylum Pseudomonadota; class Gammaproteobacteria; order Pseudomonadales; family Moraxellaceae; genus Acinetobacter; species Acinetobacter terrae. Next base: position 18,187 of record NZ_JABERI010000017.1, on the reverse strand, counting down.
TAAACCAGACTGTTGATTATGGTTGGTTATGGCCAATTGCGAAGTTATTGTTCCTGGGTCTGCAATTCTTCCATAACATTGTGGGCAACTGGGGCTGGTCAATTATCTTATTGACTGTGTTGGTAAAACTGATTCTTTGGCCATTATCTGCTAAGAGCTACCGTTCTATGGCGAAAATGCGTGTGATTGCACCTGAAATGCAACGCATGAAAGAAGAGTTCGGTGAAGACCGTATGCGTTTCTCGCAAGAAATGATGGCGCTGTATAAACGTGAACAAGTCAACCCATTATCAGGTTGCTTGCCACTGCTTTTACAAATGCCGATTTTCTTGGCCTTGTACTGGGTATTGATGGAGTCGGTAGAACTTCGTCACGCACCGTGGTTAGGCTGGATTCAAGATTTATCTGCAATGGATCCATGGTTTATCCTGCCGTTATTGATGGGTTTGACCATGTTTATTCAGCAGTCTTTAAATCCGCAACCGGCTGATCCGATGCAGGCGAAAGTCTTCAAAATCATGCCAATTATCTTCACCGTATTTATGTTGTTCTTCCCTGCGGGCTTGGTAATGTACTGGATTGTCAACAACAGTATTACCATCTTGCAGCAAAGTTTGATCAACAAAGGTGTGGCGAAAGAACGCGAAAAACGCGACGTTGTTTAAGTAACGACTGATTGCGAATAGCTGAATAAATCCGCTTAAGATGGTAATCTTAGGCGGATTTTTCTTTGGCTGTAATTTAGGACTTTTTAGGTGAATTTTATGCAAAACCGAACAACGATTGCTGCAATTGCAACTCCGCCCGGACGTGGTGGTGTGGGGGTGATTCGTCTGTCTGGTCCAAAATCCTATGCCATTGCAGAAGCATTAACGCAAAAGGCCTTACCGAAAGCGCGCTTTGCCGGTTTCCGTCAGTTTTATGATGCCGCGGGTGAAGTCATGGATGAGGGTTTAGCCATTTGCTTTCCCAATCCAAACTCGTTTACCGGTGAAGATGTGGTTGAGTTGCAAGGTCATGGTGGACCTGTGATTCAAAATGCTTTGCTGGGGCGTTTGCTTGAATTGGGTGCGATTGCGGCCAAAGCCGGTGAATTCTCGATGCGTGCCTTTGAAAATGGCAAGCTGGATCTGGTTCAAGCCGAAGCGATTGCCGATTTGATTGATGCAACGTCACAAGCCGCCGCACGTTCTGCGGTACGTTCGCTACAAGGGGCTTTTTCGACCCGAGTGAACACCGTATTAGAGAAATTGATTCATCTACGTTTACATGTGGAAGCTGCCATTGATTTCCCTGAAGAAGAAATAGACTTTTTGGCCGATGGTAAAATTTTAGCGTTGCTTGAAGATGTGCAAAGTTCAGTGACGGCAGTGCAAAAGTCGGCACGTCAAGGTCAGTTATTGCGTGAAGGCTTACAGGTGGTGATTGCCGGTAAGCCGAATGCAGGTAAATCTTCCTTGTTGAATACTTTGGCCGGAAATGAACGTGCCATTGTGACCGATATTGCCGGTACAACCCGTGATGTCTTGCATGAAAAAATCACCTTAAATGGCTTGCCGATTACCCTGACCGATACTGCAGGTCTGCGTGAAACCGGGGATATTGTCGAGAAAGAAGGGATCCGCCGCGCGATTAAAGAAATTGAACAAGCGGATTTGTTGCTGTTGGTGTATGACTTAAGTCAAGGTGAAGATCCACTGCAACTGGCACAAAACTATTTTGCCGAGCATCTGGAGCCACGCCGTCTAATGTTAATCGCCAACAAGTGCGATTTAACCGGTGCAGCTGCTGAAATTGGCGATTATCAGGGATTTCGTCATATTACCGTCTCAGCCAAGCAGGAAACTGGTGTTCAATCGCTTATAGATGCGATTACAGCGCATGCAGGCTTTCAGCCAGAAGAAGATACCTTTATTGCACGTACACGTCATTTAGACGCAATGAAACGCACTCAAGTGTATCTTGCAGAAGCACATGAGCAGTTGGTGGTATATCAAGCGGGTGAATTGGTGGCAGAGTCTCTTCGTCTGGCGCAAAATGCCTTGGCGGAGATTACCGGTGAATTTAGTGCAGATGATTTGTTAGGGAAAATCTTTGGATCGTTCTGTATTGGAAAGTAATCCAGTCGATTTGAAAAACCGCCTTTATGAAGGCGGTTTTTTTATGATGAAATTTTCTTATGCCAAAATATCAGCGCAAGACAGAGTAAACCAACGCCTACACAGAATCCTAAAACCCCAATGGTTAAGCCAAAATGATCGGCTAAATATCCCACTGCAATAATCGGGACAATCGTGCCCAAGTAACCAATAAATAAATAGGTCGACATCACAGCTGCGCGGTTATCCGTGGTGGTCATCTGGTGAATTAAACCGAATGCACCCAATAAGCCCAGCCCATGTCCTACACCGACCATAATGTCGCTGATAAAGAACAAAATACTCCACTGCATACTCATACATAAGCCCAATAAAACAAAGCTCACCACTAAAGTCATCAGCCCTAAACTCAGGCTTTTTGCTGCAGGAAGATGTTTAGCGGAAAATTGTACGACAGCAGAAACCAGTAAAATACTGGCAATCGCTGAACCACTGACCAATGGTCCATGCCAGGGAATTAGGTCTTTCACAAAAGATGGTGATAAGGATGCAAATAAACTAAAGGCCCCAAAAGCGCTGAATGCAGTTAAACCGGCAATAAAAAATAAGGCTTGATGCTGGGCTGCAGGTATTTCTAAACGTGGTGCAATTGAAAAAGGCTGGGCTTTAAATTGTGGGACTTTAACCAGAAATAAACCAAAAAAGCATAAAATTGCGGCTGCAATAATGGGTAAATAAGGCGTAATTAACGGTTGGGTAGAGAACTGAGCAATCAGCCCGCCAATAAAGGGTCCCAAGCCAAAACCCATTACGGTAATGATGGAACTTAATTGCGGTGCATTTTGTTTATGACTATCTGGAATGGTGGTGATTAATCCAAGCATCGCAGAGGTACTGATCAGCCCTGATGCAATCCCAATAATAAAGCGACCTAAAGCCAGCCAAAGCGCATTCGATGCAATGGATGAAAGTGCTAAGCCCAATATCACAAACACGATACCGATTTGTAAGGTACGTAGGAATCCAAAACTGTTGCTGGTTCGACCTAAAAATAACAAGGTCGCCAGACAGCCAAACATATAAGCCACAAAGATATAGGTAATATGGCTCGGTAGCAGATGCCACAGTTCTTGATAGATCGGATATAAAGGGCTCGCGAGTGCGGTTCCAATGGTTCCAATACAAAGTGCCAGGCTGACCATTAAAAATGGTCGCCATGATTGTTGAGTCGTCATGTAGAGTCACAGAAACACCCGCCATAGGTTTGAAAATAGCGAATATTTGGAGAGGAAAGAAGAGCTATAGATTAATTCTTATCCGCCTAGGGCGTCAATTTATAAGATGTAAACCATTTAACTATAACGCTTTAATAATTTTAAAAATTCAGCAAGTTCCTGTTCATTAATTTCAGTTTGTTCACCAATCACGTGATGACGTAAATGTGATTCGATCAATTCACTCATTAGACCATTCACGGCACCTTTAATGGCAGCAACTTGCTGTAATACCGTAATACATGAATGCTCAGGGCTGTTTAAGGCCTGCTCTACGGCGTTAATTTGTCCTTGTAAGCGTTTGACTCGATTATGAATTTTCTTATCTTGATGTAAATGACCCAACACAATTCTCCAAAAATAAATATACTATGGGGGAGTATATTTAAGCGCTAAAATTATGCAAAAAGCCCCATTGACCAGAACACACGCTCATCAGTTTGATGAAGGTAATCCCCTCGCCCAAAAACGTATTCTATTGGCGACTATTCTAACGGCAGTGATGATGCTATTAGAAGTGATTGGAGGCTGGATTTACAACTCTATGGCGTTGCTTGCCGATGGTTGGCATATGAGTTCACATATGTTGGCCTTGGGACTGGCTTATTTTGCCTATCGTTCCGCACGTCATTATGCACATGATTCTCGATTTAGTTTTGGCACCTGGAAAATTGAAATTTTAGCCGGATATAGCAGCGCGATCTTATTGATGGTGGTGGCGATATTTATGGCATTCCAGTCGATAGAACGACTTCTCAACCCGATTGATATTCATTATAACCAGGCCATTCCCATTGCAATTCTGGGTTTGGTGATTAATTTAATCTGCGCTTGGTTACTGCATGATGATCACCATCACCATCACCACGAACATGAAAATGAGCACGCTCATGTACATCATGACTTAAACCAGAAAGCTGCATTTATGCATGTAGTTGCAGATGCGGTGACCTCAGTGTTTGCGATTATTGCGCTGTTTGCTGCGAAGTATTTAGATTGGGGTTTTCTCGATGCGGTACTCGGGATTGCAGGTTCGATTTTGGTGGCAAAATGGGCCATTGGCCTGATTAAAGAGACAGGGAAAACCTTGCTCGATGCGGAAATGGATCATCCGGTAGTGGAAGAAATCCGGGAAGTGATTGCTGAATTTTCTGTGGTAGAAATTACCGACCTGCATGTCTGGAAAGTCGGTAAAGGAAAATTTTCCTGTATTTTAGCTTTGGCAACGGATTCCAGTTTGAACGCAGACCAGGTTCGTAAAGCACTGTCTATTCATGACGAAATTGTGCATGTTTCGATAGAAATAAATCCGCTATAAATTCTGTCAATGTTCCACGTGAAACCTTGATGATGAAATATGTGGGCTTTCAGTAAGGACTGCTAAAATTAACTGAATCTGTCGTTAAATTTTAAGTAGAATCGCGTTGAACAATTGGAATCTATGAGCAAAAAAACATGATTAAAAAAACATTGGCATTCGCCTTGGTCAGTTTTATTTCAAGCTTAAGTTTGGCGAATGTTGATACGGTCAAAAACAACCTCACCAAACAACATCCAAAATTGAGCATTGAAAATATTCAAGCCACCGATATGAAAGGTATTTATAGCGGTTCAATGGATGGTCAAGTAGTGTATTTAGGTGAAGATGCGCAACATATTCTGGTTGGTTCAATGTACCGTTTAAGTGATCAGAAAAATTTGACCAAAGATTTAGTACTTAAACAAAACAGCATTGATTGGAAAAAATTGCCTTTACAGGATGCAGTGAAAAGTGTGCGAGGTAATGGGAAACGCCAGATCGCAATTTTTTCTGACCCAAATTGCCCGTATTGCAAACAACTTGAGACTGAATTAAGCAAGTTGAATGATGTCACGATTTATACTTTTATTTATCCAATCAAAAACCAGTCAATTGCTGTTTCAAAGCAAGTTTTCTGTGAAAAAGCTCCTGCCTTGGCTTGGTCAAATTTGATCGGTAAAGGGATTCAGCCAAGTTCTAAAAAGACCTGTGCCAATCCGATTGATCGTAATTTGAGTTTAGGAAAATCATTGGGTTTAAATGGAACACCTGCCATTATTTTCTCCAATGGTTTTAAGGTGATGGGTTCCCACCCTGCTCAAGAAATAGAAAAAATGTGGAAAGAGCTGGGTCTATAACAGGTTTATTTCCTGATGAATCAAACCATAAAAAAGCACCTTAACAGGTGCTTTTTTATTAGAGTAACTGAGCATTGGAAGAATGATTTAAACGCCTGATTTTTTTGCAATCAGGTTATAAAGGAATAGGATAATGATGGCGCCGATCACCGAAGCAATAAAGCCTGCGGCAGAGTTTTCACCGTAGAGGCCGAGTAAACGTCCACCGTAAGTTGCCAATAAAGAACCTGCGATACCCAACAAAGTCGTAACAATAAATCCTGATTTATCATTTCCAGGATGAATAGCGCGTGCAATTAAACCCGCAATAAAACCGACCACGATCGCAACTATAAGTGACCACATATATCTTCTCCATTTATCGTTTGTTTATATACTTTCATTACGCTTTCATTTTTATAATTAATCATTTATAGAAAATGAAACAGTTGAGTCCTGCTAAAAACTGTTGTGTTTTTGTTCTTGTTGAAATGTGAATGATAAAAAAAGTGGCCTTCGGCCACTTTAAGTATCTTATGGGTCTTATAGACCAATTTCGCCAATAAATGGAATGTGGCGATATTTTTGGTCGAAGTCCAAGCCATAACCGACAATAAACTTGTCTTCCACTTCAAAGCCTAAAAACTTCACTTCAAGTTCAATTTCACGGCGTGAAGGTTTGCTGATTAAAGTACACAGTTCAATAGAGTTAGGATTACGCGTCGTTAAAATTTCTAGAACCTTGCTGAGGGTATTCCCTGAGTCAATAATATCTTCGATAATAAGAACATCTTTACCGCGAATTTCGCCGTCTAGGTCTTTTAAGATTTTGACATCACGTGTTGAAACTGTACCGCCACCGTAACTTGATACCGTCATAAAGTCGAGTTCATGCGGTTTGGTTATCGCACGACATAAATCAGCCATAAAAATGACTGAACCACGCAGTAAACCAATCAGCACAAGTTCTTTGTCACTATTGGCATAGTGAGCATCAATTTTTGCACCAAGCTCTTTGACTTTCGCGTGAATTTCTTCAGCTGAGATCATTACGCTCATATGAACGGTCATGGGTAGATACCTAAAAGCAAATCAAAAAATAAAAAAGGTGTTGACCAGCAACACCTCAAAAGATGTTTTAATTTTAATACATCTGCTCAAGAGATGCATCTTTTTTGCGGCTGAAAATGTAATCAGGCCTTGGTTTGTGGGGTATCACGCTTAAGCAACACAGTACAAGCCACACCTATTGCAACAAACAAAAATATCTTTTTATAGGATCTTTTTGTTGTCTTATTCTTTGACATATACTGGTTCTCCATAAATATAAGTCGCCTGAATATTACGGTCATCGCCCATGGTCATCAGTGCAAATAATGCATCTTCAATGCCTTTGGCGCGTTCTTGGCGCAGTGCCTGTAGTGCAGTGGCTTTTAAATCGAGCACAATAAAATCGGCTTCTTTACCCAGGTTAAAGTTACCCAGTTTATCGTCCAGATCTAAGGCTTTGGCTCCGCCCAATGTGGCGTGATACAAGGATTCAAATGCAGAGAGTTTATCACCCTGAAGTTGTTGTACTTTATAGGCTTCATTTAAGGTTTGCAGCTGGTTAAATGAAGTACCGGCACCAATGTCTGTACCCAAGCCAACTTTAACCTGCTTTTCCCAGGTTTTTTTCAAAGGAAATAAACCACTGCCCAAGAACAGATTTGAAGTTGGGCAAAAGGCAATCGCTGAGTTGGTCTGATGCATACAGTCCCATTCGGCATCTTCCAAATGCACGCAATGGGCAAATACCGAACGCTGCCCGGTTAAGCCATAATGATGATAAACATCCAAATAGCCTTTTTGTTCTGGAAATAAATCTTTCACCCACGCTATTTCGTTTTTATTTTCACTTAAATGGGTGTGTACATACACTTCAGGATATTCAGCTTTTAACTGTCCTGCTTTTGCAAGTTGTTCTGGTGTAGATGTGGGGGCGAAACGCGGAGTAATCGCATACAGGTTACGACCTTTGCCATGCCATTTTTCAATCAGTGCTTTAGAGTCATTATAAGAGCTTTCTGCTGTATCACACAGGTCATCAGGGGCATGACGGTCCATCATCACTTTGCCGGCAATTAAACGCATTTGATGCTGTTCAGCCGCTTCAAATAAGGCATTGACTGATTCAGCATGTACGCTACAAAAAACTAAGGCTGTGGTGGTACCATTTTTCAATAATTCCTGAACAAAAAATTGCGCAATTTTGTCGGCATAGGCTTTGTCTTTAAATTGCAATTCTGTAGGAAAGGTATAGGTGTCGAGCCATTCTAGCAGTTGTTCACCATAGGCACCGACCATCTCGGTTTGTGGGAAATGGATATGGGTATCGATGAATCCCGGCACAATCAGTTGCTCAGGATAATGTTCCAGCGGCATATCTTGATTCAGCAAATTTTGCCCCTCTTGCCATATCCCAAACCAGGTGATTTTTCCAGCGTGAGTGATGAGCAAACCATCTTCAATATAACGAATGGCTTGAGCAATATCGGAGGCTTGGGAAACGGTGTGTTGAATATCAAGAAAGCGACCACGAACGGCGCGTTGAGCCTGAATAGGAGACATGCAATAACCTTTTAATTTCTCATTTTTTCAATTGATTGTACCTGAAATATTTTGCTTAAACCCTCTCGCATCAGTTTTAAGTCCTCCCCTGTTCTATGGATCAAGCCTGATGTTTAGGCTTTGAAAAAGCAGCCGTAAATTGCAATATCGGGCATAAAAAAGCCTTCCATCTATGCGATGGAAGGCTGGATCATTTTATTTAAAGATTACAGTTGCTCTTGCTGCTTGTTATAGCGAATTGATAACCAAGCGGTAATCGCCAGTACAATCACAATAAAGCTGAGTGATATCCAGATGGGCATATGGAACACGTCGAGCATCAACATTTTAAAACCAATAAACAGCAAGATAATCCCGAGGCCATAGGGTAAGTAGTGCATTTTAGACGCAGCGCCTGCCAGTAAGAAGAACATGGCACGCAAACCCAAGATCGCCATGAGGTTGGCGGTCAAGACAATAAAGGGATCACTGGTGACCGCAAAAATAGCCGGAATGGAATCGACTGCGAAAATGACATCTGAGCCTTCAACCAAAATCAGTACCAGAAATAATGGCGTGGCCCATAACACACCGTTTTGACGCACAAAGAAGTTATGCCCATCTAGCTGAGGGGTAATACGCATATGTTTGCGTAACCACTTCAAGATAGCCATATCTTCAATATTGGGATTGTCTTCGTGGCCTCTAAGAAACTTAAAGCCGGTATAAACCAGGAAGGCACCGAAGATATAAAGCACCCAAGAGAATTCCTGAACGAACCATGCACCGATAAAAATAAACAGGGTGCGCAACACAATGGCGCCCAGTACCCCATAGAGCAAAATTTTACGTTGCAAGGCTGGAGGAATGGCAAAGGCAGCAAAAATCATCAACCAGACAAACACGTTATCAATCGCGAGTGATTTCTCTAACAGATAACCCGCAAAGTATTCCATGGTTTTTTGATTGGCTAAAGCAACACCCGCCGTTTGCTGCAAATACAGCCATAAAGCGCCAGCGAACAGGATGGACACACTGACCCAGGCAATGCTCCAATAGGCTGCTGACCTAATTTTAACGGGCTGGTCTTCTTTATTTTTGAAGCCAATAAAGTCGACGATGAGCATCACTGCCACCATCGCAAAAAATGCCAGATACAACCCAGGGTTGCCGATGGATTCCATAAAAAAATCTCCACACCCGACAACTGGTCATAAAAAAACCTTGACCTGTTGCCAGATGATTTAAACATCTGTGTCAACATGATCAAGGTCTTGCCTACATCTGAATATCCATATTTGGTAATTTCAGATGCTCAGATACCGACTTTTTGCAAAGTGTAATGACGATATTCTGACACGTCGGCTAGAATTACTTCTAAGGACGCTTGGAGGAGGCTACTCCCCTTGTTCAACTCAATTTTGTTTTGGATCTAATCCAAATATGGCGCAAGAATCGCATATTTATGTGAATTGTGCAAATTTTATCTAGTGACTTACATTTTAATAAAATCTTTACGTTGCACCAAAATGAATGCCAAGACTGTACCTACAACAGCAACCAAGCCACCCACGATTCCAATCTGACTTAAGCCATAACTTGCCGTGACCATTCCTCCTAATAATGCCCCGCCACCAATACCGACATTATAAAGGCCTGAATAAATCGCCATGGCGACATCGGTCGCATCCGATGCAAGGTTGAGTGTTTTGGCTTGTAGCGCCAAGCTAAAGCAAATAATACTCATGCCCCAAAATAAGCTAAGAATACTCAAACTGTTAAAACCTTGAGCGAGTGGCAGGAGCAGTAACATCGACATCGCTAATAAAGCACTGCTTAAAGGAATCGCAATTTTAGGATATTTATTGCCAAATTTACCAAACAGATAAGAGCCAATAAAACCGGCACCGCCGTAAATGAGTAATAAGCTGGTGGTCTGAGAAGAACTAAAATGGGCAATATTGAGGGTAAAGGGTTCGATATAACTATAAGCGGTAAATTGTGCCGTAATGATAATAATGGTTAAGGCAAATACGATCACCAAGCTCGGGCGTTTAAACAGGACACCAATACTTTTGAGGGAACCTGAATTGACGCTGGGCAGTTTGGGTAAGGTTTTTGCCAGTGTCAGACAAACGATAGCCGCACCAATAGCGATTAAAGCAAAAGTGTTGCGCCAGCCATACGCTTCACCAATCATGCGACCAAATGGAATCCCCAAGACCATCGCTAAAGCGGTACCTGTCGCCAGTAAACCCAGTGCCTGAAATTCTTTACCTTTAGGCGCAACACGTACTGCTAACGAGGCGGTAATAGACCAAAACAGTGCATGGGAAAATGCAATCCCGATTCTGCTGGCTAAAAGCACATTAAAATTCCAGGCGAAATAAGATAAGCCATGACTGAGAATAAATACGACAAATAAAGCAATCAGTAGAAAACGGCGTTCGACATTACGCGTCATCAGCATCATCGGTAATGAGATTGGCGCAACCACCCACGCATAGAGGGTAATCATGATGCCGACGTCAGTGGCGGGCATATTGAAACTGTTGCCAATATCACTCAGCAATGCCACGGGGATAAATTCGGTGGTATTAAAAATAAAGGCTGCAAAGGCTAAGGTAATGACACTGATCCATTGCCGTGTAGGATTAGGTGGAATTTCAGAAGATAAGGATGACATAGTCAGAGTATTTGAGAAGTAGCGCTAAATTTTAGGCTTAAACCTTAAAATTGTTAAGTTTAATCCTCAGTAGCAAAAGTGCTAACCATATATAGAGACAACAATAATCTTAAAATTATTCCGCTCTGCCCTTTTGCCAAGTCAGTTTTTGATAAAGATTCATCTATTCATGATGTGTTGAAATAAGTTATTTTTAAAGTATTCTAATTTCAATCAAGTAAAAAATTGAGGGATAGCGATGCAGTTTCAACATGATGATAATGGTCAAAAAGGCGAATTTTTTACTTTGAATGATTCAGGTCAACGGATTGCAGAAATCAGTTATATCTGGATAGGTGAGCATCAAATTATTGCCAATCATACTTGGGTAGATGATGTCTTGCGTGGACATGGCGTAGCACGCCAGTTGCTGGATGTTTTAGTGGAATTCGCACGTCAAAAAAGATTGAAAATTGTCCCAACCTGTTCATATGTCGATGTAATGTTTAAACGCGACAAAAGCTTTGCAGATGTTGTGGCTTAAGTTTGTCATGATTTAAAAAAGCCCAAAAAACTTGGGCTTTTATCATTTTGGAGCTTTATGTTTTTGAGCCAATTAAGCAAGATCGATAATCACCTTCATCGCATTCTCGTCTGCTGCATGTTTAAACACATCATAGGCTTTCTCAAATTCAGCAAATTTAAAGTGATGGCTGGCCAAGCGTTCTAAAGGTAATTTTCCAGAACAGCAGGTTTTTAGCAACATGCCTGTAGTATTGGTATTGACCAAACCTGTGGTGATGGTCAGGTTTTTAATCCAAAGCTTTTGCAGTTCAAAATTAACCGGCTTGCCATGTACACCGACATTGGCGATATGACCGCCTTCTTTTACCACGTTCTGGCATATATTCCATGTTGCCTCTGCACCCACTGCCTCTATCGCACAATCGACACCACGACCTTCGGTAATCTCTAGAATACGTGCGATTGCATCTTCCTTGCCTGAGTTAATGGTATGGGTGGCACCTAATTCTTTGGCAAGTGCGAGACGGTTATCATCCATATCCACCGCAATAATTTGCGCTGGTGAATAGAATTGCGAGGTCAGTAAGCAACCCATCCCGATCGGGCCTGTTCCCACAATTGCAATGCTATCGCCCGGTTTGACATCACCATATCGCACGCCAATTTCATGCGAGGTGGGCAATACATCCGATAAAAACACCGCGACATCTTCATTTAAACCTTCGGGTAAGGGATAAAGCGAGGTATCGGCAAAGGGCGTCCGTACATATTCTGCATGGGCACCATCAATCATGTAACCCATAATCCACCCACCTCCGTTACGGCAGTGAGCGTAGAGTTGTTTCTGACAATTTTCACAGGTCCCGCAGCGGCTGACACAGGAAATAATCACCCGATCGCCTTTTTTAACGTTCTTGACGGCCGAGCCGACTTCTTCAACGATACCAATACCTTCATGGCCTAAAATACGACCGTCAAATTTACCGGTCTTCTTCTTGGCCTCTTCCTGAATTTCGGGATTTTTACCTTTCCAGATGCCTAAATCGGTACCGCAAATGGTGGTTTTGGTGACTCGGATGACCGCATCGGTTGGATCAATAATCTGGGGAATGGGACGGTCTTCAAAACGGATATCATTTTCGCCGTAGTAGACCATTGCTTTCATTGTTGTCATCAGCTTATTCCTTTTTATTTCTTCTCTTTCACCCTATCGGGTGGATTTCCTCTTTAAATGATTGAAAGCATGACATTTAAATAGAGGAAAACTGAACGATGGAAGGAAAGAAGTTAATCATTGGCTCTGCTGTATTTATTAGGGGTTGAAGCATTGAGCATGAATACACAGAGTGTGCATCTCTAAGCTATCAACAGTAATTGATGAAGTCATTACGTGGACAGGTTTGCTTACATAATGATCTGGTTTAATGACGACTGAACTGGTTAAAGACAAAAAATTATCAATACGAACTTTTATTTCAGGTTATTTGGGGGGATGTTCTTATAAAAATGATTAAAAACTATGCCTGAAACTTGTTATGTCATTGTGATGTTTGGATGGGATTGGAATTTGGAGGATTTAGCTACTTAAATTTAATTGTGTAAGAAGATCAGCAGATATTGGGTTTTAAAAAAAATATAATTTAAATAATTACTTGAATAAATGTTATTCACACCAATTGAATAAAAAATATACATTTTTATTTGGGGTTGTTAATGAAGTTTAAGCAGAAATCTTTTAGGAAAATTCCTGATAGTTTGTCTCAGTTCGGAAAGGATTTTTTATTAGGTGTGAAGTTATCAACTTTAGAGGATAAACATATTGAAAAATTTTCAGATAAATTGAATTGGAAGGATGGATAGAGTTTTTTACCTAATAAAATAGGAAGATTTAGTAGAAGAAATGCAGATGGCAGAGAAATTATTCGTAAAGACTTGCCGAAAGAAAAAGTAACACGTTCTTTTTGGACTACTAGATCTCAGTTTGATGGTAGGGATAGTCGAACTACAGTTTCAGATTTTATTACTAGAACATATGAACGTTATCCAAGAGAAACTATTGCAGCACAGAATATTCCAGTTCTATGTATTGAGAATGATAAGGAACTATTTTTCTTTATAAAAATTGATCCTATTGATAGTGATGAATTATTTATACATAAAGTGAATTTAGCGCTTGAAGTCTTTGGTAGTGAATTAGATATCCATATTCCAGCTAAAGATGGTTTTGTGGCTTTGCCAACCAAAATGCATTTTGTTAATTGGGTCATTTTGCCGAAAGGTACAAAATTAGAAATGGAAGAAGCAATAAGGAAATCCTTATCACCAAAATTGAAGCCTTCAATTCGACCTGTGATAGAAAAAAGAATGTCTGAAATTCATAATTTTGGGCCTGATGAAATTGTATTAGGTTTTGGTGGGTACAAAGGTTATGTCGTTTATAACTTTCCATCTAAAGGAATATCAGTTTTAGAAAGTGATAATCCAAATAATGCAACATATGTATTTGAACACTCTAAGTGGAAAGATTTGTCCAAATTATCTAAAACAGAAATATTAGCTAATGATTTATTTAAAGAAAGAATTATTCATGACCAATCTTGGAAAGTTCAAGTTAATAAATTATTAGCCTAAAAAAAGCCCGCTTCGCGGGCTTCTTCATACTTCAATCTTACGCTTTCAACGCCGTAATCAACTTCTGATGTAATCCACCAAAACCGCCATTCGACATAATCACCACAGCATCGCCCTCACCTGCTTCACTGGCTACAGTTTTAATGATGTCATCTAGTGAGCGTGCAACAACTGCTTTGTTTGGTGCAGCGTCAATCACCGGTTGTAAATCCCAGTCCAGACCTTCAGGTTGATACCAAATCACTTCATCGGCCAAACGTGCAGAATGGGCCAAGCCATCTTTATGACTACCCATACGCATGGTGTTTGAACGCGGTTCAATAATCGCCCAAAGTTTACGTTCGCCTAAGCGTTTACGCGCGCCGTCCAGCGTCGTTTCAATCGCGGTTGGGTGATGTGCAAAGTCATCATAAACTTCAATACCTTTCACGGTATCAAGCAACTCCATACGGCGTTTTACACCACCGAAATTAGATAAAGCTTCACAAGCCGTTTCAATTGAAACGCCAACATGTTCAGCCGCAGCAATGGTTGCCAAGGCATTGGCAACAGAGTGCTGACCGGTCATGTTCCATTTAACGATGCCTTTAACCACGTCATTTTCTAACACTTTAAAGTGTGAGCCATCTGCAGATAGTTGTTCCGCAGAAAGTGATGCTTTTTCATTCGCATCCAATGAAGTGCGAACCACAGGTGTCCAGCAGCCCATTTCCAAAACTTCATCAATATTGGTTTCAGTAATCGGGGCAATAATACGCCCTTCACTTGGAATGGTACGTACCAGATGATGGAATTGTTTTTGAATCGCAGCCAAATCATCAAAGATATCAGCATGGTCAAATTCAAGGTTATTTAAAATGGCTGTTTTAGGATGGTAATGCACAAACTTGGAACGCTTGTCGAAGAAGGCTGAATCATATTCATCTGCTTCTACACAAAAGTATTTGCCGCCACCTAAACGTGCACTTTCACTAAAACCTAGCGGTACGCCACCAATCAAGAAACCAGGGTTTAATCCGGCTTGATCAAGCACCCAAGCAAGCATAGTTGTTGTGGTGGTTTTACCGTGTGTACCGGCAACACCTAAAACATGCTTACCTTGTAATACATGATCTGCCAAAAATTGTGGACCTGAAATATACGGTAAACCTTCATTCAGCATATATTCCACAGCATCAATGCCACGTTTCATGGCATTCCCGACAATCACCAAATCTGGATGTGGCTGCAAATGGCTACGGTCATAGCCTTGCATTAAGGTAATACCTGCATTTTCCAGTTGGGTCGACATGGGTGGATAGACGTTCGCATCTGAACCCGTCACCTTATGTCCTAAATCACGTGCTAATAATGCCAGCGAACCCATAAAGGTGCCACAGATACCCAAAATATGCAGATGCATTCGTTTTAACTCCACTGCTTTTTTGACACATCACGGTGTTGTTGGTGGTGTCATTATTGATTCAATTTGAAAGCAACGATATCAAGGGTTTTGCGGAAAAGATAGTCTTTCTTGTATCTATTCATAGGATTGCATCATGCGTTTTATATCGCTGTTATATGGGCATGGTTCGTTGGAAAAATCATGGATGAAATGACATGCTTTTTTACTGGAAAAACGTAAAATATTCACGATTATTCCAGATAAATTGACTATGTTCTTTCCGCTGCTACTTTTAATTATTTCTAACTGTTTTATGACCTTGGCTTGGTATGGTCATTTGAAGTTTTTACATGGTGCACCGCTTTGGCAAGCGATTTTATTTGGCTGGGTAGTTGCCCTACTCGAATACAGCTTTATGATTCCTGCCACTCGATTGCTTGCACAACAAGGCTGGGCGGTGGGACAAATGAAAATTACCCAAGAAGTGGTGACGTTGCTGGTGTTCGTGCCTTTTATGATTTTTCTGTTTAAGCAGCCTTTTAAACTGGATTATTTATGGGCAGGATTGTGTCTTTTAGGTTGTGTATATTTTGTCTTTCGTAGTCAATAAACTGACCACTCCACTGTTTTTATCTATTTCTATAAAAAATACTGAAAATATCAGCCTGCTTGAGCTGTTAAATTTTGGTGAGATGAAAAATCAGTCTATAATATCGGGCTTGTGATTCATTTAAAGCTTGGCATTTGTCGAGATTTATCCTTCCTTACATTCGTTTATGGAATATTTGCAATGAATGCGGCTGCTGCAGACACTCAACCTCTCGTTGGAATTATCATGGGTTCTCAATCTGATTGGGCAACTCTCGAACACACTGCCAATATGCTTAAACAACTTGGCGTCTCATTTGAAGCGGAAGTTGTTTCTGCGCATCGTACGCCAGACCGTTTATTCGAATATGCCGAAACAGCACGTGATCGTGGTATTCAGGTGATTATTGCCGGTGCCGGTGGCGCAGCGCATTTACCAGGTATGTGTGCAGCAAAAACTGATCTACCTGTATTAGGCGTTCCAGTAAAATCTTCAATCTTGAATGGTGTGGATTCATTGCTTTCAATCGTACAAATGCCTGCAGGTATTGCAGTGGGTACATTGGCGATTGGTCCTGCTGGTGCAACCAATGCAGCAATTATGGCAGCACAAATTTTAGGTTTAACACGTCCTGAAATTGCAAAAAATGTTGCTGAATTCCGTGCTGCGCAAACTGAAAAAGTGGCGAGCAAAAATATTCCGGGTCAAATCTAAAGCCAAGCTTAAAACGGGACACACGTTATGGATAAAACCATCGGTATTTTTGGTGGTGGTCAACTCGGCCGTATGATGGCACAAGCTGCCCTACCGCTGAATATTCAATGCACCTTCTTTGAAGCCAATACAGATTGCCCTTCCGCAGCGATGGGTCAAGTGATTTCGACTAAAGCTGAAAATGGTTTACAACAGTTCATCGAAAGCGCAGATGTTTTCAGCCTAGAGTTTGAAAATACACCGCTGGCAGATGTTGATGTTTTAACCAAGCAAAAAGAACTGCATCCGCCACGTCAGGCTTTGGCGACTGCGCAAAACCGTTTGCTTGAAAAAGCTTTATTCGATCAACTCGATATTCCTGTTGCGCCGTATAAAGCAGTCAATTCTTTAGACAGCTTAAAGGCTGCGGTTGCTGAATTAGGTTTACCGATTGTTTTAAAAACAGCCACGGGCGGTTATGACGGTAAAGGTCAATTCGTTCTTCGTACGACCGATCAAATTGAACAAGCGTGGATTGAACTCGGGCCTGCCGGTTCACTGATTGCTGAAAGTTTTGTGACGTTTTCGCGTGAAGTGTCGATTATTGCAGTGCGTGGTCAAAATGGTGATGTGAAAACTTGGCCATTGGCTGAAAACCACCATCACAATGGGATCCTGTCGCATTCGATTGTTCCTGCGCCTAACAGTGCAGATTTACAACCTGTGGCGCAAGACTACATCACTCGCCTGCTCAATCATTTGAATTATGTCGGTGTGTTGACGCTTGAGTTGTTTGTGACTGATAAAGGCTTGTATGCTAATGAGATGGCACCACGCGTGCATAACTCAGGTCACTGGTCAATTGAAGGCGCTGTATGCTCGCAGTTTGAAAACCACATTCGTGCAGTTGCAGGTTTACCCCTTGGTTCAACTGAAGTGGTTCGTCCAACAGTGATGGTGAACATTATTGGCAAACATCCAAAATCTGAAGATGTCCTGGCTTTAAATGGCGCACATTTACACCTGTATAATAAAACTGAACGTACAGGTCGTAAAATTGGTCATATCACGCTGATGCCAAACGATAGCGCTGAATTAACCACTTTATGCCGTCAATTGGCGAAAATCTTGCCAGAACCTTTGGCATTGACTCAAGATATGAGCATTTAATCCTTCGATTGAATGATAAAAAAGCGGTCATGCCAATGACCGCTTTTTTTATGCCTGAAGTTCGGGCATGATTGCGCCTCTTTCGAAGTGATGCACCGTTTATCGGAACAGAATAAAAAATAACTGTATGTAATTTGTACAATCATTTATAAATAGACTGCATAAAAAACAAACAAATAGAATCGTCCTGTATTTCAGTTTTACTGCTGTAAAACGATGCATAAATTTTTAAATTCAAAAGATAAAAAATAAATTCAAATTCATATGAATTTAAACTAGGGTATTTGAATTTAAAAAATATGAATTCAAAGTATTTTGTAAAAAATAGACCTCTTGCGAAAGTAAAAACCACCTCAATATAAATTTCATGAGATATCAGAAATTAAATCGTTTTTCAGATTCTGAATTCAAACGCTTGGTTGGCGTACCTCG
>NZ_JABERI010000016.1 GCF_013004375.1 Acinetobacter terrae | reverse complement strand
TCAGTGATGTGCTGAAAAGACTGCCGACACAGAAAATGAGCCAGATTGAAGAATTGTTGCCGCATAAGTGGAAGCCTGCCTGACTGAAGTAGGCTTCACCGGATGCTTACTTTCGTCTTTTATGTCATTTCTTTTTATTTATTATCTCAAGTGATTAAGACCATTCCTTAGGGAAAATAAAAATAGATGAAATATGCTTATATCCCAAGCTAGGGATATAAGGAGTAAAAAACTAAATAGTAAAAACCTAAATTATTTGAATGATGACTGTGTTCTAAACTTCAAGATGATAGACACCGCAAAACCAAATAATAATCCCCAGAACGCGGAACCAATCCCGAAGAACTGTATTCCTGAAGCACTGAACAAGAAGGTCATTAAAGCGGCTTCTCGTTCACTGACATCTTGAAAGGCGATGGCAATGTTGTGACTGATGGTGCCAAATAAAGCAATTCCTGCAAGGGCCACAATAAAAATAGGCGGAAAAGACATCAGTAAACTAGTGAGCGTTGCCGCGAAAACACCCATCACAATATAAAAAAAACCGCAGCTCATTCCTGCAATATAACGTTTTTTAGGATCAGGATGCACTTGATCATCTAAACTGACCGCAGCACTAATAGCCGCAATATTGACGCTGTAGCAACCAAAAGGGGCAAGTAATGTTTGGGTAACTCCGGTCCAGCCAATAAGTTGATTCACATGCGGTTGATAGCCATAGCTTTTGATCATGGCAATTCCGGGTAAATATTGAGATGCCATATTAATCACAAATAAAGGCAGGGCTAAACCTAAAATAGCCGACCAGGTAAATTCAGGCGTAATCCATACAGGCTTGGCTAAGCTCCATTGTAAAACTGGAGTATGAAACTCCATAAACATTGGACAAAGGGCCAGTCCAGCGATCACCGTAATCACGATGCTATAACGTGGTGACAGTCGTTTAGATAAAATGTAAACGACTAAAAGTGAAAGAATAAATCCCCAATCATTTTGCATACTTGCAAAAAGCGCGATGCCAAATTTGAGTAATACACCGGCAAGCATGGCACTGGTCAAGCTTTGTGGAATATAGGACAAAACTTTCTGAAAGATACCTGAAAAACCTAAAATAGCGGTGAGTAGCCCACTAATGAAAAATGCACCAATGGCTTCATATAAGCTATAGCCGCTACCCGTCGCTAAAATGAGTGCAAGCCCCGCAGTAGACCAAGATGTCGCAACAGGATATTTAAACTTCCACGATAAAACTAAACCCGATATCCCAATCCCCAAACCTAAGGCCCAAAACCAGGAGGTGATTTGCTCTGGAGTAGCCCCCAATATTTGTGCAGCTTGAATGACTAAAACCGCAGAAACACTAATACCAATCAGAAAGGTAATGAAACCTGCAAATACAGCAGGGACAGAAAAGTCTTGGAGAAGTTTTTGCATAAATCCTTTGCGGTGATCATTTTATAATGGTTGAAAAGCGTAATAATCATACGCCTTTCATTTTTAAGCGCAAAGGCATAATTGAAATAATAAATAGCGTTGTTATGGATTTAATGATTTAACATGACTCGAAATTTACAAAGTCGTTGTCGCAAGTTTAATCCCAAAACCACAGAATAAAATTCCAACAGCAGCAACACAGGATGCAGTCACTTTATAGCGCTGGGTAAAGTAAGTCGCCAGTTTGGCCCCTGAAAAAATCAGGAGGGTTAAATAACTCATACTAATGATCTGTAATACGACCGCAAGTGCAGTAAAGGTAATTGCCGGGTATGGATAAGCAGGATCTACAAATTGTACGAAGAAGGATAAATAAAACAGAATCGCTTTAGGATTTAAAATGCTAATGGTTAATGCAGTTTTAAAGGGATGGAGTTGCTCAATATTTTTTTCAACAGTAGCGATTTCTTTCTGTGAGTGTGCGGAATTCCATGTGTGATAAGCCGCAATGAGCAATTTTATTCCTAAATAACTTAAGTAAACTGCGCCAATAATTTTCAGTAAGGTAAATAACCAGGGAAAAGCATGCAGTAATGAAGCTGCGCCAAGGGCGGTGAGTAAAATTAAAACAATGTCACCGGTATAAACACCGAAAGCACTTTTATAACCAGCTTTAATGCCAAAACGTGAAGCGATGGACATCACGTATAAAGAATTGGGTCCCGGCAATAACACAATTAAGGTTGTACCAATAATATAGGTAGTAAGATCGGTGATGCCGAACACAATAAATACACTCTCAAACGATCAAAAAGCCGACTTTTTCACTATAACAAAATCGGCTTTTTGATGGTGCAATATTACTATTTTAAGCTTGTATTTCAGCATCTAAGCCAAAAGATTGGCGAAGTAATGTACTTAATTGTTCGCGGGCCTTAATAAAGCCATCAATTCCACTTTGTAAAAGTTGTGAAGACATCAAGTCATGTTCAATTTGATCTTTAAACATTTCCTTGGTTAAAGGTGTAACGATACGCTGGCAATGGGCTTGTGCATGATTGGTTGAAAGCTGAGGAACTACTTCACGTTGATCTTGTTCAAGCTCTGCCAAAAGGTTTGGCGAAACGGTAAGCAGGTCACAACCAGCTAATCCTAGGACTTGGTCAATACTGCGGAAGCTTGCACCCATAATTTCCGTTTTAATACAGTGTTGTTTGTAGAAATGGTAAATTTGCTTCACTGAAAGTACACCCGGATCTTTATCAATCGGGTAGTGATCTACATTTTCTGCTTTCTTGTACCAATCTAAAATACGACCAACAAATGGGGAGATCAGGGTCACATTGGCATCAGCACAGGCTTGAGCCTGATGCAAACCAAACAATAGTGTCAGATTACAATGAATGCCTTCCGCTTCTAATGCTTTGGCTGCCTGAATGCCTTCCCAAGTTGAAGCGATTTTAATCAGGATACGATTTTGATCGATACCATAATTTTTATACAAAGCCAGTAATTCTTTGGCTTTGGCAATCGTGGCATCAGTATCATAAGAAAGGGCAGCATCGACTTCAGTCGAAACACGACCTTCGATCAATTTTAAAATTTCAACGCCGAATTTAACCGTCAGAATGTCAATGGTACGTTCAACTAAAAGATCACCGCTATAACCTTCAGACTTTGCCTGCTCAAATGCATCTTCAATCAGTTGCTTATTTTCAGGCAGATTTGCGGCAGCGGTAATCAGTGAAGGATTGGTTGTTGCATCCAAGGGACGGAATTTTTCAATAGCGGAAAGGTCGCTACTGTCGGCAACAATCGTCGTGAGGCTTTTTAATTGGTTTAAGGCTGATTGAGTCATTGGTCTAGTTCTTAAAGTTATTTCCCTATATTTGTTATATCACAATCTGCTTTTAACCCAAGTAAAAAGCATGTATAAGGCCTGTCTATTTTGTGTTTTTCCGCGAATTTCGGATGTGATTAATCAAAAAACGAGCAGCTGCCCCCAGTTGACTTTCACGACTCCAGACCAAATCGACAAAATATTCAAATTTAGGACTGAAATCTAAAAAGTTAAGAATTTTAAGTTGCTGCTTAATATGTGGATTTTGATTTAACATTTCCAAAGGTAAAACCCCCCAACCCAAACCTTCGATAATCA
Organism: Acinetobacter terrae; assembly: GCF_013004375.1. Classification (GTDB taxonomy): domain Bacteria; phylum Pseudomonadota; class Gammaproteobacteria; order Pseudomonadales; family Moraxellaceae; genus Acinetobacter; species Acinetobacter terrae. The sequence goes on along the minus strand of NZ_JABERI010000016.1, from coordinate 62,982 downwards.
TGGAACAGGCAGAATGATTGTTGTCCGTGCGCCAATATTTTTTTGAAAATAACAATTCAGGCTTAATAGTGCGGTCACGACTGGCCACCACAATTTGCCGGCTTTGCAAAATTTGCTCATAGCTGACTTGTTCAAATGCAGCTATAGGCGAATCAATTGCAGCTACAGGCACCAAGGCTTCACGTTTAAGTTCGACAAACTGTTCACGACTTTCCAATTGTTCACGTTCAAACATCAATGCCAATTGCGCCGTCTGATTGAGCAGCATTTTTAAAGCATCTTCTTGCGGTGCTGAAAAAATATTGATTTGCAGTTCCGGGAATTGCTTTTCGATCAGTGAAATATAGTCTGTCCAGTGCGTATGTAACAGCTCGGAGACCACCACAATATTCAAACTTGATTCCAAGCCTTCACTTAAGGCAAAAGCATGCTGTTTCCACTGATTGATTTCGATTAAGAGTTGTTCTGTTTTTTCATACAAGGTGAGTGCTTGCGGTGTTGGAACAGGCTCGCGTCCAACACGCTGGAATAGTGATAAATTCAGATCTATTTCTAAATTGGCAATCGACATACTCACCGCAGAAGGGACTTTTCCCAGCTTTCTCGCGGCAGCAGAAAATGAACCGCTTTCAATCACAGTCTTAAAAATAATCAGTTGTTCTTGGTTAATATTCATCTATCAAAACTTTTGAAAGAATCTAATTCGATTAATCAATAATATCAAAATAAAATGCCTTTACCTAAATGAATGAGTATTAAAATGTTGATTTCCAAAAGAAGGATTGTCCATGCGCTGAGTTATGAGATCATCCTGTTGGTCATCATTGCGATTGCCTTGAGCTTTATTTTTGATATGCCGATGGAAGTGACTGGAACACTCGGTATTGTGATGGCGGTAACTTCAGTGTTCTGGAATATGACTTTTAACCATTTCTTTGAAAAGTTTGAAGCCAAGCGTCAATTAAAAAGAACGGTAGGTGTGCGTATTCTGCATGCGATCGGTTTTGAAGGTGGCTTGATGTTAGCCACTATTCCAATGGTTGCTTATGCGATGCAGATGAGTATTGGACAGGCCATTTTGCTCGATTTCAGTATGACCATGTGTATTCTGGTTTATACCTTTATTTTTCAGTGGTGTTATGACCATATCGAAATGCAATTGGGTGTGCGTGTGAATGCCTGATGATCGAAAAATTAAATTAAAATGATTAAAAATTAACCAAGCTCAGTTCAAGCTATTATAAAAATAATGTGAATGGTTAATTAGTAATGATTGAGGACTTGATTGAGTCCTCAATCATTGTGCTGGTTCAAACTACAAAAACAAGTTATAAGAAATTGATTTTTAATTTATTTTTATTTTGGTTTTTTAAATTTAGGGGGTGAGTTGTGCAGCTTAAATTAGCCATTTTGGCGCTGTCTGTAGCATTTTTAATGACAGCTTGTGGTGGTGGAGGGGATTCAGATCAACAATTATCAGATACGGGGGTTATTCATCCTGAAGAATCTGTACAATTACCAATAGATCAACCAGTAGTAGCAGAAGAAAATATATTAAGTACGGTTCGTATTGCCGATGTTGCATCTGAACTTACAGCAGCCACTTTTTCATTAAGCTCTTGGAGTCCACGGGCTTTAGTTCAGCATAACGATATTTTATACATTAGTGATTATCATCCAACACCACAAATTTTGCGTTATGACCTCAAAAATAAACGCGCTTTATCTCCGATTATTTTGAGTGTAACCAATGCGTTAGGACGAAAGGTTGTATGGACAGACTTAACAGATATCTATATTGAGCAAAATCGACTTTATGTGGCAACAGGTACTGGTCAGCGTGTCGATGTGTTTAATTTAAATGGTGCAGTGGCTGAATTGGTCATGTCTTTAGGGACAGGTTCATCAAATGGTGACCAATCCTCTTATGCCATCACTTACCCAATGGGCGTTACTGCGAATAAAGATTATGTTTTTGTTGCAGATCAACAAAACCGTATCAACGTGTGGAAACAAGAGGATGTAAAGGGTGTAAATGACCTTAGTGCCAAAAAAATCAGCCGTTTGAGTTTGCCGACTTGTATGAAAGGTTGTGTGGCACGTTTAGAAGTCATTGGTAATCAGTTATATGCTTCAACCAATGCGGGTAATAGCTATGTTTATGATATTGATAAAATTGTAGCGGCATCTGATTCAACAACTCTGATTGAACCGAATAAGACTCAAAATAGTATTGCTACCGTGATTGTGAATTCAGCACAAGAAGGACTGGTATATGCTGCCCAACCTTCGGGTCGTATTCAAAGCTTTAAGCAACAAGATGTTCAAGCTGCAACAACTGTGCTACCGAGTAATGTTGTTGATTCAGCGGCACAATTCCGCTTAAAAGGACAAAGTCAATCACAAGCGCTCGCTTTATCCAACGATCTGATTGTATATGGTGATGAGCTGTATACACTTGGGAAGAACAGCATCACAGTGTTGCCGCTACGTCGTGTGAAACAAAAACTATATAGTGAAACAACAACGCCAAATCGTCTGTTAGAAACACAAGCAACGACTCAGACACGCGTTTTACAAGATGGTGAAAGTTGGTCGACGTTGACCAATGTGGCTGAACGTCATGTCTTTATGGACAAGATTCTGTCTGCACAATTGGATCGAAATAAATTACGTTTACAAAGTTACAGTGCTGTACCTGTCAGAAATTTACAAATTCAAGCGAAATTACGTCAAAGCAATATTTGGGTGAACCTTTTAGAGTTAGATAGTTTGAAGCCATTTTCTAAGACTGAATTGCCACTCCAAATGAATGCCAATACCCGATTTAATCGAGTTGATGGTCAAGGTTCGGTCCAGCTTGAAGGGTTAAACCAATTTGTAGAAATGCCAGCTGATTTATTTGACGATATTCGTATTCATTCAGAAACGGATACACATGTACAAAAGCTTAATTCGATTAAGGCAAAATGGAAAATTTACTTTGGAACGTATGATGAACCCGGTAAATGGTGCCGTATAACACCAGTATATGCACGTGAATGGGTCATCATGATGACCAATTTAGCGTATATGCTGAGTACGTCTGAATTCGAAACTTTATGGTTTAACCACAAAGCTGTGATGGGTCATGATTTCTTTGGTAATGCAGGGAAAGTGGATGGTCCGAATGGCTTCTATAAAGCTGAAGATTACGCCCGTGTATATCAAGATATTCTCAATCGTGATGAAGTGAACTTGGGTGTGACTAATATGGGTGGTGGACTCGGTGGATGGAAAGTACTCGGAGTTGATACATGGCTCTTCTATGGTCATTATCGGCTATCTGGCTTCCGTATTATTGCACATGAGTTTGGTCACCGTTGGGGTGGGCATAACAGTGCTTGGGCAATGGCAGGCTATGGTTTTGAGCCAATGGTTGATTGGCTAAACTTCTATTTCCAACGTCGTCCTGGTTCATTACCGTATATGGATCCGAATGTGAATGCTTTCCATTTGACCCCTGATACTGAACTGTGCCAAGGTGTGAACCAGAATATGGTCAAAAGTGTAGCAACCCGTGCACCATGGAATAAAGTCGATGAATACTTTAAAAATAATCCGATTAATAAAAATTAAATTTGAAGCATAAAAAAAGCACCTCAATTGAGGTGCTTTTTTTATTCGTTCACTCGATTATTTTTCAATAATCGCTGTCACACCTTGACCGCCAGCAGCACAGATCGAAACAAGCACACGACCTGAACCTTTCTGATTTAGCAGTTTTGCTGCAGTGGCGATAATACGTCCGCCCGTTGCTGCAAATGGGTGACCAGCTGCTAAAGATGAACCTTTAACATTCAGTTTAGAACGGTCAATTGAACCGAGTGGTGCATCCAAGCCTAAACGTTCTTTACAGAATTTTGGATCTTCCCAAGCTTTCAAAGTAGAAAGCACTTGAGATGCGAATGCTTCATGGATTTCATAGTAATCGAAGTCTTGAAGTTTAAGACCTGCGCGTTCAAGCATACGTGGAACTGCATAAGCAGGCGCCATCAATAAGCCTTCTTTTTTCTCAACGAAATCTACTGCAGCAGTTTCTTGGAATGTTAGGTAAGCAAGAACTTCGTGACCATTTGCTTTAGCCCATTCTTCAGAAGCTAATAGTACACATGACGCACCGTCAGTCAGCGGAGTAGAGTTACCCGCAGTCATCGTACGTGCATCGCCTTTACCAAATGCAGGCTTTAATTTTGCCAGTTTTTCTGCAGTTGAATCAGGACGCAAGTTATTGTCGCGCTCTAAACCCAGGAATGGTGTGATCAAATCATCGAAGAAACCTTCTTCGTAAGCAGCCGCCATTTTTTGATGTGAAGATGCAGCAAGTTCGTCTTGCGCTTCACGAGAAATACCCCATTCAAGTGCAGTGATCGCTTGATGGTCACCCATAGAAAGACCTGTACGTGGCTCACCATTTTTAGGTGCGTCCATTAAATCTTTCAGGTTGATTTTAGTTAAAGCTTTTAAACGGTCTTTAGCTGTTTTTGCAATGTTCAATTCAAGTAAAGCTTTACGTAAACCATCACCGAATGCGATTGGCGCATCCGAAGTGGTATCTACACCACCAGCAATACCGACTTCAATTTGACCCAAGGCAATTTTGTTTGCAACAAGGAAAGCAGCTTGCAAGCCAGTACCACAGGCTTGCTGAATATCGTAAGCAGGTGTTTCAGGAGCCAGTTCAGTGTTTAACACACATTCACGTGTCATGTTAAAGTCACGGCTGTGTTTTAAAACAGCGCCTGCAACTACTTCGCCTAAGCGTTGACCTTGCAGGTTGAAACGCTCAACCAGACCATTCAATACTGCTGTAAACATGTCTGAGTTAGAAGCAGTGAAATAAGCGCCGTTTGAACGAGCGAAAGGAATACGGTTACCACCGATAATAGCAACGCGGCGAACAGTGTTTTGACTCATGGATTTATCCTGTTGAACAGCGGTTTGAATTGTAGATTCAGATTTTTTTGTAGTGGAAGCAGTACTTTTACTACGCGGTGACGTTGAACGAGGTCGAGTCGGCTTGGTCGCATTGCTTGCTGACTTTGTGGCAGTGCCAGAACTTTTAGTTGTACGCGCGGTACTTTTTGATGTATTTGACACAGTTTCCGTAGCAGAATTTTCAACTGTTGGATTTTCTTGAGTTGTGTTGCTCATAAGGCTTTTCCAAGCATTTTACAGTATTCTTGGCGTGTACATTAACACAATCTAAAAATAGCTGAATTGACTACAATGACATTACACAAAGCATTCAGGTCAAGACATCCATTGTTTAACTCAAGTATGATTCTATAGAAACTGATGGATGTATTGAAATATAAGACTCTAGACATCATATTGAAGTTAAAAGGATATCTTTAAATCCATCAAAAATTAATTTGTATGAGAGATAATAAACATGACTGACCAATACCAAACCTTCGCAAAATCTCCTATTGGTAAATTTGTCATCAAAAATTTAGGTTTGCCATCACCGATTTTTTTAGATCGTTTTGAGTCGGCAACTCCGGTGGTTAAGGGGGCAGTTTTATTTGGTGCTGCACCATCTTCAACTTTATCGGGTTCAATTGCGCAAGTTCTTGCAAACATTCATGCCAACAGCTATGCAGGTAACAATACTGAATTACAACAAGCTGCTGCAAAAACAGGTTTAAACCTGAGTGCATTTAATGAAGGCGACAAAGAATCTAAGTTTAAAGCTGTGATTTTTGATGCATCTGGTATTCAAAATTCTGAACAACTCAAAGAGCTCTATAACTTCTTTAATCCGATTGCACGTCAAATCCAGACGTCTGGTCGTGTTGTGGTTGTTGGCATCACACCTGAAACTGCAAAAACAGTGAAACAAGCCATTGCACAACGTGCACTTGAAGGTTTTGTGAAATCTGTGGGTAAAGAATTCAAGAAAGGTATTGCTGCCCAACTAGTTTATGTCGATGAAGGTGCTGAAGCAAACCTTGAATCTACAGTTCGTTTTGCATTGTCTCCACGTTCTGCTTATGTGTCAGGTCAGGTGATCCGTGTTTCTAAAGCAGATGTTGTAGATATTGACTGGGCAAAACCACTTGCGGGTAAAACAGCTGTTGTCACAGGTGCGAGCCGTGGTATTGGTGAAGCGATTGCACATGTATTGTCACGTGATGGCGCGCATGTGATTTGCTTGGACGTTCCGCAACAACAGGCTGACCTTGACCGTGTTGCCGGTGAAATTGGTGGTTCAACGTTAGCGATAGACATTACTGCTGCGGACGCTGGTGAAAAAATCAAAGCCGCTGCGGCTGCTCAAGGCGGTCTGGATATTATCGTGCATAACGCAGGGATTACCCGTGACAAAACTTTGGCAAACATGAAGCCTGAGCTTTGGGACTTGGTGATTAACATTAACTTGTCTGCAATTGAGCGTGTCAATGATTACCTTCTTGAAAATGATGGCTTCAATACAAATGGTCGTATTGTGTGTGTATCTTCTATCTCAGGTATCGCAGGTAATTTAGGTCAAACCAACTATGCAGCATCTAAAGCGGGTGTAATTGGGGTAGTTAAATTCACTGCACCATTATTGAAAAATGGTGTGACCATTAACGCCGTTGCACCTGGTTTTATTGAAACACAAATGACAGCTGCAATTCCATTTGCCATTCGTGAAGCAGGCCGTCGTATGAACTCGATGAGCCAAGGTGGTTTACCTGTCGATGTTGCTGAAACGATTGCATTATTTGCATCTTCTGCTTCTACAGGTTTAAATGGCAACGTAGTTCGTGTGTGTGGTCAAAGCTTGTTGGGTGCTTAATCCTCAAAAGCCTTGAATTTTCCCTCTCCTTAAAGGAGAGGGCTAAGGAGAGGTAAAATTATTTGTATTATAAATGGGATGGAATTCACCCCTCATCCCAACCTTCTCCCTGAGGGAGAAGGAGCTTTCAAAATATTGAAATAAAAACTTCCAAAGGTTCAGTATGAATACTCGCCATTTTAGTCAACTTCCAAAACCTTATTTAGCCTATCCGAAAGTGATTCAAGGCTTGATTTTTAAAAAGCCGAAGGGTGAAAAAGTGCTACCGCAAGTTGAATATGTGGTGGATTCATTCAAGGTCGATCAAAAACATTTAAAAGCCTACAACGAAGTGTGTGGCTTTAAAAATAACGGTTATATTCCTGCGATTTATTTAGCGGTACTGTCTCAAAGCCTGCAAATGCACATGATGACGCAAGAAGCATTTCCATTTGCGATTTTAGGTCTGGTGCATATTCGTAACCAGATTAAGCAGACCCGTAAAGTTGGGGTAAATGAACAACTGACTTTGTCTTGCAAGTTTGGTGAATTACAAGCGCATGACAAAGGTGTTCAGTTTGACTTTATTACCATTACAAAAGTGGGTAATGAAGTGGTGATGGAAGGTACAACGACTTATCTGGCACGCCAAAAAACCAATGGCAAAGTTGCAGCTAAAGTCGCTGAATCAAAAGCACCTGCCTATGAAATGCAAGCAGAGTGGAATGTGTCGGAAAATACCGGTCGCCGTTATGCTTTAACTTCAGGTGACTTTAATCTGATCCATATTCATGCCATTACTGCAAAAGCTTTTGGTTTTAAACAAGCCATTGCCCACGGGATGTGGAGTAAAGCCAAAGCATTGGCGAGCTTAACTCTTCCAGACAGCTATGAAGCGGATGTCTGGTTTAAGTTGCCGATGTATTTACCTTCAAAAGTTGAGTTTTTAACGGCAAATAAAGGTAAGGATATCGAATTCCTGATTCGAAATACAAAAAACCAAAAACCACATGTGTCGGGTAGTATTAAAGCACTATAAGAGCAAAGCCTAATTCACTGCTGATTTAGGCTTTTTTGTTTTAAGCTCTGGGTAAATAACGACTGGTTTAGGGAAAGCACAGTTTAATGAACAAAATAAAAGAATATATCTTCGCCAATACAGAAAATTATCAGGGACAGGTGGATAAGCGCTTTAAAGACCTCGCCAAACAATTTAGCCGTATGCAGGATGCGCGTGCTGAACAAGGTGGGGCAGCTTAGTCGTTTATTTCCAGGGGCAGAAAGTCGTTGATATTTACACAGGTAAAAAATCAGAAACTGAAAACTGGCAATCCGATACTCTGTCAGTGTGCTATTCAACGGGTAAAGGTGTACTTTCGACACTGGCTCATATTTTGGTGAGTGAAGGTTTTTTAGATTACGACACGCCAGTTGCACAGTATTGGCCTGAATTTGCACAGAATGGTAAAGAGCAAATTACTTTAAGGCATATATTGAGCCATCAAAGTGGCTTATATGACATTCGTAATCATATTGCTGATGCATCTGAGATGGCTGACTGGAATCATATGCTCGATGTCATTGCCAATGCCAAACCGCGATTTGAAATAGGTGTAGATGCAGCTTATCAACCCTTAACTTTTGGCTGGCAGGTGGGTGGTGTGCTTGAAAAGGCGACAGGGAAATCTTTGTCAGCTTTAATGCAACAGTATTTGGTTGAACCTTTAGCTTTAGATGGTGCGTACTTTGGCGTTGCTGAATCTGAGTTGGCTCGAGTTGCAAGACCATTCTCAAAATTAAAAACAGAACAAAAGCCTTCATTACAAGCAAAACCGAAAAAAAAGAAAGCTTCAGTATTTGATAAGGTTGCTGAATGGTCAGGACAAAACCCGCAAGATTTCCAAGATGCCATGATTCCCAAAGGAATGAAGAAATTTAGTTTCTTTAGTGACGAAGGTTTAAAAGCGGTTATCCCTGCTGCAAATGGAGTTTTCACTGCGAATAGTCTGGCAAAAATTTATGCCATGCTTGCGAATGGGGGTGAGTGGAACGGTCAGCAATTGATTCGCCCAGATATCTTTAAAAATTTAAGTACAGTTCAATATACCAAGCGTGACCGTATTATGCCCTTACCGATGCATTGGCGTTTGGGCTATCACCGGGTTTTAACTATGGGAAAAAATCAAACGGTTTTGGACATATTGGATTTAATGGCTCTGGCGCATGGTGTGACCCTGAGCGTAATCTGAGTTTCGCTTATACGCATAATTTTGCTACAGCTTCGATCACGGGGGATTATCGTCTGTGGGGTTTAACCCAAGAAACCTTACGTAGTGCGGATGCAGCATTAAAAGGGCGTAAGGGCTGGTTTTAAACGGCATATCATTTGGAAATGTAAGCGCATATTCTGAAGGCGTAAATTCGGAAAAAGTGTGATATTTTCCCCACACCAAAATCTCTACATTGGGTTGTCCTGATGAAAAAGCCGATTCTTATTCCCCTAATTGCTTCTTCTGTCTTGTTGGGTTGTCAGGATTCTACACAGGTGAGTAACGAAAATAATAAGCAAACCGACACTGTTGCAGAGCAGAAAGTCACAGTTGCGAAATGGGTTGGGGAATATCAAGGAACGACACCGTGTATGAGCTGTATTTCACGTTGTGAAGAATGTCCTGGCATGGCTGTAGATTTAGTGCTCAATCAGGACAAGAGCTATACTTTAAAACGTGAAAGTTTAAGTGGAAATGATAAGCGGGAAATCTATACAGGACATTTCCTGTTTAGTAATCCTGATCAGAGCAAGCTTGAATTGATGCAGGTCAAGACACGGAATTTAATCTATGTGGATTTAGATCAGCAACTGCTTGAAATTCTGGAAGATCAGACTGGTAATATTTATAATGCGGAAGATGATTTTATTTTAGAAAAGAAGGTTTAATCCATTTTCTTTAAGTTATGGCAAAATCGAAAAAATAGTTCTACTTATCTCGTATTTGATTGAAAGCTTTTGCAGATTGTTCATTCACTCTTACTCAAAAAAACAGTATGCTTAGACCTGTAAAAAGGAGCATACATGTATCAAGTACTTGCGCGTAAATATCGTCCACGTAATTTTATTGAATTGGTTGGACAAAACCATGTGTCACGAGCGCTCACCAGTGCCTTAGAACGTGGTCGTTTACACCATGCGTATTTATTTACTGGCACACGTGGGGTCGGTAAAACTACGATTGCCCGTATTTTGGCAAAGTGCTTGAACTGTGAAACGGGTGTAACCTCTACACCGTGTGAAGTGTGCGCAACCTGTAAAGCGGTCAATGAAGGTCGTTTTATCGATTTAATTGAAATTGATGCTGCATCACGTACTAAAGTTGAAGATACACGTGAACTATTGGATAACGTTCCGTATGCGCCAACGCAAGGTCGTTTTAAGGTTTACTTAATCGATGAAGTGCATATGCTTTCTACGCATTCATTCAATGCCTTACTGAAAACATTAGAAGAACCGCCTGAACACGTCAAATTCCTTTTTGCGACCACCGATCCACAAAAGCTTCCGATTACCGTCATTTCTCGTTGTTTGCAATTTACTTTGCGTCCGCTTGCTGTGGATGAAATTACTGAACATCTGACGCATATTTTACAGAAAGAAGAGATTCAGGCAGAACAGGATGCAATTTGGCAAATTGCTGAATCTGCACAAGGTTCATTGCGTGATGCATTGTCTTTAACCGATCAGGCGATTGCTTATGGTCAGGGCGCAATCCAGCATCAAGATGTCAAAGAAATGCTTGGCTTGATTGACCGAACCATTATTTATGATCTGGTTTTAGCCATTCATCAAAATCAAAAGCAACGTGTTAGCGAATTGTTGATGCAATTTAGACAACAGGCTTTAGATGTTTCACTGGTTTTAGATCAGTTGATTTCCACTTTGCATGAATTGGCTTTACTGCAATATTTACCAGATTTAAGTCTGAAATATAGCGCTGAAATTAATAAAAAAATCATGCAATTATCGCAGCTGATTTCAGCACAAGATTTACAACTGTATTATCAGGTGGCTTGTAAAGGCCGTGCGGATTTGCAACTTGCGGTGACACAAGAGCAAGGTTTTGAGATGTGCGTGTTACGCTTACTCGCGTTCCGTCCATTACAACCGAATGAAGTTTTGGTATCTGCACCACAGCAGGTTCAGCAACAAGCGCCACAGATCACCGCTCAGGCACCTGTCCAAAATGCACAACTACACGTTGACGAATATCAAGCACCTGTTGCTGAAATTCAATCACAGTTAAGTACGCAAATTCAAGAACCATCTTCAGATGATTTCTTGGACGAACCGATGCTTGAGGTTACAGAGCCGAATTCAACAGCAAACTCAGATCAAATTGTATTTGATCCTGCATCAGAAGATGCATTGTTTGATTTAGATGAATCGAATGATGATGTTAATGTTGTAGCAGATAACGCAGATCAAGAAGACGCAAGCAGTGATGATTTCCTGTTTGATGAAATCGCACCGTTAAATGATGCGGTAGAAGCTGAAACGATAAAACCACAAGATGGCATTGTTGTAGCTGTTCAAGAAGATGATTTATTCTTAAGCCAAGAACAGATGCCGATTGAGTCGGTATCTAAAGTTGCAGCAGTCAAGGTTGTCGATGAGCCTGTTCTTGAATTAGAACAACCGAGTCTTGAAGAAAAGCGAGTTGCTGTTGAAACTGTATCAGCTCAAAATTCAGGCTTAATGCCACAAGATATCTTAAGACTAACGCCTCAACAGCTTGAAGGTGATTGGACGGTAGACAAGTGGGAATACTGGTTTAGAAATAGCACTTTAACGCCTGCTGTACAGGAACTGGCACAACAAGGTGTGATGACCGGTCAGATTGATGGGGAATCATTATTCCATATTCCACCGCAATATGAACAGTTGTTAAATCAGTTACAACACACCTTAGAACAAGCATTAAAAAATGAATGGCCGAATACGCATTTTCAGGTCAAATATGCTGAAGTTGAAGCAATCACGCCATATAGCATGCAAAATCAACGTAAAGAAAAGGCCTATGCACGTGCTTCAGAGCTACTTCATGCAGAAGCAGCAGTGAAGGATATTCTGCAAAACTTTGATGCTGAAATACAGAATATCCAGCTCAAATAAGTTTATTCATTCACACAATATTGAGATAAAGCATCCCGCATTTCGATTGGAATCGGGGTGCTTTTTCTTGTCTGGCGATCCACAAAGACATGTACGAAATGACCTTGTGCAGAGGCGACATCATGGAACGGTTTAAAAATTGCTAAATCGTATTGCATGGATGAATTACCAAGTTTGGAAATCACCACGCCGACCTCAATAATTTCAGGATAAGAAAGTTCTTGGAAAAAACTGCAGGCCGAATCAACGACCAATCCAATGACTGGAGAATATCGAATATCAAAGCCTGCCTTTTCAATCAATAAAGCATTGGCTGCGGTATCAAAATAACTGTAATAGGTGACATTGTTGACATGACCATATATATCGTTATCTGACCATCGCGTTTGAATGGGTAAGAAGTATGAAAAATCAGCGCGTTGTTTTGGTATTTGCTTCATTGTGATTTTATGTTCTACAGGTCATTTATATTCAGTTGTACTGTTAAAAATAAATGAATGCAAGCGGGTAAAAGCAAGGTCATCTACAGGCGAGCAAATGACTTTGCGATATTGTTTTTATTGATACGATCTTTTGATTGCAATAAAAAATCGCTTAAAAATGATATGAAGATAAACAAAAACAAATTATGCATAAATAGCTTCATAAATTTTTCGGGCATCCTGCAATTGGAGTTCACGCGGATTATTTTGTAAAAGTCGGGTTTGCAACATGGCATCATTGGCTAATTGCTCAAGCTTATTTTCCGGAACATTTAAATCTTTCAGTTTTAAAATCAAACCGCTTTTATCTAAATGATTCTGCATATGATCAATAAATAAATCGCATAAACCATCAGTGCTGCCGGTACTTTTGGGATCCAACCAGCACATCAATTCAGCATAGAGTTGCTTTGCCTTGGGCGCATTAAATTTTAAAACCTCAGTCAAGACCAAGGCATTGCTATGACCATGCGAAATATGGAAATGTCCACCTAGCGGATAAGCCAGTGCATGTACCGCAGCGACAGGTGCATTGGCAAAGGCTTGACCGGCAAGCATTGAACCGACCAGCATATTTTGACGTGCCTCTAAATTCTGTCCATCCGTCAAGACTAAGCTTAAGTTTTTATTCAGTAATCTGAGCGCCTGTTTGGCCAACATATCGGCATAGGGATTCTTTTTTATTTTTGATGTGTAGGCTTCAATCGCATGCACCATCGCATCTATGCCGGTAGCAGCCGTAATATGTGCAGGCAAGTTTTGAGTAAAAGTCGCATCTAAAATGGCGACATCTGCAAATAACACCGGAGAGACGATGCCAGTTTTTGTGGTTTCACCTGTGGTGACAATAGAAATAGGGGTCACTTCAGAACCCGTACCTGCCGTAGTGGGAACTAAAAATAACGGCAGTCGTGGATTTTTAACATTATTTACGCCATATAAATCTTGCAAAGTTTGCTGTTGCTCAGGATGTGCCAAAATGGCGATCACTTTCGCGACATCTAGAGAACTTCCGCCACCAAAACCTAAAACGATATCGATTTTTGCATTTTTTGCGAATTGAACCGCTTCTAGAACAATATGTTCGGGAGGATCTGCTTGAACGCTAGAATAAATGACATAATCAAGCCGAATCATCTCCAAAATTTCAATAATCGGTAAGTGTAATTGTTGCTTAATCATTCCAGCATCGGTGACCAATAATAGTTTTTTATAGGGCTGCTGTTGCAACAATTGCTTTAACTCATAGATCGAGCCGAGCCCTGAAATAATATTCGAGACGGTCTGGAATTGAAAATGGCTCATCTATTGCATCCTTTTTGATATCAAATTCAAGATTATTGTTTTAGCGTTCTATAGGATTCATCCCATAAATAACTTAACATAAGACACCTGAAAATAAAGCAGTTATCGAGGTTGTTATGTCATCCAAAACGCCATATAAGGTGTTATGTGTGTGTTTAGGAAATATTTGTCGCTCTCCTACGGCAGAAGTTGTGCTTAGACATTTTTGTGATGAACATCAGCTCAATATTGTGATTGATTCAGCGGGAACCAGTAATTATCATCCCGGAAAAGCGCCCGATGAACGTAGCCAGAAACATGCTTTAAAGCGTGGTTATGATTTATCAGCCCTGCGTGCGCGCCAATTAAAGCCTCAAGATTTCATTGAATTTGATCTGATTTTGGCGATGGATCATGAAAATTTATTTAATATTCAGGCTCTTTCAGAACAGGTACATATAGAATATGGAACAGGTCAGATTCGGGCAAAAATTGCATTGATGAGTGAATACGATCAAATTTATCTCAAACAAGCTTTACCAGACCCATATTATGGCGGTGTAGAGGGTTTTGAGCGTGTACTCGATCAGTGTGAATCGAGTAGTTTGGCGTGGGTCACTATTTTCAAACAACAGTTTAAACAACAGATCGATGTGAAATAAAGGTTTAAGCACATGAATATTCAAACTCAAATTCAACTTAAGCCTTTTAATACCTTAAGTCTTGATGCGACTGCATCACATTACATTAAAATCCAATCGCAACAAGAGTTGGTGGATGCCCTAAATTATGCCAAGCAACAACAGTTAAATGTTCTGATTCTGTCTGGTGGTAGCAATATGTTATTGCCTGAACATATTCATGCGCTGGTGCTGCATATGGATATTCAGGGTATTGAATATCTTGCTGAAGATGAACACAGCAAGACTGTTCGTGTGGGTGCAGGTCAAATATGGCATGACTTCGTTTTGTGGACCACAGAGCAAAATCTGTATGGCTTACAAAATTTGGCTCTTATTCCGGGTTTAGTCGGTGCGTCTCCAGTACAAAATATTGGGGCTTATGGCGTTGAAGCCGGTGAGTTTATTGAATCGGTTCAGGTTTATGATCGCCAATTAGAAAAATTCAGTACTATTCTGGCTGTAGACTGTGATTTTTCATATCGACATAGTATTTTTAAAGATGATCCGAATCGTTTTGTGATTACTCATGTGACTTTTAAATTGCTTAAACACGCGAATCTAATGTTGAATTATGGTGATCTCAAGCAAGCAGTAGGTGATGAGCAAACCGCTGAAAACTTGCAAAAGCAAGTGATTCAAATCCGTCAAAGTAAGTTGCCAGATCCAAAAGAATATCCCAATGTGGGAAGTTTCTTTAAAAATCCGGTGATTTCAGAACAGCTTTATGACTATTTAGCACTATCATTTCCGAATTTGCCCCATTACCCTCAAGCGAAAGGTGGCGTTAAAATTGCAGCAGGCTGGTTGATTGATCAATCGGGTTGGAAAGGTAAGCAGCTAGGTATGGTGGGTATGTTCCATAAACAAGCCCTGGTTTTGGTGAATTATGACCAGGCAACTTTGGCTGATGTGAAAGCCACTTATCATGCCGTACAACACGATGTGCAGCAAAAATTTAACATTTTATTAGAACCTGAACCGGTACTGTTTGATGAAGCCGGTTTAATTCGTTCACATTTGGAATAAGAAAATTATGGCGAAATCGCATTGGATGGTTCGATTGGTACAAATAGCATCGGTGTTATTTGTTCTTTTCGGCTGTTTCATGGTTTTGATTTATTCGCCATTTTATTCAGGCTGGGTGGTAAAAGCTCTGAATAGTTTTGTTCCTGTTGAAGTCAATCAAGTGGCTGCGAAAAGTCAACAAATGGCTGCATTGAGCGAACATGAAAATCTGGAGCCGGGTTCTAAGTTATGGATTGCTCGACAAGCCTATTTAAAGTTGATGGAAGAAGCGATCCAAAACCATAATTCGCAGAATTTGACTGTGATTCAGGCACGTTATAAAGCCTTGCAACAAATGATTGAAGAAGCGCAACAGGAGGAAAATGATGATCAGGAAAAACCACGTATTCCCTTGCTTGCAAAACCGGTAGATGAAGAGATAGAACAGGAAGATCCCGCTCAAACAGTTAAAGATTTGTTGGACTTGAACAGTACTGAAAATAAAGCGTTGATGGAAAAATATGTAGAATTTCTTCGCACACATGAAATTGAACAGGAACTGGTCGCTCAAGAACCTGTCGATGAAACCATTTATCAAGATATTGCATTAATTCACGAACAGAATGAACAACCTCAGCTACAAAGTTCAAAACCTTATGCGATTGTGGTCTTGGGTGGCGGACTCACTTTGGATAAAAACGGCAAAGATATTGTGGTGAATGACTACACACGGCTGCGTTTAGAAAAAACTTTAGCCATTGAAAAAGAATATAAACTCCCGATCGTACTGAGTGGTGTGGAAGCACCTTATATGCAGCGCTGGTTGAAAGAACATGATGTGGATGCGAAATTGCTGGAAGATCGAAGCATGAATACCTGCGAAAACTCGCGTTTTAGCTCGTTGTTATTGCAAAAAAAAGGTGGAGCACCGAGAGTGATTTTAATTACCGATCGTTATCATATGCCGCGTACGCGTCGTTTATTTGCCTTAAATGGTATTGAAACTATGCCTGTTGAAGCGCCCATGCCGACACATCTGACACGCTGGCGTCCAAGTGAGCGAAATTATGATCATAGCCGCCGTGCAAATTATGAAATGTTAGCCACGATTCGTGATGTCTGGTTTGGTTCCAGTGATTGCCGGGAGGTGCCTTGATGCCAGATATCCCATTTTTAAATCCCAGTATTTTAAAACAGCTGGATTTGCCGGTTCCAAGTCGTGAAACCACACCTCAATTGCTTGAAGCCTTAAACCTGAATAAGCCTTATCAACCTTCAGTGGAGATTCAGGCTTATCGTAAATTATATGGTATGCATTTACTGGATTGTGAGCATTGGCAAGGCTATGTACAAATGCCTTTATTCAAATTGCATGTACAGGTATTCCAACCCAATTTAGCCAATATTGCTTTTAATAAAATACGCGGAACCGTGTTTTTATTGCATGGCTATTTGGAACATAGTGGTATTTATCAGCCGATTATTCGCGAATTACTGGAACAGGGTTTTAGTGTCATCACCTATGATTTGCCCGGTCATGGTTTAAGTGATGGCTCACCTGCGAACATTAAGAACTTTGACCATTATCAGCAGGTTTTGCACGCTGTTTATCACTATGTTAAAAATGCCAGTCAACTGCCTAAACCATGGTTGGGAATTGGACAAAGTACCGGTGGTGCCATTTTGCTGCATCATTTACTGGAGTTTGCGGAACGCCGTGAAAATCCATACGTGGAGCGGGTTTTATTACTTTCTCCACTGATTCGACCGGCGAAATCGGCCTGGTGGCATAATTCTGTAGGTTTGGGCATTATTCGCCGCATCAAGCGTCAAGTACCACGTCATTTTAGACGTAATAACCACAATCCAGAGTTTCTACGCTTTGTGCGTTTAAAAGATCCCTTACAGCCTCGTATGATGGGCATGGACTGGATTCTAGCCATGTCCAAATGGATGCAGGAGATGGAAGCACGTCCTGCATGTCGTATTCCTGTATGGTTGGCGCAAGGTGCGCAAGATCAGACCGTGGACTGGCGTTATAACATTGAGTTTATTCGTCGTAAGTTTCGGCTACAAACCTTATTAATGCTGGAAGAAGGTTCGCATCAGTTAATTAATGAACGCGCTGATATTCGTGCGGCATTAACGGGTTTAATTCCAGCATTTTTACATGCCCAAAGTTCAGATGGTTATTATTGATTTTCTATTTAATCAACGTAGAAGAGAGGTCATATTGACCTCTTTTTTATTGAAAAAAATGTGCTTCTTTTTTGGTTTATGTCGTTGATTAAAATTTCTCTGCGTGGGCTAAATGCCACATCTGAGAATAAAAGTTTTCGCTATGTTTCGCTTCGCTGCTGAGTAATTCACCGTCTTTTAACCAGAAGTGTAATTGCTTATAGTTTTTAATTTCCCTGTCGTTAATGCGTTGTGCTAAATGATGGGCCTTAATATCAGCTGGGTGTTTTAGTCCAGCCGCTGCAATCATTTCGGATAAGGCGCGCAGGGTATTTTTTTGAAAATTCAATACACGAACTGCCTTGGTTGGAACATGCAGGGCCATTTGACGCTCTTGATCTTGGGTGGCTACTCCGACCGGGCATTGGTTGGTATGACAGCTTTGCGCCTGTATACAACCGACAGCGAACATAAAACCACGTGCCGAATTTACCCAGTCAGCTCCAATGGCCATGATGCTGGCAATATCAAATGCACTAATAATTTTACCACTGGCACCTACTTTAATTTGATTGCGTAAGCCTGCACCAACCAAAGTATTATGCACAAACAGTAAGCCTTCTCGTAACGGTGTGCCCACGTGGTCAATCAGTTCAATCGGGGCGGCACCGCTACCTCCTTCAGAACCATCGACCACAATAAAGTCAGGCACAATTTTGGTTTCCAGCATGGCTTTAACAATACTCATAAATTGCCAGGGCTGACCAATACAAAGCTTGAATCCAACCGGTTTACCGCCAGATAGTTCACGCAGTCGCTGAATGAAATGCATCATTTCAATCGGGGTGCTAAATGTCGAATGTTGCGAAGGGGATACACAGTCATGATCACGACTCACGCCACGAATTTGGGCAATTTCTGCTGAAATCTTGCTTTTAGGTAAAATACCGCCATGCCCGGGTTTTGCCCCTTGCGATAACTTGATTTCAATCATTTTGATTTGTGCTAACTGGGCTTGTCGGGTAAATTTTTCCGGATCAAACTGGCCATCCAGCGTACGACAGCCAAAGTAGCCACTGCCCAGTTCCCAGACAATATCGCCACCATTTTCCAGATGATAAGGACTAATGCTGCCTTCACCTGTGTCATGGTAAAAATTGCCCATTTTCGCACCCAGATTTAAAGCACGAATGGCATTGGCACTGAGGCTGCCAAAACTCAGGGCGGAAATATTCATGATGGAAGCACTATAGGGTTGCTGACATTGATGATTACCAATCTGAATACGAAAACTTTCAGGGTCAGCAGGCTTGCATGGCGTAATGGAATGAGTGATAAAACGATAGTCTTGCTGATAGACGTCAATAATAGAACCAAAGGGTTTGTCTGCATTTTCATTCTTTGCCCGCCGGTAGACCAGGCTGCGTTGCATGCGTGAAAATGGCAGGGCATCTTGATCAGATTCAATAAAATATTGACGAATTTCAGGACGGAAATCTTCGAAAATAAAGCGGAAATGTCCAATGATGGGATAATTTTTTAGAATTGAATGTTGGCTTTGCAAGATATCATATACGCCAACCAGTGTAAGGATTCCTGAAATCAGCCATAAAGAATTCAGAAAGGGATCTGAAAGAAAATAATGAATAGATTGAGGCTCATAGATAATACGAAACCAGCTAATCGTTAAGGTAATAAAAATACAGCTAAACCAGACTGAGTATCGTGAGAAAAAAGTATTTAAAAGTCTATGTCTGACGGCTTGGGCTGGAACTGGCATTTTCATGTTTTCCATCGAATTCTGCATAACATGAATCTGCCTATTTTATATACACTGCACAAGTTCTGATTTGTAAAATCCATATGTATAAGTCATGGATCGGTGGCCTTAAAGATAAGCATGGGCTGTACAAGTTTCACTTAAATTAAAGTAAGGATTAAAAATGTACAGTATATGAAAAAGGGGAAATAGAGATTCACAATAAATGCTTAATAAAAATTCAGCTTAAAGCTTCTGATCTTATGATTTCTCATTCGTTGGATTGTGGGCTACATTGGTTTTACGTTAGCAACAGAGGTAATTCATATGACGATGAAATCAATTCGATATAACACTGGAGATTTGGCGTGCTAAAGCGCAATGTTTATTTCTCCATTGATAAAATCAGCCGCCATCAAGCTTTGTATCAGGGTGAAACAATAAAGCTTGATGTTCTTGAAGCCCACAGTACGACAATAAAAAATAGATCCAAATAGAAATATTCTCCAGTCCCAATCATTGGGACTTTTTTTATTTTAGTATTTTATTTAATCCGTAATTTGCCGTACAGCATTCGAAACTTCAATCGGCTCAATCTGCTGAATTTTATTGCCAAAACTTCTTAACCACCAAGTCAATTGTGAGGTAAAAGGCACGGTTGCTGTGACTTGGGCTAAACCATTGTCCAGTTTTTGGATGGTCTGGTCTTTACTGAGTTGGCTTTCATCAAAATAATGGGCATCTTCTTCAGACATAATTAGTTTTAATGCCACATTTTCGGTCGGTTTGGTATAGTCAACTCTAAAGCCTAATGCCCCAGAATCGATATAAGCATCGATATCAAAGTTAACTGGATGCATGGCACGCGAATTTAGCACTATTGCTGATCTAAAACGGTGCAGGGCAAAGGTCTGAATGTCGGTTTTATCATGACGGGTACAGATTAAATAAATGATTGCACCTTTTTGTACCAAAGCTAAGGGGTTCAAAATATAGGTTTTTTCTTCACTTAAATGACTGCGCCCCTGATAGACACATTCCAGTTGTTTATCTTGCAGTAAGCCTTCATAAATGGCTTGTTGCGCCAGTTTATCGACTACAGGCGGAATCAGAGGTTGAGTGGCAGGAACAATACGAACCCGGTTAATCCATTGTCGGACATTGTTTTGGGTCGATAGGCTACGACGCGCCAAATCAAACCACGGGTTCATTTCTTCAATCAAGCTAGGCGGCAGCAAGTGCTTTAAATGTTCTTCGACCATCATAAAGGTCACCGCTTGAGAACTGGTCATATGCGGCAGGCTTTGAATAGGTGCATCCGAGCGCCAACGCCAGCCCTGAGGCACAGTTTTACTGCTTTCTATGGGAAAGCGTAGCGAGATCTGATTTAAGTCACGTTGAATGGTGCGTAAGCTGATATCAATACCTTCACGTTGCAAAATTTCTTGTAACTCTCGGGTACCCATCCACTTCCCGGTAGAAAGACGAGATAAAATTTGCCATTGTCGGTACAGGCTGTTCGAGGTTTCTTTTTCTTGTGAGGACATAGCTTAAATTAAAAAACGAGTAGCTTGTTTATATCTCCATTGAATGCTGAACACAATAAAAAACCTGAATATTTTTCGACAGTCTTCCAATTGAGCTCGTCTATATTTCGAAACATGTTTGATCGAAACGGCCATTGAATAACACATATCTTGATGAATAAATAGACAAAAGCGATAAAAGGATTTTTATTGGCATATTTGTTGCTTAATTGCATTCAAAATATATAACAATTAAGAGGGTTGTATGCTTAAAGAAAAGGATCGAACAGATTTAACGTCTACGGCTGAAGGGTTTTCTCATCCGGCGGGAACTAATGTTAATCCATCAACAGGAGGATATAAGAATCATTCGAAAATAAGCGGTTTATTTCAGCAGCTCAAATCACATTTTTTTAATGAAATGGTGGATGATCAAACCATGTCAGGGGAGACCTGTAGCAAAATAGAACATTGGTTATCACAGCATACTATTGATGAATTAAAGTTGTTAAACCAAGCAGCGAAAGATCACTTTTTGTATGAAGGCATTACTTTTACTGTCTATGGGGAATCGGAAGGGATTGAACGAACCATTCCTTATGATTTAATTCCGCGGGTGATTGAGAAAAAGCAATGGAATAAAGTCGCACTCGGTTGTTCGCAACGGGTACGTGCGCTGAATTTATTTTTGCATGATATTTACCATCAACAAGATATTTTAAAAGCCAATATTGTGCCTGAACTGCAAGTGCTGACGCATGAAGCTTATCAACCGCATATGTATGCACACGATTTAAAGGGTAAAATTTATAGTCAGATTAGCGGGATTGATATTATTCGCGACCGACATGGCGAATTTTATGTACTGGAAGATAATTTAAGAACGCCATCTGGTGTGTCTTATATGCTGGAAAGCCGCAAAATCAGTCAAAAATTAATGCCGGATTTATGTCAGCAAAACAATATTCTGGGCATTGAACAATATCCGCAATTACTTAAAGAAGTTTTGGCTGAAAATGCCTATGTCGATAAGCCTTTTATTGTTGTGTTAACGCCTGGACGTTATAACAGCGCCTATTATGAGCATTCTTTCCTGGCAAGGGAAATGGATGTGCCTTTAGTGACATCACGTGATCTTTTTGTAGAAAACGATAAGGTTTATGTCAAAACCATCTGTGGAAGACAGCAGGTTGATGTAATTTATCGTCGAGTGGACGATGCATATCTCGATCCATTATGTTTTATGCCTGATAGTACTTTAGGGGTGGCTGGATTAATGTCAGCCTATCTACGTCACAATGTTGTGATTGCAAATGCACCCGGTACTGGTGTGGCGGATGATAAATCGATCTATCCTTATGTTGATAAAATGATTCATTTCTATTTGGGTGAGCAAGCCATCTTAAAAAATGTACCGACTTACCAATGCCGCGAAGCTCAAGATCTGGATTATGTCCTATCCAACTTAGAGCAATTGGTGGTGAAAGAAGCCCAAGGTTCGGGTGGTTATGGCATGTTGATTGGTCCACAAGCCTCGAAAAGTCAAATTGAATCATTTAGAGACAAAATTATTGCGACACCGAATCTGTATATTGCGCAGCCGACTTTGGATTTATCAGTTTGTCCAACCTTAAACGATTTTGGAGTTGCAGAGCGTCATATCGATTTACGTCCCTTTGTCTTAAGTTCACCCTACCGGACAGAAATCGTTCCCGGTGGTTTAACACGAGTGGCAATGCAGGCGGGATCTTTAGTAGTGAATTCTTCACAAGGTGGTGGAGTTAAAGACACATGGGTTGTCGATAATCTTCATTCTTAAACATCTAACCATGGGAAAGAAATCATGATTTTATTAAATAGTAATGCTCAACATATTTTTTGGTTAGGTCGGTACTTAACGCGTATTCAGTATTTGTGTAGTCAATTTCCATTTCATAATAACCAGGACGCATTGGAATATGCGCATGCATTTTGCTTGCCGGCTTTTGATGCAAGCTCGTTAAATACATTATTGCTTGATACAGAACAACCTTCATCTTTTGGCCAGCAATTTCAACATGCCAAAGATAATGTACAGGATTTACGTGGGGTATTTTCCGCAAAAGCTTATGCGGAACTCAATCAGCTGATCAAAAATGCCACTGAAAATGTCTCTTATATTTGTGATGTTGCCGGAGAGTGTCAGGAGATATTGGAAGCCGAATCTGAATTTATCTTTCTATTTTTTACTTTGGGACAAAATATAGAACAGCTAGATCGACAGCTTCGTCTAAAACAAGATCGAACCATGACACTGGAAAATATTGATAAAACAGTCGATTTATTGAACCAGATGGGTTGGGATCGACTGGATAGTGCATGGCAGCAACTTAAGTTAAAACCAGACAGCATGAATTTTTATCAGTTTAGTGACCATATTCAAAATCTATTTGAGGTGGATGTATGAAGCTGATGATTAATCACCAAACCCATTACCGATATACTGATCAAGCGCGTAACAGCATTCAATATATCAAGATGACTCCAACCTCGAATGTACATCAGCAAGTACATTCTTGGAATGTGAGTGTACCTGGTGAGAAACAAGTTCAATCTGATGCTTTTAATAATGTCTGGATCACCAGTTCGCAGCGCCAGCCTTATCAACAAATGACCATTATGGCGCAAGGCATTGTGGAAATGAATCCGAATAGCCAATTTGGAATTGATATTGCCGTCAATCCCAAATTGTTTCTACAGCCTACGCCAAGCACAATGTGTAATGCAGAAATGAAAAGTTTTGCAGAATGTTATGTTCCTCAGTTGAATCGAGCCAACCTAATGGTTTTGTCTGAAGCAATACTCAATTATATTCCTTATGTGCCTGATCGAACCTCTGTACAAACCTCTGCTATTGATGCCTTCCAATGTCGACAGGGTGTGTGTCAAGATCATAGCCATGTGTTTATTGCGATGTGTAAGCACTTAGGTTTACCTGCACGCTATGTATCAGGTTATTTATTTGTACCCAATACATCTCACCTTGCAAGTCATGCTTGGGCAGAAGTATTTTTTGAAAATTCGTGGTATTGTTTTGATACCAGCAATCAGTTGTTTGTGCCTAATTCGCATATATATGTGGCAATCGGTCGAGATTATTGGGATGTTGCACCAGTAAGAGGCATAAGAGAGCGTGGTGGTATTGAGTCTATGAATTCTATTGTTCAAGTACTCGCTTGCTGAAAATTTAAAAGTCATAAGGAGTTCTCATGACTTATTGTTGCGCGCTACGTTTAAAAGATGGTTTGGTCTTTGTTAGTGATACGCGCACTAATGCGGGTGTGGACCATATTTCGGTATTTCGTAAACTCTATACCTTTGGTGTGGAGGGTGAACGATTTATCACGATACAAACATCTGGAAATTTAGCCACAACACAAGCAGTCATTGGTCATTTGAACAATCACTTGGAACTTGGCCAAGAACCCAACTTGTATAGTGTCAATACCATGTTCGAAATGGCAGAGTTGGTGGGGCAGACATTAAGAAAAGTCATTGCTGATGTTACCCAAGATACTCACAATCACGAACAAAATAATTATTATTGTAGTCTTTTACTGGGTGGGCAAATTAAAGGTTCAGAAATGGAACTTTATAATATTTATCCGCAAGGTAATTTTATTTGTGCAACGGAAGATACGCCTTATTTTCAAATTGGGGAAAGCAAATACGGCAAACCGATACTCGATCGGGCATTAATTTATGAAATGCCTTTAGATGAGGCGGTACGTTGTTGTTTGATCTCGTTTGATTCTACTTTGCGTTCCAATGTTTCAGTTGGAATGCCATTAGATACGATCGTTTATGAAAAAAATTCGTTACATATTCCGAATGGCAAGCGGATCTATGAAGAAGATCCTTATTTTAGACAATTGAGTAAACAATGGTCAGATACTTTACGCCGTGGCTTACAAAAATTGCCTATTCCAACAGATGATTATCTAGATTAATCGCCTGTTATTCACAGCTAAAAATACATCTGCTATATTTTATCCAATGGATAAATTCCATTGGATATTTTTATCTTTTATTAATATTTATTTTTTATTTAAAAACAATAAGAAGGCATTGGGTCATGATATTTCAGCTGTGTTATGCCAGTAAAAAAACCTCAAATGATGAAACCATTTTAAAAGATCTTCGGGATATTTTAACTGAGGCGAGAGATTTTAATACAAAGCATCAAATTCATGGAGTTTTGTATTATGCCGATGGTTATTTTTTTCAATGTCTGGAAGGCGAGGAAAAACATATCCTGACGCTTTTAAATAAACTGAGAGAAGATCCTAGACATCACGAAATCGTTTTGCTTAAAACATGTGCCTTGAAGGAAACTAACTTTTATAATTGGTCAATGAAATACGTGGGGCGAAATAGTAAGATACAAAACTATTTTAAATCTTTGGGCTATAACAGTTTTGCCCCAAATCAGTTAAATGAAGAAAGCCTAGATGCTTTCTTGAACTTTTTATATGATGTGCAGCCTAGTGTGGCTTAATGATTGAGTTAAAAAAAACCCAAATTAAACTTGGGTTTTTTTAAAATTTAAATATCTACTTTCTTCTTGGGCGAGCACTTAGGCGGCACAAGAGTTCATAACCAATTGTACCATTGGCTTCTGCAACATCATCGACTAAGCGGTTTTTGCCCCAAAGTTCAACTTCTGTACCAATTTTTGCATCTAAGCCTGTGACATCAATGGCAATCATGTCCATAGCAACACGACCAATTACCCGTGTTTGTTGACCATTAATTGCAACATAGTTTTGTTTGGGGAAAGCACGTGGGTAACCATCACCATAACCAATCGAAACAATGGCTAAATCCATTTCTTTTTCAGCGCTAAAAGTTGAGCCATAACCCACAGATTCACCGGCTTGAATATGGTTTAAAGCAATAATTTCAGCAGTAAAAGTCATCACTGGTTTAAGGTCTAAATCGTGCACTGATTTATCCGCAAATGGTGATGCACCATAAAGCATGATTCCTGGACGAACAAAATCAAAATTCAATTCAGGCCATTTATAAATGGCTGCCGAATTACAGCAAGAAGCCATCACTGGTGCACAAGCTTGTTTGACTTGAAGGAATTGATTTTTTTGTTGTTCATTTAAAGGATGATTTTCTGCATCAGCATTGGCAAAGTGCATGGCTAAAACACAAGTAAAACCTTCTGCTTTAAGTGAGTTAATCACCGCAATAATTTCTGGTACTTTAAAACCCAGACGGTTCATACCGCTATTGAGTTTGACCCAAACTTTTAAGTTTTTGCCAATATAGGCATTTTTGTATGTTCGCAACCAATCGAGTTGTTGTTGGTGATGTACAACGCATTCAATGTTATTTTCAACCACAACCTGCATTTCATCTTCAGAAAAAATACCTTCGATGAGAGTAATCGGTTGTTGATAGCCGAGTTCACGAATTTCAAGTGCTTCTTCAAGGCAGGCGACACCAAAGGCATCCGTTCCACTTAAGGCTGTTAAACAGTCTTTGACTCCATGTCCGTAAGCGTTGGCTTTAACCATACTTACAATTTGAGCAGTTGGTGCAAGTTGTTTAACACGGTTTAAATTATATTGCAGGGCTTCTCTGTCAATATAAACTGTTGCTTGGCGCACCCTAGTTACTCCTTGGGGTTACATGAAACATTACAGCAATTTGAATAAAATTACTTATAAGCTACGATCAGAATCTTGAAGATATGCTTGTCATCTCACTCAAAAGGGAGTGAGCAACTTAAGCAGAATAGAGTGCCATATTGTATTCCTATGACTGAAAATAAACACTAATTTAAAGTATATTTCAATAAAATTTTAGATAGCATTGTTTGATTCTATTATTAAAATATCAGGGTAGGCGGAATATTGTTATTTGATCTTTTCTAATATTTAAGTTGAATGAGCAGTATAAAAAGATGCTGCGCTGAAATCATGTTTCAATTTAAATGATTAAAGAGCAGACTGTGAGAAAATAGTCAGTTAAAAAAAACGAGGTCATCACCTCGTTTTTTTATTACTTATTCTTCATCATTATATTGAGCATAAAACTCTGGTGAAAGGTTACTAAATCGCGTGTATTGACCTTCAAAAGCCAGACGAACTGTACCGATCGGACCGTTACGCTGTTTACCAATAATAATTTCGGCAGTACCGGCTTCTTTCGATTCTTTGTTATAAACCTCATCACGGTAAATAAACATAATCAAATCGGCATCCTGCTCGATCGCACCGGATTCACGAAGGTCAGACATCACAGGGCGTTTGTTTGGTCGGTTTTCCAGTGAACGGTTAAGCTGTGAAAGTGCAATCACCGGACACATCATTTCTTTGGCCAAAGCTTTTAAGCTTCGTGAAATTTCCGAGATCTCACCGACACGGTTGTCGCCCATACCAGGTACTTTCATTAACTGTAGGTAATCGACCATGATACAGCCAATTTTACCACCATGCATTTTCGCAATACGACGTGCGCGGGCGCGTAATTCTGTGGGTGGAAGGGCGGATGAATCATCAATGTACAGGTTTTTTTCTTGAAGTTGTAAAATCGTACCGGTGACTTTGGACCATTCATCACCATCCAGTTTGCCTGAACGTAAATGACCTTGGTGAACTTTACCGTAAGCCGAGATTAAACGCATGGCAATCGAATCTGCTGGCATCTCCATGGAGAATACCAGGGCAGGCAAGTCACAGTTAAACAGCACACTTTCCACCAGGTTCATGGCAAAAGTGGTTTTACCCATAGATGGACGTGCAGCGACAATAATCAAGTCACCCGATTGCATACCCGAAGTTTTATTATCCAGTTCCATAAACCCAGAGGTTAAACCGGTAATGCTGCCTTCCATTTGAGAAAGTTCATTTAACTTGTCAAATACGTCTGCAACCACGGCATTAATGGGTTTTGGACCTTGAGCTTTGGCATTGTTATTATGTTGTTCAGCAATGGAGAAAATATTGGTTTCAGCCAAGTCTAAAATTTCACTGACACTACGACCTTTGGTGTCATAAGCATTCTGTAAAATTTCAGAGCTGACTTTAATCATGCTGCGTAAAGTAGAAAATTCTTTAATTTTATTGGCATAGGTTTCCAGGTTGTAAAAACTGGAAGGTGAGTCTGCCATTAATTGCATTAAATATTCTTCACCACCGACAGCATCAAGCAAATTCTGTTTGATCAGCCAGTCATTGACCAAAACGGCATCGTAAGGCGAGTTTTCTTGGGTTAATTTTTCAATGGCGCGAAAAATATACTTATGACGTGTCGCGTAAAAATCATTTTCACTGAGTACATCACCAACTTGTTCAAAAGATTCAGCAACGGTCATCAGCGCTGCAAGTACAGCTTGCTCGATCGCCAAGTTATGCGGTGGGGTACGGAACTCTTTTAATTGACCTGACTCATTTCCTTTATTATCTACTTTAGATGAGTTAAGCGTAGCTTTAGAATTGGCATTCGCCTGTGACATATAAAACCCTGATTTTAAATGCGATAAATGAGTAATTTAGAAATTGGGACGAATAATGAATTTTCAATGATCTTCGTCTAAACAGATCATACGCGTTCTTTAAAAAAATGCGAATCGAAAATTTCATTTAGCTAAAAACAGTAAAAATAAATTGTATTCACTACTTTTGAGTAAATCTGGATAAGCTATTTTGACTATTTTCAGAGATAAAAAAAGAGCATGCAAAAGCATGCTCTTTTTCTTGCAAAAATTACTCAGATACGATAGTAACGAGAACTTCAGCAATAACATCATGATGCAATTGGATTGCGATGTTGAATTCGCCAGTGTGACGAAGCGCGCCATTTGGAAGACGAACTTCCGCACGGTCAACTTCTAGACCAGCATTTGTCAACGCGTCAGCGATGTCACGAGTACCGATTGAACCGAATAGTTTACCTTCGTCACCAGCTTTAGCAGTGATTACGATGTTAACTTCGTTCAATTGGTCAGCACGTGCTTGAGCAGCAGCTAAAACATCAGCTTCAGCTTTCTCAAGTTCTGCACGACGAGCTTCAAAAGCAGCAGTATTCGACTCAGTCGCTGCTACTGCTTGACCTTGAGGGATAAGGTAGTTGCGGCCGTAACCAGCTTTAACTGAAACTTTATCGCCTAATTTACCAAGGTTTTTAATGCGTTGTAATAAAATAATATCCACAGCTCAACCTCACTTATGATTGTCAGTGTAAGGGATCAAAGCCAAGTAACGAGCTTGTTTAATAGCAAGCGCTAATTGACGTTGGTAACGAGCTTTAGTACCTGTAATACGGCTAGGAACAATCTTGCCGTTTTCAGTGATGTACTGTTTTAAAGTATCGATATCTTTGTAGTCGATGTACGCAACTTTCTCAGCTGTAAAGCGGCAGAACTTGCGACGACGGTAAAAACGTGCCATTAATGTTCTCCTTATGCTTCAGCAGAGTCTTGAGATTGTTGTGCTTCTTCACGTTGTGCTTTACGCGCACGTTTTTCTTCAGCACTTTTAGCAAGCAATGATTCTTCAGTGATTGCGTTTTCACGACGAATAATAACATTACGAAGGATTGCATCGTTATAACGGAACAATTCTTCTAATTCATTAAGCGTAGTTTGACCACATTCAACATTCATTAAAATGTAGTGAGCTTTATGAATTTTGTTAATTGGGTAAGCCAATTGACGACGGCCCCAATCTTCTAAACGGTGAATTTGACCTTCAGCTTCTTTGATGTGAGTTAGGTAACGTTCTACCATACCCACAACTTGATCGCTTTGGTCTGGATGTACCAAAAGTACGATTTCGTAGTGACGCATTGTCAGCTCCTTACGGTTTGTGCAGCCCCTAACTTTTGAAAAGCCAGAAGCAAGGAGTCACAACCAAAGTTGTGTCGCAAAAATTGCGAAGCGTGAATTTTAGTGGTTTTAGGGAGGAATTACAAGGGAATCTTTTTGTAATGATTGATTTGCATACAAGCCTGGACATGCGGAAGCTGGAATAGATGAAAATGGAAGGGGATATTGAATCGGTCTTTTAGAGTAATGAAAATTGAAGGGTGAAAAAAAAGATAGAGTTAAACTCTATCTTTTTTAAAAAAATACGATTTGTGTTGCTGGTGCTTGGGAGGTAAAACTAAAACATATACTGATGATTGTAATCAGAATAACCGAAAACAGGAAAAAGCGTTTTGCCCATAATTGGTCATTTTCAGCTTTAAAGCCAAGTACACCAATATAAAACCAATAAATGCATAACGCGTTTAAAATAACGAGATACAGCCAGTTTACATAACCATATACAAACAAGGCATTCATTGTAATGGTAAATAATACAACATAAATCAGTGATTCAATTTTAGTACGTAAAATGGAACGTGCTACAGGGAGAATCGGAATACCTGCATTTTTGTAGTCATCAAAACGATATACTGCAATCGCCCATGAATGGGGCATTTGCCAAAGTGCATAACCAATAAAGATAAGCAGTGCAGCTAAGTCAAATTCATTACTAACAGCGGTATATCCAATCACTGGTGGGCTTGCACCAGAAATACTTCCAATAACTGTTTGGTGAATTGTTGTGCGTTTTGTCCAAAGGCTATAAAACACCACATAGACTACAAAACCAATCACTGCAAATAAAAAAGCGTACGCATTTACCCAGAACCATAAAATGCTAAAACCAATCACGCCCAGTACTAAGGAATACACCAAAGCCACAGGAACGGAAATGGATTTTTTAACCATCGCACGATTTTGTGTGCGCTGCATTTTTTGGTCGATGTCTTGGTCAATAACGTTATTGACCACACAACCAGAGGCAACAACTAAAGTTGTACCAAGGAGGGTAATAAGCAATAAAAGGAAATCTACAGAACCTTGAGCGGCTAAGAAATAGCCGCCCAAAGTGGTAACAAAGTTACCAAAGAGAATTCCTGGTTTAGTCAGGAATAAATACTTTTTCAGCATGACAATCAGTTTAGATCATCATGTTGTAGTGAAGGTAGTTCATGATCCATACAGAACCCACTAAAAGAATAGCGATGGTTAATATTGTATAAATAAATGCAATCACGTTCCAACGTTGCTCTGAAGAAGAGTTCATGTGCAAGAAGAACATGAGCTGTACTAAAACCTGAGCAACTGCAGTAATAGCAATTACAGTAACCAAAATACCACGTCCAAAGCCACCGCTCATTACCATTCCAAAAGGAATGATAGTGAGAGCAACTGAAAGGATGAAACCGACAGTATATTGTTTTAAGTTACCGTGCGATGCACCAGCAGAAGTGTGATCGTGACTCATTAGAGAACTCCCATCAAGTAAACTACGCTGAATACACAGATCCAAACGATGTCAAGGAAGTGCCAGAACAAGCTTAGGCAAGCAAGACGACGAGTGTTTGGAAGTGTCAAACCATTTTTCTTGATTTGATACATCAACACAAGCATCCATACCAAACCAGAAGTTACGTGAATACCGTGCGTACCAACTAAGGTAAAGAACGCAGATAAGAACGCACTTGTGCTTGGGCCATGGCCAGCGTGTACAAGGTGATTGAACTCATAAAGTTCCATACCGATGAAGGCAGCACCAAATAGCCATGTAATTGCTAACCAAGTTAAAACTTGACCCACATTTTTCTTGTATGAAGCAAGTACGGCAAAACCGAAGGTCACAGAAGAGATCAAGAGAGCGAAAGTTTCAGTTAAAACGAAACCTAAAGAATCACCAAAAAGCTCTTTAGCACTTGGAGTACCAACAGGAATGTGACTGCTTAATACAGCGAACGCGATGAAGAGTGTCCCGAATAGGATCAAGTCACTCATCAAGTAAGTCCAGAAACCAAAGACGGTGATGTCAGTATCATCGTGATGATGCTCATCGTGTCCTTGGTTGTCGTGATGAAGTACTTCAGCCATTGTCTTAGTCCTTCTTCAAGTGTTTTTCAAGAATCGCATAGCGTTCGTTTTCAATGCGTTCTACTTCAGCAGCAGGCACATAGTAATCCACTTTCTTAGTGAATGAACTTACGATAAACGAAACGATAGCACCAATGAATCCAACAGCTACTAACCACCAGATATGCCAGATTAAAGCAAAGCCCATTACAGTAATTAACATTGCAATCACGAAACCAGCCGCACGGTTGGTTGGCATATGAACGTCTTCATACTGAGTTGGTTTGGCATATGCGATGCCATTTTCTTTGTCAGTCCAGAAAGTATCAATACCATTGATCTTAGGAAGATGTGCAAAGTTATAGAAAGGAGCAGGTGAAGAAGTAGCCCATTCTAAAGTACGACCATCCCAGATATCGCCAGTGTTATCGATATTGTTGTTGCGTTGTAAGAAACCAACAATGATTTGCATTAAGAAACATGCAATACCAAGTGCAACAAGAACAGCACCAAAGAGTGCAATAGCAATGTATGGATCCCACTCTGGGTTGTCATATGTATTCAGACGACGAGTCATACCCATGAAACCAAGGATATAAAGTGGCATGAATGCAAAATAGAAACCGAAGAACCAGAACCAGAAAGCTGCTTTGCCCCAAGTTTCATTCAATTTCCAACCAAACATTTTTGGCCAGTAGAAAATGATACCTGCGAACATTGCAAATACTACACCACCAATAATTACGTTATGGAAGTGAGCAATCAAGAATAACGAGTTATGTACCAAGAAGTCCGCTGGTGGAACTGCCATTAATACACCCGTTAAACCACCGATACCAAAAGTCACAAGGAAGCCAAGTGTCCAAAGCATTGGTGTTGTAAAGGTAATGCGACCCTTGTACATGGTGAATAACCAAGAGAAGATTTTCACACCAGTAGGGATGGCAATAATCATGGTCATGATACCGAAGAACGCGTTAACGTTGGCACCAGCACCCATGGTAAAGAAGTGGTGAACCCATACAACGAAAGACAATACTGTGATTGCTACAGTTGCATACACCATTGATTTGTAACCGAACAATGCTTTGCGCGAGAAAGTTGCTACAACTTCTGAGTAAATACCGAATGCAGGTAATACCAAGATGTAAACTTCCGGGTGACCCCAAGTCCAAATCAAGTTTACATACAACATCGGGCTACCACCCAAGTCATTTGTAAAGAAGTGGAAACCGAAGTAACGGTCAAGCGTTAACATTGCAATAGTTGCAGTTAACACAGGGAAAGCTGCAATGATCAATACTGCTGTACATAAAGATGTCCAGGTAAAGATCGGCATATCCATCAGTGTCATGCCAGGTGCGCGCATTTTAATGATGGTAACAAAGAAGTTAACACCGGTTAAAAGCGTACCCAAGCCTGAAATTTGAAGTGCCCAGATATAGTAGTCAACACCTACGCCCGGAGAATATTCAATGCCTGATAGTGGAGGGTAAGCCATCCAACCAGTTGCAGCGAATTCACCCAGTGCAAGAGAAGCCATCATCAGACCCGCAGCGCCGGCAAATAACCAGAAACTTAGAGAGTTCAATAATGGGAAGGCAACGTCACGAGCACCAATCTGTAATGGTACAGAGATGTTCATTAAGCCGACTACAAGACCCATCGCTACGAAGAAGATCATGATTACGCCATGGGCAGTAAAGATCTGATCGTAATGTTCAGGATGTAAATAGCCTTCACCACCACCTTTTGCAAGGAACTGCTGAAGACGCATCATGATCGCATCTGCAAAACCACGAACTAACATGATTACAGAGACGAAGATATACATGATACCAATTTTTTTATGGTCTACAGAAGTGAACCATTCAGTCCACAAGTAGTTCCATTTTTTAAAGTAGGTAATCCCTGCAACGACTGCAAGGCCACCTAGGATCATCATCGCAACAGTCACCAATACAATTGGATCGTGTGGAATTGAATCCGGACCTAACTTACCTAATAAGCTCATGTCTTATTCCTCTACAGAAGCTGCAGTCGCATGTTCAACATTTGCATGAGCATCAGAAGCAGCAGCTTCATGACCAGCAGTTGCTGAATGGTCAGCACCGTGGTAATTACTCATGTATCTGTTAATCACTGATTCGAACAATTTAGGCTCTACTGAAGAATAATAAGTCACTGGATGTGGCTTAGTCGGATAAGACTTCATTGCTTCAGCAGCAGCCTTTTCTTCAGGAGTTTGGGCATTCACAACCATTGCTTCGATTTGGTGCTTAGAACGGTTACCGTCACGTAAAGCTGCAAATTCAGCTTGGTCTAAAACAGCTTTTTGAACTGCATTAGGATTTACTGAAGTACCGTTGCCTGCTTTAACTGCTGCTACCCATTCAGCAAACTGAGCATCTGTCACAGAATGAGCACGGAAGCGCATTTGTGAGAAGCCATAACCTGAATAGTTAGAAGAGAAACCGCGGTAGCCTTCAGCTGGGCTAGTTTCGTCTGCCAAGAAGTTCAAGTGAGTCTGCATACCCGCCATTGCATAAATCTGACCAGACAATGCAGGGATAAAGAACGAGTTCATTGTGAAGTTGGAAGTTAAACGAAGACTAACCGGAGTTTTCTCTGGGAAGCGAATTTCGTTAACAGTCGCAATGTTTTGTTCAGGGTAGATGAAGATCCATTTGAATTGTTCAGCAATAACTTGAACAGTTAAAGGTGCTTTATCAGATTCGACCGGACGGTATGGGTCATACTTGTGGGAACCCCACCAAGTTAACCACGCTAGAATACCAATAATAATGACAGGTATACCCCATACTACAATTTCAATTGCAGTTGAGTGTGCCCATGTAGGTTTATAGTCTGCATCTTTATTCGATGCGCGATATTTCCATCCAAACCACAATGCCATAATTGCTGATGGAATGACCACCAAAAGCATTAAATAGATCGCAGTCATCATCAAGTCAGATTGACCTTGAGCAACTGGACCTTTTGAGTTTAGAAGTACCATATCACCGCCACACCCAGTCAAGAGTGCAGCCATCGCAGATAAAGACAATACAGCTAAAATTGTTTGTCTCATTTTACAACCTCGGTGAAGAGTCCCATTCCCTAATTTAATATGGGATAGCGATTAAAGTGTCGCATGATTGGAAATATTTTATTTTCACTTAGAAATTCTAAGCATAGAAAATCCTTCCCAATCATGAGGCACCGCTACGTTGTGAGGCATTATGCCTCATATTGTTGAACTAAGCTATATGTAAAGAGGCTTTAAATGACTGTTATAAAAACTGATTTTTTTACTCGGAATTAAACTTTCAAGATAGTAATTTTATTTTAATATCAATATTCTGGGGAAAAACAGGGATATAAAATAATCCCTGTTTCTTGTATGATTATTGTTTGACCACTTTGGTTTTGGCGAGCTTATCATGCAAAGTTTGGCGTTTTTCGCCAATAGCAAAAACATGGTCAAGGATGGTGATAAACGGCATAAACAGCAAATTTAAAATAATAAAGATGAAACTGCGTAAGGTGAATGCACGCATTAAGCTTACTTTCTCACCACTTTCCACATCTACAATTTTGATTTTGGTTAGTTTTTTGCCAATACTTTGCCCAGATTTCGCCAACATAAATGCCTGAATTCCAAGCATAATAATGATGTAGATGAGCATTGCTTGCCAAGCTTCTGCTGGAATAAGGGTAAATAATTGCTGTTGTAACTGGACTGCTTGAGTTGATGTGTCTGCAGACTGCATCTTTTGCTGAATTTCTGATAACTGATTAACTTGATCCGGTTTTAGGAAAAAAGATGGAATGGCAGCTGCAGGCAACCAGAGCAATAAATCGATAATTTTTGCTAAGACTCGTGTGCTAATTGAAGCGAGCTCATTATTTTGTGCTGCTTTTTTTTCAACATGTATTTTGTTAAAGCTGGAGTTCTGGAAAGGGGGTTGCTCAGGGATAGGTGCGGGAGCTATATAACCTTCAGGTTGATATACAAGTTTACCTTGGGTTAATTCACCTAAAGCTTTCCATTCGGTCATGCCTTGGTGCCAAGCCAAATCTGTAAGCAGAACTTGCTGACTAGCGAGCATTTGATTTAACTGCTCTAAGGTGTATGGACCAGCTTGTTGATTATTACGAGCCAAGTAAATTTGCATAAATATTAAATCTCAAAACGTAAATTAGGTTTGTATAGCAAACCCTTAAATTATAGATGAAAAAAAAGACCCAAATGTGGGTCTTTTTTTAACATAGTTTCTTAAACTTGTTGAGCTTTTTCTTCAGCAAGGAAGAACCATGTGTCTAAAACCGAGTCTGGGTTTAAAGAAACCGACTCAATACCTTGCTCCATCAACCATTTAGCAAGATCTGGATGGTCAGAAGGACCTTGACCACAAATACCTACATATTTGCCTGCTTTACGGCATGCATGAATCGCCATAGAAAGTAGCGCTTTAACCGCTGGATCGCGTTCGTCAAACAGGTGAGAAACGATACCAGAGTCACGGTCAAGACCGAGTGTTAACTGAGTCAAGTCGTTAGAACCGATAGAGAAGCCATCGAAGTGTTCAAGGAACTGTTCAGCTAACAATGCGTTAGTTGGCAATTCACACATCATGATCACTTTAAGGCCGTTTTCACCGCGTTTAAGACCATTAAGCGCTAATAACTCGATCACACGTTTCGCTTCAGCAACTGTACGTACGAAAGGAATCATGATTTGAATATTTGTTAAGCCCATTTCGTCACGTGCTTTCTTCAATGCACGGCATTCAAGTTCGAAGCAGTCACGGAAGTTGTCAGAAACGTAACGACTCGCGCCACGGAAACCAAGCATTGGGTTTTCTTCTTCTGGCTCGTATAACTTGCCACCGATCAAGTTTGCATATTCATTTGACTTGAAGTCAGACATACGAACGATCACTGGTTTGTCAGCGAAAGCAGCAGCAAGCGTCGAAATACCTTCAACCAATTTTTCTACATAGAATTCGATTGGAGAAGAGTAACCCGCAGTACGTGCCATTACAGCGGCACGAGTTTCGCGTGGAAGGCTGTCAATATTCAATAACGCTTTAGGATGCACACCAATCATACGGTTGATGATGAATTCTAAACGTGCAAGACCAATACCTTCGTTTGGAATTTGAGCGAAGTCAAATGCACGGTCAGGGTTACCAACGTTCATCATAACTTTGAACGGAAGTGCTGGCATAGATTCGATAGAGTTACGTTGAACTTCGAAATCTAAAGCACCTTCGTAGATGAAGCCTGTATCACCTTCAGCACAAGAAACGGTTACTTCTTGACCATCAGTAAGTACTTCAGTTGCATTACCACAACCCACGATTGCTGGAACACCAAGCTCACGTGCAATGATTGCTGCGTGACAAGTACGACCACCACGATTGGTTACAATCGCAGCTGCACGTTTCATTACTGGTTCCCAGTCTGGGTCAGTCATGTCAGATACAAGAACGTCACCGTCTTGTACTTTGTCCATTTCTTTGATTGAAGAAACGATACGTACTTTACCAGAACCGATACGTTGACCAATTGAACGACCTTCACAAATCACAGTACCTTTTTGTTTAAGCAGGTAGCGTTCCATTGTGCCGACATTTTCACGGCTTTTTACTGTTTCAGGACGTGCTTGAACGATATAGATTTGACCGTCGTCGCCATCTTTCGCCCATTCGATGTCCATTGGTGAACCGTAATGGTTTTCAATGATCAATGCTTGTTTAGCAAGTTCTTGAAGTTCGTGATCATTTAACGCAAATTGTTGGCGTTCTGCTTTTTCAACGTCTACAACAACCACAGATTTACCAGCAGAAGCTTCTTCGCCATAAATCATTTTTTGGTGTTTAGAGCCAAGATTACGACGCAGAATAGAATGTTTACCAGCGTTTAATAATGGTTTAGACAGGTAGAATTCGTCAGGGTTTACCGCACCTTGAACAACCATTTCACCCAAACCATAAGATGCAGTAATAAATACCACATCACGGAAACCAGATTCTGTATCAAGTGTAAACATTACACCTGCAGCACCAGTTTCAGAACGTACCATACGTTGAATACCCGCAGAAAGGGCAACAACTTCATGTTTGAAGTTTTGGTGTACGCGGTATGAAATTGCGCGGTCATTATATAAAGATGCAAAAACTTCTTTAATCGCGATCAATACATTGTCGATACCACGGATATTCAAGAATGTTTCTTGCTGGCCGGCAAAAGAAGCATCGGGTAAGTCTTCTGCAGTTGCAGATGAACGAACGGCAACCGCGATGTCAGGGTTGCCGTTAGATAATTCAGCGAAAGCGTTGCGAACTTCTTTTTCGAGTTCTGCTGTAAGCGGAGTATCGACAATCCATTGGCGAATTTTAGCGCCAGCTACTGCAAGAGCATTTACGTCATCAACATTTAAAGTTGATAGCTCTGCCTGAATTTTAGCGTTTAGGCCACTTTGCTCGAGAAATTCACGATAAGCAGCCGCAGTCGTTGCAAAACCACCTGGTACTGACACACCAGCATTGGATAAATGGCTGATCATTTCACCTAAAGATGAGTTTTTCCCACCTACAAGTTCAACGTCGTGCTTCCCTAATTTTTCTAGACCAATTACGCGCGCTTCCAAAGTTGTTACTCCACTTTTGCAGTATTAATCACTATCTTGGCATGAAATTATAACAAATCGCGTGGCTTTTTGATTTAACTCGGCGACAGTCATGTAAGATCGGTTTACTATAAAGATTTTACAGTACTTAGACAAATATTTAAGGAGAATTTTAATGTCAGAAGGTAAACAGATTAAGCGCAGTGTATTTTTTATCTCTGATGGTACGGCAATTACCGCTGAAACCCTTGGACATTCACTGTTAGCACAGTTTCCTCATGTTAATTTTGACATTCATATTATTCCTTATATTAGCTCTGAAGAAGCTGCAATGAATGTGGTTGCAGAAATCAATCAGCGCGCTGATCGTGATGGGCAGCAACCCTTGGTTTTTGATACCCTGGTAGACCCCTATGTACGTGACATTATTAACACTGCGAATGCAGTAAATCTTGATGTATTTGAAGGGCTTATTGGTAAGTTGTCTGAGGTTTTAGGTACTCCTCCTACAACTTTAGTCGGACAAACCCATGCAGTGACCGATTCTGAGTCGTATAAAGCCCGTATTGATGCGGTGCATTTTGCCTTAGACAACGATGATGGGGCACGTACCCGCCATTATGACAAAGCCGATTTAATTCTGATTGGCGTATCACGTTCAGGCAAAACGCCAACCTCGATTTATTTGTCATTACAATTTGGCATTCGTGTGGCGAACTATCCGTTAACCGAAGAAGACCTGGATGACAACCGTTTGCCTGCAGTATTGCGTCCACATAAAAGTAAACTGTTTGGTTTAATGATTGATGCGGAGCGTCTTGTAGCGATTCGTACTGAGCGCAAGGCAAACAGCCGTTATGCAAGTTTCAGTCAATGTCTGATGGAACTTCGTGCGGTTGAAGGAATTTATATTTCTGAAGGCATTAAATATTTGAACGTTTCGGAAATGTCGATTGAAGAAATTTCAACCCGTGTTTTACAAATGACAGGTCTTAAACGTCGTATTGGTTAAAGTGAAAGTAGAGTTAAATTAATCTTTAACTCTACTTTAAATAATCGAAAAATATGAGGATTGTTATATGTATAAAATATTAAAGCTAAAAACAATTACTCTTTTTTTCGCTATGTTGAGCCTGGTAAATAGCCAGACTTTTGCAGAATCTGTGGCAAATTTTGAAACCGATATCATCAATAAATATTATAAAACCAGTTTGACTGATCGCTATGAGAATGACGGCATTAACCAAGAAGTGGCATCAAAATTCGCAAATTTTATTGAGAAAAATTCACAAAGTTTTGAATACCCATTTAAAAAATTACTCGATAAAAATCTACTTTTATTGAATTACAGTCCTGATCGAAAGCTCAAGTTTTATACATTTAATATTTCTGCTGGTGGCTCAATGCGTGAATTTGAGTCTTATGTGCAGTTTAAACAGGGCAGAAAAGTCATTACACACGCACTCAATGATGGGGGGGGTATTAAAGCAATTCGTCAAACTCAATTGAATAATATTCCAACCTATCTTGTTTCTAAAACTTATATTGGGAGTGGTTGTGAAGGGCAATATGGCATTCAGGCGACTCAAATTAAAAATGCCCAATATAAAAGTGTGAATGTCTTTAAGACTAAAACAAAAGCACTTGATCACATTAATGTCGCTTATGACTGTAATTATTATCCCAAAAATATAGAACCTTTTGATATGGATCGACACTATATTCGTGTATCTCCAGATCTTCAAAAAATTGATATTCTAGTGATTAAGCCATCAGGTGAATTGACACAAAATTATTTGCGTTATCAAAAGAATAACAACAATTATAAATATATCGGTACAGTGAAATAAATTGATCGATAAAAGAAGAGGCATATCAGCCTCTTTTTTTATGCTTAAAACTTAATAGGTCGTAATGATTACGTCGACCAAGTGTTCAACACCTTCCATGCTTTGTACGGCTTGCTCTGTAATTTTAACCACTGGCCAAGTAATTAACTTACAGTTTTCACGCTGTAATGCTGCATAGTAAGTATCTGACTTAAAGAACACTTTATTTTCACTTGCCGAGTTGGGCATTAACTGACGTTTTAACCAGTTGTCTTTCAATTGTGATTCAAGATAGCGAATAGCCAATAATGATTTGACACGATTATTAAATAAGCGGCGATTTTTAATAATTAAAGGATGTGAAAGCAGTCTATGAATGCCTTTTTCGGTGTGTGGCAAAATAAAATGCGGGGTAATTTGAAATATTTTAACCAATTTTGCCTGATTACAGATTTGATCTAAATGCGTCACTGTCATTTGATTTGCACCCACAATGGCAACATTTAAATTGGAAAAATCAAAGTGTTTAATATCTTCTGATGAAACAATTTTTCCCTTAAATTTTTGAAAAAAATCGGGTGTATTCTGAAAGAAACCATCCAATGGATCTTTTTTCTTGTTAACCATTTACATATCCTTTCTTATTTTTACTTTGTCGCGGTCGGTTCTACAGTTCTTTGGTATATCCAAGTTGGAACTTTTGGTAAAGATTTTTCTGAAATCTGGTCAGTCATCGCAACTATGTTGTTGTTTCGAATGTGGATTAATTTTTGCTTATGATTTAGGCTGTTATGCGTTCAGGATAAAATAATTTAATATCAATCGTTACAATGACTCTAATTTGATTTTCCTTACCATCATAGAAAATTCACCGTGGCAGAGTGATTCTCGTCTGCTTTATCTTCATAGTTTTTTAATGGTGAACTGATAAAAAATAAAGACTTGCCAGTAAGGGACAAGTCTTAGCTTTATTCTTGATGCTTATAGAAGCTTAGTTTTTTTCTTCATCATTTTCTATATGTTGAAATTGTGTATTGGAGTAATTGGGGACACTTGGTGGCTGGGTATGTGTTCTGAGATAGTCTAAATCGCGAATATTTTTTTGCACCGCAACTGCACCAAATAAACTCAGTAAAAAAGCCATGATATAAAATCCTTTTTCACTTAATTCAAGTGAGGCATTCCATAGACCAATGGCAAGCAATGTGATACAGATCACGATTGATGCCCAGCAAAGTCCAAAATAAATCGCAGTCACCTGAATGCCTTCGAGTTTATCGCGGACAATTTTTTGCAAAGATACAGCGGCGAATAAACCATATAAAATCAGGATTAAATAATAGCCTTTTTCATTCAGTAACATTGACGCATTAAATAAGCCGATGATATATGCAGC
The DNA here is from genome assembly GCF_013004375.1 of Acinetobacter terrae. Taxonomy (GTDB): domain Bacteria; phylum Pseudomonadota; class Gammaproteobacteria; order Pseudomonadales; family Moraxellaceae; genus Acinetobacter; species Acinetobacter terrae. Next base: position 21,304 of record NZ_JABERI010000016.1, on the reverse strand, counting down.
TGCACCCGTGATAAGCGCAACCCAACTTACAGCAATAAATGCAGAGCTAGGTTTATTAATATATTGATTCATTCTATTTTCCATTTTTGTATTCGATTGTTTTTATAAAGCTATTATGTCTAAGCTAAACAAGATCACAAATGTTGTCCAATTGAATCGGCATAAAATAGATAAGATGATCAGCTGAATAGACATTTAACATAAAAAATAGCACCTACACAGGTGCTATTGGGGATTTTAAAAGTATCAAGAATTTTTGATATCCATTAATAATTCAAAGTTCTGAATACGTTTATCTGTGTCGTAAATGTCACAGGTAAAAATGAATTCATCGACATTATATTTTTCTAACAGCTTTTCTAAACCGGCTTTGACTGTCTCTGGTGAACCAATTTGTGCCATCGCATAAAAGTTATCGACTGACATTTTTTCTGCAGGTGACCAAATTCCTTCCATGGTTTCAACAGGGGCTTTGAGTTTTAAGCTTTGTCCACGCATTAAGCCCAGTACACGTTGATAGGCACTGGTCGCCAGATATTGAGCTTCTTCATCTGTTTGAGCAACCACAGTTGGAACACCCATGGAAACATACGGTCGATCCAGATATTCAGAAGGTTCAAAGTTTTCTCTATACAGTTTGATCGCTTGATCCAGCATGCGTGGCGCAAAATGTGAGGCAAATGAATAGGGAAGTCCTAATTTTGCAGCCAGTTGTGCACTGAATAAACTTGAACCTAAAAGCCAGACTGGAACATGGGTACTTTGTCCCGGTGTTGCAACAATACGTTGATGTGGTGCCGGTTCTTTAAAGTACTGCAGGATTTCAAGCACATCTTGGGGAAATTGATCTTCAGTTTCCTGGCGACCACGACGTAAGGCACGCATCGTGACCTGATCTGTACCTGGGGCACGTCCTAAACCGAGTTCAACACGATTCGGATAAAGGGTTGCCAAAGTACCAAATTGTTCTGCAACCACTAAAGGTGCGTGGTTGGGCAACATAATGCCACCCGAACCGACTTTTAAAATAGTAGTATTTGCTAAGATATAACCCAGTAAAACCGCAGTTGCTGAACTGGCAATACCATCCATATTATGATGTTCTGCAAGCCAGAGACGTTTATAGCCTAATTGTTCGGCTTTTTGTGCCACTTCCAAAGCATGATGCAGTGAAAATTGAATGCTTTTATCATCACGGACGGGTGCAAGTTCAAGAATTGCAAATTGGATGTCTTTTAATGAACGCATTGTTTTTCTCAAATATGAAATCTAAGAAAAGCATACGATGACTGAGTGAATTTGTATATCGTTTTTTTTCGATATATTGAAATTGTGAGTATGAATTAAGTAATTGCGGGGCGTATATAAAAAAAGCACCCGAAGGTGCTTTAAATTGAATTTTTGCAATTAACGACGTTTGTTCCAGCCTACATGACGACCATTGTCGTGGCGGTCACTGTAACGGTAACTATTATTACGGCGGTCATAGCGATCATTATAGCGACGGTCGTCACGATCATATCGATCATCATAACGACGCTCATCACGATCGTAGCGATCATCATAACGGCGGTCTTCACTGACTTTTTTACCCAGTAATGCACCACCTGCTGAACCTAAGCCGGCGCCAATATAACCACCATTGGTACCACCCATGTTTTTACCTACGGTATAGCCACCCGCACCACCCAAAGCACCGCCGATCACGGCACCAGTACGGTCACGTTTGTTAGAAGAAACACCAGCACCTGCACCACCACCAATAGCGGAACCTATCATTGCGCCCGTAGTACCGCCCATTTGTTTACCGACTGCGGCACCGACGACACCACCTAAGGCAGAAGTTAAGGCTGTATTTGTGGTATTGCCTGCATTGGCTGTAGTCATCGTTAAAGCGGATGACGTCACTACAGCAGCAAGAATGATTGAATTAAATTTCATGGCAAACTCCTTTTTGAAGCTTTTGTTATCTCTTAAGTTAAATGTAATAAAAAATGTGGAAAGGAAGATGGATGAGTTGTTACTTGTTTGTATTTTTTTTCTTCCTGATTTATTCATAATTAGTCATGCATCATCATGATAAAATTAAAAAAGCACCCGAAGGTGCTTTAAAATTTAAATCTGAAAATTAACGACGATTGTAGCGACGGTTGTTATAACTATTATAACGGCGGTCTGTACGATCATCATAACGACGGTCTTCGCTGACTTTTTTACCCAGTACCGAACCACCGGCAGCGCCTAAAGCAGAACCGATATAGCCGCCATTTGTACCGCCAATGCTTTTACCTACAGTGTAACCACCCACACCACCTAAACCACCACCGATTGCAGCGCCAGTACGGTCACGTTTATTGGCTGAAACAGCAGCACCACCAGCACCACCAAGTGCAGAACCAATCATGGCACCTGTATTGCCGCCCATTTGTTTACCCACCGCTGTACCCACTACGCTACCAAGCGCAGAGGTTAAAGCAACATTGGTCGTATTGCCTGCATAAGTTGTTGTAGTGGCAATAGCAGATGTTGCAATGACTGTAGCAAATAAAATTGAATTAAATTTCATGGTGAACTCCAGTTGGAATCTTTTGTTATCTCTTAAGTCTAAGATAGTAGAAAGCGTTGCATTGAAGATGGATGGCTTGTTAATCGTTTGTATTTTTCTCTTCCAAATTTATCCATAATTAACAAGTAATAATGATGATGCAAAAAAAAGCACCCGAAGGTGCTTTTTAAGTTCAGCCGAACGGTGATGAATTAACGATGGCTGCGACGGTATTTTTTAGAATGTTTTTTGTAAGAGCGTTGGTCAGCACGACGGTCTTCTGATACTTTTTTCCCGAGAACTGAACCACCGGCAGCACCTAAAGCTGAACCAACATAACCACCCGTTGTTCCGCCCATGCTTTTACCTACAGTGTAACCACCAACACCACCTAAACCACCGCCGATTGCAGCGCCAGTACGGTTACGTCGGTCAGCAGAAACTGCAGCACCACCAGCGCCACCAATTGCAGAACCGATCATTGCGCCAGTATTACCACCCATTTGCTTACCAAGAGCAGTACCTGCGACACTACCTAAAGCAGAAGTTGCAGCAATACGAGTTGAATTGTCGGCATGAGCATTAACTGCCATCATTGATGATGCAGCTAAAGTTGCGCTTAATAATAATGCATTCAGTTTCATAGTTAACTCCGTGTCCAAAAAAGCGGACGTTGTCAGTCAGTTATTTCGATGGAGCAAATGTAACAAAAAGATTTTCGAGAAATGTGGAGACGAGCAAGCATAGTTGTGGCGTTTAGTGTCTGCTTTGTAAAGTTATATTAACAATGTTGAAAAATGCTCATAAAATAAACATTTATAAGATGAATATGAATAAAACGAGAATGGATTTAGATCCTATCTTAAAAAAATCCCTTTTTATATGTGGTTTTGTCCCCACAATATCTATGTCATTTAACCCTTAGAATCGTTACACTAGGCACAATTTTTTTTGCGCTGATCTATGTCATATAAGGCATGGAGATAGCCTTTGTATTGAGATATTTTGCAAAATGAAAGAATCGTTACGTTTACGATTAGATCAACTTTCTGACCGTCATGAAGAATTAAACGCATTGCTTGCGGATATAGAAGTCATTTCTGACAACAAACGCTTTCGTCAACTTTCGCGTGAACATAATGACTTAACGGAAATCACCGAAGTTTGGAAAAAGTACACCCAAGCTGAAAAAGACATTGAAACTGCTGAAGCCATGTTGTCCGATCCTGATTTTAAGGAAATGGCGCAGGAAGAAATTCAAGAAAATAAAGCGCTGATTTCATCTCTTGAAGCAGACTTAAATATCCTGATGATTCCGAAAGATCCGAATGATGCCAACTCTGCCTATTTGGAAATTCGTGCCGGGACGGGTGGTGATGAAGCTGCGATTTTCTCGGGTGACTTATATCGCATGTATAGCAAGTACGCTGAAGCTCAAGGCTGGAAACTAGAAATCCTGTCCGAGAATGAAGGTGAACATGGTGGTTATAAAGAAGTCATTTGCCTGATTAATGGTGAAGGCGTGTATGGTCGCCTGAAGTTTGAAAGTGGTGCGCACCGTGTACAGCGTGTACCTGCAACTGAATCACAAGGTCGAGTACATACTTCAGCTTGTACCGTTGCCATCCTTCCAGAAGTGGATGTCGATACTTCAGTTGAAATCAATTCTTCTGAACTGCGTATTGATACCTACCGTGCATCGGGTGCGGGTGGTCAGCACATTAACAAAACCGATTCTGCAGTGCGTATTACCCATTTACCAACAGGTACTGTGGTCGAATGTCAGGACGAACGTTCACAACATAAAAATAAAGCCAAAGCCATGGCTTTACTGGTTTCACGTCTGGAAAATGCCAAACGTGCGGCTGCCGATGCTGCTACCTCTGAAATGCGCCGTGACTTGGTCGGTTCAGGTGACCGTTCAGAACGTATTCGTACCTATAACTATCCGCAAGGTCGTATGACCGATCATCGTATTAACTTAACCTTATATAAGTTAGATGCCGTGATGGAAGGTGATTTAACAGAATTGCTCGACAGTTTACATCGTGAATATCAGGCGGATCAGTTAGCAATGCTCGCACAGCAGAATGGTGGATAATGAATATTGCACAGGCTTTGGCCTTACGTGGTGAAGCAGAAAGTTATGAGCGCCAAGAAAATGCTTGGTTGCTCGAACATATCACCAAAATTGATTCTTTTGATTTGATTATGAAAAAGGATCAGCAACTGACAGCTGACCAAGAAGATGCCTATATCGATGCTTTGAACCGAATAGAAGATGGTGAACCTTTGGCCTATGTCACAGGTTCACAGCCATTTTGGACACTGGATTTAAAAGTGACCAAAGATACTTTGGTGCCACGTCCAGATACTGAAGTTCTGGTGGAATCGGTTTTACATTTGGACTTGCCTGAAGATGCGCGTGTCGTTGATTTGGGTACGGGAACGGGTGCAATTGCTTTATCGCTTGCCAGCGAACGTCCTGAATGGCAAGTAACTGCAACGGATATTTATGCGCCAACTTTAGAAGTTGCGAAATTCAATGCTGAAAAGCATGATTTGAATCATGTGAAATTTTCATGTGGCAGTTGGTTTAAAGCACTAGAAAAAAACCAGTTCTTTGATGTGATTGTATCGAATCCACCCTATATTGATCCTCAGGATAAACACATTAAAGGTTTGGCGGCAGAGCCTCGACGTGCTTTGGTTGCGGGCAATAATGGTTTGGCCGATATTGAATTTATTATTCAAAACGGTAAAAAGTGGTTAACTGCCAATGGCTGGATTGCACTTGAGCATGGCTATGACCAAGCCGGTGTGGTGTATCAACTGTTTAAAAAATATGGTTATAAAGATATTCAAACCATCAAAGATTACGGTGGCAATAACCGTGTGACGATCGGCTGTTCCAAATAGTTGAAAAAGTAGTAATCGATTTAAAAAAATAAAGTGCTCAAAAGCGCTTTATTTTTTGACCACATCGCGCCAGCGTAACAGCCAGTTTTCCGCAAGTTTCATTAAACTATCGGTTATTTTTCCTAAAATGGCCAATAAGATAATCGCAATAATGACAATGTCAGGTCGTGAAGTTTCCCGTCCATCACTGAGTAAATAGCCGATCCCTTGTGTTGCGGCAATCAGTTCGGCGGCAATCATAAACATCCAGGCTAAACTTAAACTGTTGCGTAAACCGGTTAAAATGCCGGGTGAAGCGGCAGGTAAAATAATTTCTTTAATCTGCTGCAAATATTTCAAGCGATAGACTTGTGCGACTTCAATCAGTTTACGGTCTACACCCTGAATGGCGGCAACGGTATTGGTATAGGTCGGGAAAAATGCACCAATTGCAATCAGGGTGATTTTTGATGTCTCATCAATACCTAGCCATAAAAGTAAAAGTGGAATCCAGGCCAGACTTGGAATCGATTTAAGCGCTGAAAAAGAAGGTTCTAAAAACTCTTCAGCTTGCTTGTTTAAACCGACCAGAATGGCAAAAACCAGAGCAAGACCACTGCCGATAAAGAAACCTAAAAATACCCGCCAAGTACTGGTCCAGATATGCAGCCACAAATCGCCTGTAGACAGTTCTAAGAAAGAGTCCCACAAGCTACTCGGTGCTGGGAGCAAGTAAGGTTCTATAAAACTATTTTTAACTAAAATTTCACAAAGGATGAGTAAAAAAACAGGAATGACCAGCCCCTTGAGCTTGCTTATTAATTTAAGCAAGCGAGGAGCTGTGGCGCTGCTATCAACTTTAGGTTTAATAGCTGCCTTATGGGGTGTTACAGGCAAACTCATTATTACTTCACAACCTTCTGCGCATATTTTGCATCAAACAGTTGATCAATCACCTGATTCACATTGGTGCTTGGGCGAACCAAAGCTTCTTCAGTCAAAATGCTGCCCGATTTTTTCAAGGCATTGGTGTGTTTTGCGGTCGGTATATTTTGTTCAAAATTGGTTCGGCTGAGTTGAAGTTTGGCTACTGCAATGGGTAGCTTGGATTCACGCGCCAGCAATTCTGCCAGTTTATCCGGATTGGTTTTGGCCCATTTACGTGCCTGTTCATAGGCTTTAATCACCGCTTCAATGGCTTCAGGACTTTGTTTGGCGAATTGCTCTTTGGTACTCAATACGCTGTAACTGTTAAAACCGACATTTCGATAGAGTAGTTTTGCACCAGATTGTACTTGAGCAGATGCCATCAAGGGATCTAAACCTGCCCAGGCATCGACTTGTCCACGCTCAAGTGCTGTTTTACCATCAGGATGTTGCAGGTGTACCAGTTGAACATCCTTTTTATTCAGGCCTGCAGTTTCAAGTGCCTGTAATGTGAATAGGAAAGGATCTGTCCCTTTGGTTGCTGCAATTTTCTTACCTTTTAAATCTTTTAGGCTTTTAATCGGAGAGTTTTTTGCAACGACTAAAGCTGTCCATTCAGGCTGACTTTGGATATATACAGTTTTAATCGGGCTACCATTGGCACGGCTGAGTGCTGCAGCTAAACCTGCCGTTGAGGAAAAATCCACACTATCACTATTTAAATATTCGAGTGAACGGTTACTGCCTTGGCTAAATACCCATTTAATTTGAGTTTTAGGCAAAGCTTTTTCCAAAAGTTTTTGTTCCTTAACCACTAAACTGGTAGGCGCATAATAAGCATAATCCAGCTTAAGCATATCGGGGATCGCGGCTAGACTATAATGACTTGCCAAGCTCAGTGTAATTACACTCAGTATTTTAGTTTTAAAGCCAAAAAATTGCATATAAACCCCATTCATTAAATTATTAGAACTATGTATGCAGCGAATAGTGCCAGTGAATAACGCGGCAAGACAAAAGAGTAATTTTTATAAAATTATCTTAATTCTAGATATGTTAAGTTTTATATTGTAAGTTTTTGAATTTTATTGGTTTTAATTTTAGTTTTGCAATATTTATGACTATATATTAAAAACATACATCGGCATGAATAAAAGTAAAATAAAAAGTATTTTAAAATGGAGGGTTATAGGATGAAATTTCATTGTAATTATAATGTAATTACATGGTGGGTGAGCGAATAAAAAAGCCGACATTTACCTAATGCTGATCAGTTAAGAGATTGGACCATAAACTCCTTAGCTTTTGAGTTATTCACAGCGGAGTCTTATCTGTTTAAATTAAATATTTGTAGTTCGTCAGTTCTTTTGTTTAGCCAAATGAGAAGCGAAGCTTCGCAAGAAAAGCATCTTATAAAGACTTTAAATAATTTATTTAAAGTCTTTTCATCGCAAAACTCGTCTATTACCACCGAGTAGTAAATCTATCGCAGAAACAGTAGCTTATTAGTCTTGCGGTGCAATGCGCCTCATGCCTCAAACAGTTGCGAATGACGTTTCCGCGTATCAAATAACATGATAATTTATAATAAAAAATGCCAGTCAATTTCTTAACTGACTGGCATTACGATATTTACCGGCATTTTTATTGCACATTTAAATAGCCATTTATTTAAATAATAGACGATTTAAACAAAAGATTACTTAAATGAAGGCTGTTGTACATCAGCATCTTGTTTTTCAAATAAGGTATTGCACATCAGTGCTGAAACCAGAGCGCAGACAAAAATAACCAGAATCAGTCCTAAACTACCCCAAGCAGCTAAAGCCCCAGTGATCGCAGAAACAAGCGCACCTGTACCGAACTGCATTGAACCTAAAAGTGCAGAAGCCGTTCCTGTATGTTCATGTTGGTGCATTAAAGCGAGTTGACTGCCGGTAGGCATAATAAAACCGAGTAAGGTCACGGCAATAAACAGTCCAGCGCATACGATATACAAATTGTGATAGCCCATGCAAAGCAAGCTAAACAGTAAACCAATGACAATGAAGTAAGCCGTATTGACTAGACGATATGTTTTTAAAGCGCCAAATTTTTGATGCAATTTAGGATTAAAAATGGCTGCGGCAACCAGTCCTAAAGCATTGATGGCGAATAACACACTAAATTGTGTTGCAGTGAGTTTGTATTCAGTAATGAAAACACTTGCAGAACCGGCCAAGTATGCAAAGAAACCGGCTTGTGCAATACAAAGGGTCAGTGCATAGACAATAAATTTTCGATCAAAATAAATTTTAAAATAATGATGAAACGTTTTAGAAAGTTTGAATGAAGCACTGTGTTGTTTAGAGCACGTTTCTGGCAATAAGCTTGCACATGCAATGAAAACAATTGCAGCATAAACTGCTAAAAAGATGAAAATAGCACGCCATGATTCTAAATGCTGTAAGCCATTACCAATCAGTGGAGCCAGTATCGGTGATAGGCCCAGAATCGCCAAAACCATTGACATCATTTTGCCCATCATTGGCCCCTGATACAGGTCTTTAATAATGGCAAAGGCAATCACCATACCAATAGATCCACCCAAACCCTGGATTAAGCGTAAAAAGTGTAATTGCATCACTGATTCTGCAAATGCACAACCGATCGAGCCTAAAACAAAGATGCTTAGACCCAGATAAATTATCGGTTTGCGACCAAATTTATCTGATAAAGGTCCGTAAAAAAGCTGACCAAACATCAAGCCTAAGAAAAATGTCATTAAACTGAGTTGAATCGCACCTTCTGTACAATTCAACGATGCGGCCATAGCAGGAATACTGGGTAAATACATATCAATCCCGAGCGGACCAATAGTACTGAGTGCCGCAATGAGCAGCGGTGTGGTACGATTTGCAGAAGAAGTCATGAGTGCCTAAGATGTGATCTTTTTTTTACAAGGTGCACATTAGAAACCAATGAGTTTCCTAAGTCAAGAAAACCTGATGAGTGAGTCAAATGACGAAAATTGGTCGGCCATTGGTAATGCCAGTAGAAGATCGGTGTAAAGAAATTTATGCTGCTGCAGAAAAACTCTTTGGTGAAAAGGGTTTTGCAAATGTGACGATGGCTGAAATTGCGACTGCAACAGGAATGTCAAAAAAGACCTTATATGTGCATTTTTCCGATAAAAGAGAATTACTCAATTCGCTTATCTCTTCTTCATATCTGTGGGCAGAACAGACTGTTGATTTTAAAAATGAAGATAATCCTATTCATGCCTTGAAACAGCATCTCAAAATGATTGCTGAATATGTGCTGTCTGAACGGCATTTGAAATTATGCCGTTTAGCGATTGCGGAAAATTATGGCTTGGAGGGGATGGCTGAAACCTTTTATCAAATGGGCATTGCAACGAGTCGGCAAAGCTTGATTGACTCGATTCAGCGTATTCCAGATTCACAGCATAAGCTGCAATTAGACTTGGTTTTGCTGGCAGATATGCTATTTGGGGCAGTGATTGGCAAGTTATTGATTGATGCCTTAATGGGCGCTCAAAATACTGTGATTGATCTGCTGCCGATTCAGCAAAAAATAGAACTGGTGGTCAATGCCATGTTTCAAGTAAATGAATAAAAAGAAATATTGTGTTGATGTGTAATAAAAATAGATTAAATTGATCCAAAGAAAAAGCGACTCACTGGAGTCGCTTTTTTGATTTATTTCAGATTTATACCGGGAAATCTTGCAAGCAATCTGATATTTCTAATTGTGTAAGTGCATCCGTTTCGAGTGCTAAACAAAGCGCCACAATTTTTGCAGTATCTGCAAGATATTGATCATCTTTTAAAGCTGCACCTGTTTGTAAAGCTTGGATACGGTCAGCGCTGATATCCAGTGCCTGAGCTGACTCAATGGCATCTGCACGATTAAAAAAGCTGACGACAGCCTTTTGAAGGGCAGAATCAGAAGCATTTAAAATACCTTGATTCAATAGCTCATCAAATTGAGAAGTGTGAGTGTTGAGAGAATGAGTAAAATTTTGCACTAAGCTTTGCTCTAGTACATCAATCATCTTAAGCATGTCAGAACCTTTAATTTAAGGTGATTCCACGAGGAGGAGAACAGCAGGTCAAGCATAAAACTATGCTTTTAAATTGAGTGAAAAATAACCTATTTTGGAACTTTATGCAAATATCTTTCGATGAATGGAACATCGATTTTTTAAGCCAATGAAAACTTTGGAAATTATTAAATAATGATTTTAGCCTATGTAAATATAAGTCACTTATTGCTCTTTATGCTGACGATAAGCCCCCGGACTGACACCTGTCCATTTCTTGAAAGCACGATGAAATGCACTTGGATCATGAAAGCTCAATTCATCACTAATGTCTTGTAGGGTTTTGTCTGTTTTGGTGAGAAATTCAATTGCGGTATCACGTCGGATATCATTTTTTAATTGTTGATAACTGACCCCTTCACTTTTTAAGCGTCTTTGAATGGTGGCATCCGACATATTTAAACGCTGTGCAATTTCATTCAGTTCTAACCATTCAGCAGGTGGAACATTCATTAAATGTTTACGTATTTGAGAGCTAATGGCATTCGGATTTTTAAAGCGTACCAATAGATTGTGTGGCGTTTGCTGAATGAACCGATACCACGATTGCATATCTTGCTTGATCTGAATGTTCAAATAATTGGCATCAAACTGAATGTAGTTTTCATTGCTATTGTATTGAATATTTTCACAAAACCGGACTTTATAGTCTTGATCATCCAGTGGAGCATCGCATTTGAGTTGAATCTGTTTGAGTAAAATTCTTTGCCCGCTTAACCAGCACATCAAGCCATGAATCAGCATTAAATAGGTGGCATAACTGAACATTCTTTTGGTCTGCTTTTGCTCGTAAATCACGATATAAGCATAGTTTTCCTGAACAAATAACTGGCTCATAAAATCATCCAGAACCAGATTCAAAAACTGCAAAATATGTTGAACTGCTTTTTCCAGTGTTTCGGCATGCATGACGGATTTTGATAACAGTTTAAAACTGCCGCGACGCATCGGATGGCTATCCATGCCAAAAAACTCGTCGTTCATGGCATCCGCCAGTTCGGTCCAAAGCTGAGCATATTGTGAAACGGAAACACGTGCTTTACTGGATTGCATTAACTCAACAGGAATGCCTGATTTGAGTAGGATATTCTGTGTGTTTAATCCTTGATGATCGGCAGACAATAGTGCCTCATGCACCAGACTGATTGAGATTGTTCCTTTGCTATCGTTTAAATCTTGTTCATTCATGTACTGATGTCCATGTTCAGTTCATTTGTGCGATAGATTGGACTGTCCGAATCCATCATTCAGGATGCATTATTTGGAAATTGTACTCTAGCTTAACTGCATTTACTCTGCATCTTAAGTCGAGTGTTCATACAAAGAATTGGCAGGAAAACAAAATGAAAATTCAAGGAAAAGTGTTTGTTGTGACAGGTGGTGCATCAGGTTTAGGTGCAGCAACAGCAACGTATTTGGTCGGTCAAGATGCAAAAGTCATCATGGTCGATATGAATCAAGAGCTAGGCCTGGAAATGCAACAGCGTTTAGGTGAGCACTCAGTATTTGTCAAACTGGATGTGACTGATGAACACGCAGTAAAAGTATTTTTTGACAATGTTGAAAAAGAGTATGGCCAGTTAAACGGTCTGGTCAACTGCGCAGGAATTGCACCCTCTGCTAAAGTGCTTGGGCGTGATGGCATGCATGACTTTGCCATGTTCCAAAAAGTGTTGAATATTAATGTCATCGGCACATTCAACATGATTCGTTTTGCTGCAAATTTAATAGCAAAATATGAATTAAAAGCAGGTGAAGAAGAACGTGGTGTGATTGTAAATACAGCTTCAGTTGCCGCATTTGATGGTCAAATTGGTCAGTCCGCTTATGCAGCATCTAAAGGTGCCGTGGTTGCCATGACTTTACCTTTGGCACGTGAGCTTGCACGTGAAGCCATTCGCGTGATGACCATCGCGCCCGGCATTATGGAAACCCCAATGTTGAAAGGCATGCCACAAAATGTACAGGATGCTTTGGGACAGATGGTGCCGTTTCCACCACGGTTAGCCAAACCAGAAGAGTTTGCGCATTTGGTCGGACATATTTTTGAAAATGCGTATTTGAATGGTGAAGTGATTCGTCTGGATGGTGCGATTCGTATGGCACCTAGATAAAACAGCAAATATGAAAACAACATGGAAGCACTACCTTGCTCATAACCTCAAATTTTGATCTTCATTTAATTGTGGTTGCGTAGGTATTGCCTTCCTTTTGAAGGATCAAAAGGAACAAAAATCCTTTGCTGGACTGAAGATACATCCGTATATCTCAGTCCAGCGGGCGACATCCATGTCGCCCTGCGCGATAGCAATGACTTATTAATGTTCCAGTATTCAAACCGCAATTTATAAATTTAAAGAAAAGGGACGCTCAATGATTTTAAATGATGAACAAAAGATGGTTCAGGACATGTTGCGCAACTATTCGCAAAACAAGCTGAAACCAACTGCAGCAGAACGGGATAAAACAGCCAGATTTCCTGCACAAGAATTAAAAGAATTGGGTGAACTTGGCGCTTTAGGCATGACTGTGTCAGAACAATGGGGCGGTGCGGGCCTAGATTATGTATCACTCGTAGCAGCTTTAGAGGAAATTGCCGCAGGTGATGGTGCGATTTCTACCATTGTCAGTGTCCAAAACTCGCTACCTTGCGGGATTACCCAACGCTACGGTACAGAAGAACAGAAACAAAAATATCTAACCAAACTTGCGACAGGTGAATGGCTAGGATGTTTTTGCTTAACTGAACCACAAGCGGGTTCGGATGCCGGTGCACTTGAATGCAAGGCAGAACGTGATGGTGATTTTTGGGTATTGAATGGCACAAAACAGTTCATTACCACAGGTAAATATGCCCAAGTTGCAATTGTCTTTGCAGTTACGGATAAAGCTGCTGGTAAAAAAGGTATTTCCTGTTTCTTGGTGCCGACAGATACCGAAGGTTATATCGTCTCGCGCCTTGAAGAAAAAATGGGACAACATTGTTCAGATACCGCAACCATCATCTTTGAAAATTGTCGAATTCCTGCCGAAAATCTGTTAGGCAAGGAAGGTGAAGGCTACAAAATTGCATTATCAAATCTGGAATCGGGTCGAATTGGTATTGCTGCACAATCAGTCGGTATGGCACGTGCGGCTTTGGATGCCGCGGTAGAATATGCCAATCAACGTAAGGCTTTTGGTGTGGAAATTGTTCAACACCAAGCTGTGGCATTTCGTCTAGCGGATATGGCCACCCAAATTGAAGCTGCACGGCAACTGATTTTCCATGCTGCGACTTTAAAAGATGCAGGCTTGCCGTGTTTAAAAGAAGCATCGATGGCAAAACTGTTTGCATCCACTATGGCAGAACGCGTCTGTTCAGATGCCATTCAAATTCATGGTGGTTATGGCTATGTATCTGATTTTCCAGTAGAGCGGATTTACCGTGATGTACGGGTTAGCCAAATCTATGAAGGCGCATCCGACATTCAGCGCTTAGTCATTGCGCGTGAGGTCACTAAAATCTAAAGAGCGATTTAGCTGTGATTAAATTTTAGACTTTAGTGGGTGCTCAAATCCTGCACATTTTTTGATGGATGAGGAAATTGCAGGATGTCTTTAATCATGTTTATCTAGGTGAATAGTGAAGCTAAAAGATTAAAAAATGCTGAAGGAATTTTGGCATTTTTAGAGTGAGAACAATAAGCAAAATGGATCAAACAAGGCAGGAGCTTTGTTTATAAAATAACGGATGAGAGGTTGTCGCCATGAAGACACTACAACAAGCATATCAAGAGTTTAATTTTGATGATTTTCTCGCGGAACAACTGGTTGGTACAGCTCAGGCAGTCAATGCCTATGTCGAATGTTGTGAGCGTTATCTCGGTTCAAATAAAATAGCCCTAATCTGGGAAGGCAAAAATGGCGAATCTGCAGAGTGGACATTTGAGCAACTTGCAGACGCTTCTGGAAAATTAGCCAACTACTTTACTTCGCTTGGCTTGAAAGCAGGTGATTGTATCGCAGGTTTATTGCCACGTACCCCTGAATTGCTGATTACGATTTTAGCGACTTGGCGCATGGGTGCAATTTATCAGCCATTGTTTACAGCGTTTGAGTCGAAAGCAATTGAACACAGAATTAATACTGCCAAAACCCAATTGATTGTGACCAATGAAGAACAACGTTCAAAACTGAATAGTGTCGCTGTCCCGCATATTTTAACGGTGTATCAAACCAATACATTAAGTCATCAGGATGATGATTTCTGGACAGAACTGACCAAGCAATCTTCATCTTTTAAACCTGTGATGCAAAGCTTTGAAGATGATTTCCTGATGATGTTTACCTCAGGAACCACAGGTTTAGCAAAATCAGTTCCTGTTCCTTTAAAGGCGGTGCTGGCATTTAAAGGTTATATGACTTATGCAGTGGATTTACGTGAAGAAGATTCTTTCTGGAATCTGGCCGATCCGGGTTGGGCATATGGCTTGTATTACGGTATTACCGGACCTTTAAGCCTAGGTCATAGCATCATTATGGATGAACGTGCATTTAGTGTAGATAACGCCGTGCAAGTGATTCAGAAATATAAAGTCAGTAATTTAACTGGCTCACCAACGGCATTTCGGATGTTCTTTGGATTTAAAGAAAAATTTGATCCCTCAATTAAAGAACATTTGCGTGTGGTTAGCAGTGCAGGTGAGCCTTTAACACCTGAAGTGATTCACTGGTTTAACCATGATTTAAATGTGAATATTTATGATCAATATGGTCAGACTGAACTGGGAATGGTGATTGCCAATCATCATGCATTGGAACATGAAAAGAAAGTCGGTTCAGCGGGTTATGCCATTCCGGGACATCGCTTTGCAGTATTGAATAAAGATAACCAAGAAGTGGAAAAAGGCGGTATTGGAACACTTGCGATTGATAATTCACAATCACCATTGGCCTGGTTTAAAGGTTATGACGGACATAACCGTAAATCCTTTGTCGGTCATTATTATTTAACCGGTGATACGGTTAAATTAAATGAGTTTGGTGGGGTGGATTTTATTGGTCGTGCTGACGATGTAATTACAACGTCAGGCTATCGTGTGGGGCCTTTCGATGTTGAAAGCACTTTGCTTGAATGCGAAGAAGTTTTGGAGTCGGCTGTGATTGGGAAACCGGATCCAGAGCGCACTGAAGTGGTCAAAGCTTTTGTGGTCCTTAAACCGCAATTTTCAGCTTCAGATGAATTAAGTCGTAAGCTTCAGGAATATGTACGTTCACGTTTATCGAAGCATGCTTATCCGAAGGAGATTGAATTTGTAGAAGGTTTACCTAAAACCTCAAGTGGCAAAATTCAGCGGAATTTACTCAAGCAACAGGAAATTGCAAAAATGCAGGGCATTCAAAAAGTCAGTTAAACCATTTTTAAGTTTTTAAAAGTTCCATGCTATTGCACCCGAAAGGGTGCTTTTTTATGATTTTAACTTTTAAAATAAATTATTGAATATCAATATTGCTCTACTCTTAATTTTCCCGTATCTTGTGTTTAATTCGATTTTAAACCACTAGTTCTTGTGTTTATTCCTCAAACACTGAGATGAGATTTCGTCCAGTTCAAATGGTCCACATACATAACAATAGATGACAATGGAGCTATGCCAACATGAGCGTAATAACTTCAATTCCTGGTCAACTTCAGGTGATTAAACGCACCGGTGATATTGCTACTTTTGATGCAGAGAAAATCTCTGTCGCGATAGGTAAAGCTTTCTTGGCTGTAGAAGGTCAACAAAGCGCTGATTCAAGCCGTATTCATGATCGTATAGAACAACTTACCGAAATGGTGACGAATACTTTTAACCGTCGTTTACCATCAGGCGGTACGATTCATGTAGATGAAATTAAAGAAGTTCTTAATCTAAAAGTTAATTCGCATTTTTTAAATTTTTCAATTAAAGGATTATTAAAACAGCAATTAGTAGCTCTATGTTCAGCATTTATTAAACAATTAGATATGATTTATTTGCCAATAATACTTAAAACTATTCGTAATTTTTCACTACAAAAACAAATAGCTATTTCTTTCTAACAGGCTTTTTAAATGTCCCAACGTAATTTAATTACACGTTTGGGATTCATTACTGTTTATTATTGATCACAAGCGTGTAGCCCCAAACTGCTCTTAATTCGGAGTAAATATAATGGCTAGACGTAAGAAAAAGCCAAAAAACAGTAATGGCAAAAAATTAAATTCTCAATCAAGATTTATAGAATTAAAAATTGAAAAACATACAGCTTATATAAAGTTGGTAGTAGAAATTTTTAAATGTATAAATTTACTTTTGATAGAACTTAAACTGGATAACTGGTTGATACCAATTATAAAAGCGTTTTTATCTTAATACTGTTTTATCTGTTTCTAAAAAACAGATGGTATAAACTACTACTGTCTGTTTTTTATGATGGAAATTTTAAGTGACCAACCCACTCGATATGGACTTAGAGTTAAGTGACGCAGAAATGCATCTTTATAGCCGTCAGATTCTTCTTGATGGCTGGGATATTGAAGCACAGGAAAAACTCAAACTTGCCAATGTCTTAATTGTCGGTTGCGGTGGAATCGGTTGTACAACCGCAGAACTTCTAGCTCGTGCGGGTGTGGGGCAAATTACCTTGATTGATGCTGATACGATCGAAATGAGTAATCTACAGCGCCAAATAGCCTATGTAGAAGAAAATATTGGTTTCTATAAATCTGAAATACTGGCTAAACGTTTAAAGCAGATTAATCCACATATTCGTGTTCAATCTCTAACTGTAAAACTTGATGAAAGCAATGCAGAACAACTGATCTCAAATCAAGATTTGGTTTTGGATGGCTGTGATAACTTCACTACACGTTATTTGGTCAATCAAGTCTGCAAGCAATTCAATGTACCTTTAATCAGTGCTTCTGCCATTGGTTTTCAGGGACAACTATTTATGGTTGAAGGGGAATCGGCGTGTTATGAATGTCTATTTCCCAAAGAGCAACATGCCAATGAAAACCTGCGCTGTGCAGATTCAGGTGTATTAGCGACCACGCCTAATGTGATGGCAAGCCTGCAAGCTCATCACGCCTTACTGTATTTGGGGTTAGGTAAAACGCCACTCAAGCAGAAACTGCTGCTTTGGGATGGTTTAAGCATGAAACAGCGCTTGCTCGCTTTCGAAAAAGATACAGATTGTTCAATCTGTCAGGCAAGATAGAACTGCAAACCCATATTTTTTTGCTACACTTCCTACAATTTAATTCTAAGCTGACATTATGAAAAACAATATCTGGTTAGATGGACTGCGTTCAGTTGCCCGTGTGGGTGAAACCGCTGTCATTGCAGCAAAAGCCGGCATTAAATACGCCACAGAAAAACCAAGTAACGCAAAATTGATGCGTGAAACTTTTGAATCCTTAGGTTCAACTTATATTAAGCTGGGGCAGTTTATTGCCAGTACACCTTCATTGTTTCCACGTGAATATGTTGAAGAATTTCAGGGCTGTTTAGATCAAACTCCATCTTTGCCATTTAGCTATGTGCAAGGGGTTTTGGCCTCTGAATTTGCAGGCAGAAATTTAGATGAAATCTTTGCTTCGATTGACGAAAAGCCTTTAGCTTCAGCATCTATTGCACAAGTTCACGCAGCTAAACTGGTGACAGGCGAAGATGTGGTGATTAAAGTGCAAAAGCCGGGTGTAGAAACCATTCTTTATACCGACTTAAATGTCTTGCACTGGGCAACCAAAATTCTGGAAAAAGCGGTACCGAAAGTTAAATTTGCATCACTTGCCGATATTGTCGATGAAATTAAAACCCGTATGGTGCGTGAAGTTGACTTTATTGAAGAAGCGCAAAACCTGGATGATTTCGTGAATTATCTAAATGTGACGCAAAACCAGAAAGCGACTGCACCAAAGGTTTATCATCAATATTCAACCCGCCGTGTATTGACCATGCAACGTTTGTATGGCGTACCATTGACGGATTTTGATGTGGTAAAAAAGGTATCTAAAGACCCATCACAAGTTTTAATTACCGCCATGAATACCTGGTTCGGCAGCTTGATGATGTGTAATAGCTTCCATGCCGATTTGCATGCCGGTAATCTGATGCTGCTTGAAGATGGTCGTGTCGGTTTTATCGATTTTGGTATTGTCGGTCAGCTTAATCCGGAAGTGTGGACAGCCTGTATCGCATTTATGGATGCACTGCAAAAAACTGATTACAACTTGATGGCAGAAAACATGCTGAAAATGGGCATGACGGATAAGCAGATTGATACTCAAGTTTTAGCGGCTGACCTAGAACGTCTATTTAGTGGGGTATTACTTGCCGATCCGCAGGAATTACTCACTTCAAACCCTGCTGATTTAAATGACATCATGATGGATATGGTTGGTGTAGGCGAGCGTCATGGTATTCGCTTCCCACGCGACTTTGCATTGTTGTTTAAACAAATGCTGTATTTCGATCGCTTTATGCGCATTCTTGCACCATATACCGATATTTATGCAGACCAAAGACTGCAAATGGTGCAAACTCTTGATCCGAATGTGTTGTTAAAAAACTAAGTTATTTTTAAGAAAACCCCCCTAAATCCCACTTTTTCAAAGAGGGACTTAAAAGCTCCTCCCTTTAAAAAAGGGAGGTTGGGAGGGATTAAAAAATTAAAGTCAGTTAAGGGTAAAGATATGGATGCAATTATTATTGAAGGTTTAAAGGTCGAAACAGTGGTGGGATGTTTCAATTGGGAACGTCAAATCATCCAGCCTTTAATGCTTGATATGACCATCCAGACCAGTTTGGAACAGGCTTCTAATTCAGATGAACTGGAACATACGCTAAATTATGCGGAGATTTGCGAAATTTCTGCCACGGTTATTCAAAAAGCACAGCCAAAATTGATTGAACATGCAGCAAAGCTTGTTCTAAATGCGCTTTTTACTACCTTTCCTGCGGTTGAATCGATTATGATTACGATCCGTAAGCCTGCCATTATCGCGCAAGCAAATTCTGTAGGAATTCGTCTTGAACGCCACCGAAACGATATTCGCCTTAACTCTGGCGAGTAATTGTCATCCTGAACACCATTTTAAGCAGGCATTTGCCCAGATTGCTGAAATTGGACAGGTTCAATTCTCTGAAATTTATTTAATTCCATGTCGCGATGGCGTGGGTGCAGATTATTGGAATGCTGCGTGTTTGCTCAAAAGTAAAATGAGCGTCGAAGAAATGACCTCTATCCTCAAAAAAATGGAAGATGATTCAGGCCGTGTACGTCCGTCGCATCAAATTTCTTTGGATGTGGATCTGATTGCATGGGGCGAAGACTTATCTCATATGCAATTTAATCCGAACAAATTACCCCTCGCAACTGATGTCAAAATTCCAATGCTGGATATTTGGCAGAGTGTTGAGTTTCAACACGAAAAGCATGAATTTCCAATTGTACATTGGGTAGATTAACTTTTACTAAGTTCATCAGAGGATAAATTTTAGTTTTAAAATAGCCTAAGCAAATTATGACTTTAATCTAAAAGTATTATTCAAGTTGGCTCTAACAACAGAAAATATGGCAATAGGTGAGTGTTGGTAGAATTTGACTGATTAAAATTGTAAAAAAATGATCGAATTTTAGATGCGGAACGTGAAAAATCATTCAAAAAACCTGATCTGTAAGGGTAGAAAATTTTTATTTGAATTAAATTATTGATTTATAAAAAATTTACATTTACAGAGGCAAAGCTCTTTGCGAGAATCGGTATAGTGGTAATATTTATCGAGTAAAGAAGAGAATTAAGTTAATGAAATACTCAAAAGAAAAAATAGTAAAAGCCCTATTACTTGCTCCGTTACCATTACTTTTCTTTGCAGTATTGTTCTTTATCATAATGAATCGTGAATACAGCTTATATTCAATTTTTGTGGTTTTTGTAGGGCATGCTCTTGTTTATTTAGCTTATTGTATTTTAACTGTACCACTCACTTTTTTGTTCTCTATTCTTTTAGATCGTTATTTCGCTCTCAACTTACTAACTATCTGTATAAGCTCTCTAGCTGTTGCTATACCATTTTTTATTCTTTTGGGATGGGGGCATACGGGAGAAATTTCTGAAGAATGGTGGATGATGTACACGAATATACAAACCATTTTTATGGCTCTATTTCCAGGCTTATGTTATTGGCTATTTTTGATTAGCCTAAAAGATAAGAAATTAAAAGCTATTGAACAAACTACTTAGTAGAGATTCTTAAATATTCCTAAAATTAACATAATGCACGTTATACAAAATTTAATTGAAATAATATTGTAATATCAATAAGTTAACATAAAAGAAAAACTAGAAATATCAGCAGAATCCCGGCTTGGAAACAAGTCGAATTTTTTTAATCAATTTTGATAGTTTTTACCAATTAATTCGCTTAATAAGTAATCAAATTAATGCTTTATTGTGAGTTATCACTCCTACCAGATCAGAAAGACTCCCTAATTTCTTCGGATAAAAAGGGGGTAGTTTTTAGCCGAGCGTGTACGCATTTGCTCACAACAATTACAGCCCTTTGCGTCTAGGCGATCTGGGGTTTATTTCTTATGATGGGGACATAGAGAACAGGATGTTCCAAACAATAAAAAGAATAAAAAACAACATAAGGAATGTGCGGTACGACAGGAGTTATACCTAAGCAGCAAATACGAAAAAGCCCAACAGGATGATCTGACCCCCAAAAGTTAGACAGTAAGTTAGGCAATTTCTAAGGACTGATTTCTGTATTCTACAGGGGTCAGTCCTTTCAATTTAACCTTGATTCTTTCAT
>NZ_JABERI010000015.1 GCF_013004375.1 Acinetobacter terrae | reverse complement strand
TGATCGTCCAGCTCCAGCTCGTCGTGAAGGCGGTTTCGGTGATCGTCCACAACGTTCGTTTGATGATCGTCCAAAACGTGATTTTGGTGATCGTCCAGCTCCAGCTCGTCGTGAAGGCGGTTTCGGTGATCGTCCACAACGTTCGTTTGGTGACAAACCGCGTTCGGCTGATGACAACCGTGGCAACCGTGTAGATTACAAGCCAGCTCGTGAAGGTGATCGTCCAGCTCCACGTCGTGATTTTGGTGATCGTCCAGCTCCACGTCGTGAAGGCGGTTTTGGTGATCGTCCACAACGTTCTTTCAGCGATGATCGTCCTAAGCGTACTTTCGGTGGTGAAGATCGTCCACGTCGTAGCTTTGATGACAAACCACGTGGCGAACGTCCAGCTTTTGCTGGCGAAGAACGTCCACGTCGTAAATTTAACGACTAATTTAATCGTTAGATTTAGATAAAAAAACCGGTGGAAACACCGGTTTTTTTATGGATTAATCTTTGATCTTATAAGATAAAAATGTATACTCAATCATGTTTTGTTTTAAAATCGTTAAATATGAACAATGAATCTGCTCATTATATTTGGAATTTTAATCAAGAGGTGATTATGCCTTATATTGGTTTGGCCTTATTGCTATGCAACATTGGGTACTATATCTATAATTCTTTTCTGTAACACAGTGTCCTGTTTTTTATAAAAAATAGAATTACAATTAAATTCATTAGAAAATTCACTGGATTCGTTGCCTTTTATCTAAAAGTAACATTTTAAACTCTAATCCTTTATAGTATGCATGCTGAAAAAATGTAGGAAAACGCTCAGCTATGAATAATCAAATACCCTCTCAATCTCAGTCTCTGATTGAGATTAAAAATCTGAGCTTTAAACGAGGGGAACGCGTCATTTTCGATAATGTCAGTTTAAAGATTCGTCGTGGTCAGATTACTGCCATTATGGGGCCTTCAGGTACAGGTAAAACAACCTTGCTACGTCTGATTGGTGGGCAGCTCGTTCCAGACCACGGGCAAGTCTTATTGGATGGAAATGATATTGCGCATATGTCGCGCTCTGACCTGTTTGCGGCTCGGGCGCGTATGGGCATGCTATTCCAAAGTGGTGCTCTGTTTACCGATATGAGCGTCTATGAAAACGTGGCTTTTCCGTTACGTGCGCATACCCAACTCCCTGAACATCTCATTGCAGAACTGGTGGCACTTAAACTGGAAGCAGTGGGCTTACGCGGTACTGAAAAGTTTATGCCTGCAGAATTATCTGGAGGGATGAACCGTCGTGTCGCCTTGGCACGGGCCATTGCGCTTGATCCAGAACTGATCATGTATGATGAACCATTTGCTGGACAAGATCCGATTGTGAAAGGAGTACTCACGCGTTTAATTCGAACCTTGCGTGAAGCACTGGATTTAACCACGATTATTGTCTCGCATGATGTGGGTGAAACCTTATCGATTGCCGATTACATCTATATTATCGCTGAAGGTGTTATTCAGGGTGAGGGAACGCCTGCTGAATTAAAACAACATGAATCGGCATTTGTCCGTCAGTTCTTAACTGGTGCTGCCGAAGGTCCTGTCGATTATCAGTTTAGTCATAAGGCTTATTTAAGTGATGAGGTGCGTTCATGAATGCTATTGCCTCATTAGGTAGACGCGTCATTGAACGTGTATGTGGCATCGGTGTGGCAACGGTAATGTTGCTGCAAATCCTGTTTTCCATGCCGACCTGGCTCGGGGTCAAACTGTTTATTTACCAAATGTACCGTATTGGCGTGATGTCTTTATTGATTATTGCCGTATCAGGTTTGTTCATTGGTTTGGTGCTGGGCTTACAAGGCTATTCCATTTTGGTCAATATCGGCTCAGAAGCCATGCTCGGTACGATGGTGTCTTTAACGCTATTAAGAGAGTTGGCTCCTGTAGTCGCTGCATTATTGTTTGCAGGGCGTGCCGGTTCGGCTTTAACGGCTGAAATTGGCTTAATGAAAGCGACAGAGCAATTGGCCAGTATGGAAATGATTGGTGTCGATCCGTTGAAACGTATCGTTTCCCCTCGTTTATGGGCAGGTATTGTCAGTCTGCCGATGTTATCGATTATTTTTGGTGCCATTGGCATCATGGGCGGTAAAATGGTGGGAGTCGATTTTTTAGGGGTAGATGAAGGTTCTTTCTGGAGTGGCATGCAAAATAGCGTGCAGTTCCATAAAGATATTTTCAACGGCACCATTATTAAAAGTCTAGTTTTTGCATTACTTTGTACCTGGATTGCGGTGTATCAGGGTTATACCTGTGTGCCGACTTCTGAAGGGATTGCAACATCGACTACGCGAACAGTAGTGTATTCCTCATTGTGTGTTTTAGGTTCTGATTTTGTGTTGACTGCGGTCATGTTTGGAGGTGTTTAATGAAATCACGTACAAGTGAGCTGACCGTAGGTATTTTTGTCATTCTTACCGGTATTGCATTATTTTTCTTGGCCATGAAAGTGAGTGGCTTGGTGGGAACCAACCTGCGTGATAGCTATGACATGACCGCAAGTTTTGACAATGTGAACGGTTTAAAACCGCGTGCAAAAGTCACCATGAGTGGGGTCACCATTGGTCGGGTAACTGATATTACCCTTGATCCGGTATCGCGCTTAGCTACAGTACATTTCGAATTGGATGGTAAGCTGACCTCATTTAATAAAGAACAGCTTAAGACGGTGGAAGCCAATGCTTTAGAAGAACTGCGCTATAGCACAGAATATACTGAAGCGGCGCCTGCGAAACAAAAAGAAATGGAAAAACAACTTTTGGATAACATGCGCTCCATCACCAGTATTGATGAAGATGCTTATATTATGGTCGCAACCAATGGATTATTGGGTGAAAAATACTTGAAAGTAGTGCCAGGCGGTGGTTTGAACTACGTAAAACGTGGTGAAAGTATTGCCAATACTCAAGGTACTATGGATCTTGAAGATTTAATTAGTAAGTTTATTACTGGTGGTGCAAGTAAATCATCGGCAAAAGCGGCAGATGCAAAGTCATCGGGTGAATCAACTGATACAGAAGCATCATTTGTTGAATAATTTGGAGAGGAAATTTTAGTGAATACTTTAGTTAAACAGACACTTGCAGCTAGTGTTTTATCAACAATGATGGCGACTACTGCATTTTCAGCACCGGCAGAAGCACCTCCTGCTTTTGTTAAAAAAGTTGCGGATGGTCTGATTTCACGCTTAAAAGCGGATAATGCGAAATTGCAAAACAATCCGGCTGCAGTGAAAGCTATTGTACGTCAAAATCTTGACCCATATATTGATTCACAATCATTTACCCGTATTGTGATGGGGACGTATGCGACCAATCAATACAGTACGGCTGCCCAGCGTGCTCAATTTGAACGTAACTTCCGTGAAACTTTAATTGAAAATTACGGCAGTGCATTTGCCAAGTTCTCAAATCAGTCTTATAGCCTTCGTCCATACAAAGACACCAACAGTAAAAACCCTGTTGTGACGATGGACTTTAATAACAAAGGTGAAAAAATTCCTGTATCTTTCCAATTGGTGGATAAAGGCAATCAATGGAAAATCCGCAACATTAATGTTTCGGGCATTGATTTAGGTTTGCAGTTCCGTAATCAGTTTGCTTCAACCGTAAAACTGAATGGCGGTAACTTGGATAAAGCGATTGCAAACTTTCAGCCAGATGCAGATGTAGCTGTTAATAAAAAATAACTAAGTAGGTGTTCGGTGATTGAAATCATTAATCAGGAATTACAGGTTTCTGGAAAAATAGATTATGTAAATGCTGAAAGCTATTACCAACAGGGTTTAAAGCTGATTCAATCTCAAAATCAGTTTCCTGTAGTGGTGAATTTGGCGAAGCTGGAGCATGGTAGTACCTTGGCTTTGGCAGTATTGGTACGTTGGTTGCGTCAAACGCCACAAGCCCAAGGAATCCAGTTTAAAGCTGTGCCTGAAAAAATGATGAAAATCATTCAAGCCTGTCATTTGCAAAATGATCTGCAATTGATTGACTGAACACTGAGATATAAAAAAGCACCGAAAGGTGCTTTTTTATTATCATATATTTTTGGGGATTTCTTGTTTTAGTCATTTAGCAAATAGTATAAGAAATTCCCTCTCCTCCTAGGAGAGGGCTAGGGAGAGGTCTTATTACCCTCTCTCTAGCTCTCTCCCAAAGGGAGAGAGGGCTTTAATACATATTTAAATGAAGAGCTTAAATCCATTTTTTCCAGCGGAAATAAATCAATGGGCCAATAAAGAAAGCGACTAAAATAATACCCACCATAATGAAGCTGCTTGTTCCTCTGGCAAAAGGCAGTACATCGGTATTCATGCCATACACACTGGCAACCAGCATCGGTGGAGCGAGCATACTGGGCAAGATCGAGAATCGACGAATCGTATCGTTCTGTTCGGTATTAATGAATCCAGAGGTGGTATCCAGTAAGAATCGAACCTTTTGGAATAAGAACGCATCATGTTCAACCAAAGAACGCACGTCTTCACTGAGCTCTCGAATATCAGCATCGTAAATATGACTGCCCAAAGCACGTGGGCG
This sequence comes from Acinetobacter terrae, assembly GCF_013004375.1. Taxonomy (GTDB): domain Bacteria; phylum Pseudomonadota; class Gammaproteobacteria; order Pseudomonadales; family Moraxellaceae; genus Acinetobacter; species Acinetobacter terrae. Next base: position 79,081 of record NZ_JABERI010000015.1, on the reverse strand, counting down.
AGACAAGAAAGTCAGCACACGGCGTAAGTCAATTAAACACAATTGTGCTTTTCCAAGCATGTCTTCTAATTGTGCCAAACGGGTAATCATGTCATCCAAATCGAGAATTTGCTCACGATGACGGTTATTCAACACTTCAGTTGAATATTTTTCTAAATCTTTATGTACATCTTCCAGAATATCCGCCAGCTCATCCAGCTTGGCTTCAAGCAGACCCAGTAACACCCAAGTGGGGTCTTTATAGTCAATTTCGTAATCATTACGACGCGCACGGGCACGAAAGGCACGGAATGCAACCAGCTTTTCACCACGTAAAGTAAACAGGTGTTGTTTGTGCAGAATGAAAGCAACGGTTTGTACGGTGGCTAAAATACTCGAATCGTCATCCGTTTCACCATCGACCTGAAAGTTTTTATTTTTCGTTAAAAAGTAGGTGCTGATGTGTAAAATACCGTCATCATCACGGTAAAATCGTGCTGATGAGGAAATGTCTTCTAATGATTTTAGCGTGGGTAAATTCTGCTCATAAGCATCTAATACCCATTGTTGTTCTTCTTGTGAGGGTGCAATTAAATCAATCCACACTAAATCTTGATGAAGATCGAAGCCCCCATTAATAGTGGCATCTTCCAAACTACCGCGCTCTGTGGCGTAAAAGGCTTCAAGCATGCTGTCTTTTCCCTGCGCAGTATAGGTTAATCGATGAGTGTATTTTAGACAAGGAATTGAATAAAAACACTGATTGAATCGCTTATTTGTTAAAAAATCTCCTGAAAATTTACTTTATTAGTATGATATCTTCAAAACATGGTGAAAAAATGACGAAATCAATCGCAATTTTTTGTGGTTCATCTGTGGGGACAGATTCCATTTTCCTGGACACTGCACAGAAAATGGGTCAAACAATTGCTCGGCAAGGCAAAACACTGGTGTATGGGGGTGGTCGTTCAGGTTTGATGGGTATTGTTGCGGATAGTGCCTTACAGGCGGGCGGTAAAGTTATAGGCGTGATTCCAAATGCATTGGTCGACCGCGAGCTTGCGCATCCACATTTAACCGAATTGCATGTGGTTGCAAATATGCATGAACGCAAGACCAAAATGTCGGAACTTTCCGATGCTTTTATTGCTTTACCGGGTGGTGCGGGAACCTTGGAAGAGATTTTTGAGCAGTGGACTTGGGCACAATTGGGTATCCATTTAAAGCCATGTGCATTTTTAAATGTGGCAGGTTTCTATGATGATTTACTGAAATTTATCCATCTGACCACAGTGAAAGGTTTTACTCATCCACGTTTTTCTGACAGCATTATTGCCTCAGATTCTATCGAAGATATTTTACAGCAATTTGATGCTTTCCAAGCGCCGCAACCGAAATGGGGCATGGTTGATCAGCAAGCGTTGGTGGAATAAAGATGAAAGTGATTACTGTTGCTGCTGCGATTATTTTAAATGATGAACAACAGCTTTTAGTGGTTCGTAAGCGTCATACCTCATGTTTCATGCAGGTGGGCGGGAAGCTGGAACCGAATGAACCCCCTGAACACACCATGCTGCGTGAAATTCAGGAAGAAATTGGTTGTCAGGCATCGATTGAGCAATTTGTTGGTCGCTTTGAAACAGCCACAGCCAATGAACCAGATCATTTATTGGTGAGCTATGTTTATGTAGTGACGTTGGATCATGCACCGAAAATTGATGCTGAAATTGCAGAAATGAAGTGGGTGGATTTAGATGATCAGCAAACTAAACTTGCACCCTTGACCACAGAAATTGTGATGCCGTGGGTGAAGCAATTTTTAATCGAAAGCTCTATCTCCTAATTTGCTTAAAAGGAAAATGATTTCTTCTCTTGCGCCATATATGGCCCAGGGAGTGAGGGATTTATTCCGCAAGGGGATGAGGGAAATCAGTATCCTTTATTTCCTAAAAGGAGAGAAAGATTTAAATCTCCGCACTTGCGACACATGCTGCATAAATTTTCTGACAACCTAATTCCTCAAGCTTTTGTTTTAAAGCATAGATGGAACTGCCTGTGGTCACCACATCATCTAAAATAAGCACACGGCGATAACGAAGTTTGGATGTGCTATTGATCTGAAACTGTTGTTCAATATTATCAATACGTTCTAACCGGCTTAAGCCTTTTTGTGAATGCTGTTGTAAGCGGGTGACGGGTTGCCATACTGGAATATTCAGTGCTTTGGCTATTATTTTAGCCAGTACTAAAGACTGGTTATAACCACGTTCTACCAGTCGTTTATTTGATATTGGCATTGGCACAATCGCTTGAATTTTGGGTAGGCGAAGTTCCAGTAATGCGCCTGCAAGCAAGTTTTGAAAATGCAGGTGTTGCTCGTATTTAAATTTTTGGATAATCCGATCAATCGGATAGTCATAATGACATGCCACCTGAATATCCATTTCCTGGCGCTGAACCGTACTTTTAGACCACGGCAATTGTTGCCAGCAATCTTCGCAGAGTGAATGGTGTTGTTGTCGGTCGATTCCACAAAGTACGCACGGGGAAATTCTTTGGATCATTTTGTGCAGTAATGGATTAATGAATTGCAGCATGTTTTTATTCTTCTTTTATTTGGCGTTAATTTTGCACAGTTTGTATTTAGTTTCAATAACGGCAGTATCCATACCGCCCACGCAATCATAAGTACCTGACTAAGCGTATTATTTTATACTCATTATTAAATATATTTTTTAAATGATTCTCTACACATAAGCGTATCGTGGGGCTTCAGGCAACCAGCGTTTTAATAAGGCATTGGCATTTTCCGGATAATCTTTGAGGATTTGCTGTGCCACATAATGCGCTTGATTCAGCAGATGGTCATCGCGTTCTAACTTGGCCACCCGAAAACCCATATCACCGGTTTGTTTGGTGCCGAGCAGTTCACCCGGACCGCGAATTTCCAGATCCTTTTCTGCAATCACAAAGCCATCATTACTTTCACGCAAAATGCGTAAGCGTTCCTGGCCATTTTGCGACAGCGGGCTTTTATAGAGTAGGGCACAGAAACTGGCGGTTGCACCACGGCCAACACGCCCACGCAACTGATGTAGTTGTGAGAGTCCTAAGCGTTCAGCATTTTCAATCACCATAATCGAGGCATTTGGCACATCAACCCCAACCTCAATAACAGTGGTGGCAATCAGCAGTTGCAGCTGATTATCTTTAAATTGTTGCATCACCGACTGTTTTTCATCGGCTTTCATTTTGCCGTGTACCAAGCCAATATTCAGATGAGGAAAACGTTCTTTAATTTCCTGATAAGTTGCTTCAGCCGCTTGAGCATCCAAAGTTTCTGATTGTTCTACTAGAGTACACACCCAATAAGCCTGCTTGCCTTCAGCACAGTTGCTGGCAATCCGGGCTAACACTTCTTCACGACGGTCTAAAGGAATGGTCACGGTTTGAATTGGGGTACGACCGGGTGGCAACTCATCAATCACGGAAGTATCCAGATCGCCATAAGCAGACATCGCGAGCGTACGTGGAATCGGGGTAGCAGTCATGACCAATTGATGCGGTGTCATGCCATTTAAGCCTTTGTTGCGTAAAGCCAAACGCTGATCCACCCCAAAACGATGCTGTTCATCAATAATCACCAAACCAAGTTTGGCGAATTCAACATTTTCCTGAAACAGGGCATGGGTGCCGACCACTAAATTGGCGGTGCCTTGTTTAATTGTTTGTTCTGCAGCTGCGCGAGCTTTACCTTTTTGTTTCCCTGAAAGCCAAGAAACATTAAGCCCTAAGGGTTCAAACCATTTTTTAAAATTTAAATAATGCTGTTCAGCTAAAATTTCAGTCGGTGCCATCAGTGCCACTTGCCAACCTTCTTCTAAGGCATGACACGCTGCGACTCCTGCAACCAAAGTTTTACCTGCACCGACATCCCCCTGAACTAAACGCAGCATCGGTTTGTTTTGTTTTAAGTCCTGCACAATTTCTTTGGAGACACGTTTTTGTGCACCGGTCAGGCTAAAGGGCAAGCTGCCCAATAATTGTTTGGCAAAATTTTTACTTGGTGAAAAAGAAGGGGCTTCAATTTGCTGAATATAAGCACGGCGTGAAAGTAAACTAATCTGATGCGCGACCAATTCTTCAAAGATTAAGCGTTGTTGAGCAGGGTGTGAGCCTTGTGCCAGTTGCAACATATTGGCATTCAGTGGCGGCTCATGAATATATTCCAGGGCCTGTTTCAGCGCATAACCATTGGTGAATTTTTCTGGCAATAATTCAGGCAGGTCATCACTATGCTGTTTCAGTGCCTGTTTGACATAGTCACGGATTTTGGCTTGGGTTAAACCCTCAGTAGCCGGATAAATGGCGGTCAGTTCAGTTTTGGGTAAGGGTGTATGTTCGGTAATCAGCTGGATTTCAGGGTGATACATTTCCAAACCACGCGCACCGACACGGACTTCACCAAATATTCGCAGTTGATTGCCTATTTTAGCGCGATCGGTCAAGGCTTTATAGACATGGTAAAAACGCAAGGTGACTTTGCCAAAATCATCCTCTAATAGCACCGCCATCGATTTGCGCTTACCCGGTGGAAAATCCACACCTTTGACCACGCCTTCTAGCAAATAGCTGCGCCCCACGGTCAATTGGTTCATGGGGATGATCGTGCTACGATCTTCATAATCACGTGGCAGATGAAAGAGTAGATCATCTGTGCTGAAAATATTCAGTTTTTCCAGTAAAGCAGCAGAGGCGTTTCCAACCCCTTGCAATTGATGGACTGCGGCCATTTACCCTCAACTTCGGTTATGTAATCAGGTGTTTAATGCATATATTATTTATTGGTTATGGTAAAACATCTCAGCGCGTTGCTAAACAATTATTTGAGCAAGGCCACCAAATTACCACAATTAGCCAAAGTCCGAAAACGGATCAATTTGCGATGCATCTGATTCAGGATGTTCATCAGTTGGATTTAACGCATGTTGCAGCCATCGATTGGGTTTATGTTTTGCTATCCCCCTCGCAAAGCGCTGTAGAGGGGTATCAACAGACTTATGTCGATTCTGTTGCTCCCATTGTAGCAGCGTTAAAACAGCATCCGGTTCAAAAGATTGTGGTTGTGTCATCCACTCGTGTGTACGGTGAAAATAAGGGTGAGCGTATTGATGATGAGTCATTCATTCAACCCATTGATGAGCAGGGCAGATTGTTGCTAAAAATGGAACAGCTTTATCAGCAGGCTTTTACTAAACAATGCATCGTGATTCGTCCAACCGGGATTTATGGTACATCGGTTGCCCGAATGATCAAGCTGGCTGAAATCACCAAAAGCTATCCCAAAGTTCATTATAGCAATCGTATTCACATCGATGATCTGGCGCGATTCCTTGCGCTATTGATTCACGTGGAACATCCTGAAAAATCTTATATTGTCAGCAATAATCAACCGATCCCTTTGCATAAAACCATTCAATGGTTTCAACGGCAGCTGAATTTACCTGAACTGGTTTTAGAGAGTGAAGAATTGTCGGGAAAAAGGATTTATGCAACGCGAATACTTAAAACAGGATTTGAGTTGAAACATGAAGATTGTTTTGGGGATTATTTGAAGATGCTAGAAAAAATATAAGAAAGTCCCCCTCCTTTTTAAAGGAGGGGTTAGGGGAGGATTAAAATTAAAACCTTTCTCTGATGAAATGATATTTCTCATCCTGCAATTGAAGGATGAGAAGAGGCTAAATTAAAACCCTCATCCCAACCTTCTCCCAGAGGGAGAAGGGGCTTAAACAAAATTATTTCTTTTTACGTTTCAAACGACGTTTCGCTTGTTGAGCAGCAACTGCATCGAGTGCTTCTTTCAGCTCTTCATCGCTAAAGGTTGTAATGTGTTGCAACATTTGTAAAGTCACATCATCCAGAACCAGGTTGGCGTACTGCGCTACATTTTGGAAGTTCTCATCAAACACAATCGCATTATCTTCATTATTGCGAATATAGCCTTGTTGAGTCAGCACTTTAATAAAGCTTTGGAACAGGGCTTTATCAAAGAATTCAGGTGAATTGAACTCATAAAGTACCGACAAACGTTGACCGACCAAATGACTGAGTTCTTCCACCTGACGGGTCGAAATGTTGCCTGAACCACGCTGGGTGATTAGGGCTAAAGTCATATAGTAACGCTCAAGACTTTGCATCACAGGTGCAGCCAGAACCACAAGTTGATTATGATCTTCTGAGTTTGGTGCTGGAGATTCCAGGTTGCCTTCCGCATCTTCAGAAATCAATTTTGCCTTAATTAATGCTTCAACATAGGCACAGATTTGGTCTTTCAGCTCATCATCTTGCCATTTTAAGAACAATTCAGCTTTTAGAAATGGATACAGGGTGCGAATCACATTGATCAAATCGCCACGACGGATTGAACCGTTATGTTCAACCAAGGCAGCAATTAAAGACGGCAATACAAAGGCATGCAGAATGTTATTGCGGAAGTAAGTCAGTAATACCGCTTGATTATCTTCAATGGCAATAATATCGCCCAACACGTGTTTGATGCGTTTAATCAGTTTCAATTTTAAACCGTAGGCAATAATTTCTTTGCCTGAAAGTGGTGTGACTTGTGTGCGTGCATCATAAGGTAAGGCGGCGACCAGATTGCGATATGCATCGAGCTGTTTAATGCAGATCTCTTCATCTAAGGTATGTTTTGGTGTTGCCAGTAGAATCAGAGAAAGCAGTGAAACAGGGTTAATTACCACAGCACGGTTAATATTTTCTAAAATCGCATGAGCAGAGCTGTTGACGGCATCCGAAACTTCTTGCGGAACTGGATCATCATTCTTTTCAATTTTGATTTGATCTGCACCGTGTTTTTTCAGCATATCATCTAAAAACACCGGTTCGCCGAAGTTCACATGCACTTTACCGAAAATACGCTCGATTTTACGCAAGGTTTTTAAAATGCCCACAATAGATTCAGACTCTTTCGGCTTGCCTTGCATTTCACCGACATAGGTTGAACCTTCCATCAGGCGTTCATAACCAATATAGGTCGGCAAAAACACGATCGGTTTTGATCGACCACGTAAATGACTATGTACGGTCATCGCGAGCATGCCGGTTTTTGCTGGCAACAAACGGCCTGTACGTGAACGGCCACCTTCAATAAAGTATTCAAGTGGTGTGTTACGCGACAAAATGCTGTACAGATATTCTTTAAATACCGTGGTATATAAGCCATTACCACGGAAGGTACGACGAATAAAGAATGCACCGCCACCACGCAATAATTGCCCCACAAATGGCATATTCAGGTTATCACCTGCAGCAATGTACGGCACCATCATGCCGCGCTTGTAAATCACATAAGACAGCAATAAGTAGTCGATGTGACTGCGATGACATGGGGTGTATATAATTTCGTAGTCTTTGGCAAGTTCACGCACGGTACTGAAGTTATGCACTTCTACGCCGTCATAAAGCTGCGTCCATAAACGGGTCAGCGCCATATCGGCAAAATGTACCGCGGAATGTGAATAATCAGAAACGATTTCATTTAAATAACCAATCGCACGACGTTCAGATTCAATCATGCTGACTTTGCTGCGGATGCTTTCACGGCGAATCGCTTCTTGCACATCCGTAGATTTGATCAGTGAATGCATCACATTGCGGCGGTCTGACAGGTCAGGCCCGAGTACAACTTCGCGCTGACCATCTAGGTAGTTATTCAGCGTATTTAGAATGTAAGTTGCTGGTGATAAGTTGGGATGGGTCTTTTTAGCAAAATCGATCAGCGTACGTAAGGATTGCCCTTGATGGAATTCCAAATAAGACTGACGACCATGCAAGCCAATATTCACCAATTGCTTGATTGTACCCGGAGTCGCCCAGGTATCGGTAAACAGCAGCTTGAACCAGGAATCTTCTTTATCCGGCGAGCGTCCCCACAGCACAGTCACAGGAATCAGTTCGATATCCACTTCAGGATGATTTTCTAAAATATCAATTAAACGGAGTAAACGTGGCGGAAAAGCATGTGGTGGTGGGTTAAGTAAATTATTTTCATTGTGATGCTGCAAGAACAGCACCGATGCTTTCTCTTTCTGATTCCCGACCACTAATGGATTTAAGGCTGGTGAAAGTTTGAGACGTCGTGTTTCACCATCGACAATCAGTGCATTGCTACGCGAGTAATTTTGTAAAACATAGCAGATCATTTTTTGCTTAATCGGTTGATCTGTTTCTGCATTTGCTTCTGTAGTTGTCGGTTCAGTAGGAACCTCACCAAGAACATGTGGGGTTACCACGAGGTCAAGCAGCTTACTGGAAAGCTGACGATACATTTGACCAAAGCCACTCTTGGACATATACACTCCTACTTAAATGACCGAAACCACAGATTTTCTGAGGGGGAAATTGTTTTGCATCATTGTAATTTAAAACAGTATGTCATTTTCTGACAAAATTCATATTGAGTGTTAAATTTTATCGTTAAAAATCGTATTTTTAGCCAATATACACCAAAAATAATGTGACAGGGCAGTCAGCCTAACTCTAGGGTTTTAATCTGGATTTGTGGCAAAATAGATGCAATAGCTTATCTGATTGATTTAAATTTTTCGCCTACATTTCAGGTATCCCACATCAAAATAGGTCGCTTATGAATGCGTTAACCCAAGAATTGGTTGAATTACTTAGCCTTGAAAAAATTGAAGAAAATGTCTACCGAGGCATCAGCCGCAACTTGGTCGGAAAACGTGTCTTTGGTGGTCAGGTTTTGGGGCAGGCATTACGCGCGGCATCGTATACGACAGATCGTCCTGCACATTCATTGCATGCTTATTTCTTGTATGGGGGTGATGTCAACGCGCCTATTCTGTATCAAGTCGATCGTTTGCGTGATGGGAAAAGCTTTGTCAGTCGCCAGGTTCGTGCCATTCAACATGGTCGCACCATTTTTACCGCGATGATTTCTTTTGCTCATCCAGAAGAAGGTTTAAATTACCAGATTAGTGAACCTGAATATCCAGCTCCAGAAGAAGTGAAATCTGAAGCTGAATTAAAGAAAATGTTTGTGGAATTTGTGCCGGAAAATGTGCGTGCCAGTTTTATGCGCGATCGTCACATTGATATCCGTCCGATTGATCCAAGCAATCCATTTCAGCCGCAGCCTGAAGCGCCATCCTATGCGCACTATTTACGCACGCATGATCAAATTGCCCCAGAGATTGATGAGATTTCTTTACATCAAGCCATTGCCGCATTTTATTCAGACTTTACTTTAATGACCACGGCGCTTCGTCCGCATGGTTTAAGTTATTTATCACCAAGCTTGCAATGTGCCAGTATTGATCATGCCATGTATTTCCATAAGCCATTCCGTGTCGATGAGTGGATGCTGTATGATATGGATGCAACCGTGAGTGCAAGTTCGCGTGGCTTGAACTTCGGTCGCATGTGGCAAAACGGTGAGCTGGTGTGTAGTACCACCCAAGAAGGTTTAATTCGTATCCGTGAAATTGAAACCCAATAAGGCATCAAGTTTTACTTTTAAAAACCGGACCGATTGTCCGGTTTTTTTATAACAGTGCTTTAGTGGCAGCGGGGAATGTCTTCTGATACATCTTTATGGCAGCCATGATTTGAATGGGCAAAAGCCTGCCCAATGCTTAAAAGGAGTGTGGTGATGAGGATTATTTTTTTCATAGGTAGACTCTTTTAATTGTTGGTAGATTTGTTGTAATTCAAAAGCAGATTTTATGCCATTTATTTAGTAAGTCGTTAATGATTCAGACAAAGTGTAAATCATGCTTTTACCTATTTATGCTGAACTTGTGACAAAAAATTCCTCGATTCTAAAAATAGGGCATGGCATAGTGCCTGCAAGACTTAACAATAAAAGCATGCAGAGATGAGCTTAAATACCCAAATTTTGATTGCTGCGATTTTAGGCGTGGCTTTCGGTTTTATCCTGAATCTTTATCCCAATACCCCATTTTTTGATGCCAGTTTATATGGTTTGGGAATTGCCAGCAGTATTTTTATTGGCTTGTTAAAGATGCTGTTAATTCCCCTGATTTTTAGTTCAATTGTAGTTGGGGTATCAAACTTACAGTCGGGTGGGCAATTAGGCAAAGTCTGGAAAATCACTTTAGCCTGCTGCGTGACCACCACGACCTTGGCGTTAATTCTCGGAATCAGTTCTGCGCATTTGTTTGATGTCGGCAAGGGCGTAGACATCGCTATGTTTCAAGATGCGATGAGTACCCATCAAACCCCGGATACCTTAACGCCAACTTCATTTTTGACTAATTTTATTCAAAATACCTTAATCAATCCCTTTAAGGCCTTTTCTGAAGGGAATGTCCTTGCTGTAGTGCTGTTTGCTTTATTTTTTGGTGTGGCTTTGGTGCATGGCGGTGAGCGTTTTAAAACCGTACGTCAAGTCAGCCAGCAGTTTTTTGACATGATGATGTTCATGATCATCTGGGTGATGCGACTGGCACCGATTGGTATTTTTGCTTTACTGGCGAAACTGATTTCAACCGAAGATATTTCTGTACTGAATCGTCTGATTGAATTTGCTGTTGTGGTGACAGGAACCACCATTTTCCACGGTGCGGTGGTTTTACCGCTATTGCTGTGGATTTTCGGCAAGATGAATCCGCTGACCTTTTTTAAAGGGGCACGTAGCGCACTGATTACAGCGTTTGCCACCAGTTCCAGCTCTGCCACCATGCCACTTTCCATGAAATGTGCCCAAGAAAACTTGGGTGTACGTCCGGCAACAGCAGGTTTTGTGATTCCGCTGGGGACACAACTGAATATGGATGGTACGGCACTTTACGAAGCTGCCGCGGCTTTATTTATTGCCAACCTGATGGGCTTGGATTTAACTATTGGCCAGCAGCTGATTGTTTGTATGACCGCAATGATTGCATCACTCGGTGCACCGGGTATTCCAAGTGCAGGCATGGTGACCATGATTATGGTGTTGCAATCGGTGGGTTTGCCGGCCGAAGCCATTGCCATTCTATTACCGATTGACCGTTTACTAGATACGGTACGTACTGTGGTCAATGTGCAAGGCGATATGATGATTAGTGTGGTGGTCGATCGTCATACCCGTGATGATGAAATTCCAACTTAATCATTTTCCCAGCACGGATTCCATACCACTTCCCATAAATGTCCATTGGGATCTTGAAAATAACCTGCATATCCACCGTAAAACGTGGCTTGTGCAGGTTTGATAATTTGAGCCCCTGCACGTGCTGCTTGCGCCATCACCTGATCAACTTCTAATGGACTAAAGACGTTATGCCCAAGAGTCATTTGGGTAGGACACATTGGAGTCAGTTCCAGACCCGTATCATGCTGAATACTTTGTTGTGGCCATAAAGCGAGTTTTACATCCGACTGTAGTTCTATAAAAGCGACTGCACCATATTCATAGTCTTGACCCAAAATACCTTCGCTATGTAAGCCTAAACCTTCACAATAAAACTTCAGTGACTGCTCTAAATCCTTGACGGCAAGCGTGATGACAGAAATATAGGGTTTCATCTTTTATCCTTATCTTTTTTCTTATCTGGATTTATTGTAGTGCAAATAAAAGCAGGGCATAAAGCCCTACTGTTTGGTATTTGTGTGATTGATTCAAGCGACTTTCAGGACTGCTCGTTTTGCAGCAGGGGAATTGTTCAAATACGCAATTGCATCTTCAGTTTTGGCTTCATGTACTGGATCGTACCAAGGCATTAAATAACCCAGTTGTTGTGAAACCAGCCAGAGTGGATTCGGCATTAAGCGATTATCTTTTTGTGAAATGCGATACCATTCACGCCAAATCCACGGTTTAAACACGCTTGGGCGAGTAGATTTAAAGCGTTCATCTTGCCTCATAATATGTGCTGCACCATCGACCCATAAACCAAGTACACCTGCAATCACCACCACACTTAAGTAATAACGCGCAATATAGCCACCACCCAGATGGCGATATAAATCAAACGCCACGGTACGGTGTTCTATTTCTTCTGCGCCATGCCATTTGACCAGGTCGAGCATGGCAGGATCGGCGCCGAGTTGCTCCCAATATTGGTTATACAACACATATTTCCCCAGTACGCAGGTCATATGCTCAACCGTGGCAATAATGCCAAGACGAAATAAGTCCCATTGATGTTCTAGTGATTTCGGTATGCTTAAACCGAGAGGTTGGTCTGCGAGTAACTTGCCGAACAGAAAATCCATGAGCTGAAGATTGCGTTGCACATCAATATTGCGCACGGTGAGATATTCTTTATTTGCTGAAGCGTGTGCCTGTGCATGCATGGCTTCCTGACGAATAAAAGCTTTGACATCTTGTTTGAGTTTTTCATCACTAATTTGCGGCAAAACTTTGTTATACAGGCGACAGAACCAGAATTCGCCGGCAGGTAAAATCATATTAATTTCGTTGACGAAATAACTGACAAAGGGATGATTCGGAATCCAGTCGACAGGTGTTTGTTGCCATTCGAATTTGACTTTACGTGGTTTGATTTGGTACTGAATTGAAGAGCCAATTTTAGACTTTTTCAATAACGATAAAAGCTTCATCATCCTGTCCTTGTTTTGTCAGTGATCAAGATCACATTGACTTAGAATCAGTATAAAAAAATGCCCTCAATTGTGATTAGCAATAGAGGACATTCAAATATCAATAGATGATGAATTTTGTCAGACAACCGGTATTAATCAGCTTGTCTGCTTTCATCGGTGGCATCTTCGGCAATTTCGATCTCTGCCTCATCATCAGCATCCATCGATTCTAATGGTTCATCCAGATCGTCGACATCAGCTTCAGGAATACTATCTAAATCGAATTTAGTCGATTGTTCCAGGGTAAAGTTCAGGCGACCGGCCATCACGCTGGCAAGTTCTTCCAAACCTTGTTTGTTCATCGATGAGAACAGCTGAATTGAGAATTGAAGCTTCATTTTTCTCAATTGTTGTTGCACTTCTTGCAGCACTTTTGATGCAGGGCCACGGTTCAATTTGTCTGATTTGGTCAATAACACATGGACAAACAATTTACGTGAATAGGCCCATTCCAGCATCATCACGTCAAAGTGTTGCAGTGGATGGCGAATGTCCATCAACAACACTAAACCTTGCAGGCTTTGGCGATGAATCAAATAGTTTTCAAGTTCTTTTTGCCAAACCAGTTTCATTGCTTCAGGTACGGCTGCATAACCATAACCCGGTAAATCGACCAGACGCTGGTCAGGATTACCCAAGCTGAAGAAGTTGATCATTTGGGTACGACCCGGCTTTTTCGATGCACGTGCCAATTGCTTTTGATTGGTTAATGCATTAATTGCACTGGATTTACCTGCATTTGAACGGCCAGCAAAAGCAATTTCATAGCCTGTATCTTCTACACAAAGATTGAGCTTTGGCGCACTCATTAAGAATTCGGCTTTGCGTAACCAGTTGAGTGAACGCACAGAATATTCAGTAATGGCAGAATCAACTTTTTTCTCATAGCTGATCTTTTGCTTAGGCGCATTCGCTATCTTACTGTTTTTGGATTTTCCTCTGCTGTGGTGCATAACTCAACTTCAATAAATGATCTACAAAGAAACATTATAAAGGAAGTCGTCTAGGCAAGCGACCTTTGCATTTTGAAAGCAGCAAAACTTCGGGTGATGATTTAAAGATTAATCAGTGAAATGGGGGACGAGGTGGCGACTTTGCTGGAACTGCTTTGATCGAGCACATCGCTTAAACGATAGTGATCTAAGGATTGGTAGAACTGTTCAAGTGCTTGATCTAGAATACCTTTAAGACCGCAGTTGCTGCGCAGTACGCAGGGTGGAGTATTGCATTCCACAATCTGGTTATTGCCTTGCAAGATACGGACAATGTGACCTAGATTTAAATTTAAAGTTTCTGCATTTAAGCGAATCCCACCGCCTTTTCCGCGTGTGGTAATGATCCAATCCTGTTTTCCCATGAAATGGACAATTTTAACCAGATGATTTTGAGAGACATGCAAATCCCGTGCAATTTCTGCAATGGTATAAGGGGTGTCTCTGGGTCTGGAGATGTACATCAATAGACGCAAGGCATAATCAGTAAATTTATTGAGTTGCATGGAGTCTTTAAAAGGTGAGGAAAGATATATAGATAGCGTAGCTTGAAAGTCCCCCGAAAGGAACTTTCATTCAGAACCTATTACTTACTTATTAAGCGTTTAGCCTTTAACCGGTGCAGAAACTTGAACCACATCACCTGCTTTGTAGTTTTCAAGCAAGATGTTGGCAACAGAATATTCTGTATGATTTACTTCAGGTTTTACATCAAAAATAAATTGATCTGCAGATTGGACTTCAGCAAAAGTAAATTGTTGTGGTTGTTGAATATCATGTCCAGGCACTTGAACTTTAACTGAAATATAGCTACCTGCTTCAGCACCAACCACTGGCTGACCATCTTGTGCTTTTAAAGTAAAACGTTTACCGCTGTCAGTTGCTTCAACTGCGGCAACTTCAAAGGCACGCCATCCAGCCCAACCACCATTTTGTGCAGCCAGGTTTTCATATTTCTGTTTTTCTACCCCGGCTAGGATGCCTGCCAATTGCATATAAGCTTCTTTCCAGGCAGCAATCAGGTCAGATTCAAACGGTACATTTAACACTTCGCTAATTGAATGCAATAGGTTGTCACCCACAATGGCATATTGATCGGGTTGGATATCAAGGCTGACATGCTTAGTGGTAATGTGTTCGATTGCTTTAGCTAATACACTTGGATTTTCAATGTGTTCTGCATAAGCCAATACAGCAGCAGCTAAGGCACGCGGCTGACGACCGCTAGTTTGGTGATCTAGGTTAAAGACATTTTTTAATTCTGGATTGTTATTCAGCATGCGGTTGTAAAAATAGCTGGTCAGTGCAACACCATTTTCACGAAGGACAGGGACAGTTGATTTAACAAGTTCAATATGTTGTGGAGTCATGGCTAGAACATCTGTATTGTGGCTATAAGATGTATTTAAAATACATCTTATAAAATCGGTTGTAAATACATCTTTTAGAAAAACCCTAAAATAATTATGGGATATCTGAATATCCCATAATTTTAAAAATCTTGATAGGAATAAAAAGAGTTATTTTCTGCCGAAAAGAGAGCCGAGTAAGCCACGGACAATTTTCTGTCCGGTACTGCTACCTAAACTGCGTGCCGCACTTTTCGCAAATGTCCCGACAATATCTTGGGTCATTTTTTCACGTTGTTTTGATGCGCGTTCAGCTTCTTTCTGCTGCTCACGTGCAATACGTTCTTGTTCACGTGCTTGCTGCTTTGCAAATGCTTCCTGCTCTTTGGCTTGTTGTTTGGCTAAGGCTTCTTGTTGTTTAGCTTGCTGTTTCGCTGTTTCCTCGGCAACTGCCTGTTGCTGATGCTGGGCTACTTTTTGCTGCAACATTTCATAGGCACTTTCGCGGTCAACAGGTTGCTCATATACTCCTGCAACAATACTTTGATTCATCAGTATTTTGCGTTCATCTAAGCTAATCGGGCTAAATGAAGAGTAGGGCGGCATCACCCAGCCACGCTCTACAATTTGTGGAATCCCTTTTTCATCCAGACAGCTAATTAAAGCTTCACCAACACCCAGTTCGGTAATGGCTTGATCGACTTTAAATTCAGAGTTGGCGCGGAAGGTATCTGCTGCTGTTTTTACCGCTTTTTGATCTTTTGGGGTGAATGCACGTAAGGCATGCTGGACGCGGTTACCGAGTTGTCCGAGTACGCTTTCAGGCAAGTCGAGTGGATTTTGAGTGACAAAGTAAATCCCGACGCCTTTGGAGCGAATCAAACGCACCACCTGTTCTATTTTTTCTTGTAGTGCTGCGCTGGCATTATCAAACAGTAAATGTGCTTCATCGAAGAAAAACACCAGTTTGGGCTTATCCATATCGCCCACTTCGGGCAACTGTTCAAACAGTTCCGATAGCATCCAGAGTAAGAAGGTGGCATACAGTTTAGGGGTGTTCATTAACTTGTCTGCGGCCAACAGGTTGATATAACCACGTCCTTGGCTATCCGTCTGAATAAAATCCAGAATATTTAAACTGGGTTCACCAAAAAACTGATCGCCGCCTTGGTCTGCGAGTGCCAATAAATTCCGTTGAATGGCGCCTAGACTGGCAGGAGAAAGGTTGCCGTATTCAGCCTGAAATTCCGCGGCATGTTCAGACACATAGGTAATAATGGATTTTAAATCCTTAAAATCAATCAATAGTAGGCCTTGATCATCAGCTATGCGAAAAACCGCTGAAAGTACGCCTTCTTGGGTATCATTCAGATTGAGCATTTGCGCTAATAGTAACGGTCCTATTTCCGAAACCGTGGTACGAATCGGATGACCTTGTTCTCCAAATAAATCCCAAAATACTACTGGTGATGCAGCAAACGGAATGGATTCAATATTTAAGACTTTTAGACGTTCATCAAATTTAGGATTGCTTGAGCCAGCTTTAGCAAGGCTGGAAACATCGCCTTTGGCATCGGCTAAAAATACGGGCACACCAATTCGGGAAAAGTTTTCAGCCAGAACTTTTAGCGTGACTGTTTTACCCGTTCCAGTTGCACCTGCAATTAAGCCATGACGGTTGGCGAACTGGGAATGTAAAACAATCTCTTGTTGTGTATTTGAGGTTTTCTTGGCAATAACGATAGGTGTACCCATATGTGTTCCTATTTTATGTTCTTGTGTCTGAAGTTATTCGAGTTGTGGCGTATTCAATTGTTTTAACGCGTTTTCTATATCTTGTATTAAATCGGTCGGATGTTCTAGCCCTATACAAAAGCGAACCAATAAACCTTGTTGTAAATGTGTAGTTTCCAAAACACGCATATCTTTTAAGTTGTATAGCATGACCAGGCTGACAGGACCACCCCAGCTAAAACCCAACTTAAACAGTTGTAAGGCATCACAGAATTTACGAATATCTTTCAATGTATATTCAGGTTTAAAAATAACACTGACCAAGCCGGCGCTTTGACCTGTAGTACAAATCTCTTTCCAATAGTCGTGTCCAGCAGATGATTCATCGGCAGGATGCAATACCTGAACAAATTCTTTTTGCTTTTTAAGCCAATTTAGCAGTTTTAAAGCACTTTGAGACTGATGTTGATAACGCACTTGCATTGAAGCAAGGCTACGTTGAACTTGTGCAGCATCATCACCTGAAACGGAGATGCCTTGAATGGCATGCATACGGAACAGTTTGTGATGTAGGTTCTTGTCACGTGTCACCACCGAACCCATTAAAATATCGCCACCACCGCTTGGATATTTAGTCAGCGCATGCACGGTGAGGTCGACACTTAAATGCTGATTAGAAAAATCAAAGGCATTAAATGCAAGTCCTGCACCCCAAGTGTTATCCAGTGCAGTCAAAACATTGGCTTGTTTGGCTTTATTCACCAGACCCGCTAAGTTGGGGAATTCTAAAGTGACTGAGCCTGCAGCTTCTAACCAAATCAGTTTGGCTTTATTTGTAGGTTGAAAACTCTCCACATCTATTGCATTGTAAACCTTAACTGTAATGCCGTAACGCGTTTCCAGATTGCGCAAATGTTCCATGTTTGGACCATAGATATTGTCTGCAACCCAGACTTCATCTCCCTGTGCCAAAAAGCATGAATTAACCAAGTTGATGGCAGACAAACCACTTGGTGCCAGCAGGCAATATTCACCTCCTTCAATTTGAGCAATGTTGTCGCCTAAGGTGAAAGTTGTCGGTGTGCCGTGGGTGCCATAACTATAGTCATAGGCATCTGTCCAATGGCGATTAAACAGTGCATTGGTGTCTTCAAAAATAATGGTCGATGCGCGAAACAGGGGAGGTTGAACCGTAGAAATGTATTGCAGGGCTTTTCGTGGTGCATGAATGAGTTCTGTTTGTGGATTTTTTTTCAAGGTTCTGCTCTAAGTCGTATCAAAATTAGCCTTAGCTTAAGAGAAACTCTCACATTAGGCTATATAAATGCCGAAATGTATAGAAACGTTAATCTGCACATAAAGTTGGCTTCATTTTTGCTAAACCTATATCAGAACACAACAATAGGTGGGAGCGCATGAAGTCGCATTTAAAAGTACATTATTTTCAGCATATTGCTGGTGAAGGGTTCGGCAGTTGTTATCAATTTTTAAAACAGCACCATGCTAAAATTAGTGCAACGGAGTTTTTTGCATTACCTGTAGACCGTCCTTTGGATATTGAAGCTTTGCCTCACGTGGAAGATGTCGATTTGCTCATTATTATGGGTGGGCCAATGAGTGTGAACGATGAAGCAAATTTCCCCTGGTTAAAGGTAGAAAAACGCTGGTTGCGACGTTATTTGTCGATGGGCAAACCTGCAATCGGTTTGTGTTTGGGGGGGCAACTTATCGCGAATGCATTGGGTGCAGCAGTTCGCCGTAATGAAAAACAAGAACGAGGTTGGAGTGGGGTGCGCAAAGTTAAGCATGTACCTGAAGCGTGTTTTGAATTACCTGATCAATTTAATGTGATGCAATGGCATAGCGAAACCTTTGAAATTCCGAAAGGAGCGATTCATTTAGCGGAAAATGATGTTTGTCGAAACCAGATGTACCAAATCGGAAAAAATGTCTTGGGATTCCAATTTCATCCGGAAATCACCCCCGAGGCGTTAAAGCTATTTTTGGAAAATGATGAAGAGCTGGTAAATTTTTCAGGAGAATATGTGCAATCTGAACAACAATTAAAAAAGACGCCAAAAAGTAATTTTTTTCAAGGAAATCAAATATTAAACCAAGCGATAGAGTACGTTTTGCAAAAAACCGCAAGTTGATTTAT
Organism: Acinetobacter terrae; assembly: GCF_013004375.1. GTDB lineage: Bacteria > Pseudomonadota > Gammaproteobacteria > Pseudomonadales > Moraxellaceae > Acinetobacter > Acinetobacter terrae. The sequence continues at coordinate 60,215 of NZ_JABERI010000015.1, read as the reverse complement.
TTTTAAACAATGTTACAAATTTGTGCTGTGATAAATATACTAAAAAGTTGAAAAGAGATTTGCTTAAGCGTTAAACAATAGCTATAATGAGCGGCCTTTTAGTAAAAGGGTTAACTACGAATAAAGTAGTTAATATCGTGACAGTCGTGGCATCGATCATGACCTTAGTGATTTTCACTGCCTTTGACACTTACCAATAGGGTGAGATGCGTCAGAGGTGATTCTTTATATTTTTGGCTTGGAGTTTACTGGTATGTCTAACCAGAGAATCCGTATCCGTTTGAAGTCTTTTGATCATCGTCTGATTGATCAATCTGCTCAAGAGATCGTAGAAACAGCAAAACGCACTGGCGCACAAGTTTGTGGTCCAATTCCGATGCCTACACGCATCGAACGTTTTAACGTTCTAACTTCACCGCACGTTAATAAAGACGCGCGTGATCAGTATGAAATCCGCACTTACAAGCGTTTGATCGATATCGTTCAACCAACAGACAAAACTGTTGATGCATTGATGAAATTAGATCTTGCAGCTGGTGTAGATGTTCAGATCGCATTGGGTTAAGGCTTTCGGGTTAATTAACACTCTAAGTTAATTAAGCCGCTTTTTTAGAGGTTTATGCACATGGCTATTGGTTTAGTCGGTCGCAAGTGCGGTATGACACGTATCTTTACAGATGCTGGTGTTTCTGTGCCTGTTACAGTGATTGAGGTTGATCCTAACCGCATCACTCAAATCAAAACGCTTGAAACTGATGGTTATCAAGCGATTCAAATCACTACTGGTGAGCGTCGCGAATCTCGCGTAACTAATCCTCAGAAAGGTCACTTCGCTAAAGCGGGTGTTGCTGCTGGTCGTTTAGTTAAAGAATTCCGCGCTACAGAAGCTGATCTTGAAGGTCGTGAAGTTGGTGGTGCGCTTACCGTTGAATTGTTCACAGTGGGTCAAATTGTTGACGTAACTGGTCAATCTAAAGGTAAAGGTTTTCAAGGTGGTGTTAAACGTTGGAACTTCCGTACGCAAGACGCAACTCACGGTAACTCATTGTCTCATCGTGCTGTAGGTTCTACAGGTCAAAACCAGACACCTGGTCGCGTATTCAAAGGCAAAAAAATGCCTGGTCACTTAGGTGCTGAACGCGTAACTACACAGGGTCTTGAGATTGTATCTATTGACACAGAACGTTCAGTTCTTGTTGTTAAAGGTGCGGTTCCTGGTGCTACTGGTGGCGACGTAATCGTTCGCCCTACGATCAAGGCCTGAGGGGAAATATTGTGAATTTAAATACTGTTTCCGGCTCTGCTGTTGAATTATCTGAAGTTGCTTTCGGACGTGAGTTTAACGAAGCTCTTGTACACCAAGTTGTTACAGCTTATTTAGCTGGTGGTCGTCAAGGTTCTAAAGCTCAAAAATCACGTGGCGATGTATCTGGCGGTGGTAAAAAACCTTTCCGTCAAAAAGGTACTGGCCGTGCGCGTGCTGGTTCTATTCGTAGCCCAATCTGGGTTGGCGGTGGTAAAACTTTTGCTGCTCGTCCACAAGATTGGTCTCAAAAAGTTAACCGTAAAATGTACCGTGGTGCTATGCAATGCATCTTAGCTGAACTTGTTCGTCAAGATCGCTTGGTATTGGTTGAAGAGTTTGCTGTTGCTGCTCCTAAAACTAAAGAATTGCTTGCTAAGCTTAACGACTTAAATGCTGTTCGCGCATTAATCGTTACGGATGCTGTAGATGAGAATCTATATCTTGCTGCACGTAACATTCCGCATGTAGATGTGGTTGATGCTGCTGCAATTGATCCTGTTAGCTTGATCGCGTTCGACAAAGTTGTTATGTCTGTAGCTGCTGCTAAGAAAATTGAGGTAGAACTCGGATGAACAACGAACGTATCTATCAAGTCCTACAAGGACCTGTATTCTCAGAAAAAGCACAAGCTCTAGGTGAAGCTGCTGGTGTTCAAGTTTTTAAAGTTGCTATTAACGCAACTAAACTTGAAATCAAAAAAGCAGTGGAACAACTCTTTGGTGTTCAAGTTGTTAAAGTTAACACGACGATCACTAAAGGTAAGACTAAACGCTTTGGTAAAACATTAGGACGTCGTTCTGATGTTAAAAAAGCATACGTCACCCTGAAAGCTGGCCAAGATGTTCAAATGGCTGACTTGGGCGATACCGCTGAAAGCGCAGCGGAATAAGGACGAGAATTATGCCTATTCAAAAATGTAAGCCAACGTCACCAGGACGTCGCTTTGTAGAGAAAGTCGTTCATGACCATCTTCACAAAGGCGCGCCTTATGCTCCGTTGGTTGAAGCTAAAAAACGTACTGGTGGTCGTAATAACAACGGTCACATTACGACTCGTCACGTTGGTGGCGGTCATAAGCAGAACTACCGTATTGTTGACTTCAAACGTAACAAAGATGGTATTCCTGCAACTGTAGAGCGTATCGAATACGATCCTAACCGTACTGCACACATTGCTTTGGTATTGTATGCTGATGGTGAACGTCGTTATATCATCGCTCCTAAAGGTTTACGTGCTGGTGATAAAGTACAATCTGGTAACGATGCTCCAATTCGTCCAGGTAACTGCTTGCCACTTCGCAACATGCCTATCGGTTCTACTCTGCACAACATCGAACTTAAAATCGGTAAAGGCGCGCAATTAGCTCGTTCAGCTGGTACTTCTGTTCAGTTGTTGGGTCGTGACGGTTCTTACGCAATTGTTCGTCTACGTTCTGGCGAAATGCGTAAAATTCACGTTGAATGCCGTGCTGTACTTGGTGAAGTTTCTAACCAAGAAAGCAACCTTCGTTCACTCGGTAAAGCGGGTGCTTCACGCTGGCGTGGCGTTCGTCCTACCGTACGTGGTATGGCTATGAACCCAGTTGACCATCCACATGGTGGTGGTGAAGGGCGTAATAAAGGTATTCAACCTGTAAGCCCATGGGGTCAAAAAGCTAAAGGGTACAAAACACGTACCAACAAGCGTACGACTAAGATGATTATTCGCGACCGTCGCGTTAAGTAACAAGTAAAGGAATCTGACAATGCCTCGTTCTCTGAAAAAAGGCCCATTCGTCGATGCGCACTTGTTCGCTAAGGTTGAAGCGGCTATCGCGGCTAATAACCGTAAGCCGATCAAAACTTGGTCGCGTCGTTCGATGATACTCCCAGATTTTGTTGGTTTAACAATTTCTGTTCATAATGGTCGTAACCATGTTCCGGTAATTGTATCTGAACATATGGTTGGTCATAAACTCGGTGAATTCGCGCCAACTCGTACCTATCGTGGTCACGGTGTTGACAAGAAATCTAAACGTTAAGGTGCTATGATGGAAGTTACTGCTAAATTACGCGGTGCCGCTATCTCGGCACAAAAAGCACGTTTGGTTGCAGATTTGATTCGTGGCAAATCTATTGCTCACGCTTTAAATATCTTAAACTTCAGCAACAAAAAAGCTGCAGTTTTAGTGAAAAAAGCGTTGGAATCTGCAGTTGCAAACGCTGAACACAATAACAGTTTAGATGTAGACGACCTTAAAGTTGCTACGATTTACGTTGACGAAGGTGTGAGCCTTAAACGTATTATGCCACGTGCTAAAGGCCGTGCAGATCGTATCACTAAGCGTACTTGTCACATCACCGTTAAGGTAGGGGTTTGATATGGGTCAGAAGGTTCATCCAATCGGTATCCGCCTAGGTGTTGTGAAACGTCATAACGCTAACTGGTATGCGAGTCCGAAACAATACGCTGAATATTTGCTTAAAGATCTTCAAGTTCGTGAGTTTTTGAACAAAAAACTTAAAAACGCGATGATTAGCAAAATTCTTATCGAACGTCCTACAGGTGCTGCTAAAATTACGATTAGCACTGCTCGTCCAGGTATCGTTATCGGTAAAAAAGGCGAAGACATTGAGAAATTACAACGCGAATTAACATCTATCATGGGTGTTCCTGCGCAAGTAAGCATCAACGAAATCGATCGCCCAGATTTAGACGCTCGTTTAGTTGCTGAAGCAATCGCTTCTCAACTAGAAAAACGTGTAATGTTCCGTCGTGCTATGAAGCGTGCGGTTCAAAACTCTATGCGTGCTGGTGCTAAAGGTATCAAAGTTGAAGTTTCTGGTCGTTTAGGTGGTGCAGAGATTGCCCGTACTGAATGGTATCGTGAAGGTCGTGTACCTTTGCATACACTTCGTGCTGACATCGACTACTCATCTGTACGTGCTGAAACTACATACGGTACGATTGGTGTTAAAGTTTGGGTATTCCGTGGCGAGATCTTAGGTGGCATGAAACAAGTCATGAACCCTGCTCCTGCTGAAGAACGTCCAGCTAAACGCGGTCGCGGTCGTGGTGAAGGTCAGGAGCGTCGTGGTCGTCGCAATGATCGTTCTGCTGAAAAAGGAGAATAATCCATGTTGCAACCTAAACGTACTAAGTTCCGTAAGGTACAAAAGGGCCGTAACACTGGTCTAGCGCATCGTGGTAGCACTGTATCTTTCGGTACTATTGCACTTAAATCTCTCGAGCGTGGTCAAATGACCGCTCGTCAAATTGAAGCTGCGCGTCGTACAATCAGCCGTCGTGTAAAACGTGGTGGTAAGATCTTTATCCGTGTTTTCCCAGACAAACCAATTACTGAAAAGCCATTAGAAGTTCGTATGGGTAAAGGTAAAGGTTCTGTGGAATACTGGGTTTGCCAAATCAAACCAGGTAAGATCTTGTACGAAATGGATGGTGTTAGCGAAGAATTGGCACGTGAAGCGTTTACGCTTGCAGCTGCTAAGCTTCCGTTTAAAACCACTATCGTTACTAAGACGGTGATGTAATGAAAACTAATGATCTACGTGAAAAATCGGTAGAAGAGTTGACAGCTTTGCTTGATGAGCAACAGCTTAACCAATTCCGTCTTCGTATGGCTAAGGCAACTGGTCAATTGGGTAAATCGCATGAAGTTGCGCTTACTCGTAAGACTATTGCTCGTATCAAGACACTCCTTACCGAAAAACAGGGGAACGGACAATGAGTGAACAAACAGTTCGCACGTTAACCGGCAAGGTCGTAAGCGACAAAATGGACAAGTCTATTGTTGTGCTTATTGAACGCCGCGTTCAACACCCGTTGTATGGCAAATCAATCCGCCGTTCAACTAAATTACACGCTCATGATGAGAACAATGTTGCTAAAACCGGCGACTTGGTAACCATTAAAGAAAGCCGCCCAATTTCTAAAACTAAAGCTTGGGCTTTAGTGGAAGTTATTGAAGCTGCTGCTGAGTAATTAGACGTTCTTGTTGCATCATCGGTTGATTTCGAGTACTCTTTGAGCCTTTCGAAATTGTGACCGGTGATGCTCGGTTTTGGAGTAGGGCAATGATTCAAACCGAAAGTATGCTCGACGTAGCAGACAACAGTGGTGCTCGCCGCGTACAATGTATTAAAGTACTTGGTGGTTCACACCGTCGTTATGCTTCTGTTGGCGATATTATTAAAGTTACTGTAAAAGAAGCTATTCCTCGCGGTCGTGTTAAAAAAGGCGACGTGATGAATGCTGTAGTTGTACGTACGAAATTCGGTGTACGTCGTCCGGATGGTTCTATCATCCGTTTTGATGACAATGCTGCTGTGATTTTGAACAACAACAAAGCGCCGATTGCAACTCGTATTTTCGGACCAGTGACTCGTGAACTTCGTACTGAACAGTTCATGAAAATCATTTCATTGGCTCCTGAAGTTCTATAAGAGGCACTCATGGCTAAGATTAAAAAAGGCGATCAAATTATTGTGATCGCAGGTAAAGAAAAAGGCAAACAGGGAACTGTTCTGTCTGTTTCAAATGACCGTGTTAAGGTTGAAGGCCTTAACTTGGTGACGAAGCATCAAAAGCCGAACCGAGCTACTGGCGCTGAAGGCAGCATCGTAACTCAGGAAGCTACGCTTCATATCTCAAACGTGGCAGTTTTTAATGCTACAACCCAAAAGGCTGACCGTGTTGGTTACCAATTTGATGCTGAAGGCGTGAAAACTCGCGTATTCAAATCAAATGGTGAATCAGTGGCGGTAGCGAAGTAATAGGTTGATATAGGCCATGGCCAGACTTAAAACACGTTACAATGAAGAACTTAAAGCTCAATTGTTAGAAACATTGGGTGTTAAGAATGTGATGGAAATTCCTCGCATTACAAAAATCACCATCAACATGGGTGTTGGTGCTGCATCAGCTGACAAGAAATTGTTAGACGGCGCTCTTTCTGATATGCAAGCAATTGCTGGTCAAAAACCAGTACTTACTTTAGCTCGCAAATCTATCGCTGGTTTTAAAATCCGTGATGGTTGGCCGATTGGTTGTAAAGTTACTTTACGCGGCGAACGTATGTACGAATTCTTAGACCGTTTGATCTCTATTGCGATCCCTCGTATCCGTGACTTCCGTGGTTTTTCTGCGAAATCATTTGACGGTCGTGGGAACTACTCAATGGGTTTGAAGGAACAGATCATGTTCCCTGAAATCGATTTTGATAAGATTGATCGTATTCGTGGTATGGATATTACCGTTACTACGACTGCTCGCACCGATGACGAAGGCCGTGCGCTATTGCGTGCATTCGGCTTCCCGTTTAAATAAGAGGTCGATATGGCTAAGAAAGGTATGATTAATCGCGAATTGAAACGCGAAAAAACTGTTGCTAAATTTGCTGCAAAACGTGCTGAATTAAAAGCTACGATTGCAAATGTAAATGCAACAGAAGAAGAACGTTTCGAAGCGATGATGAAATTTCAGGCATTACCACGTAATGCGTCTCCAGTACGTCTTCGTAACCGTTGTGGTTTAACTGGTCGTCCTCATGGTTACTTCCGTAAGTTCGGCTTAAGCCGTAACAAATTACGTGAAACTGTCATGCAAGGTGATGTACCGGGCATGGTTAAGGCAAGCTGGTAAGGAGCGACTATAATGAGTATGCAAGATACCGTTGCCGACATGCTAACCCGTGTTCGTAACGCACAAATGGCTAAGAAACAAACTGTTTCTATGCCTAACTCTAAGTTGAAGGTTGCTATTGCTAACGTTCTTCAACAAGAGGGTTACATTTCTAACGTAGAAGTTGCTGATGCTGAAGGTAAAGCAACTTTAACAATTACGTTAAAATATTTTGAAGGCAAACCAGTTATCGAAACTGTGAAACGCGTAAGCCGTCCAGGTCTACGTCAGTATCGCGGTAAAGATGCACTTCCTAGCGTTAAGCAAGGTTTAGGTATTGCAATTGTTTCTACAAGCAAAGGCATCATGACTGATCGCGCAGCACGTTCTGCTGGTATCGGTGGTGAAGTTATTGCTTTTGTTTCTTAATAGGTGAATCCTCATGTCTCGTGTGGCTAAAGCCCCAGTAACTGTGCCTAATGGCGTTACAGTTACTCAGAACGGCCGGCAGGTCGAAGTGAAAGGCAGTAAAGGTACATTGTCTTTCAACCTGCATGCGCTGGTCGAGCTAAAACAGGAAGAAGGTCAGCTTCATATTGCTCCAGTTAAAGAATCTAAAGATTCTTGGATGCAAGCTGGTACTGCTCGCGCTGTTCTTAACAACCTTGTTAAAGGTGTTAGTGAAGGCTTCGAACGTAAGTTACAACTAATCGGTGTTGGTTATAAAGCTGCGGTTAAAGGTGATGTTGTTCATCTTAACCTAGGTTATTCACACCCTATCGATTATAAACTTCCTGAAGGTGTAACTGCTGAAACTCCAACTGCTACTGAAATCATTTTGAAATCAGCAAGCAAACATATGTTGGGTCAAGTAGCTGCAGATATCCGTTCATATCGTGAACCAGAGCCTTATAAAGGTAAAGGTGTTCGTTATTCGGATGAAGTTGTTCTTCGTAAAGAAGCTAAGAAGAAATAAGGCGCGAGGTTCTTATGAACGAAAAGAAACAATCCCGTTTGCGTCGTGCGAAAAGCACACGCTTGCACATCCGTGCATTGGGTGCGACTCGCTTGTGTGTAAACCGCACTCCGCGTCACATCTATGCTCAAGTTATTTCAGCAGATGGTGGCAAAGTTTTAGCGCAAGCTTCAACTTTAGATGCTACTTTACGTGCTGGCACAACTGGTAATGTTGAAGCAGCTCAAAAAGTAGGTGCTTTAATCGCAGAACGTGCTAAAGCAGCTGGTGTAACTAAAGTTGCATTTGACCGTTCTGGTTTTAAATATCATGGTCGTATCAAAGCCTTGGCTGATGCTGCTCGTGAAAACGGCTTGGAGTTCTAATCATGGCTAAAGTTGAACAAAACGAAGGTCTTGTTGAAAAGCTGGTTGCCGTTGATCGTGTAGCCAAAGTTGTTAAGGGTGGTCGTATCTTCTCTTTCACAGCATTAACTGTTGTGGGTGATGGTAATGGTCGCGTAGGTTTTGGTCGTGGTAAAGCACGTGAAGTTCCAGCTGCTATTTCTAAAGCACTTGAAGCTGCACGTCGCAACATGATTACTGTTGATCTTGTTAACGGTACTGTACAACACCCTATTAATGCTCGTCACGGTGCAAGCCGCGTTTACATGCAACCTGCTTCTGAAGGTACTGGTGTAATTGCTGGTGGTGCTATGCGTGCAGTTTTAGAAGCTGTTGGCGTGCATAACGTATTGACAAAATGCTATGGTTCTACAAACGCTGCTAACGTAGTAAACGCAACTTTTAAAGGTTTGCGTGATATGACTTCTCCTGAGAAAGTCGCTGCGAAACGTGGTCTTTCTGTAGCACAAATTCAAGGGTAATCAATCATGAAAACGATTAAAGTTACCCAGACTAAATCTTCATCGCATCGCTTGAAAAATCACAAGCTTAGCCTTCAAGGTTTAGGTCTGCGTCGTATTGGTCATACTGTAGAAGTTGTTGATACTCCTTCTAACCGCGGTATGATCAACCAAGTTTACTATATGGTTAGTGTAGAGGAATAAGCCATGACTCTGCGTTTAAATACTATTGCACCTGCAGAAGGTGCTAAGCGTGATAACCTTCGTCTAGGCCGTGGTATCGGTTCTGGCGTTGGTAAGACCGGTGGCCGTGGTGTCAAAGGTCAAAACTCGCGTAAGAGCGGTGGTACACGTCCAGGTTTCGAAGGCGGTCAAACTGCGTTATATCGTCGTTTGCCTAAATTCGGCTTCACTAGCCAATTGGCTTTGAAAACTGCTGAAGTACGTTTATCTGAGCTTGCTAAAGTTGAAGGTGACATCGTTTCACTTGAAACCTTAAAAGCAGCGAATGTTGTACGTAGAGATATGACTCGTGCTCGTATCGTACTTTCTGGTGATATTACTCGTGCATTCACTATTCAAGGTGTTGCATTGACTAAAGGCGCTAAAGCTGCTGTTGAAGCTGCTGGCGGCAAAGTCGAGGAGTAATCGCTAGTGTCTATGTCTCCTAGTTCTTCGGGTCATGTTAACATGATGAAAGGGCAGCCGTTTCATGTGAAATATCGTGAAATTATTCGCCGAATGATGTTCCTTATTGGTGCATTAATGGTCTTTCGACTAGGAGCACATATTCCAGTACCAGGCATTAATAATGCTGCACTCGAAAATCTTTTTAATGCAAACTCAGGTACTATCCTGGGTTTGTTTAACATGTTTTCAGGTGGTGCATTAGAGCGGATGTCAATTCTTGCTTTAGGGATCATGCCTTACATTTCTGCTTCAATTATTGTGCAGTTAATGTCTACGGTAGTTCCTTCGCTGGAAGCTTTAAAGAAAGAAGGCGAACAAGGTAAGCGTAAGATAAATCAATATACGCGACAAGGTACATTATTGCTTGCACTTGTGCAGTCTGTTGGGATGTGTGCAGGACTTATTAGTCAAGGGATTACTTTGACTGGAGGCCTGGCTTTTTACATTCCTGCTGTGACTTCACTGGTTGCGGGTACCATGTTCTTGATGTGGTTGGGTGAGCAAATTACTGAACGCGGAGTAGGGAATGGTATATCCATGATCATCTTTGCGGGTATTGTTGCTGGATTGCCGAATTTAATTATGCAATCTTTATCATCAGTAGATAATGGTCAAACAAGTCTTATTGGCTTGGTAATTTTTGGCTTGTTATCTATCGGTGTGTTAGCAGCGATTGTGTTTATTGAAAAAGCACAACGTCGTATACCAGTCAATTACGCTCAAAAACAACAAGGTCGTCGTGTATTTACTGCACAGCAGACACATTTGCCATTAAAAATTAATATGGCGGGTGTGATTCCAGCAATTTTTGCCAGTTCATTGCTTTTGTTCCCTGCGAGCTTAGGGCAATGGGTGGGTAGTGCTGATCCTAGTGCAGGATTTATCAAACGTGGCCTGCAAGATTTGGCGCTCGTGTTGTCGCCTGGACAGCCGTTGTATTTGGTGCTCTTTGGTGCGTTAATTATCTTTTTCTGTTACTTCTATACTGCGCTAGTATTTAGCCCTAAAGAAGTGTCAGAGAACTTGAAACGCAGCGGAGCTTATGTGCCTGGTATTCGTCCAGGTGAGCAAACTGCTCGTTACTTAGATCATATTCTCAATCGTTTGACCTTTATTGGCGCGATTTATATCACAGTGATTTGTTTAATGCCGATGGTATTACAGAGCTCATTTGGTATTCCATTCTCTTTGGGTGGTACCTCTTTGCTGATCGTTGTGGTAGTCGTGATGGACTTTATGGCTCAGCTGCAAGCACATCTCACCTCGCATCAATACGATAATCAAACGTTAATGAGAAAAACGACTGCTCATCCTAAGGGATAAGCGCACTTGAGGTTTCATCATGAAAGTACAAGCTTCTGTTAAAAAAATTTGTGGTAGCTGTAAAGTTATCCGTCGTAATGGGGTTATCCGCGTGATTTGTAGCGCAGAACCTCGTCATAAACAGCGTCAAGGTTAATCTAATCAAGACCTGTTGATTTCAGTAGGTGAATTGGGTTAATATCCGCCCCTCAAGGTTTTTGTCGGGCGGTTGATTATCTCTACTGCCTTTTTGGAGAAAGTGAATGGCTCGTATTGCCGGTGTAAACATTCCGGATAACAAGCATGCTGTTATCTCCCTCACGTATATCTTTGGTATCGGTCGCCACACTGCTAAGAGCATCTTAGCTGCTGTAGGTATTCCAACTACTACTAAGATCCGTGAATTGGATGATGCTCAGCTTGATGCGATTCGTGCAGAAATTACTAAGGTTCCGACCGAAGGTGATTTACGTCGCGAAATTTCCATGAACATTAAACGTTTAATGGATTTAGGCTGCTACCGTGGTCTTCGTCATCGTCGCAGCTTGCCTGTCCGTGGACAACGCACCAAAACTAACGCACGTACCCGTAAAGGTCCGCGCAAACCTATTAAGAAATAAGATTTCTGGAAGCTAAAAGATGGCTAAAGATACTCGCACACGCAAGAAGGTCACCCGTACCGTCTCTGAAGGTGTTGCACACATTCACGCTTCTTTTAATAACACCATTGTGACTATTACCGATCGTCAAGGTAATGCACTGGCTTGGGCCACTTCAGGTGGACAAGGCTTCCGTGGATCACGTAAATCAACTCCGTTCGCTGCTCAGGTAGCTGCTGAAGTTGCTGGTAAAGCTGCTTTAGACTACGGTTTGAAAAACTTGGACGTCCTTGTAAAAGGTCCTGGTCCTGGTCGTGAATCTGCGGTTCGTGCTTTAGGTGCAGTGGGTTATAAAATTAACAGCATTACCGATGTGACGCCAATCCCGCACAACGGTTGTCGTCCACCTAAAAAACGTCGCGTGTAAGGAGAAACATTCATGGCTCGTTATATTGGTCCAAAATGCAAACTCTCTCGCCGCGAAGGGACAGACCTGCAACTTAAATCAGGCGTTAAACCGTTTGACGTTAAGACAAAAAAACATGCGAAAGCTCCTGGCCAACATGGTCAAAGCCGCGCAAAACAATCTGAGTACTCACTACAATTACGTGAAAAACAAAAAGTACGTCGTACGTATGGTGTGTTAGAACGTCAATTTAGTAATTACTATAAAGAAGCTGCTCGTGTTAAAGGCGCAACAGGTGAAAACTTGTTGAAATTGCTTGAAAGCCGTCTTGATAACGTTGTTTATCGCATGGGTTTTGGTTCTACACGTGCAGAAGCTCGTCAGCTTGTATCTCACCGTTCAATCACTTTAAATGGTCGTCGCGTTAACATCGCTTCAATCCAAGTTAAAGCGGGTGACGTGGTTGCAGTTCACGAAGGTGCTAAACAACAATTGCGTATTAAAGGCGCAATCGAGTTAGCTACTCAACGTGGTATTCCTTCTTGGATGGAAGTTGACCATTCTAAATTGGAAGGTACGTTTAAAGCTGCACCGGATCGTTCTGATTTACCTGCTGAAATCAACGAAAGCTTGATTGTAGAATTGTATTCTAAATAATCCCTTGAGGTAGCAATAATGACGCGTACTGCAAATGAGTTTCTAACTCCGCAAGCGATCAAGGTCGAAGCGGCTAGCGGGACCTCGGCAAAAGTGATTCTAGAACCATTAGAGCGTGGCTTTGGTCATACTCTGGGTAATGCTTTACGTCGTATCCTTCTTTCTTCTTTACCTGGCGCTGCTGTGGTTGAAGTTGAAATAGAAGGGGTTGAGCACGAGTACAGTACCTTGGAAGGCTTGCAGCAGGACATCGTCGAGCTCTTGCTGAACCTAAAAGGATTGTCGATTAAGCTGTTCGATCAAAACGAAGCATATTTGACATTAGAAAAACAAGGTCCTGGCGACGTAACAGCCGCTGATCTTCGTTTACCTCATAATGTTGAAGTGGTAAACCCTGAGCATTTGATTGGCACTTTAAGTGCTTCAGGCTCATTAAAAATGCGCCTGAAAGTTTCTCAAGGTCGCGGTTATGAGACTTCTGACTCACGTTTCCCAGAAGGCGAAACTCGCCCAGTGGGTCGTTTACAGTTAGATGCTTCTTATAGCCCAATCAAGCGCGTGTCTTACACAGTTGAAAATGCTCGTGTAGAACAACGTACTGACCTTGATAAATTGATCATTGACCTTGAAACCAACGGTACAGTTGATCCAGAAGAAGCAATCCGCAAAGCGGCAACAATCTTGCAACAACAAATTGCAATTTTTGTTGATCTTCAGAAAGATCAAGCTCCTGTTGCTCAAGAGCCTCGCGAAGAAGTGGATCCAATCTTGCTTCGTCCAGTAGATGATCTAGAGCTTACTGTTCGTTCTGCTAACTGTTTGAAAGCAGAAAATATTTACTACATCGGTGATTTGGTTCAACGTACTGAAGTTGAGTTGTTAAAAACTCCTAACTTGGGTAAAAAATCGTTAACTGAAATCAAAGATGTTCTGGCATCGAAAGGCTTGCAATTGGGCATGCGTTTAGAGAACTGGCCACCGGCTAGCCTCCGCATGGACGATCGCTTTGCTTATCGTAGCCGTTAATTAAGTAGGACTATCACCATGCGTCATCGTAATAGTGGTGTGAAATTAGGCCGTACAAGCAGTCATCGTAAAGCGATGTTCCAAAACATGGCTAATTCTTTGTTCGAACACGAGTTAATTAAAACTACTGTTCCTAAAGCAAAAGAATTACGTCGTGTTGCTGAGCCTTTAATCACTTTAGCTAAAGTCGATTCTGTAGCAAACCGTCGTTTGGCGTTTGCTCGTACTCGTTCAGCTGCAACTGTAGGTAAATTATTTACAGTTCTTGGCCCTCGTTACAAAGAACGTAACGGCGGCTATCTACGTGTTCTTAAAGCGGGCTTCCGTGCAGGTGATGCTGCACCGATGGCTTACGTTGAGCTAGTAGATCGCGAAGTTAAATAATTTCGCAAAAAGAACTTCAGTTGTTCGAAAAAGACCGGTGTTTCACCGGTCTTTTTTTATGCCTGATGATTTTATATTGTTAGACAATTTTAGCTTTTGTCCTGAACTGATATATTTTTTGTCAGATTTATTTAAACTTGACATTGTGTATTGTCAAATTTATGCTTTAATAAAATAAAGTTCAACAAGGTTATAAAAAGAACATGGAAAAGCACATTGATATTTTGATTGTTGGCGCAGGTATTTCAGGTATTGGCCTTGCTGCACATCTTTCGAAGAATTGTCCGCAACGTCAATTTGATATTATTGAACGTCGTGAAAGTTTTGGTGGAACTTGGGATTTATTTAAATACCCAGGGATTCGTTCAGACTCTGATATGTCGACCTTTGGCTTTAATTTTAAACCTTGGCAGAAAGCCAATGTCCTCGCGGATGGGGCATCCATCAAAGGCTATTTATTTGAAGTTGTTGATGAATACCAATTAAAAAGCAAAATTCATTTTAAACATCGTGTGCTATCAGCTAATTATGATTCTTCAATCAGTAAGTGGGTGGTACAAATTGAAGATGAAAATCAAAAACAACAAACCTGGATTGCCAATTTTGTATTGGGTTGCACTGGCTATTACAACTATGACCAAGGCTTTCAGCCAGATTTCCCAAATCAAGCCGCATTTAAAGGGCAGTTTATTCACCCACAACATTGGCCAGAAAATTTCGACTATACCGGTAAAAAAGTCGTGATTATCGGCAGTGGCGCAACTGCCATCACCTTGGTGCCTGCAATGGCAAAAGGTGGGGCAGCGCATGTCACCATGCTGCAACGCTCACCGACCTATATTGCTTCTATTCCATCGGTTGATTTTGTTTATGACAAAATGCGTAAAGTCTTACCGGAAGATCTTGCTTATAAACTGACGCGTGCACGTAATATTGGAATGCAACGTGCTATTTATGCGCTTGCCCAAAAGCAGCCGAAATTACTGCGTAAATTCTTACTCAAATCCATTGAGATGCAACTCAAGGGTAAAGTGGATATGAAACACTTTACTCCATCTTATAACCCTTGGGATCAACGTCTTTGTGTGGTACCTGATGGTGATTTATTCAAGATTTTACGCTCAGGCAAAGCGAGTGTAGAAACGGATCAAATTGAGAAGTTTACTGAAACGGGTATTCAGCTGAAATCAGGCCAACATTTGGATGCCGACATTATTGTCTCTGCGACAGGTTTGCAGATTCAAATTCTAGGCGGTATTAAAGCCAGTATTGATGGAAAGCCTATAGATACCTCTAAACATATGTTGTATCAAGGGATTATGGTTAGTGATGTACCAAACATGGCGATGATTATTGGTTATATCAACGCATCGTGGACGCTTAAAGTTGATATTGTTGCTGATTATATTTGTCGTCTGATTAATTATATGGATAAGAATGGCTATGACCAAGTGATTGCTCAAGGTGATCAGACTGAATTAATGGAAGATACCGTGATGGGGAGTTTATCTTCAGGTTATATTGCACGTGCAGCGGATGTCATGCCGAAGCAAGGTAAACATGCGCCTTGGAACGTGACCAATAATTATCTGGCTGATCGTAAATTATTAAAAAATGCCAAGTTTGAGGATAGCGTCCTTAAATTTCAAAAGCACACAGGCGTAGATTCGCGTAAACCTAAATTAGTGTCTTAATTCAAACAGCAAATAAAAAAGGAGCCTAAGGCTCCTTTTTTATTTATTTACAGGGAACGAGAAATTAACTCTTTCATAATCTCATTGGTTCCTGCATAGATCCGGTTGGCACGGTTATCGATATAGGCACGTGCAATCGGGTATTCCATCATGTAGCCATAGCCACCATGCAGTTGAAGGCATTCATCGACGACCTTAGAGAACATCTCAGAAATTTTGTACTTGGCAGCAGCGGCGGCATCAATTCCAAGTTTTTCTTCAAGCTGTAATTCCATGCAGCGGTCTAAATAAGCACGACAGAAATCTATTTCGGTACGCAATTCGGCAAGCTTAAAACGGGTATTTTGAAAAGCGCTGATCGGTTTGCCAAAGGCTTGACGCTGTTTGGTGTATTTTACCGTATGAGCGAATGCAGCTTCTGCACCTGCTTGGCAGATGATGCCAACCAGCATACGTTCCCAAGCCAATTCTTTCATTAGCATCATAAAACCCATGCCTTCTATGCCGAGCAAGTTTTCTTTAGGCACGCGGACATTATCGAAAAACAATTCACAGGTATCTTGTCCTTTCATGCCAATCTTGTTGAGTGGTTTTCCTTTGCTAAAACCTGCTCGATTCGCTTCAACAATCAGCAAAGATAAATTGGCAGAACCTTTATCTGCACTGCCAGTTTTGCAGACCACAATCGCCATGTCGCATAAATAGCCATTGGTGATAAAGATTTTTGAACCATTAATCAAATAGTCATCGCCATCTAAAACTGCACTGGTGCGTACTGCCTGTAGGTCTGATCCTGTTCCGGGTTCAGTCATGGCAATCGAAGTAACAACTTCACCTGAAGCCATTTTCGGTAACCATGTTAATTTCTGCTTTTCATTACCGAAATTATTTAAGTAGTTCGCAACAATATCCGAGTGTAGCGAGAAGCCAGTAGATGAATCCATGGCATAGGCCTGTTCCTCAATCAGAATCATGCTGTAAAGACGGTCAACTCCTGAACCCCCATATTCTTCTGGCATCGTGGCGCAGAGCAGTCCCATTGCACCGGCTTTATTCCATAAATCACGGTCAACATGCTGTTGCTGTTCATATTTTTCAATATTGGGCACTACTTCTTTTTCATAGAACTTGCGCACGGTTTCACGAAATGCATCATGCTCTGCTGTGAATAGATTGCGCGGTAACATATTGGCTATGGGGCGGATTGCAGCTGATTGCATTTTTATTGTGTCCATTTTCAGAGTCATTGTTGTATAGAAAGTAAAAGATCCATCAGCAAGCGACAATGTGCTGAATGCTCAAATATTTGGAGTTAATGATGAATTTGGTCAATTGCAGGAAATGAGTCGAAACATGCAGTACTGATAGGGTAAACTAGCAAAAATTTGACACTATTGGGGAATGCTATGAGTGAAGAAATGAGCTTGGAAGAACGCAAAGTAATTTATCGTGCCCGTCGTGGTCTAAAAGAAATTGATGTGTACTTTGATCCCTACGTAAAAAATCATTATCTAAAAGCTGATGCTGTGGAAAAAGAAGTATTTGCTGAATTAGTGGCACAAGAAGATCCAGACTTACTGGATTGGTTTATGGAAGTGTCTGAACCACCACGTCCTGAAATGAAAGATCTGATTGTTAAGTTGAAACACTACGTACATGGTTAATCGGTCTTTTCAACTGAAACGCAGTCGCTTGGCCTTTGTGTTTCAGTTGATCATTTTTACACTGGTGATTGTCCTTTTGCAGCAACTCTTAGTGCCATGGTTATGGTTGACTTGTGTTCTGCTGGGGTTGATGGCTTATGCCTACGGTTTAAAAGTACCGCAACCTATTTACTTTGAACACTTAGAAGCGCGAGAGTGGTCACTTTCAAGTGTTAAATCTGAACAGATTAAACGCGTTTCGATTAGTCATATTATTGATCATCAACTTTATATTGTGGTTTATTTCCAGCATTTTCAGGAGAAACCACTCCTGATTTGGATCGATCAACTGCCGCTAAAACAGTGGAAAGCATTAAATAAATTGGCGAAATTGATCTAATTGTTAGACAATTATATATTTTGAAATATTATAAAAAACTTAATAATCAATGATATAGATATTTTAAATTCATCTTTGTAAGACAGATTTAATATAAAGTGACGAAATATCCCAATTGTCAGACAATTTTTCCTGTTAATTATTTACGCTAAATGTACATTAAATTTACCAACAGCAAATGAGGAAATCATGATGGTGATTCCAACTTGGATGTTTCTGGTGGTAGCGATTGTTTTGGCAATTGTTATTGGACGACTAGGAACCGTGCTGAAGGATCGATTTGCACAACATGAAAGCCGTTAGGCTTTGACCCCTTGATAAGTAGCATGTGCCGAACCGTCGCAATGCTACTTTTTTTTGCCCAAAAATTATAACTTCATTCAATCCAGTCAATTTTCCAAACTTCATTTCATGGCAAAGTAGCTGATCTGATTAGAGTAAATACTCTTTTATTCAGATTTCGCATCTGATATGTTTAGTTGCTATGGACATAAACACAATTATAGAGGACAGGAAAATGTCGAGAGTCCAAAAAATATGCCAGGGTATGGCAGTTGTTGCAGTTGCAAGTTCTTTATTATCAGGTTGTTCTCAAGTGGTTAAAACAGGGGCCAATGTTGCACTGGGTTTTAGTGAGAAACACATTGTACCGCCTATTTTAGCGATGGATGATGCTGATATGGCGTGTAATTCGGGGAATGCGTTAACCCCAGCCATTATGTCAACCAAGGATATGGGCGCAGATCCAACCCGTATTGCCGTTCTTTTATATGCTTCGTCTGGAATTTGTGCTGAAAATCAGGCACTCGAATCAGAGTTGCGTTATTTACGCGCCTCTAAAGCGGGTCAAGTTTCAGAAGCGCAAGATGCCCGTATAGAACAAAAACGATGGGCAGCGATTGCAGCACAGCGTCAATATGCAGGTTACCAGCTGCTGGAAAATCGTTGGGCAGCAAAATATAACAAGAAACTGGGCGAGGGCTGCCCGAAAATGAAGAGTGATCTGGATCAAACCGTTTATTTGATGGGGATGATTAGTGGTTTGCAAGCCATGACCAATGACATTAATTCTGGCGGTGCAATCAATGTACCGAAAGATATTGCAGCAGTGGTTGAACGTGGTATGAGCTGTTTAGACAATGCCAAATTCTGGGGTGCACCAAATGCAGCACGTGCTGTAATTTGGACACTATTGCCGGGTGCGGGTGATGGCAAACCTGATCCGTATCAAACCTTAAAAGAATCCGTGCAATTGGGTGAACAAAAAGGGGTACGTTTGTCTCATGCCTTATATGCCGTTGCTGCACAAGCCAGTGGTGATGATGCCAAAATTCGTGAGGCATTAAAAACATTTGCTGCTTCTCGTACAGAAGAAAAACCTGTAAATCCACAGTTTAAGCTGGTCGATAGCATGTCGAAGAATATGGTACAGGGTATTTCCGACCGTTATTGGACTGAACATACCGGTATCCGTACCAGCGATGATGGTATGCAGCGCTTCTGGGATGATGAAGAGAACACCGCAGAATTGGATGACTTATTTAGTGAAGAGGTAACGGCTAAATCCTAAGTTGAGTTCAATTAAAAGAGGATTTTAATTGGCCTGAATGGATGATTTTAATCTTTGATCAGTCATTTTAAACAGAGGGCATGTCAATGAAAGACCAATTTCTCACACGGAAAATTGTTTTTATTGCAATTGTGGTGTCATTTTCGGCATGCCTTCAAGTTTTCGCTGATTCATTTATTTATTGGCAAGCAGGCTTTTTTAAAGAATTTTGGCGGATATGGACCGGGCATTGGGTACATGTAGGATGGATCCATTTTGCGCTGAACATGCTGGCTTTTGCCTGTTTACCTTTCATTTTTCCGCGGGTAAAAGTTTGGCATTTTGTTGCTTTGCTTGTTTTACTTCCCTTATTTATTAGTCTGTGTTTTTACTATTTCTTTCCTGATATTGAAGCCTATGCAGGGTTATCTGGGGTCTTGCACGGCGCTTATGTCACGGTTGCATGCGTACATTTGCTGTATAAGAAAGAGCGTAACTTCGCTGCGTTTGTCCTGTTTCTTATTCTGGCCAAATTGATTTGGGAAAATACCATCGGCAGTGTAGGGACGGCTGAACTGATTGGCAGTCCGGT
This sequence comes from Acinetobacter terrae, assembly GCF_013004375.1. Taxonomy (GTDB): domain Bacteria; phylum Pseudomonadota; class Gammaproteobacteria; order Pseudomonadales; family Moraxellaceae; genus Acinetobacter; species Acinetobacter terrae. Next base: position 40,528 of record NZ_JABERI010000015.1, on the reverse strand, counting down.
ATTGGTTGAGTCACATTTATTAGGGGTAATTGGAGGCGTAATTATCGCAATGTTTTATATTTTATGGGATTATTTCTTTGAATAGTGATGAGATTGACATTTAAAACATAAAAGAAAATGGATATTGTCATTTTTATTAATACCGAATTGATGCAAATTTATTCATAACAATAAAGAGATTGAATAGAGAAAGGGTATTTTCTATTCGAAAAAGGAAAATTGGTATTGCTGAACCCGTTGCAATAACCAAGATAAAAAATAGGAATGCACATGCAAAATGATGAAAATAACAGATCAGGATTAGGTCTGTTACGTTATATATGGACAGAGTGGATTTCGACTTTTGTCATTCTATTGCTACTTTTGCTGACGCTCATCATCGGTACCGGTGAGATGATTCATGGTCAGTTGTTACGTGTGGGAGAGCGTTTGTATGGCAATGAAGAAATTGGCATGCAATATTCCTTTTTACGTGCAGAGCCAACAACCCCCACTTGTGACCGTCATCCCGATGTAGATGCGCAAGTCCAGAAGCAAATGAAAGCCAATGCCAATGATGAATTTGCCGATATTTTTGGTACCACATCGGAAGCAGACGTGCGTGCTTCAGTATTGGCGGGACAACAACAGTGCGAAGAAAAGTATCAGTTCTATGATAAAGCCATGCAATATATGGATGAGCATTCAACAATCAGAGCCTATCGTACGCTTGAAACATCGTTCTTTGGTGTTTTTAAATTTGGGACTGAAAATCGAGTCATCATTTTATTATTGATGGTCGTGGTTGCTGCGATTACTGCATCAGTGAAGTTTCATCATATTGGTTTGCGTGCTCCAACCACCAAACTGGATTATCGAGTCTATGCGCTATTTATGATGCTCGGTAATGGTTTGCTGGCGTCATCTGTGCTCAGTCAATATCATTCAATCATCAATTCAGGTGTGACCTCGAGCTATGAAACGCTGGTGGTTTACTGGCTGTGGATTTTCCTGTTTATTACCCTGACCTTGATCAGTTTACTCCAGCTTATTAAGCCACCTGCAGCCAAACAGGAAGGCAAAGGTAATTTCGGCTTAGCTTTACTGAGTGTGCCTTTATATGCCTACATGGCATTACTGACCGGGATTGTCTTTACCTTTGTCATGGATTATCCAATGGGGCAAGGGATTTACCTCGGGATTCTGGTTGAATTCTCAGGCATCTTCTTAAACCTTGCACTGTTTATCTGGGCAGGGATGTTGCTGACCCAAACCCGTGTCATGGATTTATTCCTCGGGATTTTACGTCCGTGGAACCTTGCACCAGAAACGCTAACCTGGTTAATTTTGATTGCTGCTGCGATTCCAACCGCTTATACCGGCGCTTCAGGAATTTTCGTTGTTGCCGCAGGTGCGATCATTTATAAGGAAGTGTGGAACTCGGGTTCTCGTCGTCAATACGCCTTGGCAGTATCTGCAATGTCAGGTTCGCTGGGTGTGGTGATTCGTCCATGTCTATTGGTGATTTTGATTTCGATGCTGGATAGTCGTCATGTGACTTCTGATGAACTGTTTAATCATGGTATCTATGTCTTCTGGCTGACCGCATTTATCTTCCTTGGGGTATCGTTATATCTGGCCGAAACACGTTTCCGTGTGAATTCACCGAAAGTTGCGGTTCCCGGAATGTTGAAAGCCATTGTTCCGGTGATTCCTTATATTGTGATTACGATTATTGTGATTGCTTTATATAAATATGGTCTAGACACCAAAATGGATGAATTCACAGCACCTGTGATTTTACCGATCATTTTGATTGCTTATATTATGTTTGATAAGTGGTGGGGTGATCGTTTTGCAACTCCACCAGATCGACATGCCGCTTTGGCCTTGGAACATGAAAAGCAATCGACCTTTATGCGCGAACATACGCCGCATGCGGGAGAGAAAGCGCGAGGCTTTGGCCATTCACTCTGGTTTGCTTCGGCAGAAACGGTTGGTCATATTGGTGCACTAATCATCTTGATGGCCCTGTCTGCAAGTGTAGGCGGTTTGATCGAGCGTAGTGAAGTGGTTGAATTATTGCCAACGCATTTGGGCAATATTTATATTTCACTGGCATTTATCGCATTGTTACTTGCCATTATTGGTATGACTACAGACCCATTTGGTGCGGTAATTCTGGTTGCTGCAACCATTGCGCCGGTAGCCTATGAAAATGGTATTCATCCAATTCATTTCTGGATGATTGTACTGGTTGCATTTGAATTGGGTTATGTCACGCCGCCGGTTGCCCTGAATCATCTGCTGACGCGAATGTCGGTCGGAGATGATGAAGTTCGGGCTGCCGATGCAGAAGCCAAAGTGAAATATACCAAGTTCTATTACCGCTATGAGCGTTGGTTATTGCCAATTATGGTGCTGTTCCCATCGTTGCTGATTGTGACCTATGCGCCGTATATTTTTAGATTGTTTGATTGGTATCAATAGTTTTTAAGCGATAAAAAAAAGCACCTTCGGGTGCTTTTTTTGATGGCATGTTATTTTTGCTTATTGTGCTGAACGCTTTTGTACTAAAGGACTACATAGCACAATCGCACTAAGAATCAGTGCAAAACCCATCAAACTATATTGATCAGGCATTTCTCGCCAAAACATAAAACCCCAGATGCCGGCAAAGATAATCGCAATATAATTTACCGGTCCAATCTGTCCTGCGGGTGCAAGTTTATAGGCGTTCGACATAAAAATTTGACTGATATTCGCCAGTAATCCTGCACACATCAGAAAAACCAGTTCAGTCCAAGTATATGGACGCCATAGCCAAAACATCGGAACCATCGAAATAAGGGTGCCGATAAAGCAGAAATAGAACACGATTTTTTCAGGCGACTCGGTACTGGTCAGTGCTCGAACAGTGACAAATGCCATGGCGGCCAAGAAGCTTGCGCCTAGTCCAATTACTGACATTTGATTAAACATACCTGCATCCGGCTTGGCGACAAATATCACACCGATTAAACCAATGGCTGCAGCAAGTAACATGGAGTTGGTGATTTTTTCTTTGAGGAATAGCCAGGCAATCAACGGAATAAAAATCGGGGATGAGTAGGTAAATACCATGGCATTGGACAGCTTTAAATGTGCAATGGCATAGAAGAAACCATACATTGCAATCAGCCCAATGACTGCACGCCAGCTATGCATCCAGATTTTTTCAGTTTTAAAAAATTCCGTCCCTTGCTTAAAAATGAGTGGAAGGAAAATGAATAAGCCGACAAAATTTCGGAAAAAGACAATCGTGGGATTATCGACCGTATGCGATGCATAACGAATACAGACACCCATCAGGGAAAAGAGAAAAGCAGAGCAGGTGAGAAAAGCAAGCGCTTTAAATAAGTTGCGATTGCTTGTAGCTATAGGCATGAAAAAAATCAGCTAGAATGTTTGCTGAGATTTTAGCTGAATCTTCCATTATAAAATTATTGTTTCTGAGCCAGTTGAGCTTCGAGTAATTTAATTTGCTCTTCTTTTAGTGCAACTAAGTCATCGGCATCTGCATGTTGTGCTTTCAATATGGCTTCCTGATCCTTCAGTTGCATTTGAATATCTTCCAGTTTAGCGACTTCTTCTTTAGCTAATGATTCATTCTCTGGAACAGCTGTTTTCAGAATTTTTTCATCGACCAATTGAATGGTTTTTTCATCTGTCGCAACTTCGGGTTCAGTCGGTTTAGCTTCAGCAGAAGCCGCAGGCTTTGCCGGTGTATTTAAGCTGGTTCCTTCATGTTCAGGAAGTACTTCGTTTGATGTTGCAAAAAACCATTGATATGCCAAAAAAAGCACAATGATTGCAACCAAGCCCCCAGTAATGCCCAACAAAAGTTTTGGGCTATTTCTTTGATCTAACGTCATGTGTTGAACCTGTTTTTATTTTGGCTGACGAGGTTTGAATTGAATAACGCCCACTTCATCCGGTACTTCCGGCATTTGTGGTTCATCAATATGCGTTGGGCGGTTTTCTGTATAATCGCATTCAACACATTCAATCCATTCATCTTCGCCAGAGGTAAGCATGACTACTCTATCTAGCGCTTCACATTTAGGACATTTTGCACCTGCAATGAAACGACGTTTAATAGCCATCTTACTTACCTTCTGATCAATCTAAGGCGCCTAGTTTAAGCGTTTTTAGAGGGGTTCGTCCAACCTTGATGACGTAATAACGCATCTATTTTTGGCTCGCGTCCGCGGAAATTGATAAACGCATCAAGTGCTGTATCTTTTCCGCCAACTGCTAGAATAAATTGACGAAATTCTTTTCCGGTCTGAACATTAAAAATTCCTTCCTGTTCGAAACGATCAAAGGCATCACTGGCCAAAACTTCCGCCCATTTATACGAGTAATAACCTGCAGCATAGCCACCGGCAAAAATATGGCTAAAACTATGCTGAAAACGGTTATAACTTGCCGTTGGTGCGACCGCATATTTTTGACGAATATCATCCAGGGTGGCTTGGACTTGTTCTGCATTTAAAGCGGAGCTGTGCTTGTGAATCGACAAGTCAAACAAGGCAAATTCGATCTGACGCAAGGTTTGCATGCCGGACTGGAAAAAACGTGCATCGAGTAAAGATTTGAGTAAATCTTGTGGAAGATGCTGTTTGGTTTCGATGTGTTCGCTGAGCAGATCCAGACTGTCGGTATCCCACGTCCAGAATTCCATAAATTGACTTGGCAGTTCGACAGCATCCCAATCGACGCCGTGCGTTCCTGCTACCGCAATATGGTCGACTTCGGTCAACATGTGATGCAAGCCATGACCAAATTCATGGAATAAGGTATTCACTTCATCATGGGTGAGCAGTGCCGGTTGATCGCCGACCGCAGGAGTGAAGTTACACACCATGTAGCAAATCGGTTTTTGTAAGCCATTTTTAGTTTGCATGCGTGAACGGAAGCCACTCATCCATGCACCACCGCGTTTTCCACTGCGGGCATACAGATCAAAGTAAAAACCGCCAACTACATTGCCTTGATCTTCCAGTTCAAAATAACGTGCATCGGAATGCCAAACTGGCGCTTCCCGTTCCACAATGTTGATGCCGTAAAGACGATTCACAATGCTGAACAGGCCTTGCAGAATTTTCGGTGCAGGGAAGTAGGGTTTTAATGATTCTTGAGATAAATTGAATTGCTGAACTTTGAGCTTTTCAGAATAGTAGCCGGTATCCCAAGGTTGTAAATCCTGAATCCCGTCTTGAGATGCGATGGCTTTGAGTTCGGCAATTTCTTGCGTTGCTGGTGCACGGGCATGTTCGGCTAGGTCAACCAGAAATTTATCGACAGTTTCTACATCAGGTGCCATTTTGCTGGCCAGCGAAAGCTCGGCATAGTTGTTAAAGCCTAACAGCTGTGCCATTTCGTGACGCAGGCTTAAGATTTCTTCGATGATTTTGGTGTTATCAAACTCTGTATGTTCAGACTGATCAGAGGCACGTGTGGTATAGGCTTTATACAGTTCCTCACGTAAGGCACGATCATCTGCATAGGTCATGATGGCAAGATAAGAGGGAATATCTAAAGTGGCAACCGCCTGTTCAAGTTCACGTTGCTGACCATATTGTTTGAGTAGATCGATGCTGCTTTGCGGTAAGCCTTTGAGTTGTTCTTCAGTCAGTGGTTTGAAGTAGGCTTGGGTTGCATCCAGCACATGATTGGAGAAGTCAGATGAAAGCTGAGATAAACGTGCAGAAATTTCCGCATAACGTGTTTTGGCTTCGCCTTTTAAAGCCACACCTGAAAGTTTAAAGTCACGGAGTGCCAGTTTAATCGCACTTTTGTGTGCAGCAGGAAGCGTATTAAACTGGGGCGCATCATGTACATGTTGATAGGTTTGATACAACACCGTGTGTTGACCCAGTTGAGTATAGTATTCGCTTAAAGCAGGCAGCAGGGATTGATAGAGTTCGCGGGTTTCTGCATTGTTCATCACCGCATTTAGATGTGACAGCACACCCCAGGATTCACTCATATTATTTTCGAGGGTATCGACCTGATCTAATACGGCCTGTTGTGCCTGAATACTGTCAGGGACTTCAGTTAAATTATTTAAAAAGTTTTGTCCTTGTTGAATGGCTTGTTCAATCTGTTGTTTTAAATCTGCAAGTTGAATTTGATCAAATTGTGGAACAGGCAAAGTCGCCTTTTCTAAAGTCATTTCTATACGCCATATCATTTATAAACTTATTAGTAGATGTAGGGCTTATGACAGGGGAAATCAAGACTCGATCAGGATTTATTGTTCCTTATTGGTAGTTTTCGGCTTAACCTGAATATGATTAATAGATTTGACGGATGTTCCAACTGAACTTTGGCGAATGGTCAATTGTAGGCGGACTTGCTGATTCTGGTAGCGCTGATATTGCTCAGGGCTGATTTTAAAAATTGGAGAGGATCTATAAGGTGTTTTCAAGTAATAAGAGATTTTACCTTTAAACGAATTTTTAGTAGCTTGGGCTTGCGTATGGATCAGCTGCTGTTTTCCGACCATCGCTGTATAAAACATGAGAAGTGTGCCAGAAAGATTGAGCCAAAATAGAAAAATAATAACGAGTGGAAAAATTAGCAAGCAGTAGAACCTAGGTCTTTTGCGAACATTTTTCCAGTGATGAGGAATAAACCACTCTTGGCGTTTATTTAAGTAAATAAAATATAACAGCAGCCAAATATAGAGAATGACTGAAATGGTTAGGGCGATGATTTGGATCGTCGGAGTTGGGGAGAAGTTACTGCATAAGAGATAAATAGTTCCGCTGATCATCAAACAGAACATAAGAAGACATACATAGTAATGGTAGTAAAATTTTGTGATTTGAAGAATTGGCATAGATCTTTTTAATTTTTTATAGTGTGCTGATTATAAATAAAAAAAGAGAGCCGAAGCTCTCTTTTTTGAATTTACTCTATCTTAGGTTTCGCATTGGCCTTTTTCTTTTTTGGCTTAGACTTTTTCTTCACTTTGTCTTTATCTTTGGCTTTTAGGTCCGATTTAGCTGCAGGTTTTTTATCTGACTTTTTAGCAAAAGCATCTGACTTGGTTTTTGGCTTTTTCTTGCGAATGGGCTGTTCACCATCTTCACTGACTACGGCTTTAGCACGAGGGGTATAAACCTCTTCTTTCGCTGTAGTTTTGGCAACACGCGGTGCTCGGCTACGAATAGCACGACCGGCATGAGTCATTTGTTGCAACAGTTGAAAGTCAATCTTACGATCTTCCAGATTCACGGCTGCAACTTTAATTTTGACTTCATCACCCAGACTAAAGGTTTGACCACGACTTTGACCGATCAAGCTTTGGTTGGCTTGATCATAAACAAAGAAGTCATCGCCCAATTGGCTAACATGAATCATGCCATCGACATAGAGGTCTTTAAGGGTGACGAATAAACCAAATTCAGCCACTGCACTGATGATACCCACAAATTCTTCACCTAAATGCTGCTGCATATAGTGACATTTCAACCATGTGGTCACAGAGCGAGATGCTTCGTCAGCACGGCGTTCAGTTTGAGAGAAATGTTCTCCGGCATCATCTAAAGCGGCACCTGAAAGCGCGAAAGGCTTTTGTTTTAAATGCGCTTTGATGGCACGGTGCAACAGCAAGTCAGGGTAACGACGAATTGGTGAAGTGAAGTGCGTATAGGCATCATAAGCCAAACCAAAATGCCCGGCGTTGTTTGCGCCGTAATAGGCCTGCATCATTGAACGTAACAACACGGCATGAATACTTGGCGCGTCAATACGGTCTTTAGTCGCATCAATCACCGCTTGGTAATCTTTTTGGGTTGGCTGTTCAGGAAATGGCAGGCCAAGCAACTTCACATACTCACGAACTTTTTGGATACGCGAAAATTCAGGTGGCTCATGCACACGGTACAACATTGGAATGTCATTTTCTAAGGCATATTCTGCTGCTGCCACATTGGCAAGCAACATACATTCTTCAATCAGTTTATGCGCTTCATTGCGTGAACGAGGCAGAATTTCTTTAATCCCGCCTAACTCATCAAAAGTCATGTAGGTTTCAACGGTTTCGAATTCCATCGCATGGCGTTCGGCACGTAAACCTTTGAGGGTCTGATACAGTTGGAACAGGGTATTCAATGACTTGTGCACACTGCGGTCGTCAGGAATCGCATCGCTTTCGCCATCAAAATATTGCGCAACCTGAGTATAGGTCAAGCGTGCTTTTGAATGCATCACTGATGGATAGAACTGGAAGCCTGTCACTTTACCCGCGCGGGATAAGGTCAAATCACACACCATACATAGACGGTCTACGTGTGGATTCAGTGAGCACAAACCATTGGAGAGTGCTTCAGGCAACATTGGCAAAACGTAGTGCGGGAAATACACTGAAGTACCACGTTCTTTTGCTTCCTCATCCAGCGGGTGATCGTTACGTACATAATGACTGACGTCAGCAATCGCAACCACCACACGGTAACCGCCACCTGGACGTTTTTCAGCATACACCGCATCGTCAAAGTCGCGCGCATCTTCACCATCAATAGTAACTAAGGCTAAATCACGTAAATCGATACGACCTTGGCGATCCTGTTCATTTGGTTCTTTAAAGCTTTCTGCTTCACGAACCACTTCTTCCGGAAATTCATACGGCAAACCAAATTCTAAAATGGTTTGCGGAATAATGATTTCAGTGTCTGCCTTGTCCGCCATCGATTGCACGATGTGTCCTGTAGGCAATTCTTCACGGGTCGGGTAATCATCAATGGCTACACGAACAGAATCACCGACCTTGACGTGGGCATGTTCAATCAGTTCTTTTTCTAAGGTAATTGGTTGATGTGCATTTGGATTTGCAGGCTGAATAAAGTATTCGCCGTCGTAAACCGCAACTTTACCAATAATCTGTTTTACACGATGCTGTACAACTTCAGTAATAAAACCCCAAGGTTTACCTTTACGGTCAACCGAAGTCTGACGCACTTTAACGCGGTCACCATTAAAGACCAAACGCAGTTCACGTTCTGGCAATAAAATATCATCATGATCGGAAATTTTTGCTGTACCTAAACCTTTCGAGTTGATGTATACAGTTGCTTCATGAGTCGGTTGGCTGGTTGCAAGCAGGAACTTAAATCCATCTTTCATCAATTGACCATCGCGTACCATGGCACTTAAACGATGGCTGAGTGCTTCTATACTTCTTTCATCTGCAATATTAAAGTGTTCCACTAAATCTGCATGAGATTGTGGTGCTTGTAATTTTTCAATCGTTTCTGAAATGAGAATACGGCTTGGAATAGGATTGTCATAACGTTCGGCTTCAGCCTTAGCTTCAGGGTCGACCCAATTTTTCATAATGTCTTTGGCTTCATGTCAGAAGATAGGATTAGCATAAGTCATGCAGCATGATACTGCACGAAAATGATTGCAATATTGTGTTTTCAATTTCAATTTTACAGGGAAGCGGCACATTTCACACGAGCAACTGTCGAAAAAACCGGGGAAAGAGGGCGATATAGCCGGAAATCGTATAAAAAATAGATGATTGATTAAAAATATCAGAATTTTTTGAAATGTGACTTGAAGAAGTAGAGTTTAGTTTGTATTATGGCGGCTCGTTACGGTGAGGTGGCCGAGTGGCTGAAGGTACTCCCCTGCTAAGGGAGCGTGGGTCTTAAAGCCCACCGAGGGTTCGAATCCCTCTCTCACCGCCACGAATAACTTGAAATGCGCTCATAGCTCAGCTGGATAGAGCACTTGGCTACGAACTAAGGGGTCGGGAGTTCGAATCTCTCTGAGCGCACCAATCAAGTTAAACGTAAATGTAACGAATGCTGAAAAGCAACTCAAGTACGCGCTCATAGCTCAGCTGGATAGAGCACTTGGCTACGAACTAAGGGGTCGGGAGTTCGAATCTCTCTGAGCGCACCAACTTGAACACATCGACAGATGTAAAACTGGAAAAAACCGCACATGTTGCGGTTTTTTTGTGTCTGAAGTTTATAGAATTGAAATAAGCTGAATAATAAAAACAAATACTGAGCTATAAAATAAACAAAATAAAGGGTTGATACGAGAAAAATTAAGATGAGAAAAATAATTGTGCAGGAATTTATAACTTTAGATGGCGTTATTCAAGCACCAGGTGGACCAGAGGAAGATCAATCAGGCAACTTTAAATATGGTGGCTGGGTTGCCCCTTATTTGGCCGATGCAGACGAAGTAGTCAATACGATCATGCAAAAATGGATGCAGTCCACAGATATTCTTTTGGGAAAAAATACTTTTAATATTTGGGAAGCTTACTGGCCAAAGCATGCGGAGATGTGGGCAGGAATCAATGATGTCACTAAGTATGTGATGTCCAGTAGCTTGGGGCACTCGGACTGGCAAAATTCTGTCTTTTTGAAAAATGTTGATGATGTGAAAAAGCTCAAAGCGTCAGAAGGTGGTGATATCAAAGTTCATGGCAGTGCCAATATGACCCAGACACTTTTCAAACATGATCTGGTTGACGAACTTTGTTTGATGACTTTTCCTATTATCCTGGGTACAGGTAAATGTTTATTTGCTGAGGGTTCAACTCCCACGGCTTTTGAATTAACGGATAGCTTGGTCACATCAAGTGGTGTGGTGTTCACTTATTACAAGCGGGTAGGAGAAGTGAAAATGGGTAGGGTGGGGTAATGCTAAATGATAAAATCATTGTCTGGATGGAATGAGTTTTGATTTGTTGAAATAAGACCCTATGATTTATATTAGAAGATGTAATACTGAAAGAGACCGCTTAATTGCGGTTTTTTTTGTGTCTGAAATTTAGTTATAGCTTCCCCTTAAAACTGCTTAAATATTTTCAAAAATATGCCTCACTGCATTTGTCAGAAAGAGTTTCAAACATAGAGTTTTTTTATATTTAGGTTTAGTTTATTAATTCAATAAAAAGGTTTTACGTCCGAGAAATTATAATAGTGAGGGTTTGAATATGGCTCTACTTGCGTTAATCAAAGATGATCAAGACATTCATGGCCAAAATGGCTATATCAATTCAATTCGAAATAAAATTACGGCGCAGCCAATCTCGGATATTACCGATCACCAAGGCAACCAATATATTGATTTAGTATTAGAAGGAGGTGTGGTGTGGGGACTTGCATTAATCGGTTATACATACACACTAGAACAAGCAGGTATTCGTTTTCTAAACTTAGCAGGGACTTCAGCAGGTGCAATAAATGCGATAGTTCTTGCAGCTTTAGGGCAATCATCTGACAAAAAAAGTGAAGAGCTCCTTGCTATTTTTAATAAAATGGATTTAAAAAGTTTTGTTGATGGTGGGGTTCTAGCTCAAGAATTAGCGAGTGATATTGAGCAAAAAGATCATCCATTTTTTGCAATGTTTCCAAAACTGTTAGGTCTTTTAACTCTCGGAAAATTTAGCAAAAATAAACTGGGTATCAACCCGGGGCAGTACTTTGAAAACTGGTTAGAAAGCATTTTAAATCAGCATAATGCCTCAACAACGGCTAAACTTTTTAAAAAACTTGAGAACAAAAATTTAAAAATTAGAGAAATTAGCAAAAGAAAATATCCTGTTCTTGATCAGATACGCTTTGAAAATAATTTCAAAACTAGTAGGTTGGCTATTATTGCATCGGATATTACCACTGAAAGTAAAATTATTTTTCCTCAAATGGGGTATTTATATTGGAAGAATCCCCTAGAAGTTCATCCCAAACACTATGTCAGGGCTTCTATGTCCATTCCATTGTTTTTTGAACCTGTTCGAATCAATAAGATACCTGAAAAGCGTGAAGATTTTTGGCAGGTATTGACTGGTTTTGAAGGGAATCCTCCTGAAGTTGCTTATCTTGTTGATGGTGGTGTGATCTCTAATTTTCCAATTGATGTTTTTCATTCTCGGGACAGCATTCCATTATGTCCGACATTTGGAGTCAAACTTGATATTAGTAGGAAAAAAGCTTCAACAGTAGACAGTATATCTGACTATTTAACAGCACTCGTCAAAACGACCATTCATACCAATGATTATACTTTTTTGCTTAATAATGATGATTACAAACAATTGATTACATATATAGACACTTCACAAAAGTATGTACCCACTAATAAAAATAAATCGAATAATATTGTGAGAAGAATATTAGGGAAAATCAAGCATAATGAATCAGATACATTTGGTATTCTTGACTTCAATATGTCGGATGAAAAGAAAGCCGCACTATTTGCATTAGGTGCAAAAGCTGCATGTGAATTTATTTGTGGAAATGAAGTATATGCATCAAGTAATAAACAAAAACCTTATCCCCCAAATACAATTCCACCATTTCATTGGGAAGAGTATAAAGATTTAAGAGAACAATTAATTGTGGCTGATACCCAAGCCTATCAAGAAAAAAAGGAGAAAATTAAAAAATTCTCTTTATTGCCATAAATATATTTATGAAATTACATGCATATTTTCCTGTGGTTACTTAATATTCTAGAACAACAGGTAGTATTTAAACGGCTTCACATCGGTCTCTACCAATCAGATAAGTTTCCTGAGTGTCATAATCTAGAGCATTGATGTATTTTCAGTGCTTGTTGCTGATCTCAAGATCAGCTTTTGGGAAAGAGGTCGTGAGAAATCACTAAATTGGCTATTTTTGTTTAAAAAATAGATGAAAAATCCAATTTTGCCCAATAACTGTCCACTTGATTGCGTATTTGTTAAAAAGCACTTAACAGACAGTTAAAAACGCGTATAATGCACCACATCAAGACGTCGCGCTCATAGCTCAGCTGGATAGAGCACTTGGCTACGAACTAAGGGGTCGGGAGTTCGAATCTCTCTGAGCGCACCAACTTGAACACATCGACAGATGTAAAACTGGAAGAAACCGCTTAATTGCGGTTTTTTTGTGCCTAGAATAAATTAAAAGTGTTAAACAATTATTTCATCTTCTGTTTAATCTTCAATGCAAACACGGTATTACCACCAAGTGCTGGCAACATGTCGTGATAAGGCATGCTTCGCATCGCCCGAAGTAGAAATGGTGCCTTGTCGTGAATTTTCATGGCACTGGTAACGTTTAATAGCGTACCGTTATCTTGAGGAATCAGCTGTATCCCGCCTTTGACAAATTGCAAATCACCACCCACGGCATCAAACTGATTTTCTAAACTGTTGGGATAGTCAAAACGTAGCTTAAAATCAAATGGAATATTGATCACGCCTAAGCCGACTGAAATTTTATAGTCGGCATCAAAGGTGTTGGGATCAATTTTTTTAATTTCGATGTCTTTAATCTGGCGTGGAAAAAGTTCTTGATAAGAAGGAGCATTCAGCCAGTGCTGCATTTGTTGCGGACTTTTGGCGAAATATTGATAACTGCTACTAAAACGCAAGCTTTCCAAACCATGCTGATAAGGTACTTTATTAGATGGCAGGATAAAAGAAACCGGCTCTTGTGATTGTTGACTCAGCGCTGCAATTTTTTGAACTTGGCTCGAGCTTAAGTGGGGTTCGGGTAACTTTCCAGCTTTTAAGGTTTGATATGTGGGTGTTTTAAAGTGTTGTTGCAAGGCTTCTAATAAAAAAGCGTTGGTGCCCGAGGGAATGCCGAGTTTGGCCTCTGGAATGGCCTTCAGAATGGTACTGAATAAAAAGCCTTTAGGCTGGTTCAAATCACCCCATTGGGTAAGGGTAATTAAAGTTTTATTACTGCCTAAATCAAACCATTCAATTTTGCCCGCGCCGTAAGGAATGGGCGCATCCAGAACAATGGTGGAAATGCTATTGGCTGTTAAATGATGCTGCATCACCACATTTTCTTTAAAGTTTAATATTGGAATAGGGGTGGGAATATGCACCTGATACTTCATCTGGGTAATGCTGCCTTGTTGTTCCAAGACCTTTGAAGATTTTAATACCGGAAATAGTCCATTGTACCCGCTATAGTTACTTAAAAGCCGCGCCACATTTTGGCTATTTGCAGGAACAACCACTGCACCGGTATAAAACTTGCCTGTCATACTTTGTGGATTTTTAAAGGTCGGTAAAGTAATGGATTGCGCAGGATGGGCATAAATTAAAATACGGTTTGCAGTTAAGTCCGCCAGTGGTTGAGCCTTGCCTTGAAATACATTTAAGCTGCTGGGAATTTGTTCTTTCCATGGAATGATTTTTGCCGAAACTGGCATAGCGCACAGGCAGCACAGAATCAATAGGCTGTATCTGTAGTTATTGTTTTGCATATTACATCCTGTTTATGCTTTTTATGAGTATATGCTGATGTTTTAATCAATTTCCCAGTAATTGTGAAGCGAACTTATGTAATTTAGGCTGGCAAAAACAATAAGGAAAAGGCTGAATCTGGTGTAATATCTAGCGCAATTGTTGTAATAATTTGATGATCACTTATGTCAGAGACCAAGCCCGCTGTATCGCTACGTTATTCCTTAAACCTGGAAGAATCACAAGATGGTTTTGCCCTTGCTACTTTTGGTAAAAAGCAACTCACACGCTTTATTACCCCGTTGGTGAGTATCGGGATCATTGTTTGGGGTTTTTACCTCGGCTTTAATGGCGTGGGGCGCTATTATGTTGCGCTGGGTGCTTTCTTTTTAATTTTACAATTGATTATGCGTTACTGGTTTTTACCGATGATGTTTAAACGTCAATTTGTGAAATACCAGTTTGGTAAAAGTGAACAGGGCATCGAATTATTTCAAGATTATGTAGAAATTTATGCCAATGGTCGTAAGCAAATTTTCAACTATAGCGAAGTACAAAACTTTGCCACAGGTAAGCTGACCTATATGATTGAATTGAAAAATCGTACCGTCATTATTGTGCCGAAACGCGCTTTTGAGCAATCTGCGGATCAGACCGTATTTGAAAATACATTTAAAAAGTAAGCTTTAAAATACAGTAAAAGTGAAATAAAAAAGGGAAGATCATGAGTACACGTCCATCTAAAATTGTCTGTGTCGGTCGTAGCTATGCAGACCATGCCAAAGAATTAGGAAATGCTATTCCTGATCGTCCAGTTTTATTCATTAAGCCGCCAAGCAGTTTGGCGAGTTTAGAACAAGGCATTTCATGGAACCCAGCGTGGGGCAATTGTCACTATGAGTGTGAATTGAGTTTGCGTATAGACCGTACTTTAAAGGCAGAAACTGATCTAGCCAAAGCCTTAAAAGCCGTGGGCGCAGTGACTTTGGGTTTAGACTTGACGCTACGTGATTTACAAGACGACCTGAAAAAGAAAGGTCAGCCTTGGGAACGTGCCAAAGCATTTGATGGTTCATGTGTCTTGGCAGACTGGGTGGAACTGTCAGAAGTCAAAGACTGGAAAGATGTGCATTACACCTTGCATGTCAATGATGAGCTGCGTCAAAAAGGTGATACCTCTTTACTGATTTTTGATATTGCCACTTTGCTTGCCGACATCAGCCAAGTCTTCACTTTAGAAGAAGGTGATGTGGTGATGACCGGTACACCTGCAGGTGTGGCAGCATTAAAAGCAGGCGATCAACTGACCATGACGTTACAAGGTCAAACCCAAGAGTTTGTCTGGAAAACCTTTGTTCAGGCTTAAGCTTTGAATGAATAAAAAGGACTGCTTTGGCAGTCCTTTTTTTTAAAAATATATATGACGCTGAATACTTTTTTAGATTCTCTGCAATTTCAAAGTTGAGCGGTTTAGCGTATCTTTGGACGCGTAAAAAATACGGTAAGTTTCAAGGAATAATAGTGATAGAACGCAAGGCACTGGATGTACGAGCATCTACCATCATGTTTGGCTTGTGTATTCTTTGGGGCTTGCAACAAGTCGTCTTGAAAATGGCAGCTCCCGATATTTCTTCTTTAATGCAAGTCGCCTTGCGATCAGGGCTTTCCGCCTTAATGGTCTATCCACTGATCAAGCTTGGGGAAGGGAACTCACTATGGAGCAAAGATTATTTGTATCCGGGTTTAGTTGTAGCTTTATTATTTGCAGCTGAGTTCTTTATGCTTGCTCAAGCCATTCGATTTACTTCTGCTTCGCATGCCGTTGTTCTACTTTATACCGCACCTATTTTTGTGGCTTTAGGTCTGCATTGGAAATTGCCTTCAGAACGCTTATCCATTTTGCAGTGGAGCGGTATTTTTATCGCATTTTTAGGCATCGTGGTGACATTTGTTGGACGCGATGGCAGTTCAGGGCAAGACCTATCGCAAATGCTATTTGGGGATTTGCTCGCTTTATTGGCAGGCATACTTTGGGCAGCCACCACAATTTCTGTCCGTTTAACCAAGCTTTCCGATGCACCAGCAACTCAGACTTTGTTCTATCAATTGGCAGGTGGTTTTGTGTTCCTGTTCCCTTTAACTTTCGTGTTGGGACAAGCCAGCATTCATTGGACAAGCCTTGCCATTAGCAGTTTGATCTTTCATAGTATCGTTATTTCATTTGCCAGTTATCTGATCTGGTTCTGGCTGCTGAAAAGCTATTTGGCTTCACGTTTAGGCGTATTTTCATTTTTAACGCCATTGTTTGGCATGTTGTTTGGTGTGTGGTTGTTGAATGAAAGCATCGAAATGAATTTTATTATCGGTACAGTCATGGTGATGATGGGTGTGTTGGTCGTAAGTTTACAGGGCTGGTTAAAGCCGAAAAATAGCAAAGCATGAAAGCATTCAATAAAGCCACCTTGATCGGCTTGTCATCCATCTTGATTTGGGCAAGTCTGGTTGCAGTGGTTAAACTGATTACTGAATCATTAAGTCCTGTTTCAGCCATTGCGCTGATTTATAGTTTTAGTGCGATGGCTATTTTAGTGTTGAATGGGCTGCCGCGTTTTCAGCACATATCGAAAGCTTATTTGTGGGGCTGTGGCGCTTTATTTGTGGCTTATGAAATTCTATTTTTAGTTTCGATTGCCTTGTCACAAAATCATGATCAGGTGCTGATTATCGCGATGATCAATTATTTGTGGCCGCCTCTCACCATTGTCTTTTCAATATTGGCCAAGCAGCTGAATTATCGTTGGCCGGTGATTGTCGGATTTATTGTTTCTGTCCTTGGGTTATTGCTGGTGGTTAATCCCGACATTTTGAATCTGGAGCAATTTCTACAAATACTGCAACAAAATCCAATGGCCTATTGTTTTGCATTTTTAGGGGCTTTGCTTTGGCCGTGTTATAGCGTACTGACCAAAAAATATGCCCAAGGGCAAAATGCGGTGCCGTTATTTTTTCTGGTGACGGCGATCGCCTTATGGTGCATTCATTTTATGATGGATCAGGCTTTTATTTTTCCACAGCTGAATATGTGGCTATTGATTGCAGTGACAGGTGGTTTGGTAGGGATTGCTTATAGCAATTGGAATCAGAGTTTACAGTTCGGCAATATCAAGCTGCTGATTCTCGCTACCTATTTTATGCCTGTTTTATCTTCCTTTATGTCGATGCTGATTTTGGATGCAACACCCAGTCTTACCTTTTGGATCGGGACATGCTTGGTGACTTTCGGGGCCATGATTTGCTGGAAGAACACTGCGGAAATTTAAGCCTTATCCATATCCCTTCCTCTTTTAAGAAGGAAGGAGAGATATTTTATCTTGGATAAATTTCCTCAACACTCGGTGGTGTGAGAGAAAGAGCGTTCTATTTCTCTTCCAGAATTTTGGATAAGGGAATCGCCAGTTTTGCTGAAAGATAGTCATCTGTTTCAATCAGTGCAGGACCCAGTTTTTGCATCCATACATCGTCAGGATGAATATTGCCCATATCTTGACGGCGTGGAAGTGGGTAGGGTAACTGGGTATAGAAACTCCAGAAATCGACTTGATCCAAATTGCGTGCTAAAACAAACTCGTCATTGTCGGTACGTTTAACTAAGTTCTGTTTTTCGAGCATCAGTACATAAGAAGGCCAGCGTCCAATTTCTCCACGGCCCAAAATGCCCAAAGCTTCTTCATCAGAGATACTTTCGCCTTTAAGTTGTTTTTTATAAAACAGTTCCAATAAATCCAGCAGCATAATCACAGGATGTCGCTTCTGTTCTTTGCCTGAATGAAATGCCGTCAGCGCATAACTGATTTCAACGCCTAACAAGACAATGTTCCAGGACAAGAAAATCCATAGCAGGAAAATTGGCACGGCAGCAAAAGCACCATAAACAATTTCATAACTGGTGAAATTGGACATGATTACGCCAAACAGATTCTTTAATAATTCAAATACCACCGCACTAAATGTACCTGCAATCAAAGCCGCCTTGATCGGAACAGTCCGATTAGGAATAGTCCAATTTAAAATGAAAAAACCCAGAATGGTCAGGACAAAGGAAATACACCAAAAGATAAACTCGCCATTTAACTCGTAGCCGGCAAAATTATTGCTCAGCACATTTAACGATGCTACGGTAGATGAAATAGCGAATGCACTACCTAATAAAATTGGACCGAGTGAAATAATGGTCCAATAACGCATAAAGCCAATAATGCCGCCACGTGTTTCCCGGACTCGCCAAATGCGATTAAAAACGGTTTCGATACTGGTTAGCATCATCACCGTGGTGATAAATAGAAATAAAATCCCAATAACGGTTAGATTGCTGGATTTATCGGTAAAGGCATTGAAGGCTTTATCAAAAGCAATCGTGGATCTCGGTAAGAAATTACTATAAATCAGTTGTTGTAATTGTTGTCTTGCCGGCTCAAGCGCTTTAATGGAAGAAATGATGACCAAGAAAACAGTTAACATGGGCACAACTGCAAATAACGTGGTATAGGTTAGTGAACCTGCCTGTTCACGACAACGATCTGCTTCAAAACGTCTTATGACAAATAAAACAAACTGAAACCAAGTCTCATTATAAAAAGGAAGTTTTTTTAAATACTTTTCTAACATAGGTATCAAGTCTCAATTTTTTTAATCATCTTTATGAATTTTCATGACCAAGCTTAACCAAAAAATGGGAAAAATACCGTATAGTTTTCTTTTTTAGCTTCGTTTATAAAAATTATGCAGTCTTATGTCCTTGTTTTATATTACAGCAAATATGGTTCGACTAAAGAAATGGCGCATTTAATTGCCAATGGTATTGAATCTGCAGGTATGGCGGTAAAAATTCGCACTGTTCCAAATTTATCGACAGTGGTTAAAGAAGCTGAACTAAGTATTCCTGCTAAAGGGGATATTTATTGTACTTTAGATGATTTGGCGAATTGTTCGGGTTTGGCTTTGGGTTCGCCAACACGTTTTGGCAATATGGCATCTGAGATGAAGTATTTTTGGGACCAGACCACAAGCCTTTGGTTAAATGGAGCTTTACATCAAAAACCTGCCTGTGTATTTACCTCATCGGGTTCCATGCATGGTGGACAGGAAAGTACCTTGCTGACTATGCTTCCACCATTGTTCCATCATGGCATGATGATTATGGGGCTACCAAATGCTAATCCAGCGTTATCCAATACTAAATCGGGTGGTACGCCGTATGGTGCAAGTCATGTCAGTGGTCCACGCCACGATTTGGGCTTAAGCCAAGATGAAAAAGTCCTGTGCGAAGAGCAGGGAAAACGTTTGGGTGATGTGGTTAAAAAATTACAAGCAAATTCATAATTTTCTAAAGTGGAAAGGGAACTTAAATAGGTGACTATTCTAAATAGAATTTCTATCGATATATAAAAAATAAAAAGACCATTCTAAAATGAATGGTCTTTTTAAATTACAGGATAAAATTTAAGCGTTGAATCGTTATACTTTTTCTTTAAAACGATGATTGCACTTTAAACATTTATAATCTAAGAACACATTTTTATCGATAATCACACCGGCTTTTTTCCCGAAGATATTACCTAACATACCGCCAGTGACACCAGCGGCAATTGCACCTACAAAAGTCCCTACGGTTCCACCGAAAATAACACCTAATGGCCCAGCGACAGCGCCAATTGCTGCCCCAGCTGATGCGCCAGTTGCCGCACCACCGACTGTTCCTGCGGTTGCCCCAGCAGAAGTAAGAAGGATTCCGCTTATTGTCTTGATGTTTTTCTCGTGATCTCGTTTCTCAACTTCAGAAGATCCGCATTTAGGACATTGCATAGATTTTTCCATCAAATATTCATCTTTTATTTATCTTGCAAGAAAGTGAGTATGGGTACTTTTCCAAGATAATAGGTCATTAACAATAAACAAGAACAGTATGTATCCTCTATCTTATGATGTCAGGAACATTTCATACCAACTTGATTCTAGCTGAATGAAAGTCATAGAAGTTTATCTGAGTTGTAAATACCTTGCTGCTTCATCTAACTTTGGCCATCCTTAAATCATTTTTGGGTAATGATGAGTCCTAAAACGATGAAAATTCCCCTCTGAATATTCACAACTCAAAACATAGATATGCTCACTGGTCATTTCTTTACGCTTAATTACATGGGTATCTTTGGTTGAAGCATACGGAGCCTGAAGTGATGCTTGCAAAAATCCATATTTATATCAGAATTCCCTTATAAATAATCTTAAGTGTGATTGTTTTATTATATTTTTAATAAATCACTATCTAGTTCACATTAAAATAGAAGCTCTAATAAAATCAAAGTTAACCGTTTCATAAAACTGAATTGGTTTGACAAGTTTAGTCTTTCTTTTCGAAAATTTTTACTATTATTAATATTAAAAATATATTAATTAAGTTCGATTATTTATGTGAAGTATAGATTTTAAAATTTGTTACATCATGATTTCTTACAATTCAAAAATAAACAACAAATAACAATTTATTAATTAAAACAACAAGATGTTTTATCTTTACAAACAAGAAACATGTAAATCCTGATACGTTTCGCCTTTTGTTTTTTTTATGTGATTTAATGTTTGTTATAGAAATTAAACATTACTAATTAAATATTACTCAACGAAAAATAAATAAACATCTTAGCTCAAAGGATGGCAAACATCATGAGAATATCAGTGATCAATGTGGGTTTATTTTGCTTATGTTTTCTGAGTAACACTTATGCAACATCTGATGAGTGGAGTCAGCGCTGGAAAGCATCAAGTAATCGTTCCAATGAGAATTTAGTCCAAGCAAATCTGATTGAACTCATGGATTCAGATTATTATTCTGGACTAGGAAAAACCACAATAAATAGCACATCGACAAGTTCTATAGGTACAGTTAATTCAGCTACTAGCAATGTGAATATAAATGGTTCAAATAACGGTGTAGACATTTCGAATGATACTGCGAATGACGGATCTGTAAATTCAAATACCACTCAAAATAATCAGCAATGCCCTAACTTAAGCACCCAACCAGGGGGAGAGTCACTATGCTGAATTTCCCTCGGTTGAATAGAAGACAAATATCTTCTGTGAGCATCTTGATCATTTTTAGCCATCTTCTGACAGGGTGTACGGGGATGGCACTTTCAAACAAGGAGCCTGTCAGTCTGGTGCAGGGGCCACCAATTACCGATATTTTTACCCCTTTTGATATGGCCTTATCTTGCCTGAAAGGACAACTGCGCAATGATGTCAATTTCTCTGTTGGAGCAATTTTAGACCAAACCGGCAAAGATGTAGTGACGAATGGCGGCAGTGGCAAAATGGTGACCCAAGGTGCGGGAGATATGGTGCAATCTGCGTTATTTCAGGCTGGTGTTAGCTTATTGAACCGGCGTGATCCTCGTATTATAGAAAGCGAAGCCAAGTGGGGAATTCGCGACCCAAGGCAAATTAAGGCTTCTGATTATTATGTGACAGGCAGTATTAACAGTTTGGATTTTATTCCTGGCGGCGGTCTGGACATGCAGATTGGCGGTGTCGGTCCCAATTATAGCCAAACCCGGATTATGGTCGGTTTAGATTTATCTCTGACCGATACACGCAGCAGTAAAGTCGTTGCCAATGTTTCACTGCAGAAGCAAATTGCCGCACAAGA
Organism: Acinetobacter terrae; assembly: GCF_013004375.1. Lineage (GTDB taxonomy): Bacteria > Pseudomonadota > Gammaproteobacteria > Pseudomonadales > Moraxellaceae > Acinetobacter > Acinetobacter terrae. The sequence goes on along the minus strand of NZ_JABERI010000015.1, from coordinate 18,575 downwards.
TTACGGCATAAGTGCAGGCAGGTTCGCTGGCCATACTTTATTGAACATTCAGGTCGGTAAAGGAGAGCGGGAGGCAACAAACTTTGCTTTGCGCCAAATGTTGAATCTGGCAACCTTTGAATTGCTCAGTCAGGTTATTCCGCCTGCAACATTTGAAAGCTGCCGCACTGAAATACCGCCTGAATTTGGCCGCTTAAGTTTAACGCGAAGTTCTGTTGCCTTGTATAAATATAAGGAAAGCCAGAAACAAAACACTGCGGATTCAAGTAGATCTCTTCTGGAGTCATCCTCAGATAATACAAGTTCATCTAATGAAAAAAATAAATCGACCAACTCACCCAGTAAAGATACCAAGCCGCCTAAAAATAAAGAATCTGAGGTGATTCAAAATCCTGAAGGCGAGCCTGAAATGAGCAAACAAGACCTGATTAAATACATCAGCAAGAAACAAGGCTCATCTTCTTCAAGCAAAATGAATGAAGAAAAAGGCAATAAAGAAAAAGAAAATGAGAAGACTTCGATGCTGTGGGATGTCAACCCAGAGGTTGTAGAAAATTATTGGTCAACCACTCAGCGTGATTGAAAAATATATAAAAAATGGGCTCGCTCCCATTATAAAAAGAAGTACTTAGCGAGAAGTACTTCAAAACTAGAAAAGGAAAATAACTATGAATAAGACTATCAAAACAATCGCCTTATCCGTCGCCTTCCTGTCCAGTGCAGTTATGGCAAATGCTCAAGATAATAATGTAACTGTAGATACTGGTTTGCAATCGACCCTAAACCTTTTATCTCAAAGGACTGCAAATGGTAGTGCGCTTAACCTAGCCATTAATACCAATAATATTGATGCAACCGTCAACACAGAGGGGCGTTTTAATTCACTAAATAATGTGGGAGATAAACTTGCGATAGAAACTTCAGCACTGGGTGCCGTGAACACAGGAAGTATCAGCTTACAGCAAGGTAACCTGAGTGCTGTGAGTACGGGGACATTAGAGGCAACTCTTGATGCTGAAAGAAGTGCGGCGCGTACTTTAGAAGAGTGGCGTTCTGAACGGTCGTCAGAGCTCGAAAGCTCTATCAGTGCATCACTGAATACCGACGTTTATGATCAATTCTCTGAAACCCTGAGTAATTACAGCGCAGCGAATTTAGCCATTAATACTGGCGCTATTGATGCATCTGTAAATACAAGAGGATTCGAGAATCATATTGACGGCATCAAAACTTCAGCAATCGGCGCTGTGAATACAGGCAGCATTACAGTGACCGTAAAATAAATCCACCCTTCAATATGATTCAGGGTCTAACTATTTGCGGATAGTTAGACCTTTTTATCTTACAATAATATGAATATAAATTGTTGATTTAATGATCGCATATAGCGGCATTAATCTATTCCATAGTAGTACTTATTCTGGAAGCTCATTTCAATCGGATCATTAGAAAAAAAGTACAATGAATTTCAGATTTTCTTACATCTCATCCTGAAGCGGGTAATGTAGACGGACTCAAGTGGAATACATAAAACCCATTGAGGATTTGGTAAAAAAGTAGGGTGGAGTAATTTATGACAACCCTCTAGCTTCTGAAAAAAGTAAATGAAATATTTGCACATACGTGTATGAGAACACACATCATCACTCAAACAGATGTAGCTTTAGCACGTCAAAAATCAGAATTAAGTCAATTTCAATTTAAAGATACGAGGGGGGCTGTTCGTACATGAGAAAGTTGGAAACAACGTGTAGTCAGACTTGACTATAGTTAATCGCATAGATATTTTAATTAATGAATAACCTCTAAAAGATTAATATAAAAAAAGAGCGCCTAAGCGCTCTTTTTAAAATTCAATTCGAAACTCAGTCACGAACAAATTCAACAGTACCATTCTCTAAAGATTTAACACGTGCTAAAGATTCAACACGGTAACCCTTATCAAGTAACAATTGGCGACCTGGCTGGAAAGATTTTTCAATCACAATACCAATACCCACAACTTCAGCTTTTGCCTGATGAATTAAATCAGCAAGACCTAAAGCTGCTTGACCATTTGCCAAGAAGTCATCAATCACTAACGCTTTATCGCTAGAGTTAATGTGCTTGTTTGAAATCGCAATGGTACTTTCAATCTGTTTGGTGAAAGAGAAAACTTTAGAGCGATATAAATCATCTTTTAAAGTTAAAGATTGATATTTACGTGCAAAGATTACAGGCACGCCAAGTTCTAAACCTGCCATTACTGCTGGAGCAATACCAGAAGCTTCGATAGTGATAATCTTCGTGATACCTGCATCTTTAAAACGAGCAGCAAATTCTTTACCAATTTGCTGCATTAATACAGGGTCAATTTGATGATTCAAGAAAGCATCAACTTTCAGAACTTGATCAGATAGAACGATACCTTCACTTAAGATTTTCTGTTCTAGTGCGTGCACGGGAGAATTCCTCTAAGGGCAGATGCTTTTTCAAGCAAAAGCGTATTTTAAAAAGGCTCTCAAAAAATGCAAGCGAAATTGATCAAATCGATTAATTCATTGAGCCTTTATAGCCTGTTAACAACAAACCATACGATGTTTTGCCATCTTGGTGAGAAACTTTCACTGGAACATAGTCAAGTTTAGGTGCTAACCAGAAAATCGTATCGCGGTTTGGTTTGTCATGTTTCATCACCACTTTAATGGTGTCAAACGTACCGTAAGAGGTTTTAACTTTTTCAGTGCCTTGTTTTACAAAGCGACGTGATTCAACTTCTTTGGCATCGGCAATTGCATAACTTGATTTTAAGCCTGAAGCTTTTAAGTCTTCACGAAGTTGCAATTCAGCATTTAGCTCATCCAGAACACCAGATTTCCAAGCAAAAGAACGTGCTTTGTCATCTTTCTTGGTGTTAATGGTTTTAGCATTTGGATTAAATTTAATGCTCATGGTGTTGTTGTGCACCAAAATTTTGCTGCTTCGGCTAAAGTTGTTTGAAATGATATTGTTACCATTTAAGCTAAAATGACTGGTTTCCGTTGCAGAAGCAATAGCACCTGCTTTGGCAGCAAAAACATAAGTCCAGTTATTCCCCGACTTACTTAAAGTACGCGTTGCCGAGCCCATATTTTTGCCATTATAGCTAAATTGATAACTTGCCTGGAATGGACTCATGGCAAATGCTTGGCTTGAGAAACCAGCAAACAACAGTGTAGTGCTTACACCAGATGCTAACGCGATTGTTTTCAATACATTGTGAGCCATAAGTAAAGTGTTCCTATGAAGTTTGAATAAAGTGCATTTTTTTGCTTGATTGCTATTATGCGCTTTGATTATGAAGATAAAATTCGAAATTTTGTCTAATCTGTATCTTTATGTAGTTTTTTTCCAGTTAAAAATACAGATTTTAATCATGAAAAAAAATTCAGCTTATTTTTGTTTAAGCGGACTGACTTCAGTTTCAGCAAGATCTGCTATATCCCAATCATCCACCGGTTCTTCGGACATTTTTCTAAATAGCGCAGTCAGATTCACATTGCCCATAACCACCAGTTCAGCTTCACGTAAAACCGCATGGTTGACATGGACTTTGGCTAAAGTGTCGATGATGGAACGCTTTTTACCCAGCCAGCGGTTGAGGTCTAAATGCAGTAAATCATCTTTGACCTTAATGACATTGAGCTTTTCCAGAATCATGCCCAAAGGATCTTGATTTAAGACTTTTTGGTAGAAAAATAAAGCAAATTTTACAGCAAGCTTTTGAAATATATTTTTGTATTTTGCTTCAATCACTTCGGTGTCACTGATTTGTTCAAACACAATAAGCTGGGTGTCTTTATTCAGCTCCATCTGCACCAGTTTTAAATCGACTGAAAGGGTGATGTATAAACCTTTGACATCCATCGTTGCATATAAGCGTAGCCAGTCATCATGCAGATCGGCATGTAAATCTTTCAACATAGAGACATTGTCAGTCACAAAACGCTGGAACGTTGCATTCAGAAAAACTTGAGATAATGGAAATTCACGCTCATCTTCAATAAATCCCTCGGCTTTTTGGTACACTTGACGTATACGTTTCGAGATATTGGATATTAGCGTTTGCATATGGGGCATCCTAGCAAGTGAATCTTCTTAGGCTTCGAGAGATGATGGATTTTGTCGAAAAGTATTAAAAATACAAGTATTCAATCTTGCAGTTTAGCAAAATTAATTGCACCATTTTCATGATTTTAATTGTCTACAGTTCGCTTGTTGATTGAATTCTCGTTTTTTATTCAAAAATGAAGACTGTGTTTATTTTATACTGCTTTATGCAGTTTGGGGACCAGACATTTTGTCGGTTTAATGTGATGCTTAAGAAAATCAGTTTTGCACCTTTAATGTATGTATGGTGGAAAGATCCTATTTTCACAAGCGCAGTTATTTTGGCTGCCATTCTACATTTAATGATTTTGACACTGCAATTTGCAATGCCGGAAGAAAGTGATGCAGCAGTGAAAGAAATTGCGGTGACTTTACGCCCGAGTAAAGATAAAGTTGAAAATGCCGATTTTCTTGCGCAGGCAGATCAGCAAGGCTCTGGAACCTTCCGCGAAGCACATCGCATGTCGAGTGATATGCCAGCACCGATGCTTGAACAAAGTGCAGGTGAGCAACAACAAGAAAGTTTAGAACGATTACAGCAAAAGCGTGAATTAAGCTTTGAAGAAAAAGTCTTAATGACGACTTTAAGCTGGAAAAAGGAAGCTGAACAGAATCAGCGTAAAAAGGCCATGGAAGCGCTGAATAGTCAGTTCCAAGCTAAAGCCGCGATGGTGGCAAGTTTGGAAGCGCAATATTTACAACGTCAGCAAAATTTTAGCCGTCAGCAAAAGATTAAAACTGTAGATGGTATTCAAGCCAAGCAGGATATTTCAGCCGCTTATTTAGAAAAATTCCGTCAAAAAGTTGAATTTTACGGTAACCGTTATTATCCCGATGCTGCAAAAGTGCAACGCTTGGCAGGAGAAGTTCGTTTAATGGTGATTTTGAATAGAAATGGCGGGATTCGTGCCATTCGCCTGATTGATAGTTCCGGTCATGCTTTATTGGATGAAGCCGCAAAAACCTCGGTGCGTAAAGCGGCACCCTTTGGTGGTTTTGATCAAGGCATGAAAGATATTTCAGAACTGCGTATTGTCAGAACCTGGCGTTTTGATCCGGCTGAAGCAGAGTTTGAAGTGCGTTAATCATCTAATAAGACTCCCTCTCCCTATGGGATGAGGAATATTGTTCCGCAAGGGGGTGAGGGAGAATAAGTAAAATAGAGTTCTCTTTTGAAGAGGAATGAGAAGATTAATAATTTATAAATGAATTTTGTTCTAATTAATTGTCATTTAGCATTTAAGTCCGTATAACTTTTCTGAATTTCACAAATTTCAACACTAAAACTTTTATACCATTTTTCTTTGCCTAAACGCTGCGCAACTTGATGTTCTGCATCTTTATGCCAAGTTTGAATATCTTCTAAAGAGTTCCAATATGACAGTGCAATCTCAAAGTCATTTTCGGTGATCGCTTCAAATTTTTGGCAATTGAATTGTGTAAGTGCTTTTTCACGTAAAAGTTGGGCTGTTCTAGAATATTCATCATCTAAAACATTTATTTTTGCTTTAAAAATTACAATGTATTTCATTCTGTATTATTTTTTATTTTATTGAGGTTGCTCTTTTATAAGGGAGACGATGTTTCTTTTGCAAGCAAAGAATAGTCAATCTGGTTTAAAAAGGTATGAAAAAATAGGGGTTTTCTATGTTTCTATAAGAATATTGGTAGAAATCGTATGGAAATAAATCCTCTCCCTAATCCTCTTCTTTAAAAAGGAGAGAGAATATAAGGCATTAAAAAAGCGAGCCTAAGCCCGCTTTTTTATTGAATGGGTTTTAGTCTTGCTCTGTATAAGGATTATCAAATCCCAACTTTGCCAAAATTTTAATTTCCAAAGCTTCCATTTCTTCAGCATCTGCTTCTGAAGTTTCATGGTCATAGCCCATTAAGTGCAATACACCATGAACCAGCATATGGGTGAAATGCTCAATTGGAGTTTTGCTTTGATCAATGGCTTCTTGCAAAACCACAGGAATGCAAATCACCAAATCACCCATCGGCCATGCATTAAGCATGGGTAAAATTTCTTCTGGAATATCACTGGGGAAAGACAACACATTGGTCGGTTTGTCTTTTTGGCGATATTCCAAATTCAATTTATGACTTTCGTCATTATCAACACAGGCAATCCCGATTTCGCAATCTTGATCGACATCGATATAACGAAGTGCTGTTTCAATCACTTTCTTGATATAAGCACGTTTCAGCACAAGCTCTGGAGCTTGAAAGTCTTGTTGGAGCGAGAGACTAAGTTTCAAAATGAATCCTTAAATGATCTTAGTCTTGGGCATCGGCAGCCGCATTATTTTCAGCAATCAAGGCTTCCTGACGCGCTTTGCGTTCTGCACGTGCTTCAGCACTAAGACGGTGTTGTTCACTGTCCCATCCTTCATACGCTTCGACAATTTTTTGTACCAGCTGATGACGAACCACGTCACGAGAATGGAAACGAGTGATATGAATTTCAGCAATTGGCTCAAGTACACGTAAACAATGCGCTAGACCAGATTGGTGACCACGCGGTAAATCGACCTGCGTAATGTCACCGGTAATCACCGCGCGTGAACCAAAACCTAAACGGGTCAGAAACATTTTCATCTGTTCAGGTGTGGTGTTTTGCGCTTCATCTAAAATCACGAAAGAATGATTGAGGGTACGACCACGCATATAGGCGAGGGGCGCAACTTCAATCACTTGACGTTCAATCAGTTTGGCAACTTTTTCAAAGCCCAGCATTTCATACAGGGCATCGTAAAGCGGGCGCAAATATGGATCGATTTTCTGGCTTAAATCACCCGGTAAAAAGCCGAGTTTTTCACCGGCTTCTACCGCAGGACGAACCAGCAGAATACGCTGAATTTCATTGCGTTCCAGCATGTCGACTGCCGCTGCCACAGCAAGGTAAGTTTTACCTGTACCGGCAGGACCAATACCAAATGAAATATCACTTTGTAAAATACGTTGTACATAGCGTTTTTGATTCGCGCCACGCGGATTAATGCGACCTTTACGGGTTTGTAACCAGACATCATCCAGACCGGTATGTTCCTGATCTGGATCAATCTGTAATTCACGATCCGTCTGACTACCTTGAATCATCAGATGCAAGGTGTCAGCACTAATTTGCTGGGTAATTTCAGTTTCTTCATACAGACGCATCAAGAGGGTTTCGGCTCTCTCTACTGCATCGAGTTTCCCATCGATGAAAAATACATCACCTCGATGGGAAATTTGGACATCTAAACGTTGTTCGATTTGTTTCAAGTGACCGTTATAAGCACCAAGCATGCCTTTTAAACGCTCCATTGAAACACCAGGAAAATTTACTGTACGTCGAATCGCTGCAGTCAAGAGAATTCCTTATAAAATGATCTTACTGATCACCTTACATTACGCCACGTCAGGCTCAAGATTCAATAGCTCACCGTAAACAAAATTCAAAGTTTTAATTTCGGTAATCTCAATCTCTGCAAAACGCCCAACCCAAGCTGGATCACCAATGAAGGATACATAACGGGTGTTATCGGCAGTACCCACCAACAGGTTTGGATCTTTGTCGGAAACTTTTTCAATAAGAACACGTTGGATGGTGCCAAGCATGGCATCTGTTTTATCAATACTTGAGCGTTTGATCCATTTTTGTACTTTGCCAAGACGTTCTTTTTTCACATCTTCAGGAGTACTGTCTGGTAATTCAGATGCTGGCGTACCCGGACGTTTTGAATAGATAAAGCTATATGAATGGTCGAAATCCAAATCTTTGATGAATTGATAGGTTTCTTCAAAATGTTCATCAGTTTCACCGGGGAAGCCAATAATAAAGTCTGAAGATAAATGCATATCAGGGCGGACTGCACGTAACTTTTTAATCTTCTCGATATAGACATCGATGGTGTGGTTACGTTTCATCGCTTTCAATACATCGTTTGAACCACTTTGTACTGGCAAATGCAGATGTGAAACCATTTGTGGTAAATCACGGTAACACTGAATTAAATCATCATTAAATTCAAGCGGATGTGAAGTGGTGTAACGTAAACGACCAATGCCCGGAATTTCAGCGACTAAACGCAGTAAATCTGCAAATGTACAGATATTGCCTTCAAACGTTTCACCACGGTAGCCATTGACGTTTTGACCGAGTAGCGAAATTTCACGTACGCCTTTTTCAGCCAAACCTGCAATTTCAGCAAGTACGTCATCTAAAGGACGTGAAACTTCCTCACCACGGGTATAAGGCACCACGCAGAAAGAACAGTATTTTGAACAGCCTTCCATAATCGAAACAAAAGCTTTGTAACCTTCAACACGCGGTTCAGGTAAAAAGTCGAATTTTTCGATGTCCGGGAAAGAAATATCCACCAGCTTGATTTTATCTTTCTTTGGTTTTTCAATTTGATCGCTATGCTGATCCAGCATTTGCGGTAAACGGTGCAAGGTTTGTGGGCCAAAAACCATATCGACATAAGGCGCACGTTTTTGAATATTGTCGCCTTCTTGCGAAGCCACACAACCGCCAACCCCAATCACCAGGTCAGGATTTTTTTCTTTCAGTTTGCGCCAGCGACCCAGTTCAGAGAACACTTTCTCTTGGGCTTTTTCACGAATCGAACAGGTATTCATTAGCAGAATATCGGCTTCCTTCGGATCAGTCGTTAACACATAACCGTGTGAGTCGCCCAACAGGTCTGCCATACGATGACTGTCATACTCATTCATCTGACACCCTTGCGTTTCGATATACAGTTTTTTCACTGATCCGTCGGCTGGGGTGTGCTGTGGCTGGGTAACAGTGTTTTCTGAAGCAGCTTGGGCACTATTTGGAATGAAGGTTTGAACCGTCATGTAGGCTCCTAAAGGATAAATTGAAGAAATCACAATTTTAGATTTTCCATATTTTGGGTCGGGCTAGCAGTTTCCCTTTTTTTATTTCAATCGTTAATTGAAAATTATTCAAGAAGAGCGTGCTGGCTTAATCTTTTGAAATTGTGATTTGAATAGAAGAAAGGCGCATATTTTAGCAGGAATAGCGGCTAAACTTATAGATATAAATAAACCGACAATAAGATTGATTTATGGAGTAAAAATGATTGAAAATTAATATTGTCTAATCATAAGGTTACATAACAGAACAGTAGAGTAGTTTAATAATAATTAAACTACTTAAAAATGATTAGGTGCGACCAAGGCAATACTAAATGACAGAAGGTAAGCATATGTTTAATCGGGTAATCAATAAAAAATATTATAAAATGCTTGCTTTAAGTTTGGCATCAACGGGTTTCGTTTCTATTACCCATGCAGCAGATGAACAATTTAATGCTGCTTTACAAGCGGCCAATGCAGGAAATACTGGATTATTACAACAATACCAAGCCTCTATGCAAAATGATGTGTTGGGTTATTACCCTGAATATTGGTCACTGAACGCGAATTTATCCGCACAACCTTCCAGTAATATTGTTAACTTCGCACAGCGTTATCCGCAATCCGCCATGGCCGAAAAATTGGCAGCAGATTATGTCGAAGAAAAAGTAAAACAAGCCGATTTTGCAACCGCGCAACCGGTTTTGCAGTATGTCACCAATCCGGATCAGGCCGAAAGTTGTGCAGTGGCACAAGTCCGAGCAAAGTCGGGCGATCCGCTGGTTTTTGCTGAATATAAAGATGTTTGGCTCACCACCAATTCACAACCTGAATCATGTACCGGTCTAGGTCGCATGATGCTTTCCAGTCCACTCATGACCGAGCAGGATAGACAGCAACGCCTGTGGGGACAGCTGCGCGCAGGTCAATCCGGTCAGGCTTTAGCTACAGCACAAACCTTGGGTATGAGTTTATCGCTCGCGCAACTCAATCAAATTCAAGCCAATCCTCTAAATTACTTATGGTCTGCACCTAAGACATCAACTGCTGATCATGCCTATTTAGTTTTTGCGATGGGGCGTTTAGCAGATAGTGATTTAAATACTGCAATATCTTCAGTGCAAAACGCTGCCCAAGGCACACCGGTACAGGTGCAAAAAGCGTTATACCGTGCTGTGGGCTATATTGGCGGTACTACGGTGATGAAAAACAACTTCAATCGTGAAGTGCTGAATTATCTGGATGCCAGTTATGGATTGCCATTCAGTTCAGAAGAAGCGGAAATTTATGCACGCCAAGCCATTCGTTTTAGTAGCTGGGAAAGTTTAATTCGTGCCATTGATGCCATGAGCGTGACCCAAAAACAGGAAGATCGTTGGCAATATTGGTTGGCACGTGCTTCCGAGCAGCGCGGAGATGCAAGCTCTAAACGAACTGCACAGGAAATCTTTAAAAAATTGGCGCAAGGTGATGATTATCATAACTTATTGGCCAAAGATAAACTGGGGCAAAGTTACAACAATATTCCGAATAATGTTCAACCCTCCAATAGTGATGTGCAGCGCTTAAGCCAGGATATTCATTTTAGTCGTGCCTTTGCTTTACGCCGTGTCAATGCACCCGATAATTATATTAATCGCGAATGGAATTGGGCGGTTCGTCAGGCCTATTTAAAACAGGATGATGGCTTGCTGCTTGCCGCAGCGAAACGTGCTACGGATATGGGCTGGTATGATCGAGCAATCTATGCTGCCGATCGCACTGAAAATAAACATAATTATTCATATCGTTATGCCATGCCACATCAGAATTATGTAGTGAGCCATAGTCGTAATGCAGGGATCGATCCTGCATGGGCGTATGGACTTATGCGTCAAGAAAGTCGTTTTAATACCGGTGCACGTTCACATGTGGGCGCGGGGGGGCTAATGCAGATTATGCCGGATACCGCAAAACTGGTGGCACGTCAGATGGGTGAAACCTATAACCCGGCTGCACTATCTGATATGAATACCAATATTCGTTATGGCACCTTTTATTTATCCATGATTCAGAGCCAATTGAGCAGTAGTCCTGTTCTAGCCACAGCAGGTTATAACGCAGGTCCAAACCGGGCACGTCGTTGGCAACCCGATTCGCAGTCTATTGCCGCGGATCAATATACTGAAACCATTCCACTCACGGAAACCCGTGATTATGTAAAACATGTGATGACCAATGCGACTCATTATGGGGTTTTACTTGGGCAAGGTGCACAATCTATTGAAAAAAGAATGAATATCATTCCATTGAGAATAAATCCTTAAATTTTAATTTTGTTGATGGGGTTTGGGTTATTAATGATTTTTTTTGACTACACGCCAGTTTTAGCCAGGTTGGCACTGTTCGTCATGAGCGGTGCAGGCCTAGGGCTGTCTTCATCTCATATTTTTGCAGCGCCAGTGCAAGGGTATGTGATGGTGGTACAAATGACGCCTGCGGTGTGTATGTTGGATAATCAAAAATCAAAAAAACGAAAATGTTTAGAAGGCTATGCTCTTAATATTTCAGGTTTATTGCCCGAAACTTCAGAACCCGAGTGTAAAACGGCAGCTTCAGCAGCTTTATCACCACTACAGGCGAAAGTGGTGGCACGCGTCATGCCGGATGAAGGTGCGCGAGTTCAACTTTGGCAGGCGATTGGTGGGTGTGTGCCGATGAATGCAAGTCAATATTTTCGTACTGTAATTAATTATGCAGAACGTCTAAAAGTACCTACTGAATTAACCAGTCCTGAAAATCGGACCATGCATGTGACCAACCTTCGCTTGCAGTTTTTACGTTTAAATCCGGCTATGCCGGTGAGTGCAATTAAGTTTAATTGCGCGTCTGTAAATGGAACACCCATTCTGACAGAAGTCAAACTTTGTTATAAACCGAATGGGCAGTACAAACAGTGTTCAACAACAGTTGAAACGAATTGTCCGAATTCCTTCACCATAAAAGGTTCTTACTAAGTTTTTTGCCATATTTTATTTGTATTTCCTATCAGACTTTTGTTGAAGTTCTATCTCTTTTGCATGCATCAGTCCAATGATTGGAGTACAATCTTGGGCGTTTATGATTATTAGATTAAATGGACTAACTATTTAATCGCATTGACTATCCTCAATTGGAGATAATTAGATGAAGCAAGCCGTTCGTGTTGCCGTTACTGGTGCTGCAGGTCAAATTGGTTATAGCTTACTATTCCGTATCGCAAGCGGCGAGATGCTAGGTAAAGATCAACCGGTTATTTTACAATTGTTAGAAGTTCCTTTTGAGAAAGCTCAACAAGCGCTTAAAGGCGTGATGATGGAACTTCAAGACTGCGCATTTCCTCTTTTAGAAGACATGATCGGTACTGATGATCCAAAAGTTGCATTCAAAGATGCTGACTACGCGTTATTGGTTGGTTCACGTCCACGTGGTCCAGGTATGGAACGTGCTGACTTGTTGAAAGTGAACGGTGAAATTTTCATCGGTCAAGGTCAAGCACTCAACGAAGTTGCTAGCCGTGACGTTAAAGTACTTGTTGTAGGTAACCCTGCAAACACGAATGCTTACATCGCTATGAAATCTGCTCCAGATCTTCCAGCGAAAAACTTCACTGCAATGTTACGTCTTGACCACAACCGTGCTGCATCTCAAATTGCTGCTAAAACTGGTAAAGCGGTTAAAGACATCAAAAACCTTACAGTTTGGGGTAACCACTCTCCAACAATGTATGCTGACTACCGTTTTGCGACTATCAACGGCGAAAGCGTTAAAGACATGATCAACGACCAAGAATGGAATGCTAACGTATTCCTTCCGACTGTTGGTAAACGTGGTGCTGCGATCATCGAAGCACGTGGTTTGTCTTCTGCTGCTTCTGCTGCAAATGCTGCAATCGACCATATGCGCGATTGGGCTCTTGGCACAAACGGCGAATGGGTAACTATGGGTATTCCTTCTGACGGTTCTTATGGTATTCCTGAAGGCGTGATGTTCGGTTTCCCTGTAACGACTGAAAACGGTGAATACAAAATCGTTCAAGGTCTTGAAATCGACGAATTCAGCCGTGAACGTATCAACTTCACGTTGAACGAACTTGAAGAAGAGCGCGCAGCAATTGCTGACATGCTTAAATAATTTAATCTTCTAGATTAAGTTAAAAAAGCACTCCATTTGGGGTGCTTTTTTATGCCTGAAATTTCCTGTTGAACAAAAAATAACAAGCTGTGATGCAGTAACAACTGAATTTTCAGGCATTTCAGTTTAATTTAAAGGCTAATAATAACAGCTTAAGGAGAATGACATGTTTGATCAGCAACCCACATTAGAACTCTTGTTCGAACAATTGGGTCTCGATGCGAGCCAAGAAGCAATTGATCAGTTCATAGAGACTCATCAATTGACGATGGATGTCGCTTTGCATCATGCTCCATTCTGGACGCCAGCACAGCATGATTTTCTGATCAGTCATTGGAAAAAAGATGATGAATGGGCAATGGTGGTGGATATCTTAAATGAGCAATTACATACTGAATATCAGCCACATAAATAAGATAAATTTTTAATCACAAATTGAAACAACATAATTAAAGTGATGACTATTATTTTTCTGATATTTCTTATAAGTTAATTGAATAATAAATGACAATTTAACGAATAAGGAGTTTGCAAAGATGATGAGTAATAAACCATCCTTAGAATTATTGTTTTCGCAGTTGGGATTGGCTAATAGCCCTGCAGCCATTGAGCTTTTTATACGTACCCATCAATTACCTGCAAATCAAAATTTACACGATGCACCTTTCTGGAATAAGTCTCAGCGTGAATTTCTGATTCGTTATTTGGTCGAAGATGCGGATGAGTGGGTCATCTGGATTGATGAGCTTAATCAGCAACTGCATCTGAATGCCAATAAATTACAAATGGCTTAAAGTTAGAATAAATTTTTAAAAAAGCTTTCTCATATAAAAACTCTCCATTTAGGAGAGTTTTTTATTTTCTGCAATTAGTGCAATTTGCTTTGCAGCAGTTTCACAAACCAGATTTCTTTACGTACCACCTTAAACGAAGGATGCTGCTGTAATAGTTCTAAATCAAAGTCTACAGATTTACTGTATTTAGTTAACCAATGTCGAGTTAAAGCAATTTGATTTTTAGAAACCGATGCATAGGCAAGGAAAAAATAGATATCACTATGTTCATGTTGCGATAGGGGTTTTAAAATCTGCTGGGTAATTAAAGCAAAACGCTGTTCCTTGGTGATTTCGAAATACAGCATATAGGCTTTAGCCAGATGTAAAGACAGATTCAAATACAACCGCATCGGCATTTCTTCATATTCAATCCGTGCCTGTTCTAACAGAACCACGGCTTCTTGTAGAAAATGAATCTGTTCTTGACGTAAATTGCTTATAACCACCAGTTGTAAACGCAAATCAGCACGTTCTAAGGCGAGATCAGGCGTATTGTTTTCCAAATACAATTGATCTGTCTCACCGATACGCTCGATAATTTTTTTTGTATTTTCAAACATTAGCCAATACCTCATTGATGAATAATCAGTATATAGGGGCAAAACCAGGAATTTAAAGGCAAATGCAGCATCCTACTTTTATAATAAACAATTAGAACAAGACATTACCACTACGTAACCATGCGGTAATCGATAAGCGTTGATGCTTGGCTTTAATTACTTCATGCAATAAATCGCTTTGGAACATCGCAATACGATTCGGTTTGGGTTGAATGGTATGCCATTGTCCATTTTTATCCTCTAGATGCAATTCTCCACCCCAGTCATCTTGCCAATCTTCATGCAAATAATAGACCGTAGAAACAATACGACCATTTTTGCCCTGTGGATTGTCGCGATGCAAAGCGTAATATTCTCCCGCGTTATAGCAGGCAAAATGTGCTTCGACTTCTTGTATGCCTAAATAAAAATTTTGATTTAATACTTGAGAGATTTCTTTAAGTGTTTCAATGTGATGTTGTGCGATTTCTAGTTCTTCGCTAATCCATAGAATATGGTCACTGCGGATTTTGCTGACCACGCCACTTTGAATGGCTGCATCCCGAAAACGGTTTAAATTGGAAGTGCATTCTTCAGCTAAAGCAAGTACATAGTCTTGAGGGTAGGCATTGTCAATGATTGTAAAACCCTGTTGATCTAAATCTTCAACAATTTGATCAACATTCCATGACTTTGGGAGGTGAATTGCATCCATACACAGATACTCAAATACAATCTGGAGAAAGGTGGCGTATTCTAGAGCAAGATATCCTTCGGAATGAAACATTTTTTCATGCTAAAATGTCCGTTGATTATAGGAATTAAAGAAACATGAATTACCGTCACCATTTCCATGCAGGCAACTTTGCCGATGTTATGAAGCATGTGTTATTGCTCCAACTTTTAACACGTTTAAATGCCAAAGATAAACCATATCGCTATATCGATACGCATGGTGGTGCAGGTAAATATGATTTATCTACAGCTGCTGCACAAAAATCAGGTGAGTTTTTAAACGGTATTCATCGTTTGGTAAAGCTTGATGATTCAATTATCCGTAATGCCCCTGAAGGTGTGAAGCAATATCTTAAAATCGTTGAAGATATGCGTGCCGGTTCAGGCAAGGGTGCTTATCCAGGTTCACCTTGGTTTGCACTAGAAGGGATGCGCGATATTGATAAAGCGACAATTTTCGAAATGCAAAAAGAAGTTTTTCAAGAATTGTATTTCAATATTCGTGATCGCCGTGCAGGTCTGCATCAACGTGATGCTTATGAAGGTTTGTTAGGGGTTATCCCACCGAAAGAAAAACGCGGTTTGGTGATGATCGATCCTCCTTACGAATTAGAACGTAAAGATTTCCCTCAATTGGTAGAATTGTTGGCGACTGCACATAAAAAATGGCCTACAGGTTGTTTTGCAGTTTGGTATCCAATTAAAGACCGCGCCATGATTGATCGTTTTGAAAAGAAAATGATGAAAACCGGTATTCGCCGTCAATTGGTGTGTGAAATTTGTGTATGGCCAGACGATACCCCAGTGGGCTTGAATGGTTGTGGTTTGCTTGTGATTAATCCACCGTGGAAATTCTCACAGGATGCTGATGAAGCACTACAATGGTTGTTCCCGCATTTACGCATGAGTGAAAATGGTGGGCATGCCGCTGTACGCTGGTTAGTTGGCGAATAAGATATACCTTTAAGAGAGATACGGTTACAGTTAGGATCGACAAGAATGACAAGTATAAATAAACCTGAAAGTGAATCTTCTACACGTGATGAACATGGTTTTGATGGCATCACTTTTGAAGTGGAAGAAGAAGAGCAAACCCATGAGGGACAAAAGGTGAAACGTCGTGGCATCTATCTGTGGCCGAATCTGATCACGACAGCAGCATTGCTGTCGGGGTTTTACTCTATCATTGCCAGTATGAATGGTGATTTCACCCAAGCGATTTACGCTATTTTTCTTGCAGCGTTGTTAGATGGTTTAGATGGTCGGGTTGCTCGCGCGATTGGCGCACAAAGTGCTTTTGGTGAACAATATGACTCTTTGTCCGACTTGTTAGCGTTTGGTGTGGCACCGGCTATTCTAATGTACAGCTGGAGCTTGCATGATTTAGGTCGTATCGGTCTGGCATGTTGTTTTGTTTATACCGCATGTGCCGCATTCCGCTTAGCCCGCTTTAATGTACAAATTGGTGTGGTCGATAAACGCTACTTTATTGGTGTCGCAAGTCCGTTGGCCGCCATTTTGATTATCACCCTGGTCTGGGTGGGACGTGATTTCCCTGCAATTTTTGATTTGCGTGAAGTCGGTATTCAAATCATCAATGCCGTACTCATTGTGGCAGTCGGCTTGTTGATGATCTCGAATATTAAATATTATTCATTTAAAACATTTGATCGTAAACGCGTGCCTTTTGCGGTGTTACCTATCGCTGTATTTATCTTTGCCGCGATTACTTATAATATTCCAGTAGGTATTTTAGTCATTTCTATTATCTACGCACTCTCTGGTTTCGTAACGACATTTATGGCCAGAAAAAACACCCCGATATAAAAATGAGACATCTATACTGAAAATAAAAAGGAGCATGATATGCAGTTGTTTCAAGATTTATTTGATCAGTCTAAACAACTCAATCAGGCTCCATCTCAGGCGCAGTTGGCTTATCATGCGCAAAAAGGGCGATATAAAATTATTCATCAAGGCTTGATGATTCCGAATTTGCCTGCGCCATTACATTACTTAAACTTTCTGAGTGTGATTGGTCAGCCCAATGTCCCCATGCTTCGCAATGAAAGTGCAATTCATTCCACTGCTTTAGATACAGCGACTACTATTGCCAGTGTCAGTCCACATATGAGGGGACAATTAAATTCCTATTCTGTTGAAAAAGAATGCCAGTTTAAAAAAGAATATTTCAAATTTGCAGATCGGGAATTAATTTCAGGAAGTTTTCCGCATTTTCGGATTCAGCGTGAAGATAAAGAGCTAAGTTTTGATTTATCGGTGACCACCAGTAATATTATTTCTTATTTTACCAAGTTACGTATGGGCTTGGCAGATCACTGGTCCGCATTATGTCAATGTGAAGGTCAGATTATCTATAAAGGGCAGACATTTGAAATTCAGCAAATGGGCTGTTTCGAATATGCACGTTCGATTAACTTTTCCTATTTGCCACTCGCATTTTTTACTTATCAAATTATTAATCTGGAAAATAATCGTCAGCTGTTGTTAGCGCAAATTCGTGACCCTTTTAATAGCATTGTGCAATCACGTTTGTATTTACGCGATGCCAAGACGGGCGTGGCACAAATGTTCGACCATAATGTGCGTTTTAAAGTCCATCGTGTTTATCCGAAGGTAAAAACGCCGAATGGACAATACATGTATTTGCCGCGTGAATTTGAATGGGGCTATGAAGGAAAAGATGGCACCTGTATTTCAGTTCAGGCACAAAGTCGCGGAGATTTTAAATTTGGTTTGGCTGCTGGCTATGTAGGTAGCTTTAAATATCAAATCAAAATTAATCATCATGAAGAAATGGGCGAAAGTGGCTACTGCGAATATATCGATTGTCGTTCATTGAACTGGCAGGAAAAAGATAAAGAAGAAAAAATGCGTGATGAATTGGTCAATACAGTACCTTTTGCGTGCAAAAAATAAGAAAAACCCTTTATTTTGTAGAATAAATAAACAGTCGAGGTGTTATTTATAAAATAAAGCGGAAAAGGGGTTGCGCCTGACCTGAAATACTGTAGAATGCACATCCATCGGCGGTGATGTTGATTAAAGCTTGTTGAGAAACAAGGATTTAGCCTAAAGGGTGTAATCTGGAAATCTTGAAGAAGTTTGAAAATAATCAATAAAACCTGTTGACTTTCTAGAGATAGAGAGTAATATAGCCGACCTAGCTTGCTGCTGACGAAGTGGCAAGAAGATCATTAAGAGATTATGAAGAACAACTTGTGTGGATTTTTACCGGTTGATCGATCGAAATTATTTTCATTGATTGATGGTAGAAATTACTCGAAGTTTATTT
>NZ_JABERI010000014.1 GCF_013004375.1 Acinetobacter terrae | reverse complement strand
GATGGTAGTGTGGGGTTACCCATGTGAGAGTAAGTCATCGCCAGCTCATTATTCCGAAAAATCCCCCTCCGCTATAAAGCAGAGGGGGATTTTTTATGCCTGAAGGAAAGAGAAAAATAATGTAAAAGTCGCTAAAAATGAAACAAGCTGTAATCCTGTTTTTATTCCAGCTGCCGTCGGGCATGTTTAAAGGCCGTTCTGAAGCCTTCTTCCAGGGTGGGATGGTAGAATGGTTTATCCAATATCTCATCCAGGGTTAACTCCTCAGACAGGACCCAGCATAATAGATGCGCCATATGTTCGGCAGACTCTACAAACAGTTCACTTCCTAAAAACTTACGTGTTGTTTTATCAATATAAACTTCAATAGCACCTTTGTTTTTACCCAAAACTATTGCCCGACCTTGTGTTTCATATGAGACAAAGCCAGTGACAAACTCAACTTTCGATTGAGTAAGCTGTTTGAAACTCTGTCCAACAATAGCCATTTCTGGTTGACTAAAAACAATACCAAGTGGAGTAAGAGTTTTGATATTTTTAAGTTCAGGAAAGTTTAGGCAATTATGAACTACAGTTCGCCCTTCGTGAGCAGCTTCATGCTGAATTGGAGAATTGGTATGGGCATCACCAATAATGAAGATTGGATAATCAGCTAATTGTTTAGTGTGCGTATCAGCAGGAAGTTTTTTTAGATCAGTAAATTTAGAATCAATACTTTCTAGACTTAAACTGTTTAAATAACTGTTACGTCCTGTCGCCACCAATAAATAATCAGCAGTAAAACTGCTTTGAGTTCCTTTTTCTGTGTAATTAATTTTAACTTTATTACGAAATTTTCTAACTTGTTCTGGTAGTACTTCAAACTTGATATTCAATTCTTCACTTAAAGTATTCTGAGCAATCTTCTGTAGTTCTGGACTAGTAAGGGAGCCAACTTTACGACTACGTGCAAAAACAGTCGTTTTAACCCCTAAACGTTGCATGGCTTGTGCCAGTTCAATGGCTATAACACCACTGCCAATCACTGCTAATGAATTAGGTAAGGTTTCTAGTTCAAAGATTTGATCAGATGTGATGAGCTTATCACCAAGTTCATCTTTCCAATCGCTATTAATAGTTGGGGTAGATCCAACAGCGATAATAAAACTTTTAGCTTGGTAATGTTGTTGATTAACTTGAACCGTGCTTGAATCAATGAAATGTGCTTTTCCAGAGATTTTATGGGCATCATCCCAACTATTAACTTCTTTTAACGTTGCATTGGTAAAGCGATCACGTAGCTCTCTTACATGTTGCATTACTTGAGAAGTATCTATTTTAGCTGAAACACTTAGAGCAACTTCTTGAGCATGTTGAATTTCATGCATTCTGTTGGCTGTGGAGATAAGTACTTTACTTGGCATACAGCCAACACGGGCACATGTGGTATCCCAAGGACCATCATTAATAATAAGAATATTTTGGGTGTGTTTTATTGCTTCTTTATATGCAGATATTCCTGCAGTACCAGCACCGATGATAATGATGTCGTACATATGAGGACCAATGTTAGAGAATATTGTTTTAACTATATAAAAAAGCCCTCAGTCATGAGGGCTTTATATCAATAAATTACATTAATATTTAATGCTACTTGGAGATGTGAAGGTGGTTACAATGCCAGAACTTGTATTAGTAGATGTTCCTTCATACGTAATTTCATTAATGATATGTTTAAAGTTCAATACTGAATTGATTGCCGATTGTTCGAAGTTAAAAATGTTTGGACCTTCTAAGAAAATACTACCTGTATATTCTTTATCATTTAAGGATGGTGTAGTGTGTTGTATACGTGTGCCCGAAATTGATACGCTCGGCAGATTTAATGTTTCAATACCATTTAGTATTTTATAGGTGCTTGGTGTAACACCAAGTTTAGAGTCAATACGGAAGTTTAGAGGTTCAGCGAAAGCTACATTAGTATTATCATTGATTAATGTATTGAAACCAGAACCAGCTTCAGTTACATAGTACTCGCTGTTATCAGATGTAGCTGGAACTTTATAAATGCTTAATGCACCCATTACTGTTCCAGTAGTTTGGCCTGATTTTGTGACAGTTATTTTAAAATCGCTAGTTGCTTCATTGATTAGAATAAAGCGTTTTTGTAGTCCTTGTGCTTGTTGGAATGGATGCGAGAATGCGCCTGCAATTGTAATATCCTGTAAGTTTTTTAGAGGATTTTCATTTTCAAATACTAATAGGTAAGTTTCCCCATAGTAACTTTCTAAATTAGGTATAATATCATCAGATTTTAAGCGGATATTAGCAAGATCATCATATGCTATTCCTGTGGAATCAATACCTTTATCGATTATGAAATCCCAAGAATCATAGTCGGATCCAAGAAGATTATTGATTTCTTTACCTTTAAAGACATAACAAGCTCGAAAGTCTGTTTTACTTTCAGGAAAACATCGATCTAGACGATTTGTAGTATTGAATGATTTAAAATCAAGCTTACGAATATCTTTTGTGATTTTCAGAACACTTTGTGCATATGTATCGAGAGCATGGTCTACGTAACCTTTTTGTTCAGGATTTGATTGTCCAAATAATGACGCAGCTTCTACTTTCAAAGAGTTAAAAATAGTCTGTACATCCGTCGGTGATGTTGTATTGTCTGGTGCAGAGGGAGAAGTATTACTTTTACTATCATTATTATAATAACCATCACTACCACCGCCCCCGCATGCAACTAATAAACTGGCCAAAGCTAGCGCTAAAGAGCTTTTTATAAAACCCATACCTTACCCCAAAAAATTATGTTATGTAGTAAATTTGTTTATATTAGTTAAAGATAGCATACATAAAAAAATGGCGCAAAGAGCACCATATACATTATTTTGATGTTTTAAATGCTCGTTCCCACACTCACCCCAACCGTAGGTCGAACATTCATTGAGCTACATCCAACCATGACACATGAAACAAGCAGTAGAAAAATTATTTTATTCATTGAGCAATCCCAGTTTTTTCGCTTCATTAAATAATAGGGCAGAGCGGGTGCCACTTCGACATATCATTAAAATTGGTTTTGGAAGCTCATTATAATATTTTGCAAATTCAATCACGTCTGTTTCAGAAATTTTAGCACTGGTAATGGGTTAATAAATAAAACTAACATGAACTTGTTCGGCAATATTGCCCAATTGATTGACGGAAACCAGATTATCTTGTTCCTGATCAGGACAATTCACAATGACGGATCTAAAACCTTGACGCATCAAAGTTTCAAATTTGTTTGCCGTCATTTGACCTGTAACACTTACAGAAGAATTTAAACTACGGGTTAAATTAGTAGTTTCTGCAAAGATCGGTGTATTGCAGGTCAAACTTAAACTAAATAAAGCACTATAAACAACGTGCTTAATCATCCAGTAAATCCATTTGTTTTGCGATTTGATATAAATTATTTGAGCGATTACCCGTACGACAAAACATCAACACTGGTTTTGGAAGTTCATTGAAGTGATTGGCAAAAGTACGTACATCGACTTCAGTAATTTGACCCGCAACCACAGGTTGGAAAACGTAATCTAAACCGGCATTGCGTGCAGCTTCTTCAATTTGTGCACTTGTAGGTTGTTCAGGACCACCTTCCATATCCGGACGGTTGTTGATAATCGATTTAAAACCTTTCTCAGCAACTTGTGCTACTTGTTCTGGGCTAATTTGACCTGCAAAGCCGACATTTTCACTCATTTCGTCACTCCATAATTCGTTAAATAGATTTATGCTTTATGATAGCATTAAGCTGAAACTGGAGCTTAATCTGTTGAAATTTTTATAAGTGATTACAACCATAAAATAACGCAATGGAGCGCGTATGCATTCCTATATAGTTGAACCACTGTATGTAAATAGTGGGCAAGAGGTCATTGCTGCAGATTTTTACCGTCCCAAAACTGAACACAAGCCTGCTGTCATTATTATGGCGCATGGTTTGGCAGCCTTACGTCAATTTAAACTGGTTCAGTATGCCAAGCGTTTTGCTCAAGCCGGTTATGCAGTGGTATTGTTTGATTATCGTTATTGGGGCGGGAGTACGGGGCGTCCACGTGAATTGGTGTCGATTCAATCCCAATTAGAAGATTGGCGAACCATGATTGCGCATATTTTAGAGCGAAAATCAGTAGATACGCGACGGATCGTACTTTGGGGTACCTCTTTAAGCGGTGGTTATGTCTTGAATTTGGCTGCAGAATTAAAAAATGTTCAAGCCGTAATAGCTCAAATCCCCTTCGTGGATGGAACAGAAAGTGCCAAGCTTTACCCTTTACAACAACTACCGAAAGCATTAAAAATATCAAGTCAGGACTATATGGGTGCAAAAGTGGGCATGTCCCCTAAAACCTTGCCTGTCGTAGACAAAAAGGGCTTATGTTTTATGCCGACAGCCGATAGTTATGACGGATATTTATCCATTGTCAATCCAGATTATTACTGGAGTGGAGAGATTCCGGCACGGATCTTTTTCAATTTAATTCGTTATCGTCCTATTCAAGATGTGCGTAAAATTAGTGTGCCTGTTTTATTTATTGCTTCCAAACAAGATAGCCTGATTCCACTTGAGTCGAGTCGTGAAACAGCAACCAATATTGCACCTTATGTGCAATACCATGAGTGGGATATGCAACATTTTGATATATATCATGGTCAATGGTTTGAAAAAGCGATATCTACCCAATTAGAATTTTTACATCAACATATTGGAGTGAGCTAAATGATTATTGTGTGTCCTGCGTGTGGTGCTAGAAATAGAGTACCAGAAGATAAACTAGAGGCAAATCCAAACTGTGGTCAGTGTCAACATGCGCTTATTTCCCTGGCTCCAATTGAATTGAATGAGCATAATTTTAGTAATTTCGTCACTCATAGTGAATTGCCTGTGCTCATTGACTTATGGGCAGAATGGTGTGGTCCTTGCAAGATGATGGCCCCTCATTTTGAACAAGTGGCAAAACAAAATCCGAGAGTGATTTTTGCGAAAATTAATACCGAAGAATCACCGCGACTCAGTGGTGCTTTTAGTGTGCGGAGTATTCCCACATTAGTTTTGATGAATAAAGCCAACGAAATTGCTAGAATAAGTGGTGCTTTACGATCTACAGAGCTGCAACAGTGGCTAGATCAACAATTGAATGCCAAAACTGGGAGCTAATGTGTCAGATACTTATGTAAAACCTGAAGGAACTCTTTCCCTTCAAACCATTGCGATGCCAGCAGATACCAACTGGAGTGGTGATGTCTTTGGTGGGTGGATTGTTTCACAAATGGATTTGGCAGGTGCAATTCATGCAGAGCGTTTCAGTAAAGGGCGCTGTGCAACCATTTCGATTAATCAAATGACTTTTCTGGTTCCTGTAAAAGTCGGTGATGTGATTAGTTGCTATACCAAGATTTTAAAAGTGGGTAATACCTCTATTCAAATGCAAATTGAAGTGTGGGACAGTCATGACGATTCACGTGAACCGATCCGTGTGACAGAAGGGGTATTTACCTTTGTTGCGGTAGACGTGAAAGGTGGAAAGCGTCAGATTCCCGATGATGTAAAACAAAAATATTTAGCATCGCAACCAGCGTAATAATCAAAGAAAAAAGCCCAATCATGATTGGGCTTTTTCTATTTTGAATTTTTTAAAATAGCATCTGGTTTATTTTGAGCTAAGCAATTTTCTACAGAAGTAAAAATTCGTCACTTAATTTAGCTTTAGGTAACGAACATTAAAAATTAAATTATCTTTTTAATTGTGACTTGGATACCCAAGCCCACAGCATTTCGCATTGAATTGGCTCTTCACCTGATTCATCAGTAACCTTTACGGCAACCAGCGTTTCACCTTTTTCAGTGCTTTGCATTAATTTTTGCTGATCATCGGTAAGTGTTGCAGTTGCAATCATGGCACCTTGGCTTGGACGTTTAAAATCGACTTTGAAACTTTTAATGAGCACAATACAGGAGTCAGGAACATTCATGCCCGTGACAAAACCGGTGGCTGTTTCAGCAATCAGCGCCATGGCACAGGCATGTACCTGACCAATATGGTTCTGCATCGCACGATGGTTTTCGATTTTCACCACCACTTTGGCGTGGCTCACTTCGAGATAGCGAATATTGGCGCTACCCACCATCGGCACGACCCGACCAAACGCTTTGCTCCACAGTGTGCTGCGGATTCCTTTGGGTAATTTAGCGGTTGCTTTCACCAGTTTTGATAAGCGATTGGTCGGTGTCATGAAGTTCCTCGACTTTTTATTGCATCAATGCATTAGTCTTTAAAGTTATTAAACTGCAAAGGCACACCAAATTGTTGTTCTTTTAAGAACGCCATAATTTGTTGTAAAGTATCGCGCTTCTTGTCAGTTACACGAATCTTGTCGCCTTGAATAGAAGATTGCGCTTTAATGCCGCTTTCTTTAATGGCTTTATTAATTTTTTTTGCAGTATCAGAGTCAAGACCATCTTTAAGCTTAATCACTTGAATGACATTTTTACCTGAAGCGGTCATTTTTTGTGGATCAAGGGCTTGAATATCAACTTTACGTTTAAAAAAATGATTTTCCAGCATGCTATACACTTGTTCGCATTGGAAATCACTTTCTGTGGTAATCTTGATTTCTTTATTTTTTTCGCTTAATTCAATAGAAACGTCTTGGCCACGGAAGTCAAAACGTGTCGCAATTTCTTTTTGCGTGTTTTGAACAGCATGATTTACTTCAAAAATTTCTAATTCAGATACAATATCGAAAGAAGGCATGGTTTAGACCTTTACAAAGGGAAAGAATATCTGAGATGCTAGGGATGTTTTCTTCATTTGCCAAGTGTTGTTTACATCAAAGGAGTGCACAATGATCCGTAAGCAAGAAATTACAACATTTGAGTTCCCAGAAAATGCGGTTATCTGGGATGTTCGTGATACAAAAGCCTTTGCTGAAGGTCATGTAAAAGGTGCTGTAAATCAGCCCATCGATGACTTGAGTGCAGAAAGCTTAACTCAAGTGGAGTCGGATCAGACCATTTACATTTTATGTGGTGGCGGTAGTAAAGCACCACGTGCTGCTGAAAAGTTAGATAGCTTGGATAGCTCACGTGAGTATGTTGTATTGATGGGTGGCACTCGTGCTGCACGCGATGCAGGATTCCCTTTAGAACAGGGCGCTTAAGAAAAAAGCACCGTAAGGTGCTTTTTTAATGGCTAAAAAATGAATTCCGCTCAATCCTTCTGGGTATAAAGGAGGATTTTTATTTTGCTGGTTTTTTAGAGCGAGCTTGGGACTGGTTTTTGATAATAAGGCTTTTTCGGTTTTACTTTTTTAATAAAGCGTCGCGGATTAAGTTTGTTTACCCAATATGAAGTCATTGGGCAGGCTTCCTCTAAAACTTGAGCAGCCAAGACTTCACTACACAGCGGTGCAAATAAAAAGCCTTTAGAGCCTAAAGCGGTAAAGGTATAAATTTCCGCATCTGGCTGAATTTTGCCAAGTAAGGGGAAATAGTCCGGGCTTTGTGTGCGTACCGAGGCACGACCTTGCCAGGTTTCAACAGGTGGCAAAGATTGTGCATAATGTGGAAAGACACTGTGGATCAGGGAATAGTTATGCACATGATCTTCAGTTAAGACTTCATCGTCATCTCGATCTGGATAAAAAGAAGCCCCTAAAATCAGATGCTGTTCATCCAACTGCATGCAATAACCACCGTAGCTATAAGCCTGTTCAGGCTGTAACGGCTGATTCGCATTATTCACCCAACTGACTTGCCCACGATTCGGTTTAAGTTTTGGGAATTGTTGCGCAAAGTTTTTACTGTTCAGGGCCGCACAAACAATCACGTGATCAAACTCACCCAAACATTGTTGCTTGATGTCGATCACTTGAATATTAGATTGTGTTTTTAATTCAACGATTTCCGCTTGCTGAAATTGAATAGCAGGATGCGCTAAAATTTGATCGCGTAATTGATGTGGTGAAATGGTACCTGCTTGTAATAATTTTAAGCTCGGAAATTCAGTTTTAAGATCACTTTGATTTACTTTTTCCGCAAATACGCCGAATGGATATTGTCCTGTGAGTTCAAGTAAATCATCGTCCTGTTTAAGCGCCAATTGATTGACCTGAATCGGGCGAAAAGCTTTAAATTTTTGATAATGCGGAATCGCATATTGCCATGCCAAAGTCACCAAATGCTCAGCACTTTGCTCAATACGACCTAATCTGGGATTGAGTAATGCCAGTGGATTACCAGAGGCTCCTGCAAGAGGCGCTGATTGGTCGTAAATCGTGATTTGATGACCACGTCTGGCAAAGGCATAGGCACAACTTAAACCCGCTATTCCTGCGCCAATAACCGCAATTTTACGTTGTTTAAATGTTGAAGCTGAATTTATTAATTCGGATTGTTCTGTCTCTGCGGATTCTGACTTAAGGATTTCTTGATCTTTCGCTTCAGGAGGATTCCAGATTGCTGTGAGCATCTGACGTTTATGCTTAAAACCGGGTGGGAGAGAAATCGTAATTCCAGGCTCGCTTAAACCACGTTTTAAAATACCCGCCACACTAAAAGAGGCAAAGGTCGTTCCATAGTCAGACAGTCGGACAACATGACTTAAAATATTATCTTGCCAGAGATCGGGATTGCAAGCAGGTGAGAAGCCATCTAAAAACCATGCATCTACGGCTTTGGTTTTGGCAATGGCAGGCAAGACATCATTGGCATCACCCAGCCATAAATCTATGGAAAAACGATCGTCAGGGAAGTTCAGTCGGTGACAGCCGGCAATTGGCAGTGGGTATTGCTCGATCAGCTGTTGGGCTAAAGGTTGTAGTTCAGGCCAGACCTTGAGTGCGCGAATGAAATCAGCTTTGCTGAGTGGAAATTTTTCCACGCTGATCAAGTGTAGATGACTTCGGTTGTTGGGACGAACCTGTTGCCACATTTGCCATAACGCTAAAGCATTTAAAGCGGTACCAAAACCGGTTTCGCCGACACAAAAATATTCAAAATCTTGCAGCTTTGCTAAACGTGTTGCGAGGTCATTACCATTCAAAAAGACATGTCGGGTTTCGAGTAAACCATTGTCCCTAGAAAAATAGATATCCCCAAACTGTTTGGAGACAGGAATATCAATTCCATCAACACATTGCCAATCAAGATCGGCAGTCTGAATTGCGCTAGACAAAACCTAAACAACCTTTAAAACAAAAATAGATAGAGATGTTTTACCACTGACGACGACGTTTGGTATAGACATAACTTGCAATCAAGAATCCCAACAAGACACCGATTGCAATGGTCGCAGCACCGTATAAAAACATTTGCGCACTACGTTCACTTTGTAAAACTTGAACTTGAACGCCCAAGCTATCATTTTTCAATTGCAGCTCTTGATTTTGCGATAATGCATCTAAATTGGCTTTTTCCAATTGTTGTAAACGGGTCGCCTGATCCTTAACTAAGGCTTTAACTTTGGCCTCTTGCAACGCTTTATTTTTCGCAATTTGTTCTGCTGTTAAAGGTTTTGCATCTTGTGGTAGACCGTTGGCGTCAACGCTACCAGCAGCAGGAACAGTGCCGGATTGATTTGCAGGCAACGTTTGTGGTTTTTGGGTCTGTGGCGGTGGTGTTGCAGCCGTTGCTTGAGTAGCAGGTGCCGGAGCAACAGGAGCGGTTTCTACCGCCCATGCAGTTGAACAGATAAGAGATAAACCCAATAAGCTTGAAACAACAACGCGCATGATTTTATCCTTGAGGGAACGCTTTATTAAAAGGTTTCACATCAATATGACCGTATACGCCTTCTTTTAAGAAAGGCTCTTCTTGTAGCCATGCATCAAGCGCTTCACGAGATTCAAAGTCAACAATAATGGTACTGCCATAGAAACCTGCTTGTGGATTGCTCGGATCTTTCGGCATGGCACCCGCAACAATTAAGCGACCTTGATCATTTAATTTTTGTAGACGTTCAAGATGTTGTGGGCGTGTAGCAAGACGTTTTTCTACTGTACCTTCGTTATCTGTACAGCTTACGACGAATAAAGGCATATTCTTTCTCGATCTGTTGACCTAAATTATTCTTCAGGCGACTTAAAATATTTGCGCAAGACAATAAACTGAATAATGATAAAGGAAAACATCACAATCATGTCACCAAATGCAGTGAATTCGCCCCAATATTTTCCACCTAAAAATAAAAAAGCGAAGAAAATATGCAGGCAGGACATGAATATGAACATTGCAGCCCAGGCAAAGTTTAAATTTTTCCAGCCTTTTGTCGTTAAATTGAAAATTGGACCAAATAAACGCTGAATTAGCGGTTTCTTGTCTTTCATAAAATACGGTGAAAGTAAGAATGCACCTGCGAAGATAATATTTAAAAGGACAGCTTTCAAACGAATATAAAAATCATCGCTGAGCATTAAAGTGACGCCACCAAAAATTACCGTCATAAACAACACAATCCATTGTTGTTTGTCTAAACGGAATTTTTGTATAACAAACAAAGCCCCATATACCACAAGCATGGAAATAATCAGGCCAGTGGTTGCAACCAAAATATTATTGTTATCTATACCGCCTGCAGAACCAATCAATTGAAGCAACGGATGCTCAGTATCTTTGGGATCAACGGTTTTATATAAATAAAAGAAAATAATGAGTGGCACAAAGTCTAAAAGTGCTTTCATGTTAGAGTATCTAAATCTGATCAAATAAATGACGTAGTATAAGTGATGCAAGGCGTAGATTTACATACACACAGTAATATTTCTGATGGAACTTTATCTCCAGAACAACTTGTGCATGCAGCCATTGAAAAAGGTATTCATACCCTTGCGCTGACTGACCACGATACTATGGATGGCGTAAAATTAGCTGAAAAAGTCGCATTAGATTTACCATTGAACATTATTTCAGGTGTGGAAATTTCCAGTCAATGGTCACGACCGGCAACTCAAAAAAGTTATGGGGTACATATTGTTGCCTTAAATATGCAAAATCCAGAGCCCTTGCAGATTTTACTGGAACAACAAAAACAGATTCGCGCCATTCGCGCCAAACAGATTTGCGATTTGCTGATTCCACTGATTGGTCAGGACATTTATGCAGATGTGATTGTCAAAGTGGATGGCATTGCAGATCGGATCACCCGCACCCATATTGCCAAAACCTTAGTCGAAAAAAAGATTGTGAACCGCCCGCAACAAGCTTTCGATAAATATATAAAAGAAGGTAAAAAAGCTTACGTGAAATTTGATGGGCTGGGTTTGGAAGAAACCATTAAGGTGATTCAGGCAAGCGAAGGCTATGCCGTGCTGGCGCATCCGACCAAATATGATTTATCAGCCACCAATATTCGCTATTTGATTGAGATCTTTGCTAAATTCGGTGGAGATGCGGTTGAACTTCCTCCAGCGATTGAACCTGCGTCTACACGTCATATGGTTGATCGTATGATTGCAGAATTTGATTTAAAAGTTTCTGTCGGTAGCGATTTTCATGGCGATCATATGCCGTGGATTCGATTGGGCAATATTCCACGGCTCAAAGAAGGGCAAGTGGGGATTTGGGAGAGTTTTGTTTAGTTATTCCCTCATCCCAACCTTCTCCCAGAGGGAGAAGGAGTTCCCTCTCCTTATAGGAGAGGGCTAGGGAGAGGTAATAAATTAGAGCAAATTATGATCCTGCGCCTGAATCGGTGGAGGAGTCGGTTTACCCAAGGTTCCCAACAGTTCAATTTCAATGGTACGTACCATTGAATCTAAAGGTAAATCATTACTTTGCGTACCAAACGGTTCTTCAATTTCTGAGCTGAGCGCATCTAAGCCCAAAAAGGTATAAGCCAAAATACCGACCATTAAGGGTGTTGCTAAACCTAGGGTCGAGCCCAAACTAAAAGGCAACATGAAACAGAAGAAATACACGGTACGATTGAGCAGAACCGAATAGGCAAATGGCAAAGGCGTGGTCGCAATACGGTCACAACCGGTTTGAACCAGACTCAGTTCAGCGACATGCTGGTTCATTTGCATATAAATAATATCGGAAATTTCACCTTCTTTAAGGGCTTGCATTAATTCCCACTGAATCAAACTCAAGGTGTATTGCGGAGCATTGGCTTGTTGGTAAAGCTGAGTTAAAGCCTGCTGGCTCATACCACTGGTTTCAACCAATGCCATTTGATTTGCAGTTTGATGACGTAAACGATCACGCAAAACATTGGCAAACACAATCACATGCTGAATCACACGTTCACGGCGGCCTTGGCTGAGCATACGACAATCGCGGTCAAAGTGCCGGGCATTGGCAATCAGCATGCCCCAAAGTTTACGCGCTTCCCACCAGCGGTCATAACAGGCTGTATTTTTAAAACCCAGAAAAATGGACAGCACTACCCCAATGAGGGTAAAGCCAACTAGGGGAAGTTCTGGAAAGTGAAAATAACCAATATAAGATAATCCACCAATCACGGCAGAAATGAGCATGACCACGCCTAAAGGTGGCAAAACCTTGGGCAGAATGGTTCCACGCCAAGAAAATAGCAGCCTAAATATACTAGGTTGGTCACGCACAATCATATTATTAGTATCATCAAAATTTTTATTGATCTTCAGTGTTAGCAGGGGTTTTGTCAATATTTGTTACATTTATTATTGGGGCTGAATTAGACCATGTTCTGCAAACGAGTAGCTCCCTTCGGGTGAAACAATACAATGATCTATTAAGTTGATTTCTAATAAATGACAGGCCGTTGAAATACGCTGGGTTAACTCAATATCTGCACCGGAAGCATGTGCTCTGCCAAAAGGATGGTTATGCGCAATCACGATGTTACTGGCATGTTGATTAATGGCATGGCGCAGCAATTGATTAATCGAAATTTCACACGAATTTAAGGAACCATAGAACATTTTTTTAAAGCTTATTTTTCTTAAATGGACATCCAGGCAAAGCACTGCAAAAATTTCTTGGGTTTCACCCAATAATTCAAATTTCAAAAAATCCAATAAAGCTTTTGAGTGACTCAATTCAATTTTTTCTTGTTTTAAATGTTGCGAAATATAACGCCGTCCCAGTTCTTTTACTGCCATCAGCTGTACATATTTGGTTTCGCCAATGCCATGAAACTGGCTTAAATCCTGAAGTGTAGTATCAAAAATAGGATTTAATCCGCCAAAATGCTGCAACAGTATGCGAGACAGTTCAACAGCGGAATGTTGCCTGGAACCGGAACGTAAAAAGATTGCGAGCAGTTCTGCATCTGACAAACTGGATGCACCTTGTTGAATCAGTCTTTCGCGTGGACGTTCTTGTTCTGGCCAATGTTTGATCGATGAATTCATTTTCTTAGACTTTTTTATTATGAGTGAGAGTGATTAGACCCAAGTGCTGACTTGGGCATGACTTTATTTAATGATATTGTGAGCGCCACTGCAACACAAAGGTAGCCTGTTTGTGAGCTTCGATTTGAGTGTGATTCCAAATAAAAACATTGTTTTAGCTGTAACTGGTGGTATCGCGGCCTATAAAAGTGCCATTTTAGTCCGTCGCTTAAAAGATGCGGGCTTCAATGTCCGTGTGGTGATGACGCAAGGCGCTCAAGCATTTATTACGCCGCTAACCTTCCAGGCCTTGTCGGGAAATCCGGTACATACTGAATTACTCAATCCTGAAGCCGAAGCGGGCATGGGGCATATTGAATTGGCACGTTGGGCCGATTTATTGCTGGTTGCGCCTGCAAGCTGTAACACTTTAGCGAAATTTGCTGCGGGTTTGGCAGATGATTTATTAAGTACTTTATATCTGGCAACCAAATCTCCAGTTTGGGTGGCTCCTGCCATGAATCAGCAAATGTGGGCAGCCAAAGCCACACAGCGTAATTTAAATACGCTGGTTGAAGATGGCGTACATGTGATTATGCCGGATGCCGGTTCACAAGCTTGTGGTGATGTCGGTTTGGGGCGTATGCCTGAGCCGGAAGATTTAGCACGACAAGTGACTGAATACTTCCATAAAGCACAACGCGCGATTGCCGAAAAATTTGGTATGTTGGCAGGGAAGCATGTGGTGATTACTGCGGGACCTACCCGTGAAGCGATGGATCCAGTCCGTTATATTTCCAACCATAGTACCGGGAAGATGGGTTTTTCCTTGGCAGCTGCCTGTTATGCAGCAGGTGCGAAAGTGACATTGATTGCTGGTCCAGTCAGTTTAGATACACCGAATGGTGTACGCCGTATTAATGTTTCCTCTGCTGTACAAATGTTGGACATCAGCATGAAAATGCTAGATGAAGGTTGCGATATCTTTATTGCGACTGCAGCAGTGGCTGATTATCGCGTAGCAGAAGTTGCCCAACATAAAATTAAAAAAGCTGGTGATGAGCTGAATGTTTCTTTAATTAAAAATCCAGATATTGTGGCGACCATTGCACAGCAGCAAAAACGTCCATTTATGGTCGGATTTGCCGCAGAAACCCGTAATGTCGAAGAATATGCAGCCGGTAAACTGGTTGCGAAAAAACTCGACATGATTGCCTGTAATGATGTATCACGGCCTGATATTGGGTTCGCATCTGATGAAAATGCCATGATTGTGTTCTTTGCCGAGCAGTATCAAATGCAGAAGCGTGATCTGGAAAAAGCTTCAAAACAGGAAATTGCGCAGCAGCTGGTAGAAGCGATTCATGACGCGTTGCACCATGAAATAGAGCCGGTTTAAAGAAGCTGAAGTTATTGATTAAAATGCAACGAATTCGTTGCATTTTTTATGGAATTTACACTATGTTTAAGGCTTAAAATGCAAATATTCAGAACCACTAAATAGCAACAATAACAACTGCAATAATAATCACCATTTTTAAATGGATCTTTAAAAGGACATCAACATGATCAAAAAAACTTTAGCCACAGTGATGCTTTCTGTCACTTTGTCGTTCAGCAGCCTGAGTTTCGCAGCCAAGCTTGAACAGAATATGGATACGCTTGCCAAAAATTTTAAAGTGTTTAACAAGGCAGAGAATCAGACTGATGCACTACAAGCGCTGGATAATATGAAGGCTGCAGCTTTGGATGCAAAACAAGTGAAATTAAAAAACCATGATGCAAACGCGATGACCTCAGATGCTTTATATGACCAATTGCTGGCAGAGATTGATAAAACCAGACTATTGGTTCAAGACGGCAAATTAGATCAGGCCAAAGTGGAAGGCAAAAAAATTGCTGCGGTTAAAGACCAGGGACATGCTGTTTACAATCATCACTGATTTTATGCATATTCATCATTTAGAGAAATGGGTGCTGAAAACGTAGATTAAGCTGACAGTTTTCCTATTTTTTAGTGACTGTCATGTGAAGCTGTCAAAATATTTTTCATTGAGCAACATATAACGACAGCTGAAGAATCAAGATTCAAAAAAATGCCAGCCCATTTCTGAATGGACTGGCATTGCTGATCACGAGAAAGCTTACAATTAATTTGAAGCCAGATCATTCTGATTTTCTTTTAAATAATCGTCAGTGCGTTGCATGGCTTCCTGTATATTGATTAACGCCGTTTCCACATCTTTTAAGGTTTTGGCATTACCACCACTTAATGCCTGACGCCATTTACGCGCACCCGGCAGGTTTTGGAATAGACCTAAAATATGACGGGTGATAATGGAAAGCGGTGCGCCTTCTTCCATGCGCTTGGCAATATACGGCATCATTTGCGCCATAATATCAAAACGATTGGGAGCTTCTAAATTCCACAATTGCCCAAGTTCAGCCAGTAGATACGGGTTGTGATAAGCCTCACGACCAATCATCACGCCATCGACATGTTTTAAATGTTCTTGGGTTTCAGCCAAAGTTTTGACCCCACCGTTAATCTCAATCAGCAGGTTGGGACGTTCTTGCTTTAAACGATAAACATCTTCATAACGTAAAGGTGGAACATCGCGGTTTTCTTTCGGCGATAAGCCCTGAAGCAAGGCGATACGCGCATGCACAATAAAGTTGTCACAACCGGTTTTAGCCACGGTGTCGACAAAATGCAGCATTTCTTCATACGACTGCATGTCATCAATGCCAATACGGTGTTTCACCGTGACAGGAATGTCTACCACATTACGCATTTCAGCAATACATTCAGCAACCAGGTCAGGCTCTGCCATTAAACACGCGCCAATTTTATTGTTTTGTACGCGGTCGCTTGGGCAGCCGACATTCAGGTTAACTTCATCATAACCCCAGTCTTGTGCCATCTTGCTACAGGTCGCTAAATCGTTCGGATTTGAACCGCCAAGCTGTAACACAATCGGGTGTTCTTCATGATTAAAGTCCAAATGACGTTTGGCATCGCCATGAATGATGGCACCCGTCGTCACCATTTCGGTGTACATAATGATGTTTGGATTAAACAGGCGGGCAAAAAAACGATAGTCACGAGTTGTCCAATCCATCATCGGTGCTACACTGATTCGTGGAGATTGAGTAGTTTCAATGGTTTTGGTGAGAGTCATTAAAAAATCATGCCTTTAATCATTGTTGTGCAACCTGCGAAAACCTATATTTAGGTAGATGAAACATTTTGCATTTAGCGCCAAATTTTACACCATAATTAAAAAATAATTCATGCTATAAATTATCAAGATTATTAGGGCTAGGAAAGAAGCACCTGGAAGCGTTAGTTAACTGTCATGCAGCGTTTAAATCAATCGAAAAGGCTTCTCCACTTACTTTGACAGAACAGCATTTCCTTCAAAAAGAGAAGGGGAATTGACTTAAAAGAGCAGCCAAAATTCAAGAAAATCCTGATATTTTAACAGGAAAGTAAAGCCCAATAGACTTAACCTGTCAAACGCATGGATAAGTATAGGAGTGAAGAGAGGGAGTTATGACCGAAGAACAAAACAATGGCATATGCTGCTCTCAATCAAGAAGTCACCCCTCAGATGCAATATTATTATAAAAATAAAACCAGTAGATTTGATTGAGTACAATGATTGAAGCGAAGGGAGATGCTAACTTTTACTCTTCTTTAAGCTGTGCCGCTGCACCTTCTAAATGAAGAACAATATGGCATTTGAATAAAAATGTTTTTTAATATCAATATTGTAATAAATTGATTTACTTGTACGGGTTATAGGTCGTCAAGGATATCAATTATTTCCTGGGTTGACTGTATTTAGAAAATCGCTGAGAAAGGGAAAGCTAAAAAAATTCTTTGGCAATTATTACCTCCTAAAAAAGATCAATGAGATCTTTTTTAGGGGAGATGTCTAAAGTATTTCATTTTTGATGGTTTCTGATCACAATTTTAGTTTCCTTGGAGGAGCGATCAGTTATTTACTAAAGAATCAGACACGTGACTAAGTTAAAATCAGGAGCTTAGATTTGATCTAGATACAATTCATCTGAATATTATTTTTTCTTTTTGCCCTCTTTTTTGTATTCCTCATAGGCTTCAGCAGCCAGATTACGCAAAGACATTCCTATCGCGGCATATTGATATTCATTCAAATTTGCCAATGATGCACGGGCCGAAGGATGTTGAACCCCGAAACCTGAACCAGGCAAGAGCACCACACCAGTTTCATCAGCGATGCGGAATAACAGCTCAGTTGGATTTTTGTTTTTCATAATCCAGTCTGCAAACTCATCACCATATAAAGTACGCGCCGTATTTTCTAGATTTACCAAGGTGTAGTAATTAACAGTATTTGGGTCTTGGGGAATATCTACACCCAATTGTCGATACAGTGCTGCATCCCGTTCACGTATTACCGATTTAACTGCTTTTTTATAGCTTTGACGAGAATCCATCATATTAAATAAGGCAAAAAGTACCATCTGTACTTGCTGAGGTGTGGATAATCCTGCAGTGTGATTTAATGCTACATTTCGACTATCGGCAACCATTCGGTCGATAAATTTGATACTTGAGGGGTCGGTTGTAAGTGATGAATAACGTTCTTCAAGTTCTTTTTTATCCTTATTGGAAAGTGCCGCAATTTTTTGATCCAGAATATTGTTTTTGGAGAGCGCAATGACGCCAAGACGCCAACCTGTAGCTCCAAAATATTTCGAGAAAGAATAGACCAGAATGGTGTTGTCGGGGCACATTGCAAATAATGAGGTAAAATTATCCGCAAATGTTCCATACACATCATCGGTCAAAATAATCAGGTCAGGACGTTTTTTGACAATATCTGCGATGATGGCCAGGCTCTCATCATTTATTTTCACTGAAGGTGGATTACTCGGATTGACCAGAAAGAATGCTTTAATAGACGGATCTTCTAATTTACGCAATTCAGATTCCGGATATTGCCAGTCAAGATTTGCATCGGCTTGAATCATGACTTCTTCAAGCTGATAATCATTGAGTTTAGGAATTTCAATATAGGGGGTAAAAATAGGGGTACCTAGGGCAATGCGATCACCATTTGAAATGATCTTATTTTCTTTTAATGAGTTAAAGATATAGGCCATTGCAGCAGTACCACCCTCAACTGCAAACAGGTCTAGTCCTTCTTTAGACATATTTTGTACGCCCATTTCACGCAGTACATATTCTTTAATAATTTTTTCACTAATTATGAGCATTCGGTCAGGAACAGGATAATTACACCCTAGAATACCTTCGACCATTTCAAGCAAGAAAGCGTCAGGGTCTAGTCCCAACTGATCACGTATATATGAAATTACTTTACCCAGAAAAACGACACCGGGCTTATCGCGATTTCCTAAAATAAATTGCTCAAAGCGCGATTGCAATCCTTGTGAACGGGGAAATCCGCCTAGACCTTCAGGCATATACGAAAACGAGAATTCTGATTCAGTAGCAGCAAATAAACCGAGTTGAAAAAAGGCACGACGTGGAATAGTGGCAAGAAAGTTTGGATTTCCGCGGCCTGCATTCAGCATCATGCGATCAGTACGGCTTGTTGCCAAAGTAATCAGTTCATCTTTGAGTTCAAAGGGACTGAGTTTTGAATATTTTGAGTAATCAGTGTTTCCCATGGGAAATCTCCAAAATTATTGTGAACCGGATAAATTTGAAATTTATAGATTTATTTATGCAAGACCCACAATGAATGGACCAAGCAAAGTCAAAAATACATTTGCTAATGCATAAGTAATGGCAAATGGAACTGTTGGAATAGAGTTTCCGGCTTTATCTAGGACACCACCAAAAGCAGGATTGGCACTTCGGGCACCTGCTAATGCACCGGCCATAACTGCGACATTGTCATAACGGAGCACGTAGCGTGCAAAGAGCATGGAGAGAATGAGGGGTACGACTGTTACCACCACCCCGATCAGAAAGAGGGACAGGCCACTTTGTTTAATGGTTTGAATGGCTTGTAATCCAGATTGCAGACCAACGGCAGCAACAAATCCTGCTAAGCCTAAATCTCTGAGAAGCTGCGAGGCAGCTAAAGGCATATTGCCATTCACTTGGTTTCGGCTATGCAGCCAGCCGAATAACAGACCAGATAAGAGGGCCCCCCCACCAGCACCAAGAGTCAGAGGGATATCGCTAATACGAACAACCACTAAGCCTATTAGCAAACCGACTACTAACCCTGCTCCGTGGAACACCCAATCTGTTTTTAAGCTTTGGGGGATAGCTCGACCCGCTTCTTTAACCAGCCGGTCAAGATCATTTTTTGTGCCGTAGACAGTGACGACATCGCCTTGATGGAGAACCGTATTATCATCTAAGGTTTGTACTTCATTACCACGCTTAATCGAGAGTACATAAATGCCATGTTTCAAATAATCAGGCGTATTGGCTTTAATGTCTCCAAGGGTGCGATTGAGGTATTTAGAATTTCTGAGAACCACATCGGTGGTATCCATGACCATTTCCATGCCCTGGGAAGATTCCAGTTCTGGACCAATATTGTCAGCAATGGAAACGATACCGGCTCTACGACCGACCACAAGAATGACATCATCTGTCTGGAGCGTAGTTTCTGGAGTTGCATCGATTAGTTCACCGTTACGTTTAAGCCGTTCAATGGTAATAGGTACCTTTGACTCAAGTTCTGCAAGGGTTTGTCCTGAGGCCTGCTGGATTTTATAAATACGACCAACAATTTCAGGCATGGCAAGTTCTTGACTTGGTGCCAGTTGAAAAGCGCCTTTTAGCTGTTCAGCTTGCGCCTTTAATGCATCGTCATGAATTTCTCGGCCCATAAACTTTGGCAAGATATTCACACAGATAATAATTGCACCCAGAGAGCCGAAAATATAGGTTACGGCATATCCAATCGCGACATTAGCTTGAAGCCTCTGAATCTCAGCAGCAGGTAAGTCTAGCCGGGAAATCGCATCGCCTGCTGTACCAATAATTGCAGATTGAGTCATCCCGCCTGCTGCAAGCCCTGCTGCTAGTCCTTTATCCAGCTGGAAAACCTTCGCCATCACTAAAACGGTAATGAGTCCACAAACTGCCATAAATACCGCTAATAGAATTTCTTTGAGAGATTTCGGTCCAAGTGATTTAAAAAATTGGGGACCGCTTTCGAAACCAACTGCATAAATAAACAGAGCGAAAAGTATGGCCTTAACGCCATTGTCGACCGGTACACCAATAAGACTGAGAACAACAGCGGCAAGTAATGAACCAGCAACACCGCCGAGTTGGAATTTACCAAATTGAAATTTGCCAATCCAAAAACCTATTGCTAAAGATAAAAACAATAGAATTTCAGGACTATGTTTTAATTCACCTTGTAGCCATTCAATCATTTCATGGACTCACTGTTATTATTTAATCTATTCTTGATTTGAAATTTATTTTTTACTTTTTTAAAGTACTATGTTGAATTGTAATAATGCAAATAAATGAGTTTTTATTTCAATTCATATTAATCAGTAGGTTGGTAATTTATATATTTTTTAAAAGTAATTTTTTTATATTGGATTACATTTTAGAACAAAACATGATTTTTATTTAAATATATGTTTTATTTGATGATATGCTGTTTTTAAATAAAAACTTTTTTATATATAATTCCTAAGACATTGTAATTATTGTATTTTTAAAATAGATGTTTAGAAAAATAATATATTAATTTTCAAGTATTATGACCTAATTGTTACTATATGTTTAATAGGTTTTTTTTGATGCTTTTGAGACTGTTAATTTTATTGAATTTTAAATAAAATATTCATTAAATTTATTTGGTTTTAATTGGTGGTTGAGTGTGTTGATTAATATGTGAGGTTGAATTTTTAAATCTTTAGTTATTTTTTTTAATTGGTGAGGAATATTGGTTATTAATCTTCTAAATACATATATTTTAATACTAAAAAAATGATTAAATATAAAATTAATTTAGCATTAGCTTAAGCTGAGAATCCTGTAGTTTGAATGATGAGCTTTTTTCGGATGACCAACTTAATAAGCATATAAAAAACCTAAATCTCCAAGCTATATATTTAAGTAAGTAGACAGCAATATCGCGAGCTTTACGAAACACAAAACAACATTTTCCTTTGAATAAACTACCTGTTTATATAAGTAATTGAAAATAATAATTTATTTTTAATATCCCATCCGTTATTGATGCCTCACTGATTGGTAATCAAAGTCTATTTTCGAAAATATATTTTGATCAATTCTTCAGAAGCTACTCCATTAACACAATGCAAGAAAGCAGGAGCGAGCGATGCCCTTACTGCTTTGATATGAAGTTATTTTACTAAAGCCGAATTGGATGACACTGTAAAAAGAGGGTGTCATACGAGCTTAAATCAAAAAAAAATAAGCTAGTCATTAGCTCGCTGTTCAAACCAATGATATGAGATAAAAAATAAAATTGGAATTCCCAGTCATTTCTGAATGGTATATTTTGATAGTTAAAAGATAGATAAAAAACGATAGAAATAAGGAGAACAATTATGCTGTTATTGGAGGAAATTTTTAAAAGCCATAAAGCACAAAATTCAGCACATTTTAATTTAAGAATTCATCGTGGCTTAGGCTGGTTTAAAAAAGCCTTGGAGCTGGATCAGGACCTGGATTTTAAATTTATCAGTCTGTGGATCAGCTTTCATGCCATTTATGCAGATGACGGAGACATCATTTTAGCTCCAGCAAAGTTGCATCAGTTTCTAGAAACCCTCTGCCAAAAGGATCTGGATCAGAAAATTAATCATATTGTATGGGGAAAATACAGCCAGCCGATCCGGTCGCTATTGGATAATTCATATGTAGATCAGAGCTTTTGGGATTATCGCAATCAGAAAATTAGCCTGGAAAGCTGTCAGGCAGCCCTAGAAAGTCAGAAAAAACGAATACAGGATGCCTTGCAGGAGCGAAATTCTGTCGAAATTTTAAAGATGATATTTCATCGTTTATATACATTACATCATCAGCTCATGCAGGGCGGGATCACTTATCACAGTTCGCTTAATCACAAGTCATTTGAGGAAAGCTGCCGGATTTTGGCAGTTTTATTGCCCGTATTTATCTGCATTTTACTGGAAAATGCTAAAGCTCTTGATCTGAATAAGCCTTTCTATCCTGTAGCTCAAGTCAGCTAAATGTATGCTTTACCATCATGCAGG
Source organism: Acinetobacter terrae (assembly GCF_013004375.1). Lineage (GTDB taxonomy): Bacteria > Pseudomonadota > Gammaproteobacteria > Pseudomonadales > Moraxellaceae > Acinetobacter > Acinetobacter terrae. The sequence goes on along the minus strand of NZ_JABERI010000014.1, from coordinate 108,875 downwards.
TGTTCGCGCATGATGCCATTGATCCACTAAAGCAAATACGCTGGCACAAAGAGCTAGGCTAAGTCCTGCGAGACAGGTCATGCTCCACCCACCATGGTGCCATGAATAAACGCCGAGTGCAGAACCACAGGCACCGCCAATAAAATACAGGGTCATATAAAGTGAATTGACCCGGGATTTGGCATCCGGGCGTAAGCGAAAAATCACGTTCTGGTTACAGCTATGCGTGATCGCCAAGCCTAAATTAATCAGCCCATAGCCCAGAATATAGCTCAGTAAAGATACGGCACCGAAATATAGAAACAGCCAGCTACCGATCAGGATAGAACAACCGATCCAGCTCAGTATTTTGATATGGCCACGATCAGCCCATTTACCAATCAGCTGAGTCGAAAGCGCGCCAAACACACCGACCAGCGTGACCAGACCGACCATGACATCAGAAAGCTGAAAGGGTTTTTGGGTGAGCAACAGGGCAATGGTAGAGAACAGCATACTCATGGCGGCAAAGGCGAACGCTCCTGTAAGCGAGCGCAACATCAGGCGTGGTTCCTGTTTTAATAATATCGCCATGGATTTAAAAATTGCCGCATAGCTTATTCTTAGACGTGGCAGACTCGGCAATTTACCTTTCAAATAGAAACTTAAGCCCAGCATGGCGATGCCACTGACCACATAGATCATTTTCCAGTGAAACAGGTCGGAAAGTAATCCTGCAATACTGGTCGAGAGCAGAATACCGACCAGCAAACCGCTCATCAGGAAGCCGACCACTTCTCCGGTTTTTTCCGGTTTCACCGCCATGGTGGCCAAGGGAATCAAGATCTGTGCAGCCACAGAAAAAAGTCCCGCAATGATGGTTCCAATCCAGAGCATCGGCAGATTCACGGCACTGGCACAAATAAATAAGCCTACGGCTGCGCCTAGCATGAGGAAGGGAATGAGTTTGCTTTTATTCAGCATGTCGCCCAAAGGCACAATAAACAGTAAACCCAATGCATAGGAGATCTGGGCAAAGGTAACGGTCAGTGCCACTTGCGATTCAGGAACCTGATAATACTGCTGAATGGATGAAATCAAAGGCTGGCAGTAATAATTTGCTCCCGCACATAAACCACACGCAATAGCCATTAGCCATAACAAAGATTTATCTTGGCTAATGTCGAGAGAAGTGTTCATAAAAGTCCCTTGCTTAAGGTTTTAGCGGCAATCAGCAGTTGCTTCATTTCAATGTGTAGATCGAGTATAGCAAGACACGGAACAGGAATTGGCACACAGGCAGGCGAAAACAGATCTTTCCCACGTTTTGAGATTGCCTGAATTCAAAATTGTTATTTTGGGGAGAGATTATAAATATCTCCCTAAAAATTCTTAAAATTGTCGTATCCACAGTATTTTGATGAAGACGTTTAGTGGGCGAGTTTCTTTTTCGATAAGGTAATCATCATCACACCGACAATATTCAAGGCACAGCCGAACCATTGAATCGCATTCATTTTTTCACCTAAGAAAAAGGTGGCCAAAATAATGGTCAGAATAGGGCCAATCGATGCAATCATGGCAGATTGTGAAGCACCTAAGCGCTCAATACTCTGCATCAATAATACCGTAGGTAAAACCGTGACCATAAAGCCCAGTCCAACACCATACCAAATTACGGAACTGGGCAACTGCGCGAGTAAGCCAATCGGATTCGGGATGGCAATCAGATAATGGGTCAGTGTGCCAATACAGGCAATGCTCAGCGCAAGACCGGTAAAATTCCATGAACCGAATTTTTGAATCAGGCGCGGAGTCAATAACAGATAGCTTGCAAATGCCACAGCACTAGCAAAAACCAAACTCGCACCCAACCAAAAATCACTTTGATGCGGAACATTGCTTTGTTCCTGTAACATCACGATGACTGTACCGCCATAACTGAGCAAAATCGCAAACAGACTTTTAAAGCTTAAGCGTTGTTTATAGATGATGCTTGAAGCCAGAACCGTCATCGTCGGGTATAAAAATAAAATAATTCGTTCCAGTGAGGCACTGATATACATGAGTCCGGCGAAATCTAGCCAGCTTGCAAGATAATAACCAATCAAGCCTGCAAGGATCAGTAAGCCCCAGTCTTTATTGCTCAGGTTTTGACTCTGATGTCGGCTGAACCAACAAATGAGAAGGAAGAAAGGCAGCGCACTGGCCATTCTTAAAGCCATGAGAACGGTGCCATCGACCAGCGGGGATAGCGCATAGGTTTGTTTAATAAAAATAGCTTTGGTACTAAACAAAAAAGCGGCACAAACAGCGAATAATGAACCTAATTGTGTTCTTGTTAGACTCAGTTTCATTTTACCTACTTGGGACATGCTTTAAGTATGAAATATAAGGCGTGGAAATGTGAATTATAAAGTTTTTAGGAGACGAGGTGAAATGCAAAAATATGATGGTTAAGATTCCAATTCGGAATGAATCCTTTTTTATGGGTTTCATTTATTTCAAGAAAGCAGCGCTAAAATAAAGGCAAGACTCAATTGAATGAAGATTCTTTGCAAAGATCCAATGAATGAGCTGAATGTGCCGGAGAAAAAAGATAAAACGCCAAAAATGGATGGTTTTAATCAGTAAAAATAGCGATATTGAGGTGAATACTTGATGTTTGCCCTAAAGTGGTGCGAAAAACAGTCAGTTAGGGAGAGATACGATCAAATCATCATCAAGCGAAATGGTTAGCAAAAAAAATTAACTATTTTTTTGAGCTCATTAGACTTATGGTGAATAAGACAGGGTGGATAAAAATAACAATTGAAATTGAGAACAACAGAGATCAGATACTATTTACTTTACAGCCCATTTTTAGAAATGAGCTTTTAGAAAAGAGACAAATTTTCTGCTGAATCAGGCTGTTTATAATGTCACTTTAGTCAGTCTGATTAAAAGTAGCACCTAAACAGGTTAGTTAAGCCCTAAATAGGGGCATCTTTAAGTTGGCGTTTTATTTATGCTAAAAGCTGGAATTGTCAGAATGATCAATTCAAATTTTTAAAATCATGCTAAAAAATCACCATCAGCGCTTAAATACAAAAAATTAAAAAGTGTTGCGATGACATTTAAGCGGATAAAAGCAATTTTAATTAAAGCGAAACCAATAAATGCTATATCGTATGATTATTTTTATGAATCACCAGTTCAGAATATGGGTATTTATTAAATAAATATTGGGTGGTAATTTAAAAAAGTTCAATTAGAATCCAGAAATTCAACAAAAATGCATCCAGGGGGAAACATTGCTAACCGCAATGTTTACTTAAGAAAAATTAGCTTGAGGAAGGCTCATGCAGATCGGAATCCCAACCGAAACTGTTGTCGGTGAAAATCGTGTGGCAGCAACGCCAGAAACAGTAAAGAAGTTGATCAGTGCTGGTCATACAGTGGTCATTGAACGTAGAGCAGGTGTTAAAGCCGCTTATATTGACAGTGCATATGAACAAGTCGGTGCCAAAATTACGGATGATGCCTATACCGGCAGTCAAATTATTTTGAAAGTTCGTGCGCCTAAAGGTGAAGAAATTCAAAAACTTGCTCCAAATACCGCAGTTATTGCGATGTTTGATCCGTACCGCAATACTGAACTTGACCAATTTGCATCCGCGCAGGTGTCTGCATTTGCTTTAGAGCTTTTACCCCGGACGCTTTCCCGCGCACAAAACATGGATGTATTGTCTTCGCAAGCCAACTTGGCCGGTTATAAATCGGTGCTTTTGGCAGCGGCAGAATACCAGCGCATGTTCCCGATGCTTATGACCGCTGCAGGTACGGTTAAACCTGCCCGTGTAGTCATTATGGGTGTCGGTGTTGCAGGCTTGCAAGCGATTGCAACTGCGAAGCGCTTGGGTGCTGTAGTTGAGGCAACAGATTTACGTCCAACAGCTCGCGATCAGGTTGAGTCTTTAGGCGGTAAATGGTTAGACGTACCCATGTCTGAAGAAGAAAAGCAGAAAGCTGCCGATGCTGCTAAAAACGGTTATGGATGGATGCCAGGTGAGCAATACATCAAAGACCAGGCAGCAATTGTCGATAAAGCCGTTTCCAATGCAGATATCGTAATTACCACTGCACTGTTACCAGGCCGTGATGCACCGCGTTTAATTCGTGCTGAAACCGTTGCCAAAATGAAACCTGGTTCAATCATCCTCGATATGGCGGTTGAATCAGGCGGTAACGTCGAAGGTTCTAAGTGTGGTGAAAATGTAGTGACTGATAATGGCGTGACCATTTTAGGCATTCCAAATATTCCGGCAACAGTTGCGACTGAAGCTTCGGCACTTTATGCACGTAATGTCTTTAATTTCCTGGAAACTCTTTTTGATCAAGACAAAAACTTTGTCCTTAATCCAGAAGAAGAAATTCAAAAAGCGCTACTCGTCGCTCATGGCGGCCAAGTGCTGTTAAAGCGTGGTTAAGGAGATAGATCATGGTTGAAACGATTACAATTTTCGTCCTTGCCATCTTCGTAGGTTACTACGTGGTTTGGGGCGTAACACCAGCTTTACACACGCCACTTATGGCTGTTACCAATGCACTGTCTTCCATTATTGTGGTCGGTGCAATGATTCAAACTGTCGGCTTGCCGGTGATTGGTGTCGATGCCAACGTCGCTTTCCAAAGCGTGAACATCGTGAGCATTTTGGGTGCGGTAGCAGTGTTCTTGGCCAGTATCAACATTTTCGGTGGCTTTGCCGTGACTGCACGTATGCTTGAAATGTTTAAGCCGAAGCAAAAGAAAAAAGAGGGTTCATAAATGGAATTTATTCGAGACTATGCGGATTGGTTCTACTTGGTAGGCGCCGTTCTTTTTATCTTAACGCTTCGTGGCTTGTCTGGTCCTAAGACAGCTATTCAAGGTAACCGTTACGGCATGATCGCGATGGCGATTGCTGTGATCACCACATTTTTTGTTGCTGAACATCCTGTGGTCTGGATGATTATTGGCGCGATGGTACTCGGTGGTGTGGTCGGTATTGCACGTGCACGTACTGTTCCGATGACGCAAATGCCTGAAACTGTTGCACTGATGCACTCATTGGTCGGTTTGGCTGCCGTTTTAATTGCGATTGCTGCAATTTTGCATAATAACCAACTGACGGCATCGTTTGTTCAAAATCAGACTGCTTTGGAAGCAGCTGGTGTTCAGCATGTACACATGAGCAAAGTTCATTTATTTGAATTGTTTGTCGGTTGCTTTGTGGGTGCGATTACCTTTACAGCCTCTGTATTTGCCTATGGTAAATTGGCTGCGAAAAAATGGGCAAAAACGATTTCGGGTGCATGGGTTAAACCTGTACAAGCGATCATTTTCCTTGCGATGTTAGCATCTGGCTTTGTGTTCTTCTCAACAGGCAATATGCAAGCGTTCTGGGCAATGACCGCTCTAGCGCTGGTATTCGGTTGGGTATGGATTGCACCCGTCGGTGGTGGTGATATGCCAGTTGTGGTATCGCTACTGAACTCGTTCTCAGGTTGGGCAGCCGCAGGTATTGGTTTCACGCTTGAAAATAACATGTTGATTGTTGCAGGTTCGCTGGTGGGTTCATCGGGTGCAATTTTGTCTTACATCATGTGTAAAGCAATGAACCGTTCGATCATCAATGTTTTGTTTGGTGGTGCGATGGGCGGTGCAGCAGTTGCAGCAGCAGATAATGGTGAAAAAGTTCAGCGTAACCACCGTTCAGGTTCAGCAGATGACGCCGGCTTCTTGATGTCGAATGCCGACAGTGTTGTGATTGTACCCGGTTATGGTATGGCGCAAGGTCGTGCACAAAATGCGGTGAAAGAACTGGCTAACTTGTTGAAAGAACAGGGCGTAAAAGTCCGTTTTGCGATTCACCCAGTGGCAGGTCGTATGCCGGGTCATATGAATGTACTGCTTGCAGAAGCTGATGTGGCCTATGAAGACATCTTGGAAATGGATGAAATCAACACAGATTTCCCTGCAACTGACGTAGTTCTGGTGATTGGTGCAAATGACGTGGTGAACCCTGCGGCAAAAGATGATCCAACTTCACCAATTTACGGTATGCCGATTCTGGAAGCGCATAAAGCGCGTACCATCATGGTAATCAAACGTTCTATGGCAACAGGTTATGCAGGTCTGGATAATGACTTGTTCTATAATGATAAGACCATGATGATCTTTGGGGATGCCAAGAAAGTCGTGGAAGATATGACCAAAGCGATTAATGGCGGCGGTCACTAATTCTTAAAGTTGAGTATCAAAAAACCACCTTCGGGTGGTTTTTTGTTTTTAGAATGCATGATTTTTAAAAGTATAAAACAAGGGGGAATGATACACTGCTGGCAGTTGTATAGGCTGATCTGAATGAGACTTTAATGATGAATTCAAAAACAACTGCAAGCTATGAATGTTATTGCGAATTCTATGGACCAGTAAAAGCAGATCAAGTCTATGCACGTGTAAAAAATAACATTAAGGCGAAATATCCTGATGTAGATTTGCATCAACTATTATAAATATTGTTAATCTTATAAAGGTTCAGTCATGTGAAATGGTTGCATCTAAAATAGAACATCCAAGATGAAAAAAGCGACCTTATGGTCGCTTTTTCTTGCTTTAAGCAGATTCTGGAGTGGCACGCCATAAGCTTTCAAGGTCGTAAAATTTACGCGCCGTTGGAAGCATAACGTGGACAACCACAAAACCAAGATCGATTAAGATCCATTCCGCATCACGTTCACCTTCAACGCCGATCGGGCGGAAACCCGCTTTACGTGCTTCTTCAGCAACGTTATCTGCGAGGGCTTTAATGTGACGGGATGATGTACCACTCGCAATGACCATATAGTCTGCTACATTGCTAATAGCACCAACATTAAGTTCAAGAATATCTTTTGCTTTTACATCTAATAGGGCTTCATGTACAACTTTTAAGCAAGCTTGTACATCTTTAGCTTGAGAATTCATTGCTAGATCGAGAGAATTAGAAGCGCTGGGCGATGGTTCTAAATTCATAAAGGGTTTTATTTCCGGACAATAACTCATCGTGTAATATAGCGGTTTTAGTGCTAAATTTCAAATCCGTTCATACTTTAACTTTGCGGATATTTTACAAAATATTTATCTTTCCATGCAAACGAATGGTTGGAATGTGCCTGTGGGCGATATTCTGCCGCTGTATAACCCGTGTATGTACTCTGATTAAGCCATTGAAATATTTCTGCAAAATTAATTTGTGCAGTATCGGGTTCATGACGTCCCGGGCAGTCAGCAAATTGAATATGACCAATATCGTGAATATTTTCTTTTAAGGCTTCAAAAACATCTTCACCCATCATCGCCATGTGATAACAGTCATATTGCATTTTTAGGGCAGGGTTTTGCACGGCTTCAAGCATTTCTTGCGCTTGAGCAATGTTCTGAACCAGAAAGCGCGGCATGTCTGTGCCATTAATCATTTCAAATACCGGCTGAATCTGATGTTCGCCCAACATTGAGCAGGAAAGTTTCAAATTTTTCGCCAAAGTATTTAAACAAGGCAATAGGTCTGCATCGAGTGGTTGCTTGCCCGCTAAAATGTTCACACTCGGCACATTTAGTGCTGTGGCATATTGAATGGCTTGTTCTAAACCGCGATGAAATTCAAGTTCCATCCCTGGGACACCGGCAAGACCATTGCCACCTTGCATTAAATCACCCGCAGGTACATTGATCAGGCAAAGGCTTAAGTCATGAATGGTCAGCTGGGTTTGAATTTGTTCAATGCTGAGTTCATAGGGAAACTGAATTTCCACATGCTGAAAACCCTGTGCACGCGCTAGAGCAAAGCGCTCAATCAAAGGAACCTCAGTAAAAATCATCGATAAATTTACAGCCAGCTTAATCATGCTTTACTCCTTGCGCGTTAGAAAATGAGATGCTTAAGATTCAACAAGTTGAATCACAGTAGCAAGATCAGCTTCAGCATAGCCTTTATTTTGGTGGGTTTTCAATTGTGATAGTGCTTGTTTTGCAACAGGAATATTTAAATTGAATTGTTCAGCCAGCAGAACTGCATTATTTAAGTCTTTAGACAGGGTTTGTACTTTCCATTGCACCGGTTCAAAAGTATGGGTTGCCATACGCGGGGTTAAAATCTGAAAAGGTTTCGAGTCGGCAAAACCACCGGCAAGCGCAGGGGCGAGTAAAGTGGTATCCACACCGGCTTGTCGAGCCAATGCCACCGCTTCCGCAATTAAAGTACTGTTGGCAGCCACAATCAGCTGATTGCAAATTTTGGTGGCTTGCCCAGTTCCAGTTTCGCCCATACGGGTCACACGTTGCGAAAGCACATTATAAATTAGCGATAAATTCTGGATGGTTTGCAGATCACCACCGGCAAAAATCACCAGAGTTCCTTGTTCAGCACCTGCCGTTCCCCCCGATACAGGAGAATCAATCCACTGGACTTGGCGAGTTTGAGCTTGTTGTGCCAAAGTCTTGGTTTTATCCACAGATAAACTTGAGAAATCCACAATCACTTGTCCAGCCTGTAACTGGTTCTGAATCTGATCATAAACTGCTTGCACTGCAGCATCATCGGCTAAACAGGTCAAAATAACAGGATATTGTCCAATGTTTTGCAAGTCTAATGCAGTCGCACCCATATCAATCAGCACATCACAAGCTGATGCTGTTCTATTCCAAACTGCCACTTCAAAACCGGCTTGAATGAGTCGGGTGGCCATGCGGCTACCCATCAGCCCCATGCCTAAAAATGCAATTTTTGTATTACGATCAAAACTCATGTGTTTTTCTCTGCACAATCCTGTTATCTGGATATTTTACTTATATTGGCGTGGTAAAAACTGAACTTCCGGGTTCTTATCTTTTTTACGGGCCAATTTACTGTTTTTACCCAACAGTAATTTCAGCTGCCAAATTTTCTCTAGGCGTAAAGATTTTTTCGGTTCATGTTCCATGGCATCGAGTACGCGTTTGGCTGCAGTCAGTGCATCAGGAGAACGTTGCAGCATTTCTTCAGCAAGTGCTTGGGCTCTGCTGATTGGTGATTCATCTAAATGCGTCACCAGACCAATTTCTTTGGCATAATTAGCATCGAAAATACGTCCAGTTAAGGTTAGCTCTTTGGCAAGATCGACATTAATAATGCCTTTAATTGAACGTGTTAGTCCCATGTCTGGAACCAGTCCCCAACGGCTTTCCATAATCGACATTTTGGTATTTGGATGTGCAATACGAATATCCGCAGCTAGTGCCAATTGCATTCCTGCTCCTAAGCAATAACCTTCAATTGCAGCAATGACTGGAACAGGAAGTTCCTGCCAAATCAGAAAAGCTTTTTGGAATAGGCTTTGTCCCGGTTTAATCAGTTCCCAAGCCGCATAAGCCGTATTTTTCGGTGAATTTAAATCGGCAAGGTCAATCCCGGCGCTAAAGACATGGGCTTCGCCAGTTAAAATGACACAACGAATCGAACGGTCTTTTTTAATTTGATTGGCTGCATTGACCAGTTCTCGTAACAAGGCAAAGCTCATGGCATTGCGTTTTTCTGGACGGTTTAAAGAAACGGTTGCGATGCCATTATTTTTTTCTATGCGAAGTAACGCCATGTTGTATAAACCTGTAATTTTTTCCATTGTTTTGAGCATAACACGGGCATTTCTCTGATACATGCCACGATACATGACAGTAGAGTCACATCTAAAGATGGACGCTACTATCAAAATTCGAATAAGGCCGTTTAAGTATTCTGTTTGTTTAAGATTTGCTGGGCTGCCTGTTCAACTTGCTGAATGACCGACTGTAATTCATCAAGACGTTTTACAGTTTCTTGAATAAAGCCTTCATCTGCTTTACGACGTTCTTTACGTAAAGAGGAAACAAACTGCTCAAATCCACCGGTTGCTTCTTGTAGAGTAGGTGCACCGACATAGCGGGTTGCACCATATAAACGATGCAGCACATGTTCCAGTTGCGGGAAATCTTCCATTTCAATCAACTGCTGCATTTCAGCAAGTTCTGTAGGGAAACTGTCGACCAGCATTTTAAGTAGATCGATCGCCAGATCTTCTTTATTGGCCGCCAGTTGTAAGCTTTGTTGCCAATCTAAAATGTTTGGATCAAGGGCTTCAATCAGCATGCTTTTATCGACACTCTTAGCCTTTTTAAAAGTTTCTGAGGTCAACTGGGTCAGAATTTGAATAATCTGATCCATTTGAATTGGTTTGGTGACGTAATCATCCATGCCAACCTGCAACAACTTTTGTTTCTCATCGGCCAGAGCATGCGCCGTCAGGGCAATAATCGGCAAGCGTTTACGGTTCTCTAAAGTCGATTCCAGAGAACGGATGGCACGTGTAGTATCAATACCTGACATTACCGGCATTTGAATGTCCATAAATACCACATCAAATGCAGGCAGATCCTGTTCAATCCGGTTTTGAATGATTTCCAGGGCTTCTTGACCGCTTAACGCCTTGGTGGTCTTGACATTGAGTTCACCCAACAGAGCTTCTAAAACAATCAGATTCGGTAAATGATCATCGACAGCGAGGATATGCAGACCTTGTCCATTAAATTCTTGATGTACATCTTGATCGAAAATCGGCTGATTGCTGAGTAGCTGAATTAAGGCGCTACGACTCAACGGTTGATACAGTGGACGCGCGCGATACTCATTCAGCATGTTTGGATCGAGTACCATTTGATAACCGTAAACCGCAATATTGCCATGATAACGGTTACGAATTTCTTTCAGCAAAGCTTTGCCATCGCCGCTATGATCCACGATCAACCAGGTATTTTCATCACTTTCCGAGAATTGATTCAGCTGACTGAATAAATCCAGAATCGAGCTGGTTTCGACATGATGCACACCATAATTTTCAAGATAATGACGCAAGATATTGGCAGTCGCAGGATGGGCTAAATAAGACACCACCTGCATGTTGTTGAAGTGTGGATGAATAATTTCAATTTCGTCATTCACAGTAAACATGGCGGTAAACCAGAAGGTCGAACCTTTTTCAGTCGGTGCACGTTCCTGATTGTCTTCAAAGCCAATTTGACCTTGCATTAAATGCACCAGCTGTTTGGAAATGGCCAAGCCAAGTCCTGTACCACCAAATTGACGGGTTACCGAAGCATCGCCTTGCGAGAAGGATTCAAACAGTTTTTTACGGTCTGTACCACTGAGACCAATCCCGCTGTCCTGCACACTAAAGTGTAATAAACATTGTCCAATATCGTCGTGTTCCATGCGGGCACGGACAATAATTTCACCATCCGGGGTGAATTTAATCGCATTGGAAATAAGATTGGTCAGAATCTGTTTGAAGCGTAGCGCATCACCAATCACTTGTGTCGGTACATTGTCAGCATAATAAAACGCCATATCGATATGCTTTTGAGCCGCTAGTGGGGACAACATATCCATCACATCGAAAATGGCTTCTTCTAGATCAAACGGTGCGGTTTCCAGTTCTAGTTTGCCAGCATCAATTTTCGAGAAATCCAGTACATCGTTAATCAGTGCTAAAAGATGCGCCGATGATTTACGAATGGTTTGCAGATACAGGTTTTGCTCGTTGCTCAAGTTGCCTTGACGCAGCAATAAATGAATAAAGCCATCAATACTATTCAGGGGAGTACGCAATTCATGACTGATATTGGCCAAAAATACCGATTTGGACTGGTTGGCTGAAATCGCTTGGTCACGTGCTTGACGATAGGTAATGTTTTGAACTTCTAATGTATCTAAGGTGCGACGTAAATCATCTTCAGTTTGTTCGGTATGTTCTTTCAGTTCTAAAAAACTGAAGTGCAGGCGTTTGACCACATTGGCAATATCGCGCTGCAACAAACGTAATTCACCGGTACTGTTAATCACCATGTGCTGATCAAGGGTATCAGCATTTAGGCGTTGTAATTGCATACGGATTTCGTACATCGGTGCAATCCAGCGACGCGAATAGAAATTCAGGCACAATAAAAGTAGCAATAAAGTTAGTAAGCCGGTTGCAATCAGCACGACCATGACCCGATAACGCGCAATTTCAAGCGGTTGGTTATCCAGTTCAATGACCAGTCGTGCAGGAGTTCCAGTATGGTCATTAATCTTTAGCGCATAAATATTATTGTTATTATATGGAATAGGGCCGACAAAAGAGGCTGTAGAGTCAATCTTTGGCCAAGGTTCCTGATCCTGAAAACCAATACTTAAACGGTTTCTACCATTTTGATCAATGATGGCGGCACGAATTAAATATTTTTCATTCAGCATGACCTGCATAGCATTGCGTGCCTGATCATATTGCCATGGATAACTATTTAATAAGTCGATTGCTGCTTCTGATGTGAGCTGATAACGGGTCACAATGGCAATTGCCATTTGACGTTGTTGCGCACGTGATGCATTGGAGGTTTCGGATAAAACCAGCAAGGCCCCGACACATGCCAAAATCATAATCGGCACAAAAATCAGTGCAATGAGTTGTCCATAAGCATGATTTAAGTGTAGACGTTTAAATAACTTTTTATTGATATTTGACATGGTTAAAGCAATTTATTTTCTATGCACGGAATATTAGCATGCTTTATTTAAAACTGACTGCGCTTTAATCACTTTCAATAAAAAGCCTGCTAAATGGGTGCAGGGAGGAGCATTTTTTCATACAATAGGCGCACCTCGATATAGGTACAAATAATGAGTAATACCACCCCTGATTTTCAAGCAGACGAATTTTTGTTAGACCACTACGTAGGTAAAACGCCTTTGGTGCGTTTGCAACGTCTGGCAAGTCACACTCAAGCAACAGTATTGGCTAAACTTGAAGGAAATAATCCTGCAGGTTCGGTAAAAGACCGTCCAGCGTATAACATGATTATGCAAGCTGAAAAACGTGGTCAAATTAAACCAGGCGATACGTTAATTGAAGCGACAAGCGGAAATACAGGGATTGCCTTGGCCATGGTTGCAGCAATGCGTGGCTATAAAATGAAACTCATTATGCCTGCAGGTTCAAGTCAGGAACGTAAAGACGCGATGCGTGCTTACGGTGCTGAACTGATTGAATCTTCAAGCATGGAAGAAGCGCGTGATATGGCGCTGCAAATGGAAAAAGAGGGTAAAGGTTTAGTCCTTAACCAATTTGGTAACCCGGACAATGTTGAAGCACATTACCTGACCACCGGTCCTGAAATCTGGCAACAAACTGGTGGTAAAATTACCCATTTCGTCAGTTCCATGGGAACGACAGGCACGATTATGGGGATTTCCAAATACCTGAAAGAACAAAATCCTGATATTCAAATTGTGGGTTTACAACCTTCTGAAGGTTCAAATATTGCAGGTATTCGTCGTTGGCCACAAGAATATCTTCCCACTATTTTTGACCCTAAGCGCGTTGACCGCATTATGGATATTCCGCAAATTGAAGCGGAAAAAATGGCACGTCAATTGGCGCGCAAAGAAGGCATCAGTGCCGGTACGTCTTCCGGTGGCGCTGTTTGGGCTTCAATTCAATTGGCGCAAGAAAACCCGGGTGCAGTGATTGTATGTATCATCTGTGACCGTGGTGACCGTTATCTTTCTACAGGTTTGTTCTCTGTAAAAGATCCTGAATAAATCTGCAATTTTTGTGAGTTAAGATGCGCTTACCTGTTTTAATTTTCGATATAGAAACCTTGACCGATTTAAAATCGGGAGCGCATTTGTATGGTCTAGATTTGCCAGAAGCAGATCTGGAACAGGCGTTGATTAAATTGCGTCGTCAAGAATCCGGTATGGACTTTCAACGCATGGCCTTGCATGAAATTGTCTGTATTTCTGGCCTATGGCTCGATGAGCAAGGCAACATGAAAATGTTCTCGTTTAGCCGGGAGCAGAATACTGAAGCGGAAATTTTAACGAAATTTCTCTCGATTTTTGACAAGCGTCATCCGACTTTAGTCAGTTGGAATGGCTCGCAATTTGATTTGCCGGTAATTCTGTTTCGCGCCATGTATCATGGTTTATCTGCACCAAGTTTATTCGATCAGGGCGAAATTGATCAGCAAAAGCGCTATAATAACTATCAGAATCGTTATCACCATCGTCATGTCGATTTGATGGATGTGATTGCGATGTTCAATGGTCGTCAATTTCAGAAGTTAGATGATGTTGCACATTTACTTGGTTATCCGGGTAAGCGTGGTGATGGAGCCTACCATGTCCCTGAATATGTACGTCAGCAAGAATGGCAAAAACTCACCAGTTATTGCGAAGGTGATGTGCTCAATACCTGGTTGATTTACCTGCGTTGGTCATTATTAAAAGGTCAGCTTTTACTTAATGATTATCGTGATGCAGTTCAGCGCACCATCCAATTTTTATCGACTCAACCGCAACATGCAGAATTTTTAGCAGTATGGCGTGAAACCTCACAACGTACTGAATTTACCGCTACAGACTTTTTATCTCCCACACTCTAGGTATTCATGAAACATAGAACTAAGCCACGTCCAGCTCAACAGCCGATTTACACTTTTCAGGTTGAGTCACTTTCACACGAGGGACGGGGGATAGCGCACTATGGAGCACATCCTGATCATCCAAGTGAGAAGCAGGGTAAAAAAGTATTTATCAGTTATGCCTTGCCTGGCGAGACTGTTAAAGCGCAAATTACCAATGTGGTCAAACGTTTAGAAGAAGCGGACAGTATTGAGCTGTTAAGCGCACCTGCTGCAACACGTATTGAACCGAAATGTCCACATTTTACCGTGTGTGGCGGTTGTAATATGCAGCACATTCAGCAAGATGAACAAATTCGCTTAAAACAGGATGTTCTAAAATCGCATTTAGAACATTTTGCCGGAATTCAACCAGAACAATGGTTAGAACCTTTACGTTCGCAACGTGAAGACTACCGTCGTAAAGCCCGTATTGGAGTACGCTATATTCCAGCTAAAGACAAACTGGTGGTGGGTTTCCGTGAACGTCAAAGTAATAAATTGATTTCCATCGACCGCTGTATGGTGCTTGATCGTGAATTTGGATCGATCTCTGCGCTGAAACAGTTACTCGAAAGTCTAAAAGCCAAAGCCGCCATTGGTCATATAGAATTGGCCATGGGTGATGAAGATATTGCACTGGTGGTCCGTCATACTGAAAAATTATCAGCAGATGATGTCAACCAATTAAAACAGTTTACGTTAAACAAGCAATGGCAATTGTATTTACAACCTGCAGGTAGCGAAAGTTTACACCGTGTCGATGACCCAACTGCTGCAATGCGTTTGCATTATGCTGTGGATGAATTTGATGTGAAATTTGGCTTTAATCCGCTGGATTTTACCCAAGTGAATTCAACGATTAATCCGCAAATGTTGAAGCTGGCATGTGATTTGCTTCAGTTGCAGCAAGGTGAACGCGTTCTAGATTTATTTTGTGGTCTAGGAAACTTTTCTTTACCTCTTGCTCGTTGTGTCGGTGAAACAGGGCAAGTGGTGGCTGTTGAAGGAAGTGAAGAAATGGTTCAACGTGGTGCAGAAAATGCTAAAAATAACGCGATGACTCACGTACATTTTTATTCACAAGACTTAACAAAAGATTTTTCGCATCATTCTTGGGCAAAACAGGGATTTGATGCATTATTGATTGACCCTCCACGCTCCGGTGCAGAGGAGATAATGCATTATGTGCCAAAATTTGGTGCAAAAAGAATCGTTTATGTGTCATGTAATCCTGCAACATTAGCACGCGATGCCGGTGTGTTGGTGAAACATGGCTATCGATTAAAAAAGGCTGGGGTAATGGATATGTTTACTCACACTGGACATGTTGAATCTATTGCCTTATTCGAGAAAAACAAAGAAATAAACGATTTAGAATATGATAAGTAAAGAGGTAGGAGAAGGGTATGGTCACAGTACGTGAACAACTTCCTGGGCGTCTCAATGAGCTGTCTGAGGAAGCGACTGTAGAGCATGCCGAACAAGCTCGACATGATTTGGCGGAATGGCTGGATCGGGTTCGTGGCATATTAGATGACGCAGCGCTTAAACAACTCGAAGAAGTTGCCCATTTAACTTTGCAGAAAGAGTTGCAAACCACGGTTAATCATCGTTCCAATACCTTTTATACCGGTATTGAGATGGCGGATATTTTGGCGCATTTACATGTGGATGAAGATACTTTATCCGCAGCGATGCTGTACCGAAGTGTGCGTGAAGGCGTCATGACGCTTGAAGAAGTTCGTGAACATTTTGGCGAGCAAGTGCATAGTCTGGTCCAAGGAACCCTGGCTATGGGTAAACTTTCTGAACTGATTGAGAAGAACAAGCGTCTAGAAGACCATTTTAATAATAATCAAAGAGAGCATTTAAGCGGCATTTATAAAATGCTGATTTCTGTGACCGAAGATGTTCGTGTGGTATTGATCAAGCTTGCAGAGCGTACCTATGCTTTGCGGGAATTGACCCAAGCCTCACGCGAGCGTCAAGAACGTGTTGCTCGAGAAATTCTGACCATTTACTCACCCTTGGCGCACCGTTTAGGGATTGCGCAGTTAAAGTGGGAACTTGAAGATTTAGCTTTTCGTTATTTAGCCCCAGAACGCTATAAAGAAATTGCAACGTTACTGAATGAAAAACGTTTGGAGCGCGAGCAATATATTCAGTTTGTCATTGATAAACTGAAAAATGAACTGGCGAGCTACGGTATTGAAGCCGAGATTAGCGGACGGGTTAAACACATTTATTCGATTTATCGAAAAATGAAAAGTAAGAACCTGAGTTTTGATCAGCTTTACGATATTCGCGCGGTTCGGGTGTTGGTAAAAAACGTACCTGAGTGTTATCACTCACTGGGAATTGTGCATCAAATTTGGCGTCATATTCCGCATCAATTTGATGATTACATTACCAATCCTAAAGCCAATGGCTATCGTTCCTTGCACACTGCGGTCATTGCAGAGAACAAGTCACTTGAAGTGCAAATCCGGACCAAGGATATGCATAAAGAGGCAGAGCTTGGGGTATGTTCGCACTTCAATTATAAAGAAGGCGCAAAAAATACCGATCATTCTTTTAATCATCGTTTACATTCATTGCGTGCAGTACTTGAGCATTATCAAGAACGTAATGATTCCAGCGCGCATAAATCAGATGATGATTCCGAGAATTTTGAACACGTTCAAGATTTCGAAGGATTTGAAAAGATCTATGTGTTTAGCCGTGATGGGGACATTAAAGAGTTACCACGTGGTTCAACTGTTTTAGACTTTGCCTATCATGTGCATACTGAAGTGGGGAACAAGTGTTATGCAGCGCGGGTCAACCAGCGCTATGTGCCTTTAACCTATACTTTAAAAACCGGTGAACAGGTTGAGATTTTAACCAAAAAAGATCGCGAGCCGAATCGTGACTGGTTGGTAAACTCGCTTGGTTATATTAAGACCTCCCGTGCACGCGACAAATTGCGTCACTGGTTTAGACAGCAAGACCGCAGTAAAAACCTGGAAGTTGGCCGTGAAATTCTAAATAAAGAACTTTTACGTTTGGCGATTCATCCAAAAAGCATTGATTTAAATGATTATTGCAATCACTTCAATGTCAAGTTGGGTGAGGACATTCTGATTGGTTTGGTGAATGGTGATATTAGTCTGCATGCCTTGATCAATCAGGTCAATCGTCATATGCATATCGGTCAAGATGAACCTGAATTGGTACTCAAGCCGACATTAAATCCGCGTGCAAGTCATACCTTGTCTGCGCATGGCATTTTAATTGACGGTTTGGACAATGTGGAATTGCATATTGCGCAATGCTGTCAGCCGGTACATGGCGAATCAATTGGTGGGTATATCACGCTGAATCGTGGCGTCAGTATTCACAAGGTTGTGTGTTCGGATTATATCCGGATGATTTCACAAGAACCTGAGCGTGCGGTTGAAGCAGATTGGGAAATGCAGCCAACCCGTGGCCAAAGTGTGCAGATTGTAGTGGAAGCATACGACCGCCGTGGTTTGTTAAAAGACTTAACTCAAGTGATTTTTTCAGATCAAATCAATATTCGTCAGGTGAATACCATTTCAGAAACAGATGGTATTGCCAATATGAAGTTGCTAATTGAAGTGAAAGGCTTGGCACAGTTATCACGCTTGTTGGCACGTTTAGAGCAACAACCGGGGATTATTAGCGCACGTCGTTTGGTACAAGGTAATTAATCCAAACCTGTAAATTACTACCGAAAAACCAGCAACTTGTGTTGCTGGTTTTTTTATGCAAGGAAAAAATGACTATGCGACTTAGACTTAAAATGTATAAATAAATCAAGGTAATACATTTATGTTATTGAAAGTATAAAGGATATTTTTTTGTGTAATTTTTATGACAAATGCTATAATCCGGCGAATAAAATGGCCCCCAAGCTAAACTATTATTAGGGTATGGAAAAATTCGGCAATGATTCAAATAAATGTATCACCACTATATATGAGTCGTGCCGAAGAGACCGTTCCTGCCTTAGAACAGATTCCTGCCATGCAGCGTAGACGATTATCCGGAATTGCAAAATTGGCTTTAAATAGTGCGATTCAATCGCTGAATGCAGAATCGGTGGACTATATTGTTTGGGCATCACAATATGGTGATGAACATAAAACGCTGAAAATTCTGGCAGATGTTCTACAAGATCAAACTCCATCGCCGACGCAATTTTCGACCTCTGTGCATAATGCCATTGCCGGGCTGTATTCGATTTTATGTCAGGATGCGACACCATCGACCAGTTTGGCAGCATCATGGAGTGAAGCACTGATTGAAGCCTATGCTTGGCTGAAAACTACACCAAAACCCAATGCACGCGTGCTGGTGGTTTATTACGATGAAGCTTTACCTGAAATTTATCAGGAATTTCAGCCCTTCAGTGGTTTTGCCATGTCGGCAATCATTAGTTTAGAGGCGCCAAATCTGCAACTGGATGTAAACGCATTAACACATCATCGCCATAAATATTTAGATGCACAAAAATTTTATGATTTTTGGCAGCAATCTGAACAGAATCAGGAGCATCTTCCGACTCAGGCATGGCAAAAATGTTAAAACGCGATCAAATTAAACAAAAAGCCAATTATCTGTGGCGTGTTGGCGCCACGGGTTTTAGTTTTGCCAGTTTCGGGATCGGTGGTGTTGCGATTGGTGGTTTGATTGCACCATTGGTCAATCTATCCACCCAGAATCCGAGCTTGCGTCAGCAGCGCACGCAAAAAGTGATTAAGCATAGTTTCAAGGGCTTTACCGAAATGATGGTCAAGCTTGGAATTATGACCTATGACATTGAAGGTCTGGAAAAATTACAGCAGAGTAGGCAGGAACTGGTCATTGCCAACCATCCTACACTGGTTGATGTGGTGGTGCTGATTGGTCTGATGGAACAAGCCAACTGTGTGGTGAAGCAAACCTTGTGGTCAAATCCATTTACCAAAGGCCCCGTGCAAAGTGCCGGTTATATTTTAAATGCAGGTTCTGAACAGTTTATTCAGGACTGCGTTGCAAAATTAACGACCGATCAAGCTGCATCTTTGCTGATTTTCCCTGAAGGAACACGTACGGCAAAAGGCGAGCTGCTGAATGAGTTTCAGCGCGGGGCTGCCAATATTGCGATTCGTGCCAATGTGCCGATTCGTCCAGTTCTGATTACCTGTACGCCTTCAACCTTAACCAAGAATGAAAAGTGGTATCACGTTCCTTCACGGCCATTTCATATTCATGTGAAGGTGCTGGATGCCATTCATGTCGATGATCTTATAGATGATGCAACGGTTAGTCCGAAAAATGTGCGTCATCTGAATCATCAATTACACCAGTTTTTTAACCAAGAGTTATCTGAAAAATGAGCAATCTTGCTGATGAATTAAAGCAAATGATTATCGATGTTCTGGCCCTTGAGGACATCAGCATAGATGATATTGAAACCGAAGCACCTTTATTTGGTGATGGCTTGGGTCTAGATTCCATTGATGCCTTGGAACTAGGTTTAGCGCTGAAAAAACGTTACAACATTCATTTGAATGCTGAATCGGCAGAAACTAAACAACATTTTAAATCAATTCAAAGCTTGGTGGCTTTGGTTGAAGCACAGCAAAAGGCGTAAGAGGTTGTATGTTAACTCAGGAACAAGTACTTGAAAAATTAAGAGAATGGATGGAAGATCTGTTCGAAATTACACCTGAAGATGTTCAGCTGGATGCGAATTTAGCCAATGATTTGGATGTAGACAGTATTGATGCGATTGATCTTGTGGTCAAAATTAAAGAACTGACCGGCAAGCAAGTAAATCCTGAAGACTTTAAAAGTGTACGCACAGTGCAGGATGTTGTGACAGTTATTCAGAATATGTCTGCTGCATGAAATTGATCTTCAAAGGGATAGTGGTAATCGGCTTGATTCTCTATCCTTTTTTAGTGGGTTATAGCTTGGCACATGGGCAGTA
The DNA here is from genome assembly GCF_013004375.1 of Acinetobacter terrae. Classification (GTDB taxonomy): domain Bacteria; phylum Pseudomonadota; class Gammaproteobacteria; order Pseudomonadales; family Moraxellaceae; genus Acinetobacter; species Acinetobacter terrae. The sequence goes on along the minus strand of NZ_JABERI010000014.1, from coordinate 88,401 downwards.
TATCTGGGTCAGCAGTTTGCTGATTGTACTGGGTGTATTGCGTCTATTTAGCAAGGGTAATACCTTACTGTGGCCTTTAACCGGGTTTGCCATTTTATGTGGCAGCTTGAGTTTGATTTTAAAAGATCATGCCTGGCTGAAACTGTATCCGGTATTTATGAGTGTCGGTGCGCTCAGCATTTTTGCCTCTACTTTAATTAAACCACCTTCCATGATTGAGCGTTTTGCCCGATTGGCAGAACCGAATTTACCCGAAGCCGGGGTGATCTGGACCCGTAAAGTCACCATCGTGTGGTGTGGTTTTTTTGTGCTGAATGCCCTGATTGCGTTGGCGACCGTGTTGTTTGCTCCGATGCAGGTTTGGGTGCTGTATAACGGTTTTATTTCCTATGTACTGATGGGACTATTACTATTGGGCGAATTTATATTGCGTAAGCGACAGCAGCGCTTAAATCAACTTCAGGAATAAAACAGATTATTATGTTGTGTCATTTTCAAAATCATCTTCATTCACTGAAAGCGCTGTGTATTCAGCCTGATTTAAGCCAAATCTGTTTTCAGAATTTCTGGCAGGATGTGATACAGCAAAGTCATGAAATTCAGTCGTTGCCACATGATAGCTGGGCTTTATGGGAATCTGACAGTTACCAATTTTTAGTGTTGTTGTTTGCGGCACTTTTAGCAAAAAAACAGGTGTTATTTCCTCCCAATCGTGTCAGTGATTTAGAAAAAGAACTGGCTGAACAAAACATTTATTTTTTACAGCGTCAGCCTGTATCTATGACCCAAAACCAGCCGATTGAACTGAATCTGGATGATGCTTTTTTGAATCAGACACAAATCTATTTTTATACTTCCGGTTCAACCGGGCAGCCAAAGAAAATTCCTCGTACCTTGCGTCAATTGCTGAATGAAGTGCAGGGACTGGATGCCAGTTTTCAGTTACCTGAACAGGCGATTGCCATTGCCACGGTCAGTCATCAGCATATTTATGGCTTGCTGTTTAAGTTATTATGGCCACTCGCAAGTGGTCGCTGTTTTTATCAAGCGCAGTTGGTTTTCCCGGAAGATGTGGCCGATATTCAAAAAAAATTAGCCGCTTTCAAGATAGATAATTATGTGATTTCCAGTCCCGCCTTATTAAAACGCTGGACTCAGGATGTCTTGTTGCAAGATTGCCTAACCGTATATTCATCCGGTGGAAAACTGGAATCTGGTGTACGACCTTATTTGAACCGACCCATTACCGAAGTTTTTGGTAGTTCGGAAACTGGTGGGATCGCGCATCGACAACAGGATAATGCCTTATGGATACCCTTTGCCAATGTCGATATCCAGGCCGGTGAGCAACAGGAACTGGAAGTTAGAACCAATCATGCTTTTAGTGAAGACTGGATTTTCACGGGCGATAAAGTTGAAGTGATTGATGCCGCAAATCCAAAAAGTCCATTCCGTTTATTAGGACGACTAGACCGGATTGTCAAACTGGAAGAGAAACGCCTGAGTCTGGATGCGATTGAACAGAAGATTGTCGAGCTGGATGAGATTGTGCAATGTCATGTATTGATTCTGGAACGGGAACATCGTCAGATTTTAGCCTGCGTTGCGGTATTGTCGGAGCAAGCCAGACAACTACTGCAAAGTATGAACAAAGCCCAATATGTTGCAGCCTTAAAAGCGCAATTGAAAGCCAAGCTGGAAAGCATCGCCATCCCAAGACAGTGGCGGTTTTTGACACAATTACCGCAAAATGCCCAATCTAAGCTGAATAAACAATACATGAAATCCTTATTTCAACCTATGTTATTGCCTATTGTATTGGAACAACAAAATGAGTCAGATCAGGCACTATATCGTCTAGAGTTTTCTCCCGAACTGGAATGCTTTAAAGGGCATTTTCCAGATTATCCAATTTTCCCCGGTGTGGGACAGATTGGATTTATTCAGCATTTTTCCCGTCAAAGCTGGGCAGACCTTGAGTGGTGTAATGGTTTTGAACAGCTCAAGTTTCAAGATTTGATCCAGCCTTATATGGTGTTACAGCTGAAATTGTCGAGAAAACTGCATAAAGTGAGTTTTGTATTAAGTCATGCAGATCAGACACTGGCATCTGGACGTTTGTTGTTTAAAACACAAACTGAACAGGCTTAGAAGAGGATGTATATGCAGCATTGTTTTGTGATTCCAGTTTATAACCATCCGCATTATATTGAGGCCTTGGTTGCTCATTTGGATCAGTTTCAGATGCCCATTATTCTGGTGAATGATGGCAGTGATGCCGCGTGTACAGCACTTTTACATGACATTGCAGCACAACATCCATTGGTCGAGCTGGTTGAGCATAGCCATAATCAGGGCAAAGGACAGGCCGTGATTACAGGTTTACGTCATGCCCATGCTCTGGGTTTTAGTCATGCCTTGCAGCTCGATTCTGACGGTCAGCACGACTGGCAGGATGTGGCAAAATTTTTAGAAATATCTAGACAAAATCCGGAAGCGATGGTCATCGGTCAGCCGATCTTTGATGAATCGGTTCCTAAAAAACGGCTTTATGGTCGTTATGCCACCCATATCTGGGTATGGATTAACAGCCTGTCTTTTGACATTAAAGACAGTATGTGCGGTTTCCGTGTTTATCCTCTAGCCAGTACGATTCAGGTATTGGATTCAGCAAAATTTCAGCCGCGTATGGGCTTTGATAGTGAAATTTTGGTGCGTTTAAAATGGGCAGATGTGCCTTTTATTAATGTGCCGACCAAAGTAGTTTACCCTGAAAATGGTATTTCGCATTTCAATCTATGGCGTGACAACATGGGCATGAGTCAGGCACATCTGCGTTTATTTGGTGGAATGCTGCGGCGTTTGCCTAAATTGCTGTCACAGAAAGTAAAAGGTTAATTGAGTGGCTGAGCTGAACCCAACGCAATGGAATGACATTAGAGAACGGGGTGGGATGTTTTCACTGACTTTGGTGTTAGCTTTCTATCGTTTAGGTGGTCGCTGGCTTTGCCGTGTATTGATGTATTTTATCATTCTGTGGTTCTGGATTTTTTCAGGCACTGCACGTCAGGCTTCACAACTCTATTTAACCAAGTTGCATCATTTTGCAGGACCGAATTCCCCGTTTAAAAGCTCACCGGGTTTAAGTCATAGTTATATGCATTTAATGCAATTTGGCGAATGTATTCTGGACAAAATTGAAGGCTGGCTCGGTAAAATTCCGGAACAGCAACTGATTTTACAGGGCCATGAACATTTGCGTAACCATTATCAAAAGGGTGCGGTGATTGTGGTGTCGCATTTTGGCAATATTGAATTGCTGCGGGCGATTAAGTCGGAACATCCACAAAAAATTAATGTCTTGGTCTATCAAAAGCATGCCACCAAATTTAACCAGTTTCTAAAAAAGCTCAATGATCAAGCCGATGTCAATCTGGTTTCGGTAGATGAATTGGGTATTGAAACCGCGCTGATCCTGCAAGAAAAACTTGATCAGGGTGAATGGGTCATTGTTGCAGCAGATCGCGTTCCGATTCAATCGGATCGGGTACAGCCGATTTCATTTTTGGGTGAGGAAGCAAACTGGCCGCAAGGAGCGTGGATTTTAGCGAGCTTGCTGAAAGTGCCGGTATTTGCAGTGTTTTGTTATCGCGTTGCAAATAATTTTGAAGTGCATATTCACGCGATTGCCGAGCAACTGAATTTTCCTCGAAAAAACCGCCTGCAAGCTATTCAAAACATCACACGCCAATATGTCAGCCTACTTGAGCAGCACTGTATTCGTGCGCCATATCAATGGTTTAACTTCTATAATTTCTGGAACAAAGATTAATGCAAGTGTTAGTTGTTGGGGAAACACCACTCTCGATTGAAGATGTGGTTGCGGTTGCACGTCAGGAAAAATCAGTGGCTTTGCCCGCATCTATCGAATGGCGTGATTTAATTCAACGCGGTGCAGATTTTCTGGATCAACTGTTACAAGACGAAGGCGTGATTTATGGCGTGACCACAGGCTATGGAGATTCCTGTCTGGTGGAAATTCCAGCCCATCAAGTCAATGAACTGCCTTTGCATTTATCCCGTTTTCATGGCTGTGGCTTAGGGCAGAATCTGGATTTAATCACGGCGCGTGCTGTGGTGGTGACACGTCTATGTTCGCTGGCACGCGGTTATTCAGGCGTTTCGCATGCCTTGCTTGAACGTCTGGTGTGGATGCTGAATGAAAATGTCATCCCGGTGATTCCTTCGGAAGGTTCAGTCGGGGCGAGTGGTGATTTAACTCCATTGTCCTATATTGCTGGGGCTTTGGTTGGTGAACGTGATGTTTATTACCAAGGTCAAATTGCTCCGGTAAGTAGCGTATATGCAGAAAAAGGCATGCAGCCTTTGGTGTTACGTCCTAAAGAGGGACTGGCATTGATGAATGGTACTGCTGTGATGACTGCAATAGCCTGTTTAAATTATAAAAAAGCCGAACAAATCAGTTTAGCCAGCACCTGCATTACCGCACTGAATGTTCTCGCTTTAGAAGGCAATCCGAGCCATTTTGATGAAGTGTTGTTTGCCCAAAAGCCCCATCCGGGTCAGCAAAATATTGCCGCGCAATTGCGTGATTGGCTGAACAGTGAAGTGCAAACTGAACATCAAAGTTCACGCTTACAAGACCGTTATTCCTTACGCTGTGCGCCACATATTATTGGCGTATTGGAAGATTCTAAACCGTGGTTACGCCAGTTTATTGAAAATGAATTGAACTCCAGTAATGACAATCCGCTGATTGATCCGGTCAATTTACGCGTGTTGCACGGTGGTCACTTCTATGGCGGACATATTGCCCAAGCCATGGACAGTCTGAAAATCATGATTGCCAATATTGCCGATTTAATGGATCGCCAATTTGCACAGCTTGTTGACTATAAAATGAATAATGGTTTGCCACGTAATCTGACCGGGGCAACAGCAGAACGTTTACCGCTGAATCATGGCTTTAAAGCCGTACAAATTGGTGTGTCGGCATGGACGGCAGAAGCCTTAAAACAAACCTTATCGGCTTCAATTTTTTCCCGTTCGACCGAATGTCATAACCAGGACAAGGTCAGTATGGGAACCATTGCAGCTCGCGATGCCAGCCGTGTGATTGTATTGACTGAGCAGGTGATTGCAGCACTGTGCTGTGCCAGTGTCCAAGCCATTCACTTAAAAGGTTTAGATGGCCAACTGGCTGAAGTGTTGGCTGCATTTAAGGTCTGGGTGTTGCAAACATTTGACTACGTGGTGGAAGATCGACCATTGCAACACGAGTTGCAGCAGCTGGTGGATCGTTTCGAAAATCTAGAATTATTAAGCAGTGACCTTGTTCGCTAAACATTTCAGGAAACAGACTATGCATGCCGATGTGATGATTGAAGTGCCATTTCATGATGTGGATGCCATGAACGTGGTGTGGCATGGGCATTATCTAAAATATTTTGAAATTGCACGCTGTAAGTTGCTGGATCAATTTCAATATAACTATATCCAGATGCGTGACTCTGGCTATGCATGGCCTGTGATTGAAAGCCACGTGCGCTATGCACATGGCATCTTGTTTGAACAGAAAATTCGGGTGCGTGCCATTTTAAAAGAATGGGAAAACCGCCTGAAAATTGAGTATCAAATTTTTGATGCGGAAACTGGAAAAAGACTCACCAAAGGCTATACCACTCAAGTGGCGGTACACATTGAAAGTCGTGAAATGTGTTTCCAGTCACCGCAAATTTTATTGGAGCGTTTAAACGCTTGGTCTGAGTTTAAGTCGGAGTAAAGCAGATGACATCGATCAATCTACAACGTGCAGTATGGCTGTTTTTAGCGAGTATGCTGTGTATCACATTCATGTTGCCACAGCCTGTACATGCACAAAACCCGCAGCTCAGACAAATTTTTGGACAGCTCTCCGAGACTCCAACTGTACGTGCCAATTTTGAACAGCAAAAAAAACTGGCTTCAATGAATAAAACCTTTGTCTCTAAAGGCACGGTTTCATTTTCAAAATCGCAAGGTGTCATCTGGAAAATTCAAAATCCAGTCAAAGCCGATTTGATTGTGACTCCACGTAAACTGGTGCAAAAAACCCAGCGCACGCATAGTCAGATTGAAATTGATAAATCACCATATGGCTCGGTGGCAACCATGTTCTTGCAGCTGATGTCGGGTAATGAAGCCGCGATTGCCAAAAACTTTAATATCATTTCTGCTAGTTATACGCCAGCGCAATGGAATGTCGCTTTAACCCCGAAAAGCAGTTTATTTAAAAAATTATTTGTTCGGGTTGATGCGCAAGGGCAGCGTTATGTCGATCGCATCGTAATTCGTGAGAAAGCCAATAACAGCACCACCATTCGCTTTAGTCAACAAACCACTCAACCCCAAACTTTAACGGCTGAGGAAAATGCGCTTTTCCAACTGGCAAAATAAATTTACCGTACTGTGGCTGATTGTGCTCAGCGTGCTTGCAATCACGCTGGGTACCGCGTGGCTGAAAAAAGATATTCATCTTCAGACCAATATTTTTGCATTGTTGCCGGAAGCGACCCAAGACCCAAGGCTGGAACGGGCACAGCAATATGTCAGTCAGCAATTGAATGACAAAGTGTTTGTGGTACTGAATGCCAAAGATGATGTGGCCTTAGCCAAAGCCACCACGACCTTTAAACAAAGCGTGGCAGCAACTGATTTGTGGCAGCCCTTAAATGCACAGCTAGACAGTGACAAGTTTGCACAGGTGCTATATCAGCATCGTGCTGGCTTGCTCACTGTTGATGATCAAAAGCTGCTGGAACAACAAGATTATGTCTCCCTGACCGAACAAGGTTTATTGCAAATCATGAGTCCGGGCATGCCGGTGACAGCAGAGCTATTACAACAAGATCCGCTGCTGTTATTTCCGCGTTATGCCATGGGCTTATCCAGTTTACAGAGCAATCCTGATATTGCTTTGGAAGAGGGCTTTGCCACCATTCGAGATGATAAAGGTATTTCACGTTTATTGGTCTTAGAGCTAAAAAACAGTCCTTACAATATTGATTATCAGCAAAAAACTGCCATCTGGATTGAACAGCTCGATTCACAATTACGTCAAATGAAGGTTCAACCCCATTGGACAGGAACGTTGTTATTTGCCCAATTTGGCACGACCTCGGCTGAAAAAGAAATTTCCACCATTGGCCTAGGTTCAACGTTGGGAATTTTCCTTTTAGTGCTGTTTGGTTTCCGCTCGGTTCGTCCAATGCTGACTGAAATGATTGCAGTTGGTACCGGATGTCTGGTGGCATTTGCCATCACCCATTGGGTATTCGGTGAAATTCACCTGATGACTTTGGTGTTTGGGGCTAGCTTGGTCGGGGTCTGTGTCGATTTTTCATTTTACTTTATGGCGATGCAATCGCAGCATCGACATCTCAATGGTTTTGCGGTATTAAAACCGCTGTTGCCGAGCCTGTTTATGGGCTTGATGACCACCTTGGTCGCGTACATATTCTTAAGTTTCACCCCATTTCCAGGCTTTAAACAGATTGCAGTATTCTCCATGGTCGGTCTGGCTGCAGCATGGATCACCAGTGTTTTATTACTGCCAAGATTACCTCCTTTAAATGCCGAACCTGCTATTCGCAGCTTAAGTTTTATTGGCAAAGCACGTACCTTTGTCCAAGCTAAAAATGGTCTGCGTTACGGCTTGATTGTGGTGATTGCTGTGGTCGCAGGCAGCAGCTTAATGTTGCTGCAAAGCAATGATGATATCCGTAATTTACAAAGTATGGATCAGCAGCTCAAGCAGGAAGATCAATACGTACGTGAACGCTTTATGCAGCAACAAAGCAGTGAATACTTTGTTGTGCATGGCAAGACTGCCGCAGAGCTTGAGCGAAACGAACAGCAACTGCTGCAAAAATTGCAAGTATTACAAAATGAAGGGGCTTTAGAGACCGTTCAGGCTTTAGGACAATGGTTGCCATCTGAAGCGCAACAACAGCACAATATTCAATTATTGCAGGCTATTCCAGCCAGTGCCTTACAAGACTATGCCACAGCCTTACAGCTTAACTCGGCAGATGTATTGGCTTGGCAAAAAAAACTCGACGAGCAGCCTTTACTGCATCCAGCTGAAATGGCACAACATCCCTTGGCATTTTTACAAATGAGCCCAACCGAGCGTCTGGTGCTATTACAAAATGTCCATAATGTTGCCGCTTTAGAACAACTGAATAACCAACAGGTGCAACTGTTAAGACCAGTGAATCAGCTGTCTGAACTATTTCAGCAGCATCGTATTCAGGCGCAATGGTTATTACTTTCTGCCCTAATTACCTTAGCCATTGGCTTGGGCATTATTTATGGCATCAAGTCCATTTTGCCGTTGGTATTACCCGTGACTTTAGCCTTAATGACCACCTTTGCGATTCAGGCATGGTTAGGTGTTGAGATTAATTTATTCAGCATTATGGGCACCTTCCTGATTATCGGGATTGGCGTAGACTATGCCATTTTCTACCGGCATGGACATGATCATCCGCAAGTGGTAGGCATGGCGTTATTCCTATGTATGATGTCGACCTTGTTAGGTTTCGGGTTATTATCTTTTAGCCACACCTATGCGATTCATTGCTTTGGCTTGACGGTTTTACTTGGGGTGATTTTTTCATTTATTTACGCAACATTGTTTACATCTTCCGATGCCAAGCATGTTGTGCTTCAACAATATCAGCCAAAAGAGCTGAGAGACTAAGAGGTACAGTGCAATGAGCAGCATGCAACACACAGATGTATTGATTATCGGCGCGGGACCATCGGGCAGTTCGGCAGCAGCATTGCTGCGTCAAAAGGGTTATCAGGTCACGATTATTGAAAAACAATATTTCCCACGCTTTTCGATCGGTGAATCATTGTTGCCCCAATCCATGGTTTTCCTGGAAGAAGCAGGGCTACTGGATACGGTACGTGAGCATGTTGGCGAGTTTGCCTTTCAGTTTAAAAATGGTGCGGCATTCCTAAGAGGCAAGCAGCGCAGTTTTTATGACTTTACCCAGAAATTTACTGACGGTCCGGGCACCACCTGGCAAGTTCGCCGTGCCAATTTTGACCATTTATTAGCACAACAAGCTGAAAAACAGGGTGCAGAAATTCGCTTTGGTCATGAAGTCATTGATGTAGATGTTACTCCAGAACAACCGATTTTGACTGTAAAAGATGAGCAGGAAAATGTTTATCAAATTCAGGCTAAATTTTTACTCGATGCCAGTGGTTTTGGTCGGATCTTACCGAAGTTCTTAGACTTGGAAAGTCCATCTGATTTTCCAGTACGTCGTGCGGTGTTTACCCATATTGAAGATGGTATTTTGGATGATCCCGATTTTGATCGCGAAAAAATCCTGATTACGGTGCACGCTAAAGATCATCGGGCCTGGTATTGGCTGATTCCATTTGCGGATGGTCGGTCATCCTTTGGTGTGGTCGCAGAGCAAGACTTCTTTGAGCAATATGGCTTTGATGGCAGTGCTGATTATGATGTAGAAGCCTTGTTGAAACGTATTTTGGCCGATGACGAAAGCCTGTCACAGGTATTACGCAATGCCACGTTTGACACACCAGTACGTACATTGGTGGGCTATTCTGCCAATGTAAAACATCTGGCTGACCGTAACTATGCCTTGCTGGGCAATGCTGGTGAATTCCTTGATCCGGTATTTTCATCAGGCGTAACGATTGCGCTGAAATCTTCAAGTCTGGCAATTCCTTTGGTGGATCAAGTGCTGCAAGGTCAGACGGTTAACTGGATGGAACAGTATGAAAAACCGTTACGTGAAGGTATTCAAGTGTTCCGTGCCTATGTGGAATCTTGGTATACGGGTGAATTTCAGGATGTGGTGTTCTCGACTCAGCAAGATGAAAAAATTCGCCGTATGGTGTCATCGCTGCTTGCCGGTTATGCCTGGGATACCACGAATCCGATTCATAAAAATGCCAAAAAACGTTTAAGCACTTTGGCGGAATATTGCCGCGATCCACAGCAAACTGAAATTCTAAGCAATGGTGTCTAATATGCAACTGAAATGGACAGGAATGTTACTCGCTACGGTTCTGCTCTGTGGTGGCTGCCAATCGATGCTGCCGAAAGCGCAAGGCTTGGCAACTGCCACTTGGGCTGCACAGAGTTATCAGCGTCAGGATCAGCTTGAGGTGCAGTGGAAAGAGCAGAGTTTTAGTTTTCTACTGTATCAGCAACAAAAAGGTTCAAAGCTAGAGATGCTGGCATTAACCTTGACGGGACAGCAATTATTCAAGCTGAGCTTTGATGGTCATAAAGTCCATGTAGAACAGCGGATTGAGCAAATGAAGCTACTGCCTTTCGAGTTTGTGGTGCGTGATATTTTATATGCAACTTATCCGAATTTTGCCCAGTTACATCAGCAGAATGTTCGGATTGAAAAATCTGCTCAGGTACAGTCGGTTTTTATCAACCAGCAGCATGTATTAAATATCAAACATGAAAATGATGTGATTGAGTTGGATAACCTGCAAGTGTCTTATCAAATGGTCATCAGTACTATCAGTGACAGCTTGGAAAACACAGATGTGGAAAGCACTGAATAAAGGGGGATGATGATGGGTGATCAAATCAGTACACAACATCCTGCAGTCGGGATTCATTTCAGCGTGGGTTTGTCGGCATTAGGAAATACCGCTGAACAGATCAAACAGGCGCTGACTAGCCAGCAAAATACTTTGAGCCTGGTTTCAGGATTTATTCCAGAAAAACAGGTCTGGGTAGGTGCCTATCAGCAGCCTTTAATTGAAAATATTCCAGCATTTTTGCAGGATGTGGATTCGCGTAATTTACGTTTTGCCTTAACTGCTTTAAGTTCCATTGAAACCGCAGTACGTGACTATACGGCGCAATTCGATCGCAAACGTTTGGCGATTATTCTGGGTACTTCGACCTCAGGGATTGCCGACAACGAAAAGCTGTTGAAACAATATTTTGTTAATCAGGCAGATGTAGAGGTTCAGCACTACAAACAGGAGATGGGCAGTCTGGCCAAAGGCTTGCAAATGTATCTGGGCTGGGAAGGTCTTGCATATACCATTTCTACCGCCTGTTCTTCAAGTGCCAAAGCCATGGCGGCAGGACAGCGTTTGATTAATGCCGGTCTAGCCGATGCTGTTCTGGTGGGTGGTGTGGATACTTTATGTCAGCTGACCTTGAATGGATTTAATAGTCTGGAAAGCCTGTCCAATGGTCTTTGTCAGCCCTGTGGTGCACAGCGTGACGGGATTAATATTGGTGAAGCAGCAGGCTTGTTTTTATTGTCCAAAGAGACTGCACCTGTCATGTTGATGGCAGCGGGTGAATCGATGGATGCCTGGCATATTTCCGCACCGCATCCGGAAGGAAAAGGCGCTGCCGAAGCCATGCAAAAAGCTCTAGATATGGCAGGCGTAACAGCCAGTGATATTGGCTACTTGAATATGCACGGTACGGCAACACCGCAAAATGATGCCATGGAAATTAAAGCCGTTCAGACGGTATTCCAGCAATATGATGTTCCAATCAGCAGTACCAAACATAAAACAGGGCATTGTCTGGGCGCAGCAGGTGCGATTGAAACGGTGATTTGTCAGCAGGTTTTGGCTGATCAGTCATGGTTGCCCCTGCATCACTCCAGTAACATTGACCCGAAACTGGATGAGCAGAATTATGTATTGGATGCACAGTTGCAACAGCCAATTCATTATGTGATGAGTAATTCTTTCGCTTTTGGCGGCAGCAATATTAGTTTGATTTTTGGAACAAAACTGAAATGATGGATGCTGTGCAGTTTATCCCGCATGAAAAGCCAATGGTTTTTGTGGATTACTTAATTGAAGCCAATGAAAATTTTGCCATAGCGGAATTGGTAATTCGACCTGAGTTAATGTTTTGTGAAGCTGAAGGTTTACCGACTTGGACCAGTATTGAATTGATGGCGCAGACCATCAGTGCCTATGCAGGACATAAAGGTCAAATGCTCGGCTTGCCGCCAAAAATTGGTTTTTTATTGGGTACACGTAAAATGCAGTTGCCATTGCCTTATTTTGCTTTGGGTGAAACCGTGCGTATTAAAGCGGAACAAGGCTATTTGCATGAGGGCTTGGGGCAGTTTAACTGCGAAATCGAGTATCAAGAACATCTTTTTAGTGCCATGTTGAGTGTGTTTGAACCGCCAGAAATTGAAGAAAATATTGGGAAGTCAGAGTGAGTAGAAGAATTTTAGTAACCGGCTCAAGCCGTGGCATTGGTAAAGCCATTGCCTTGCAATTGGCGCAATCAGGTTTTGATGTCACTGTACATGCACGATCTAGACAACAAGAAGCACAGAAAGTCGTACAAGAAATTCAGGCTTTGGGGCAATCCAGCCATGCCATTTTATTTGATGTGAATGACCGCGAAAAAGTCATGCAATTGCTAGAACAGGATATTGCAGAACATGGTGCATTTTATGGAGTCGTACTGAATGCCGGTTTAACCCGGGATGCAGCCTTTCCGGCTTTAACCGACAGTGACTGGGATGAAGTCATCTCTACATCTCTGGATGGTTTTTACAACGTATTAAAGCCCTTAGTTATGCCGATGATTCGCCTGAAAAAAGGCGGACGTATTGTGACGATGTCTTCTGTTTCAGGCTTGATGGGCAATCGTGGTCAGGTGAATTACAGTGCGGCTAAAGCCGGTTTAATTGGCGCGACCAAAGCTTTGGCACTGGAACTGGCGAAACGAAAAATTACCGTGAACTGTGTGGCGCCGGGTTTGATTGAAACCGAAATGGTCACTGAAGAAGTCAAAGAACATGCCTTGAAGATGATTCCATTACAACGCATGGGACAGGTCGATGAAGTGGCAAAAGTGGTGAAATTTTTATGCAGTGATGATGCAAGTTATATCACGCGTCAAGTGATTTCAGTCAATGGAGGTTTGATTTGATGAAACGTGTTGTGGTCACAGGCATGGCGGGAATCACTTCTTTAGGTGAAACGGCAGATCAGATTTTCACTCAGTTTGAACAGGGTAAAAGCGGCATTCGCTACATGCCAGAATGGGAAGTGTTTAGCGATTTACGCAGTAAATTAGCCGGTCCGGTCGAATCCTATACCATTCCCAAACATTTTAACCGCAAAGCGACACGTGGTATGGGCCGGGTTGCCTTGATGTCAACGGTTTGTGCGGAAAAAGCCCTTGAAGATGCAGCTCTGTTAAATGATCCGATCTTAAACAGTGGTCAAACCGGTGTGGCATTTGGTTCATCTGCGGGCAGTGTCGATGCGATTGGCGAGTTTAGTAGCATGTTGCTTGATAACAACATGAACAAACTCAATGCGACGACTTATATCCGCATGATGTCGCATACCAGTGCGGTTAACATGACGGTGTATTTTGGCTTAAAAGGCTTAACTTTGCCGACATCCAGTGCCTGTACTTCGGGTTCAATGGCAATTGGTCAGGCTTATGAAGCGATTAAATACGGCAAGCAGACGGTGATGCTGGCAGGTGGTGCCGAGGAACTGAGTGCCGCAGGTTCGGCAGTGTTTGATGTATTGCTGGCAACCAGCGGTCAAAATAAACATCCAGAAAAAACACCGCGTCCATTCGATGCTAAACGTGATGGCTTGGTGGTGGGTGAAGGTGCAGGCTGTTTAATTTTAGAAGAATATGAACATGCCAAAGCACGTGGCGCCAAAATTTATGCAGAAGTCATTGGTTATGGCAGTAATACCGACGGTCAGCATGTGACACGTCCAGATGCTGAAATGATGGGACGTTGTATGGAATGGGCATTGTCTGATGCACAACTCCAGGCCGACCAAATTGATTATGTGAATGCGCATGGCACATCGACCGATCAAGGCGATATTGCAGAAACTCAGGCAACCGCAAGAATTTTGGGCAAGAAACCGATCAGCTCGCTGAAAAGTTATTTCGGGCATACTTTAGGTGCGTGTGGCGCGATAGAAGCGTGGCTAAGTATTGAAATGATGCAACGTAGCCAGTTTGTTCCCACTTTAAATTTAGAAGAAATAGATACGGCATGTGGCGATTTAGATTATATCGTGAATGACTCTAGAAAGATCAATGCCGACATCATCATGAGCAATAATTTTGCTTTTGGAGGAATTAATACCTCCCTTATTTTTAAACGGGTTTAACAACAACAAGAGGGTAAAAATTATGTTAATGAAAAAATTAACACTTACAGCAGCATTGTGTTTTGGTGGGGCAGTTTCAGCTCAGGCTGCAGATACTGCACACAATCTGGATTTTAAAAGTGCAGTTGAACGTGCCGTTGCAGATGGTACTTTGGATGGTTCTGTGAAATTTTATCTGGCAGGAACCAAGTCGGGCGGTAAAGTGGTGCAAAAAGATGCAGTGACCAATAAAAAAACCAATGGTTTTGCCAAATCTGCAGAAACAGCCTGTGATCACGTATTACGTTCCGCATTGATTCAGTTGCAAAAGACTGCTAAAGCGCAAGGGGCCAACTCTGTTACCAATATTGTCAGCTACTTCAAAGCGAATGAAAGCAAGAGTTCAACGACCTACCAGTGCTTTAAAGGGATGGCAGTTGCAAGCGTTGCTTTAAAAGCGGATCTGGTTAAGTTCTAAGTTTAGGCAATTCCATTGAGCTTTTGAGCAAACCCAAATGAATTAATTTTCGACCGCATTTTTGCTGCAACATAAAAAAGCCCATCCGAAGATGGGCTTTTTTATCTCAAGTTAAAGCTGATCTGGCTTTAAAGAGAAATTATTTAGGAATTTCTTCTTCTTCAAATTCAGGCTTAACCTGCACAATGAAGTCTTGACGATTCAGACCACGCCATAGGGCAAAGGCAGTACCAATATAAATTGAAGAATAAGTACCGACAAATACACCAATAAACATGGCTACAGAGAACCAGTGTAAACCCTCACCACCAAGGAACATCATTGCAAGTACTACAAGCAATAAGGTCATTGAGGTATGAATGGTACGGCGTAGGGTTTCTGTCAAAGAAATATCGATAATTTCACGCGGGCTTGCGCCACGGATCTTACGGAAATTTTCACGAATACGATCCGATACCACGATGTTATCGTTTAACGAGAACCCTAAAAGTGCCAGAATTGCAGCCAATACGGTTAAGTCAAAAGGCCATTGCATCAGGGCAAAAATACCCACTGTTACAAGCACGTCATGGAATAATGAAAGCACTGCACCTACAGCCAGCTTGAATTCAAAACGAATCGTGACGTATACCAGCATTAACAGTAATGCTAGCGCGACAGCACCTGCAGATCGAATATACAGCTCATTCCCGACTTGACCACCGACAGCGTCCACTTTGTGGACTTCAGCAGCATTATTCGGCAATTGGGCAGCTTTGCTAATTGCGTTACTTAGATCTTCCACTTCAAGATCTTGAGGGGGCATACGCACCAAAAGGTCTTTATTGCTACCGAGGGTTTGCACCACAGCGTCTTTAAAACCGGCTTGATTTAACGCTTTAATCACTTCACTCTGGTTGGCAGGTTGTGCATAGTTTAATTCTGCAGAAACACCACCAGTAAAGTCCAAACCTAGGTTTAGACCTTTGGTCACAATAAAGAAGATGCTTGCAATGGTCAGGATGATGGAGAAAATTGCCGCTGGTTTGGCAATTTTCATAAACGGAATTATTCGTTCATCATCTGGGCGACCGTATTTTTTTGAATTCGGTTGAGTCATATCAGTCATCATAGATCTCCTTAAATGCTCAACTTCTTCAAGTTACGTTTTTTGCCATAAATGAGCTGTACGATTGCACGGGTCACTGTAATTGCAGTAAACATCGAGCAAATAATACCGATCATCAAGGTTACGGCGAAGCCTTTGATAGGACCTGTACCGATGGCAAAAAGAATAAACGCAACCAGGAACGTGGTTAAGTTCGAGTCAAAAATGGTGTTATAGGCTCGATCATAACCCGCGACAATCGCTTGTTTGGGCGAGGCTCCCCATTTCATCTCTTCCCTTATTCGCTCACAGATCAGTACGTTGGCATCGACTGCCATACCAATGGTAATTACGATACCGGCAATACCCGGAAGGGTCAGTGAAGCACCAATCCAAGACATGACAGTCAGGATCATCGCCAAATTGGCAAGCAGGGCAAAGTTAGCAATCACACCGAATAGACGGAAGAATACCACCATCCAGATTGCAACCAGGATGAAACCGATTTGAGTCGATAACACACCTTTGTCGATGTTTTCTTGACCCAGGCTTGGACCAACCACACGTTCTTCAACAAAGTACATTGGCGCAGCCAAAGCACCTGCACGAAGCATCAGCGCAAGTTCAGCTGCTTCTTGTGGAGAATCCAGACCGGTAATACGGAACTGAGAACCTAACACAGCTTGAATGGTTGCCGCATTAATCACGACAGATTCTGCATAAGGCGTACGCACTTCAGTTTGTGCACCAGTTACAGGATCGGGTACATAGCTGATTTTTTGCTTGTTCTCGATGAACAATACCGCCATGCGTTTACCAACCGCAGTACGTGTTGCATCTGACATCAGTTTGCCGCCAGCACTGTCTAAAGTAATATTTACTTCAGCGCCACCGCTATCTTGGCTAAAGCCACTTGAAGCGTTTTGTACACGTTCACCGGTAAGAATACGGTTACGGTTCAATAATAATTCGCGGCCACTATCCAGTGATTCATAAGCAAAAATTTCTGTACCTGGAGGTAATGCTTTTCCAGTCGATTTACCGGTATACGGATCGATATATTGGTCATTCAAATCAGAAACCAGGCGGAATTCCAGGTTCGCTGTACGACCCAAGACACGTTTTGCTTCAGCAGTATCCTGAACACCCGGAAGTTCAACCACAATGCGATTGCTACCTTGGGTTTGAACCAATGCTTCCGCTACACCCAACTCGTTAATACGGTTACGTAAAGTGGTTAAGTTTTGGTTTACCGCATAAGACTGAATTTCTTGCTTACGGACATCGGTATAGTTTAGACGTAAAGTTGAACCTGACTCTGATGCAATCGCTTGTTGAGTGAATTCATTGCCATTACGACGCAAGAAGTCCATAACCGCATCACGATCACTGTTATTGGCAAACTGCACCGTAATGGTGTTGTTATTCAACGCAAGACTATTGAATTTCAGCTTGTTGTCACGAAGTTGACGACGCAAATCAGTCGCAGATGTTTCCATACGCTGACTGATGGCTTTATCCATATCCACTTCAAGCAAGAAGTGCACACCACCACGTAAATCCAGACCCAATTTCATTGGTTTTGCACCAATTTTTTGTAGCCATTCAGGAGTGGTTGGCGCAAGGTTCAATGCAACAACATAATTATCGCCAAGTCCACGACGTAATACTTCTTTGGCTTTTAACTGTGCTTCAGAAGTATCGAGACGCAAAAGGGCAGCATTATTGCTAAAGCTGTTGTCATGGCTTGGAATTTTTTCACTTTCTAATAATTGCTCTGCTTTTTGTACGATGCTTTGATCAATTTGGGTACCGGCTTTGGCACCCGAAATTTGAACAGCAGGTTCATCGGGATACAAACTAGGCAGGGCATATAATGTGCTAATCATCAAAACCACGATGATCAGCAGATATTTCCATGCTGGGTAACGCATTTGTTTTCTTCTTAAAATGAAAAAGTCGTGCTAGGGCACGACTTTTTTTTGATTAAAGATTATTTAATGTGCCTTCAGGAAGAACTGAAATCACACTTGCACGCTGAACTTTTACTTCTACGCCACGGCTTAATTCAACCACTGCAAAATCACCTTCAATCTTAGTGATTTTACCCATTAAACCGCCTGCAAAAACGACTTCACTACCTACACCTAGGCTTTCAACCAGGGTGCGGTGTTCTTTAGCGCGTTTTGCTTGAGGGCGCCAAATGAGGAAATAGAAAATTGCGACAAATACAGCAATCATCAAAAGGTTAGTTACCAAACTTGGTTGGGTTGCAGCTTCACCCGCTGCGTGAGCAGTAGAAATAAAAAGGCTCATTTCATTTTCCTAAAATAAAAAACTGTATATCAACAATATGATGATAAATAAAATAACTTGTTCAGCAATTTACCCTGTCTTTTTCTTCAGCGCAAATGCTGAAAGATTAATCTTCAGGACAAGGCGGAACTTCTAGACCACGACACGCATAAAATTCTTGGACATATTGATCAAAAGTACCATTATCCAACGCATCACGGATGTCTTGTGTAAATCTTTGGTAATAACGCAGGTTATGAATTGTACCGAGCATAGAACCGAGCATTTCACCGCATTTTTCCAAATGGAATAAGTACGAGCGAGTAAAATTCTGGCAAGTGTAACAGTCGCATTGTGAATCAAGCGGACTTTGGTCATGACGATATTTCGCATTACGAATACGTACCAAACCATCCGTCACAAAATAATGACCGTTACGTGCATTACGTGTTGGCATCACACAGTCAAACATGTCGACACCGCGACGAATCGCTTCAACGATATCTTCCGGTTTGCCGACACCCATCAGGTAACGCGGTTTATCTTCAGGCATTTTCACAGGAAGATAATCCAGTACCTTGATCATTTCTTCTTTCGGTTCACCCACAGAAAGACCACCAATGGCAAAACCATCAAAATCAATTTCTTTTAAACCATTGAGTGATTCATCACGAAGATCTTCGTACATGCCACCCTGGATAATACCGAACAAGGCATTTTTATTTTTGAGCACATCATGATGTTGAGTTTTACAACGTTTTGCCCAGCGTAGCGAAAGTTGCAATGATTTTTGCGCTTCCTCACGGGTTGCAGGATAAGGCGTGCATTCGTCAAAAATCATCACGATGTCTGAATTCAAGGTATGTTGAATATCCATTGAAATTTCAGGTGATAAGAATACTTTAGAGCCATCAATAGGCGAACGGAAAGTTACACCATCTTCTTTGATCTTACGCATTGCACCCAAGCTGAAAACCTGGAAGCCGCCTGAATCGGTTAAAATCGGTTTATTCCATTTCATGAACTCGTGCAAGCCACCATGTTCACGAATCACGTCTAAACCTGGACGCAAGTAAAGATGGAAAGTATTACCCAAAATAATTTGAGCTTTAATATCTTCAATATCACGTGGGAGCATGCCTTTAACAGTACCGTAGGTACCAACAGGCATAAACACGGGCGTTTCAATCACGCCATGTTCAAGCGTTAAACGACCACGACGGGCACGACCCGACTGACCTAATTTCTCAAACTTCATAAAATATCCTGAACAAGAGCAAAGCACTGCGTGCAGTGCAAGAGCGAATAAACAGTTCGCCGCTAAAAGTTGGCTATTTTCCTAGATTACGCACATAAACGCCAGCGTTGTCGAATTTTAACTCGATACTTTCCTTTTCACGGTATATGTGAATAGTGATCATGATTAAGTAAAGTCTGGGTGTGGCTTGCATGGTATGTGTTCTAACATGAGCTTTATTCTTTTTATGAAGTTAATATTTTTTTTAAATTATAGTTTTTGGGCTTCTTGCGGTTATTTATGAAGGGTGAATACAAGAAGTCCCAAGGTATTAAAAATTAGGTCGATAGTCAAAATTTTGAGTGACCGCTTGATCTCGAAAGGGACGAATGGCTTTTTTACCCATGGTCATGGTGTTCACAATGTTATTGGGGAAAACCTGAATATGGTTATTAAATAGTTCCACATTACGATTAAAAATGGTAATGGCTGCGCCGACATTTTCATTTTGTTCTTCAATTTCATTCATCATTTTCAGATAAATTTCATTGGCTTTAAGTTCGGGATAGTTTTCAACCACCACATTTAGACTACGCATCAATTCTTTATTTAAGCTTTCAATGCGTTGTAATTGAGATACATCGGTATTATTTGAATTGAGATTTAAAATATTCTGACGCAGTTCAGTCACTTTTTCTAAAGTGCCTTTTTCAAAACCTGAATATTGCTCAACTAAAGGCTGTAAGCCATCCAGAATCTTTATTTTTTGACGTTCATAGCTGGCCACATCTGACCAGGCGCGTACAGAAGCATTGTGATGACGAACAATATTATTACGAATCATGATACATGCAACGACCACGGCAATGATCAATAGCAAAAAAATTAACAGCCCCATTTATATGTCCCCAAAACATCCAACCTTGTTATTTTAAAAAGTGCGTTAAGTCACGCTGTAAGCTTTCTAAATAAGGTAATTTAAAAGTGCGTAAGTGTCCACGTAATGCGGAAATATCTTGAATGTTTTTAGCTTGTGTCGATATTTTAAATAAATCAGCAGGACCTAAAAAGCATAAGGTATGGCTCGTGGGATGGAATATTAAATCGCCCTGACGCTGGGCAAAAAAATCAGCCAATTTTAATACAAATGCCGGTGATAGTAATTTCGCAGTTTGCATTTCATCACTGCCAAAAATGTTTAATTTTTCATTGGTCTGAATATCACTGGTATGCCAGGGAAAACTATAAGGGTAATAAAAGTTCTTCCGTGCCGTTGTAACTGCAAGACCTTGGATCTCTACATCAAAAACGAATACACCCCATAAATCTTTATGGACTTCTTTGACTTTGACATCATTGCCATCTTTATCACGGACGCGGACTTGATTGATATAATGGTATTGAAAGACCATGACTTGATGTTCTTTGCCTTCCTCATCTGCCCAGACCGTACTGGCATAATAGGGAATATCATTCGAGAGGGTGCCTTGATTAAACACCGGAAACAGCCGTTTTAAATGGGCAATGAATAAAACCGGTTGCAGCGGAACAGAAATATGTTGTGGTTGTTGCTGGAAGGCTAACTGGTATTTTTTAGCGATGGACTGTTGTTCTAAAAACTCAATGACCTCGTCAATGGGCTTTTTATCTTCATAGCTGATATAGGCCCAGAAAATCATAAATAGTCCGGTCACCAGACAAATCTGTAGCCAGATATTGGTCGGGAGAATAAAAATCAGCAGCATAAAAAAAAGTCCCAGCGCAGCTAAAAGTAGCGGTAAGACATTTTCAAATTTGAGCACAATCGGCGCATTCCACGGATGCAAACTATCTAGGATATCTTGCTGGGTTTGAGCCTGACGACCAATCTCCCATAGCCGCGCAATATTCTGAAAAACCCGTTCATTTTTTTTACGTCGAATATGAATCGAATGTTTAACAGTATCGAGCGGCATGGTGTGCTTCTTTTTATCGGCAAATATTAAGGCGTAATTTTATCAATCAGCATGGCATCGCCATAACTAAAGAAGCGGTATTTTTCTTCTACAGCATGATGATAGGCATTTAAAATATTATCACGATTCGACAATGCTGAAACGAGCATTAATAAGGTGGATTCAGGTAAATGGAAGTTGGTAATTAAACGATCCACCACTTTAAATTCATAACCTGGATAGATGAAAATTTGTGTATCACCTGTCCACGCATCTAATGTACCGCCATGAGCCTGAGCCGCACTTTCAATGGCACGGGTTGCTGTTGTTCCAACCGAAATGACTTTATTGCCACGGGCTTTGGTTTGACGAATCAGTTCAACGGTATGTTCCGGAACATCACACCATTCACTGTGCATGATGTGGTTTTGAATGTCGGTAGTACGTACCGGCAAGAATGTGCCTGCACCGACATGCAATGTCACAAAAGTTTTTTGAATACCTTTGGCTTCAAGTTTTTCTAGTAAGTCTTGGTCGAAGTGCAGGCTAGCGGTGGGTGCTGCGACGCTTGCCAATTTTGTCGGGTCATTAAATACGGTTTGATAGCGTTCGGTATCAATGGCTTCTGCTTCACGGTTGAAATAAGGTGGAATCGGTAAAGCACCGTATTGATCCAAGACATCTAAAATCGGTTGTGAAAATTCGACAATAAACAGGTTTTCGTGGCGACCTTGCACTGTTACTTTTACCGCATCTTCACCAATAAAAAGTTCAGCACCTGCTTTAGGCGAGTTGCTGGCTTTAATGTGGCAGTGTGCAATAAATTTGTCCTGCATCCGTTCCACTAAAACTTCTACAGCGCCACCAGAGGCACGTTTACCTTTCAGGCGTGCTTTCATCACTTTGGTGTCGTTTAAAATCAGTAAGTCACCAGAATCGAGTAAATCAAGAATGTCGGTAAAATGACAATCGTGATATTGCCCTTGTGAATCTAGGTGCAAAAGACGTGAAGCACTACGCGTATCTAGAGGGTAGCGAGCAATGAGTTCGTCAGGGAGATCAAAGTTAAAGTCAGAAAGTTGCATCTTCAATGTATAAAAATAAGAAAAACGTCCGCATTATAGTCCTGAAAAGGGTAAACGAGAGGGTATCTGATGCTTTTTAAGACAAAGTTTTTGCTTTTGCTATAAAAGTGATCAATTGATTCAATTAGATAATTGACAATTCTAAGTTTGATAGTAATATAGCCACCACAAGCTAATGCGCTTGTAGCCCCTTTCCCGAGGTGGTGAAATTGGTAGACGCGGCGGACTCAAAATCCGCTGTCAGAGATGACGTGTCGGTTCGAGTCCGACCCTCGGGACCAGATTCAAAAAACCCCAAGCCAGTACTAAAGGCTTAGGGTTTTTTATTGTCTAAAGAAAATTTCTGACTAAATTTTGAATAAAGAATAACTAAAAAGCAAATCTGCCTTAAATTGTCACTTTTGATCTGTTTGTGTCTTTTTTCATTGTGTTCTATGTGAAAGTTTGTTAATAAAGTTAAGGGGAATAGTTAGTTTTTTTTTATCAATAGGGGTAAAACAAATTTACGAGGCAGATATGAAAATGCAGTTACTCGAAATAGGCTCGGAAACTGAGCAACTCAGTGCATGTAGAATATCATTATTGCTTGGTGTTTTTACTTCGGAAAATCGTGTCGAAGGTTTTTTAAAGTTTGCGCGTGGCATTCTGCAAGCAGAGCGTGGCATTCTTGCTTTTCATCATGAACCCTATATTTGGTATTCTGCACCTGAATCGTTTAAAGCGTTTCATGCGCAAAAAGAAGCCAATTTAGTCTCCTTTTTTGAAGGCGATACTATTCTCACAACAAAACATAAGAACTATGCTGCTTTTTCTCAACATGTGCATGATTTGGGTGTTGGGCATAACCGAATTGTCGGTTTCGATTTAAAAATCAATAAAACAGAGTCTATTGGACAAGTCCTTTTATTCGATGAGCAGACTGAAGCCTTTAATGAGGCAAATTTACAGCTGGTGCATGAATTTGCCATGAGCTTGATTAATATCATTGAATTACGTTCAAACTATGCAGAGCTCAAAGAATTATATGAACAGCAATCTGCTTTAAATTTTAGTAAAACCAAGTTTTTTCAAATTATTGCGCATGATCTGCGTGCGCCATTTCATGGCTTAATCGGTTTCTCGGAAGTTTTGGCTCAGGAGCGAGAAACACTGGATGATTCTAGTATTCAGAGTATTGCCGATTATTTATTGGACACTTCACAGTCCACCTATAATCTTTTGGAAAGTTTACTGAATTGGGCTATGGCAGAAGGTGGACGCTTTGTTTACCACCCGATTAATTTTAATTTAAAACAATCTTCAAAAATTGTTTTTGATGTCTTGAATAGCTTGGCGGTTAAGAAAAATATCCAGCTGATTGATCAGGTGCCTGACGATATCAAAGTCTATGCCGATATTAATATGGTGACCTCTGTTTTACAGAACTTGGTTTCAAATGCACTGAAATTCACCCATGTCGATGGTACCGGGAAAGTCACCATTCATGCAGAACAATCCGCACAGTATGTTGATATATACATTCAAGATACCGGTTTAGGAATGACTCAACAGCAGATTGACGAGCTTTTTCAACCCCGCTTAACGGTAAGTTTTAAAGGGACTGCCGGTGAGAAAGGCATGGGATTGGGCTTGGTGTTATGTCAACGTTTCGTGGATTTGAATCAAGGTAAAATTTCTGTGCAATCCAAAGAAGGTGCAGGGACAACATTTAAAGTCTCTTTACCGACAGCCCTGAATGCGCATCAAACTTTATCTTTGAATGGTATGAAGCAAGCCATTACTGAATAAATCAGAACAGAATGCTAAATTTATTTTCCACTATTTCTTTTCAGCTGATATAACTAGAAAAAACTCGGCTGAAGGTTTGAAAATGAATGCGGAACAATTGCACAAAACATTACGTGCTAGCCAATACGCAGAACAAGTATTGGGAAATCATGCAGTACTCCTCGAACAAGATTATGCAATTGACCAATTTCTCGTTCCTTTAAGCACCAATCAAATCCAGAATTTTGTTGATACTGCTTTAGACAACATCACCGATGAAAGCACATGGATGCGTGCCATTCGTGTTCTTCGCGCACGTTTGATGTTTCGCTGGATCTGGCAGGATGCCAATCAACTTACCGATGTGGTCACCTTGACCCGTGAGCTTTCAGACTTTGCCGATGCATCTATTTGTGCAGCAAAAAAATTCGCACGTATTCCTCTGGTTGCAAAGCACGGAGAGCCGATGGGTTACAACGGTACGGTACAAGATTTAATTGTGGTTGCCATGGGTAAACTGGGTGCTCAAGAACTTAATCTTTCAAGTGATATAGATCTTATTTTTGCCTTTGATGAGCAAGGTGAAACCAATGGTCGTAAATGCATTGATGTGCAGCAGTTCTGTATTTTGTGGGGACAGAAACTGATTTATCTGCTGGATCATATGACTGCGGATGGATTCGTGTTCCGTGTCGATATGCGTTTGCGTCCATGGGGTGATGGTTCGGCGCTGGCGATTAGTCATGTTGCGTTGGAAAAATACTTAAGTCAGCATGGGCGTGAATGGGAGCGTTATGCCTGGATTAAAGCGCGTATTGTGACCGGTGGAAAAGAAGGCAATGAACTACTGGATATGACCCGACCTTTCGTGTTCCGTAAATATGTTGATTACACTGCCTTTGAAGCCATGCGTGAAATGAAGGCAATGATTGAGCGCGAAGTACTGCGCCGTAATATTGAAGATGATATTAAGCTTGGCGCAGGGGGAATTCGTGAAGTCGAATTTATTGTGCAGGTTTTTCAGCTGATTTACGGGGGATCTAAGCTTGAATTGCAGGATCGTCAATGTTTAGTCAGCCTGCATCATTTGGGGGGAGTGGGTTTGCTTGATGCGCCAGCCGTGGCTGAACTGGAAGATGCTTATTTGTTCCTGCGCCGTGTTGAACATGCCATCCAAGCCTTGAATGATCAACAAACCCAGTCCTTGCCGAGTGAGCCTGAATTACGTCAGCGTATGATTGAAACTTTAGGCTTTGCTGATTGGGATGTCTTCATCGCATTTCTGAATCAGAAACGCGCCAAAGTTATTTTTCAGTTTGAACACCTGATTAAAGAAAAAGAACCTGATCCTTTGATCGAGAGTTTTAGCTTGCTGGAAAAACAGCTCAATGATGTTTTGGATGACAATGCAAAAAATCTCATCCATGAATTTTGGTATGGGCATGCACTAAAGAAATTGCCGGCTAAAGCAGTGCAACGCTTAAAAACCTTTTGGCCGCATTTGATTGAAGCCATTTTGCAGTCTGATAAGCCACAAGTGGCACTCTTGCGTTTAATGCCCTTGGTTGAATCGGTGATGCGTCGGACGGTGTATCTGGTAATGCTGATTGAAAGCAAAGGTGCGCTGCAGCGTCTGGTTAAAATGTCTACCGTGAGCCCGTGGATTTGTGAAGAACTCACCCATTATCCAGTGTTGTTGGATGAATTCTTGTCGATGGATTTTGAATTGCCCAAACGTCAAGATTTGGAAGATTCTTTACGTCAGCAACTACTTCGCATTGAGATTGATCAAGTAGAAGATCAAATGCGAGTTCTGAGATTATTCAAAAAATCCAATGTCTTGGCGGTTGCAGCCAGTGATGTTTTAGCCGAAAGCCCATTGATGAAAGTATCCGATGCGCTGACCGATATTGCAGAAGTTTCGGTCAATGCCACTTTACATTTGGCTTATCAAATAACTGCGAAAAAACATGGCTATCCGCTTGATGCTGAGGGACAGCGTTGTTCGCTGGATCACATGGCATTTGTCGTGGCAGGCTATGGAAAGCTGGGTGGAATCGAGATGGGCTACGGCTCGGATCTGGATCTGGTGTTTATTCACTATATGAGTGAACAGGGCGATACTGATGGTCAGAAGCCGATTAGTGGGTTCGAGTTTGCCATGCGGGTTGCTCAAAAGTTGATGTCATTGATGACCACGCAAACTCTGGATGGTCGAGTCTATGAAATTGATACCCGTTTGCGTCCATCGGGTGAGGCGGGGTTATTGGTGACCAGTCTAAAAGCCTTTGAGCAGTATCAGTTGAAAAGTGCCTGGGTATGGGAACATCAGGCTTTGGTTCGTGCACGATCTATTGCTGGTGAAAAAAGTTTACGTGAAAAATTTGAAGCATTACGGTGCCTTATTTTGACCCAACCACGGGATGAAGCCAAAGTTCGGGAAGAAGTTTTGAAGATGCGTCAAAAAATGAAAGACCATTTGGGCTCATCGAAAGAACAACAAAAAGATGGAATTTTTCATTTAAAACAGGACGCAGGTGGTATCGTTGATATCGAATTTATGGCACAGTATGCGGTGTTAGCCTGGAGTGGGTCGAATCCCGATCTCGCCCATTACTCCGACAATGTACGAATCCTTGAAGATGCCGCAAAAGCAGGTTGCTTATCCAGCGACGACGCGACAGCATTGATTCAAGCTTATCTCAGTGAACGAGCCGAGAGCCACCGTTTAGCCCTTGCGAATCAATCCATGCAAGTGAATGCTGCGGACTGGCACGATACCCGCGTGATCGTTTGCAAGTTATGGCAAAGATTAATTGATCCAACTGCAAATATTTGCATTGGATAAAGATGACTGTGTATAAAAATTTGGAGAGTGCGCCATGAACTTGGCTGATCGTGATGGTTTTATTTGGCAAGATGGACAAATGGTTGATTGGCGTGAGGCAAAAATCCACGTCTTAACACATACATTACATTACAGTATGGGTGTGTTTGAAGGTGTCCGTGCTTATGAGACCCCTAACGGAACTGCGATTTTCCGTCTTCAGGATCATACAAAACGTTTGCTCAACTCTGCAAAAATTTATCAAATGAAAGTTCCATTTGATCAAAAAACTCTAGAGCAAGCTCAAATTGATGTCGTACGTGAAAATAAATTAGCGTCTTGCTATTTGCGTCCAATTATCTTTATCGGTTCTGAAAAACTGGGTATCGCTGCAACAGACAATACCATTCATGCGACTGTTGCTGCATGGAGCTGGGGTGCTTACCTCGGTGATGAAGCGATGGCGAAAGGTATTCGTGTTAAAACTTCATCATTTACCCATCATCATCCTAACGTGACGATGTGTAAGGCAAAAGCATCAGGTAACTATACTTTGTCTATTCTTGCACACCAAGAAGTTGCACATTCTGGTTACGACGAAGCAATGTTGATGGATCCACAAGGCTATGTATGTCAGGGTTCAGGTGAAAACGTATTCTTGGTAAAAGATGGTGCTTTGCATACACCTGATATCGCTGGCGGTGCTTTAGACGGTATTACACGTCAAACGATCATTACCATTGCCAAAGACTTGGGCTATGAAGTGTTTGAACGCCGTATCACCCGTGATGAATTCTACATTGGTGATGAAGCATTCTTTACTGGTACTGCGGCTGAAGTTACGCCAATTCGTGAATATGATGATCGCGAAATTGGTTCTGGTTCACGTGGTCCAATTACCACACAAATTCAAAAAGCATTCTTTGATGCAGTTCAGGGTAAAGACCCTAAATATGCACATTGGTTGACTTACGTAAAATAAGTTGATCAGCTAAGATCAAAAGGCGAAAACTCGGTTTTCGCCTTTTTTATTGATTAAGATTTGAGTTTATTTTCTTTTAAGGACACTTTTTATGCATATTGTCTATGTCAGTGATGGCAAAGCGGGGCATCGCTCACAAGCAGTCGGCTTATATAAAGCGATGCAAAGACAAACTGCGGAGGAAGTCACCTTCGAAGAAGTATCCATAGATCAATTGCCAATTTTTAGCTTATTTTCAGCAATTTTTAACAAGAACATTACAGCACTACAGCAACAGCCTGATTATATTTTTGGTGTAGGTAGTCATACCCAGTTGCGCGTTTTACTGCTTGGTCGGGTATATCCTCAAGCGAAAACAATTATTTTAATGAAACCAAATTTTCCGGTAACTTGGTTTGATTATGCCATTATTCCTGAACATGATGATGTTGAGGCATCGGAGCATGTGATTACCACACAAGGTGCACTCAATCCAATTGTGAATGAGCAGAGACATCAGCAAAATAGATTTTTAATCGCGCTAGGTGGATCATCCAAACGCCATCAGTGGAATGAAGAAAAAGTTTTAGATTCAATTCAGCAAATAGTCGATCTGCATCCTCAAGCTGAGATTATTCTGACCACTTCACGACGGACACCGAAAGAATTTTTAGATCATTTGAATGAAAAATCATTCGCTTCAAGGCTAAAAATATTTCCGGTTGAAAAGACACCGCAAGGCTGGATTTTTGAAGAAATGCAGAAGGCGGAAGCGGTTTGGGTGACTGAAGATAGTGTTTCGATGATTTTTGAGGCATTAACAGCGGGATGTCAGGTGGGAGTGATACAAGTTGATCGTTTAAAACAAGACCGCATTACTCAATCCGTAGATCAAATTATTCAATCTAATTTGGTTTCTGATAGTACTTCAATTCAAGCGTTACCTGAACCTCATGCTTTTAAAGAAGCAGAGCGTGTGGCAACATATCTCTTAGCCAAATAATTAGGTTTAAACTGTGATTTATTTTTTTCTTCTATTGCTGATTCTCATGATTGCATTTAGTTACAAATATGCGTGGTGGAAACCAGCAGTAGATTGGAAACGTCCTCGGGTTTTAATGTATCACATGGTCAGAGACCATATTGATGGTGCGAAGTTTAATAAATTGCGTGTTAAACCGACTGAATTTGAAAAACAGGTAGCGTGGATGAAAGCCGAAGGTTTTCATTTTGTCACCATGCAGGAATTACAAGCCAATTGGGGTAAGCATCCTGAAAAAACCGTCGCGATTACCTTTGATGATGGTTATCTGGATAACCTGGAAAATGCCTATCCAATTTTAGAAAAATACCAAGCTAAAGCGACCATTTATGTGGTGGTTGATCGTCATGATCGTGATTGGTCAACCTATAAGAAAGCCCATCATAATAGTGGTGAACTGGCTCGCGAACCTAAATTGAATGATGAGCAAGTGAAGTTTTTGGCACAAAGTGGTTGGGTAGAGATAGGCTCACATACTATGACTCATGCGAATCTTGATAAATTAGATGACGTTGAATGCTTAAATGAACTATCTGAATCCAGGATTCAATTGGAGCAATTAACCAATATGCCTGTCAGAAGTTTTGCTTATCCCTTTGGTATTTATTCTGGGCGTGATGTAGAAATCGCAAAACAGGTCGGCTATAGCAATGCTGTAACCACAAACGAAGGCATAGATTCAGAGCAGCCTGATTTTATGCAGTTACAGCGCATTAAAATCAGTGGTAAAGATTCGATGTTTACCGTGAAATTACGTCTTAAATTGGGTCAGCGTGCTTAATTGTCCTGTTTACGGTGAAATTTTGCGTACATGGTCGAGCTGATTAAAATATTCAATTAAATGTTGATGGTGTTTATCCCAGGTTTTTAAGGGATTCATCCGGCTACCCAAATAAATCAGTACATCTGAAAAGCGTTGCTGAGGGGTCTTGCGAATACTTTTCCAATAGGTAGATAATGCTTTTTTCACCAGAATCGTTTTATTTTCTTGGTCAATTTCGGGATAATTATTTAAAAAATCATGAATGGTAAAAAACATATCGAAGTGTTGTTGTTCGAGGTGACGCGAGAGGCGATTTTCACCTCGAACACGTTTCGTTTCTTCGCTATCTAAGATTACAAAAACACTGTGTAGGTCAGTGGAAATAATTTTTTTGGAATGTTTACCCAAGTTTAATGCTAAAGATTCATCTTGAATAAACAAATGTTCATTACAGCCACCAGCTTTTAGAAACAGCTCACGCGTACACATCACACACATTTGCATAATATTATTTTTCAACATGTAATTAAGCACATTGGTACTACTTTCCCACACGGTAGCAGTGTGTTTTTGAATTTCATTCAGATCGTGGATTTTAACTTTTTTTGCATAACATAGATCTGCCTGTTGTTTTTGCATTTCGTTTAAAAAAACATGCAGGCGATTTGGAGCCAGAACATCATCCGAATCCATAAAAAAAAGATAATCTCCAGTGGCTGCAAATCCTCCCTGATTCAAACGAATTGCCGGCCCTTTATTCTCGATATTTTGAATCACTTTTATTTTAGGATAGGTGTGCACAATATATTCGGCATTTTTTACCCATTCAGGATCACTGGAATGATCATCCACTACAATAATTTCATGTACGATATCATCCCAAGGCTGCAAAGACTCAATTGTGCGGTTAAGTAGCAACCCCTTATTAAAGTGGGTGAGAACAATAGAAATCATGGGTGAACGTCCAGATGATGTTGAATGGCGGCGATGAGGGGTTGGCTTAGGTTTAATTTGGCTAAATTACGCTGTTTGGGTAGGCTAAAGGTCTCATTCAGAGCTTGTCTGCTCATTAGTCTCTCGTCCAAGTATTTTTTATTTAAGGGTTCAAATACAGAGTTTGGCGTATAAATGGAAGAGATAAAGCGTCCTGACTGAATGGCTTCAGCAAGCATGGAGGTGCTGTCTTCAGTAACAAAAATATAGCTGGAGAGCTGTATAAGTTCACTGAATTTTTTCGATTGAGGATCATGAATAAGCTGGAGCTGAACATTGGCATTGTTTTTGAGCGTATTCCAGGTTAACGCCAAGTCAGGTGTTCTTCGTGAATTGGTAATGTAAGCGGTAAGATGATGATCTGAACATAATTTCAAGAATTTCGAAATAATAATTTCATAGTCTGTGGTTTGAAAAGGATGTTCTGTTGTTGGTCCACCCAAGACCAGTAACGCAGACTTTAAATCAAGAGGGTTGGTTTGAAGTTGAGTAAACTCTTTTTTTACAGGTGGGGTGGCCAAGACTACTTGTTGAGCCTGAATATTCTGTGGTAGTGCGGTAATGGTGCATTGAATTAATGCATCATTCACTTTTCTTGTATCACCGGCATAGTAAATAGGTACATGATAGGTGCGACTTAAATAAATTGCATACAGTAAATTAGGCATGCCAGAACAAATGATTAAATCGTAATGCGGCTGAATTATAGTATTTTTATAAATGATTCGGGCAAAGCAGTCGAACAGTACTGGATACCAAGATAATTTTTTTAATAAGCTGACGCACCATTTTTTTAAATCTGGCGTTCTTATTTGATTAATTTTTGTTTCAAAACTTTCTGCAATTTGATCACAAACACCTAAACTTGGATTGAGATGACCTGCCCGTTGATCATGAACAATGAGAATGGATAATGTAGGTTTTGGCAGCATGGGTAAATTGTGTTTATGGAATTTCATTATATAATAGCAAGTTTTTAATTAAATTTACTTATCGTAATAACGATAAAATAGGGTTATGACCAAAAGTCTCAAAATTGTAAATAGTGTATTTGGCGATGCCTCAGGTGGGCGTTGGAATGCGATGATGAATATGAGTAATGCCCTAGAGAGTAAAGGGCATAAGCTTATCGTTGTTGCCAGTCAAGACAATAAAAAATTAGACCACTATGGAAGAAAGATTGAATACTTTTCAAACTCTGGTTTTTATGATTTTTGGTCCGCTTATAAGATTAAAAGATGGTTAGATAAGGAACGACCTGACGTTATTCTTGCCCATAGTGGCAGAGCAGTTTGCCTTTTTAAAAATGCGATGCTATTCGGCGGAAAAGAGATTCCGGTCATTGCAATAAATCACAGTCATAATGTCAAACGAACTGTGCGCGCTGATGGCTTTATACACATTACACCGCATGTCGCTGAATGTGTTGCAGAGGCTTCATGTAAAAAAGGAATTGATCTATCCAAAAAACCACAAGCTGTTATATCTAATTTGGTTTATTTGCCCGAGCAAAAACCTATATTTTCCTCATCTTTAAAAAATCCACCTGTTTTGGGCATCATGACGCGTTTAGTAGATTACAAGGGAACTCATCTGTTAATTGATGCTGTTGCCCTATTAAAGCAAAAAGGATGTGATGTCCGGTTGCTTATAGCCGGTGAAGGTGAAGAAAAGAATATTTTAATGGAGCAGACTAGCCGTTTGGGCTTAAAAGATCAGATTGAATTTTTAGGCTGGATTGGTGGGGATGCAAAAATAAAATTTTATCAAGACATTGATATTGCGGTTGTACCCACCATGAATGACACCCAACCTTTGGCTATTTTAGATGCTTTTTCCTGGGGCAAGCCTGTAGTGGCTAGTGATCATATTAGTGTACAGCAAATTATTCGTGATGGTGAAAATGGCTTAATGGCGAAGTGCGGTGATTCTGAGAGTTTAGCTGAAAAGATTTATTTTTTAATCGAAAATCCAAATAAATTTAAAAAATATGCAGAAACAGCATTTTCTGAAGTAATTGATGAATATCAATTTTCAAAAATAGCAGAAAAACTGAATAAATTTTTATTAAGTATCTAAATTTATTAGAATTTAGAGAGAAATAGAATATAATCCATCGATTATATAAGGGGGTATTATGATTAAGTTTCTGGTTACAGGTGGCGCAGGCTTTATTGGCTCTGCGGTTGTGCGCTACATTATCAATCATACGCAGGATGAAGTCTTGAATATTGATAAGCTGACCTATGCCGGTAATTTAGAATCTCTTGCAGAAATAGAAAATAATCCCCGTTATTCATTTAAGCAAATAGATATTTGTGACACTGTTGCTTTGGAGCAGGCGCTAAAAGATTTTCAACCTGATGTGATCATGCATTTAGCGGCTGAATCTCATGTAGATCGTTCAATTGATGGTCCGGCAGCATTTATTCAAACCAATATTGTGGGAACCTATACGCTTTTAGAAGCAGCCCGAAAATATTGGTTAACTTTAGATGCAGATAAAAATAAGAGTTTTCGTTTCCACCATATCTCTACAGATGAGGTTTATGGTGATTTAGAAGGAACCACAGATTTATTCACAGAAAAAACGTCATACGAACCAAGTTCACCTTATTCTGCGAGTAAAGCCAGTTCAGATCATCTGGTTCGGGCCTGGTATAGAACATATGGTCTACCGACGATTGTGACCAATTGTTCCAATAATTATGGTCCTTATCATTTCCCAGAAAAGCTGATTCCTTTAATGATTTTGAATGCTTTAGATGGAAAGGCATTACCTGTGTATGGAAATGGTCAACAAATTCGTGACTGGCTATTTGTCGAAGATCATGCAAAGGCATTATATCGGGTGGCATCGCAAGGCAAAATAGCGGAAACCTATAACATTGGCGGCCATAATGAAAAGCAGAATATCGAAGTCGTAAAGGCCATATGTACATTACTCGATGAGTTAAAGCCACGAGAAGATCAGCAGTCTTATACATCTTTAATTACTTATGTAACAGACCGTCCTGGGCATGATGTACGTTATGCGATTGATGCCTCAAAAATCGCTAGTGAGCTGGATTGGAGGCCTAAAGAAACCTTTGAAACAGGCCTGCGTAAAACAGTAGAATGGTATTTAAATAATTTACAGTGGTGCCGCCGTGTGCAGGATGGCAGCTATCAGCGCGAAAGATTAGGTGTTCAATCATAATGTCTATACATACTAAAGGGATTATTCTGGCTGGCGGTTCCGGTACACGTTTATATCCAATTACCAAGGGTATGTCGAAGCAGCTTCTACCAATTTATGATAAACCGATGATCTATTATCCACTTTCGGTACTAATGCTGGCAGGTATTCGGGAGGTCTTGATTATTACGACCCCTGAAGATAAGGAAAATTTTGAACGCCTACTTGGAGATGGCTCTCAATTTGGCATAGATCTAAAATATGCAGTTCAGCCAAGTCCGGATGGTTTGGCACAAGCGTTTATTATTGGTGAAGACTTTATTGGCAACAGTAATGTCTGTTTAGTGCTTGGCGATAATATTTTTTATGGTCAAGGCTTTACACCTATGCTGAAACAAGCCATTGCACGTGAAAAAGGTGCAACGGTATTTGGTTATCAAGTCAAAGACCCTGAACGTTTTGGAGTGGTTGAATTTGATAATCAAAAGCGTGCAGTTTCATTAGAAGAAAAACCAAAACATCCAAAGTCTAATTTTGCGGTTACTGGCTTATATTTTTATGATAATGACGTTATTCAAATTGCGAAACAGGTGAAACCATCAGAGCGCGGTGAGTTGGAAATTACTACAGTGAACCAAATGTATTTGGAGCGAGGCGATTTAAATGTTGAACTGCTGGGACGCGGTTTTGCATGGCTCGATACCGGTACTCATGAAAGTTTACTACAAGCGGCACAATTTGTTGAAACACTGGAAAAACGTCAAGGCTACAAAGTAGCATGTCTTGAAGAGATTGCATTTAATCAAGGCTGGTTGACTATAGAACAGGTTTTAGATATTGGCAAAAGTATGAGTAAAAATGACTACGGTCAATATTTGATTTCGTTGGTAAGTGAATAAGGATGAGTTTAATACAGTGGATTGAATTACCTAATTTAGGTGACCAACGGGGCGGATTAGTTGTTGCAGAGACATGCAAGAATATTCCCTTTGATTTAAAGAGACTTTATTATATTTTTGATGCAAAGCCTGAAGTTCCTCGCGGGTTTCATGCTCATAAAGAACTACACCAAATAGCATTTTGCATCAAAGGTAAATGTAAAATGTTGATGGATAATGGTTTCGTAAAAGAAGAAGTATGGATTGATCAACCCAATAAAGGATTGCAAATTCCTCCAATGATTTGGCATGAAATGCATGATTTTTCAGAGGATTGTGTTCTACTTGTGCTGGCTAGTGAATACTATGACGAATCGGATTACATTCGTGATTATGCTGATTTTCTCAAAGAAGTGCGTAAGCCTTTTATTCATCCTTTAGCAGATGTGCAAACAAAAAATATAGGAATAGATACGCGCATTTGGCAATATAGCGTGATCTTATCAAAAGCCAAAATTGGGAAAAATTGTAATATTTGTGCACATACCTTAATTGAAAATGACGTGGTGCTAGGTAATAATGTAACAGTGAAATCAGGCGTATTCATTTGGGATGGTATTACAGTTCAAGATAATGTATTTATTGGCCCTAATGTTACTTTTACTAATGATAAACATCCTCGCTCTAAACAATATCCAGAAGAGTTTCTAAGAACTATTATTGAAGAAGGAGCAAGTATTGGTGCGAACGCAACCATATTGCCGGGTATAAAAATTGGTAAAAATGCATTGGTTGGTGCTGGTGCTGTTGTTACCAAAGATGTGCCAGAGAGTGCAATTGTCATTGGTAATCCCGCTTTTATTAAAGGTTATATGGAATGATTCCTTTCCTCGATTTAAAAAATATCAATCAACAATATCGTAATGAATTAATTATGGCTTGTACGCGTGTAATTGATTCAGGTTGGTATATTGGTGGCAAAGAGTTAGAAACTTTTGAACAGAACTTTGCTCGTTATTGTGGCACACAATTTGCGATAGGTGTGGCAAATGGTTTGGATGCACTTATTCTTACTTTACGTGCGTGGAAAGAGTTAGGCAAACTTCAGGATGGTGATGAAATTATTGTGCCTGCTAATACTTATATTGCAAGTATTCTAGCAATTACAGCCAATAACTTAACACCTATATTAGTTGAACCTGATTTAACTACCTATAATATTGATCCAATTAAAATTCAGCAGGCAATCACGCCTAAAACTCGCGTGATTTTACCAGTCCATTTGTATGGGCAGCTTGCAGACATGCCTAAAATTATGGAAATTGCAAAACAACATAATTTATTGGTTTTAGAAGATTCAGCACAAAGCCATGGCGCTCAATTACAAGGTAAAAAAGCAGGAAATTGGGGTGATGCTTCAGGGTTCAGCTTTTATCCAGGTAAAAACTTGGGTGCTTTAGGTGATGCAGGAGCAGTAACAACCAATGATGCAGAACTAGCAAATATGTTGAAAGCCTTGAGGAATTATGGCTCGCATGAAAAATATAAAAATTTGATACCAGGCGTAAACAGCCGTTTAGATGAAATACAAGCAGCAATGTTAGATATAAAGTTAAAATATCTGGATCAAGAAATTACTCATCGCCGTCAAATTGCCAATTTGTATTTATCTAAAATAAGAAACTCATATATTAAATTACCTTTAGATAAAATAAATGCAAGCGAGTATAAGCAACACGTATGGCATTTATTTGTTGTTCGTACGGATCAGCGTGAAGCATTACAAAAATATTTAGCAGATCATGGTATTCAAACACTCATTCATTACCCAATTCCACCACATAAACAACAAGCGTATAAAGAAATGAATAGCATGAGTTTGCCTATTTCTGAACAGATTCATAATGAGGTATTGAGTTTACCAATAGGATCTCATTTAAATTTTGAAGATGTAAATTTAATTATCCAGGTTTGTAATGAGTTTAAAAATTAATGAGTAATTTATTCACTACTCCTTTAGTTACAGTAGTAATACCGAGTTATAATCATGAGCATTTTATCCAAGATTGTATAAATAGCATTATTAATCAAAATTATCAAAATATTGAGCTGATTATTATTGATGACGGTTCAACTGATCAATCTGTAAAGAAAATTGAACAATTAATTGAGCATTGTATACATAGATTTACTCGATTTGAATTTCGAAATCGTTCAAATAAAGGATTGTGTAATACTTTAAATGAGGCTTTAGCTTGGGCGAAAGGTGATTTTTTCAGTGTTTTGGCTTCAGATGATATGATAATGCCTGATAAAATAAGTATTCAAGTAGACTACTTAACGAAAAATAAAAAATGTGTGGCTGTATTTGGTGGTATGAAGTTTATTGATAATGAAGGTGAAATAATAGGGCAAAGGGTGAAAAAATATAAAAAATTTGATTTTAAGGATATTTTGATACATAGACACAGGCTCCCAGCACCAACTCAATTAATTAGGAAAAGTGTTTTTGATAAAACAGAGGGGTTTAATGAAAACCTAAAAATTGAAGACTGGGATATGTGGTTAAAGTTAAGTCGATTTGGAACATTAGATTACCTTCCGCAGGTTTTCTCTTTATATAGAAGCCACGAAGATAATACAATGAAGAAATTTAATTTGATTTCGCAAGAGCGAATGAAGATCATAAATCTTTATCAAAATAGCCCCTATTATGCAAAAGCATGGAAAAGAATTAAAATGATGGATTTTAGTTATTATATTGATAATAATGATTTAAATAATGCACTAAGTGTTTATATAGAAGTTTTAAAGCGAAACCCTATGCTGGTTTTGCGATTTGCCTATATTAAAAAATTATTTCTAATATATTTTAAAAATGTAAATAAATCATAATTAAATGTTATCTATAAATTTAATGAACTTGGCAGGATTTCCTGCATAAATACTATTGGGTGGAACATTTTTAGAAACTACTGAGCCACATCCAATAACGGAACCTTCCCCAATAGTAACACCTTTTAATATTCTTACATTGTCGCCAATGAAAACATTGTCTTCTATGACTATTGGAAAGCATTGGTAATTTCCATTCATTCTATCTCCAACTTTTAAACCATGAAAGTCTGAATCAGCGATAAATACATTAGGGCCAATAAGACAGTTTTCACCGATTGTTACTGAGGTTTGATCTGCAATAATCACGAAATTATTATTAATAATAGTATTATTTTTGATTAAAATTGAAGCAGAAGAAGTTCTAGCCTCTAAGTACCCTACTGTGTCAAAAAAATGGGGTGATGGATATACTCCTAAGTAGGATTTTTTTATGTAAATATTTCCTTTACCTAAGAATAAGACAGGATAGGTTAATTTACTCTCTATTTTTAATTTAATACAAGTTGATAGTATTTTTTTGTAGAATATACATCTTATTTTATTGTATACCTTTCTAAATTTCATTTACATTAATCCTTTTTTAAACATTTGTATTAAAAATAAAACTTTAATGAATCTTATTTGATTAAGAAGTCACTGTTGACTTAAAATTTTAGTTTCGAAGATATATCTGCAGCCATCATTTAACGTTGATATCCACTTGTTTTTATCTGTTATATGTTTCTTATTCTTTTTTAAATATTTTGCTGTGGAATATAGTGTAATAAAAAGTTCTTTATTTGTTTTTTCTTTAATTGAATGGTTAGCTAAAAGCTTATGTAGAATTACTGCATTATTAATAAGTAGGCATCTATTTGTATTGATCTTTCTCGTTGTTGAATTGTTGTTGTAATTATAATAGTAAATAGATTTTATTTTTTGAACTTCTTTCGAATGTAGGAAATTTAATCTTGTAATAATTTCATCATTATTGATAAAGTTTTCTTTATTGGTATTTAAATTATAATATAGCTCATAGCTTTTAAGGAAAATGTCTTTTTTACTGCACATAAGGCCTGAAACTTTCCAACCACCTATTGAATTTTCAAGACACTCTAAACCAGTGAAAAGGTTTCTCTTGTTGTCAAAATAGCATAATGGTTTATATTTGTTATTTTCTTCCTGCATCAAAACATCAAATATGATCGTATCTATCTTGGATTCTGATGTATAAATAACTTTAAGTATATTCTCAATCATATTTTTAGATATAGCATCATCACAATCTACAATTAAACAGTAATTTTCTTTTGCATTATTAATTCCATTATATCTAGCCTCAGCTGCACCACTATTTTTTTGAGTTAATATAGTATAGTTAATGTCAACTGTTCTTA
Source organism: Acinetobacter terrae (assembly GCF_013004375.1). GTDB lineage: Bacteria > Pseudomonadota > Gammaproteobacteria > Pseudomonadales > Moraxellaceae > Acinetobacter > Acinetobacter terrae. The sequence goes on along the minus strand of NZ_JABERI010000014.1, from coordinate 49,406 downwards.
AATGCTTATATAATATTTCTAATGTTGAATCTGTAGAACCATCATCAATGAAATAAACATTAAAATTTTTATTAGTTTGTTGATCTAAATTTTTTATGAATTTAGGTATATTTTTCTCTTCATTAAATAGTGGTGTGATTATTGCAATTGTTTCAGGCTGCATTAATTTTTCCAATTTTTATTTTGCTAAATATATATCAATTTTACTAAATTTTATAACTAAAAAGCTAGTAGGTATAGCCTTAGATTGTTGAAAAATAAGTTTTAGAAAACTTTGAAAAATTGTATTCGTTTTGATTTGGAACTAATTTCTAAAATTATAGAAAAATTCTTTAGAACTTTAGTATCATTCTAGCAAACTTATATTGTCCATCGATACTATCTAAATTAAAAACAAAAAAATAATAAATACACCTAAAACATTAATTCAAAAAAATAGACTACCCGGGAACAGATTGTTGGCAAGTATATAGCGTATAAATAGCGATTATACAACTAAAAAACACTATCACTAATGCCTACGGTTTAGAGCGCAAGACGCATGGCCATTTATATTGTGCTTGATGTATAAAGATTTTTATTCCCTTCTACTTTTCTAAACCGCTTATAAGACCAAATATACTGTTCAGGTGCGACATTAATCATGGCTTCAACATCTTGATTTAGCTGGTTCACTGAAACCTGTAAATCTTTAGACAAAATATTATCGGATAATTGAGTACATTGGATATCAAAATGAGTATCTGAATTACGCAGACAACTTATGCCAATCACATTACATTGCATTTTACTGGCAAGTTTGGAAACTAAGGTGGTGGATAAGGCTTTTTGTCCAAAAAAATCGGCATAAATACCACCAGATTCTTTAGGTAAATGGTCAGGTAAGATCATTGTTAAGCCGCCTTGTTTTAGGTGCTTGAAAATCGCACGTACGCCATTTTCATCTGTAGGTACAAGCGTTGCTCTCGTGCTTTGTCTCGCCTCTAACATAAAGCGGTTGATGCCCTTGTTTTTACTGGGCTTGTACATGATCACAGGCGCGGTATATTGATTTAGCCAAACATTCACCAACTCCCAATTACCTAAATGCAACAGCACAACAATCGTGCCTTTTTCACTATTTAGTGCTTCGGTTAGATGCTGTTCGCCAAAAGTATTTTTGATCAAGCCAACATTATATTTGTGTGGCATGCCCCAGATTTTAATCGACTCTAGGTAGGTCATACATTGGCTTTTTAAACTGCTTTTAGTTAAAGCCTGATGTTGCTGGGATGTTAAATGCGGATAAGCTAATTGCAGATTAATCTGGGTAATCCGTTTCATGGATGAATTATAGCTATTAAGTAATGTGGCAATCCAAGATCCAATCCATTGCAAGACACAGAGCGGAAGTAAAGAGACAACTTTGAATAAAAAATACATAACAACGCACAACTCTTTATAGCCAAGATAATTATAAAAAGAAAATTTTGGAAAGAGTTTTATTGCATCAAAGATGCTGCGTCATTTCTAAACCACAGAAAATGAGGTCAAAAGTCTTGAGAACAAAATAAATAATGGGGCAAAATCACTGGAAGAAGAATCTTATAAATCCAGTGGAGACTGTAAGATGATTAAGGTTTGTCAGCATTACCTTTCAAAACCATATAAATCAAACTCACAAAAATAAGTAAGGCCCCACCTAAGCTGCTCACACAAAAATATAGAATACGTTGATTGGTGTCCATATTGAACAAACCATTGGCTAAGATATAACGCATAAACAACCATTGAGCTATAGCAAATATAATTAACACAAGTGCACGACGACGGACAGCAGGACGCATAGCCATAAGGTTGTTCACCACAAAGTAGAAATAGGCAGCTATTATGCCATTCTCAAGTCTTGATCTCAATGTAATAAAAAACCCTGCATAAGCAGGGTTTTTTATCACTGAATTAAAGCGTTAAACTTCTACTTTTACTTCAGCTTTTGGTTTTTCACGTAGACGGATACCTAGGTCACGCAATTGATTAGGTTCAACTGGCGCAGGTGCTTGAGTTAATGGACATTCAGCAGTCTTGGTTTTAGGGAATGCAATTACGTCACGAATTGAAGTCGCGCCAGTCATTAACATGACTAAACGGTCAAGACCAAATGCCAAACCACCATGCGGAGGTGCACCGAATTTCAATGCATTCAACAAGAAGCTGAATTTCTCTTCCGCTTCTTCTTCAGAAATACCTAAAGCTTCAAAGATGGCTTTTTGCATTTCGAGGTTGAAGATACGTAGTGAACCGCCACCGACTTCAGTACCGTTCAATACCATGTCATAAGCAACAGACAACGCAGCACCTGGGTTGTTTTTCACTTCTTCAACGCTTGATTTAGGTAGTGTGAATGGGTGATGTACAGAAGTCCATTTGCCATCATCAGTTTCTTCGAACATTGGGAAGTCAACCACCCAAAGAGGTGCCCACTCGCAAGTTGCCATCTTCATGTCATGACCGACTTTGATACGTAAAGCACCCATTGCATCATTCACAACTTTGGCTTTATCTGCACCGAAGAATACGATATCGCCATTTTCAGCGCCAACACGTTTCAACAGATCCAGCACGATTGGCTCGATAAATTTAACGATTGGAGATTGAAGACCTTCAATACCTTTTTCAAGTTCGTTGACTTTAATGTAAGCTAAACCTTTCGCACCATAAATACCCACGAATTTCGTGTATTCATCAATTTGGCTACGTGGAAGTGAACCTGCACCCGGTACGCGAAGTGCAACAATACGGCCTTTAGGATCTTTAGCAGGACCTGCGAATACTTTGAACTCAACGTCTTGCATCATGTCTGCAACGTCAACAAGTTTCAAAGGAATACGCATATCTGGTTTGTCAGATGCATAGTCACGCATAGCGTCTGCATACGTCATACGCGGGAATTTGTCGAATTCAACATTAAGAAGTTCTTTGAACATCTTGATCGTTAAAGTTTCCATCAAATCCATAATGTCATCGTCACTCATGAACGATGTTTCAACGTCGATCTGGGTGAATTCTGGCTGACGATCGGCACGCAAGTCTTCATCACGGAAACATTTTGCGATTTGGTAGTAACGATCGATACCGCCCACCATCAACAATTGTTTGAATAATTGTGGTGATTGTGGAAGGGCATAGAAGCTACCGTTAGAAACACGACTTGGAACTAAATAGTCACGTGCGCCTTCAGGTGTTGCACGAGTCAAGATCGGAGTTTCAACATCCAAGAAACCATTTTCTTCAAAATAGTTACGAATCAGGTTAGTGAGTTTAGAACGGAAACGTAAACGATCGATCATTTCTGGACGACGGATATCCAGGAAACGGTATTTCAAACGAATTTCTTCAGAAATATTGGTGTTTTCGTCATTCAAAGGGAAAGGCGGTGTTTCAGAAGCAGCAAGAACTTCGATGTCTTTTGCTAGAACTTCGATTTGACCGCTCACCATGTTGGCATTTTCTGTGCCTTCATAACGACGACGTACACGCCCTGTAATTTTTAATACAAATTCAGAACGTACCTTGTCAGCAGTTGAGAAGGCTTCGGGAGTATCTGGGTCAATAACGACTTGAACAAGACCGTCACGGTCACGCATATCAAGGAAGATAACACCACCGTGGTCACGGCGACGGTGTACCCAACCGCATAATGTTACGGTTTGGTCAATTTGGGCTTCGGTTAAAGTACCGCAGTAATGAGTTCGCATCATAGCGTTAGAAATCCAACTATATGGGTTAAGGCAAGCGAATACGTAAACAGCGTACCGCCTTTGAATAGTGAATTATGCCTCTTTGAGGATTTTGTCACAAGAACTAGATCAATAAACACCATCATTTCTAGGTGGAGGTGGGGCAAAAGATTCTAAATTGATTCGATTTTTAGAAATTTAACCACCCAAACGTCAGTTCCGATCCAGAAATAAGAATAGGAGACAGCCCAAGCTAAAGGTGACTAAAAATACGCTTGAAAATTGGTTCACCGATCGACCAATAAATGAATAGAGGTCGACTGACCATGGATTTGATCCAAAGGTTTGTAAAAATTGAAGATAATAATAAACAGCAGTGAGCAATGAGATGAGCACAATGAATAAGCCAGAGATCTTAATTTTAGTTGGAACAAAATCTGCCTGCTTATATTTCAAATAATAGTGTATTCCCATCCACGCCATAAAAGGTAAGGCAATAATCGAAGTCCCAATTTGTAGAACACGGTGCATCGGATAGATGTGATTAAGCAGTAAAACAGGTCGATTTAAGAAGGAATCAAAGGCAAATGTTCTGAAATCTGAATGTGTCAATCCATCCCAAATCAAATGGCTAAAAATCCCAACGATCAAAGCAAAGATGACACTGAGAATAAACCCTATCACTTTATCGAAAGAGCCACAATCAATGGGCTTCACCATACCAATCCATCTAAAAATTACCGGTCGATACAGCCCATACCACAGCAAGCAAAAACCTAAACCAATCAATAAATCGGGAACAATTAAACCTTGCCATTGATGGGAAGCATCATAGGTTTCGGAGGTGAATAAACGATATAAATCAGGTGTCATACTGCCAATCGCAAGTGCTGAAATCGGTAAGCGATAGCCGGTGAGTTTGGCAATTGGAGGAGCTAAAACTGCATGTGATAAGGTAAAAGGCATCTAAAAACTTTAAAATGTAATTATCATTGAATGAAGTTGAAAAATCAGTTTATCCGAAAGTTTAGAAAGGAAGTGTTTTTTATTGCAAAAAAAGTGAAATGTTATATTATAACACTATCCAAAAATCGCAGTTTTGAGCCAGTTCCATGTCTTTTCATAAGAATTTAATTACACTCTCTATTTTTGCAGTCATCGCACCCGCTGTTTTCGCAGAAGAGCAGCGCACAAACCAACAATTAGAAACCATCAAATTACAAGCGCATCCCTTAGTGCAGTCGGCTGCAGATTTTGCAGTGGCTGATCAGGTAATTGATCATAAAAAGCTTGCACAAGGTGGAGTGACCATTGGTGACGCTTTGGCAGGTGAACTGGGAGTATCTTCGAACCAGTATGGTTCTGGTTCAAGTCGTCCAGTAATTCGCGGGCAAGATGGTGCACGCGTTAAAGTTTTACAACATGCTTCTGAAACTGCCGATGTATCAACACTTTCACCAGACCATGCGGTAACAGTTGATCCTATTTTAGCCAAGCAAGTTGAGATTATTCGTGGCCCATCGACTTTACTGTATAGCGCAGGCACAGTTGGTGGATTGGTGAATGTCACTGACAATAAAATTCCGACCCAAATGCCTGAAAAAGGTTATGAAGGGCAAGTGGGCTTGCGCTACAACTCTGGCAGTGATGAGAAATTAGCCAGTGCGGGTGCAACGGTGGCTTTAGCTGATCAGGTTGCATTACGTGTCGAAGGTTCAAAGCGTGATGCCAACAACTATATTGCGCCTGATTATGTTCATGAGGGTGAAAAAGAACGTCGTGTAGACAACACCTTTGCCGAAGGTGAAACGGTGAATGTCGGTTTATCTTGGATTCACGATCGCGGTTTTAGCGGTATTTCATATAGTAATCGTCAGGACCAGTATGGTTTGCCAGGGCACAGTCATGAATATGAAGATTGTCATCCGCATGATAATGAACTTTTTTGTGGCGACCATACAGGTCATGCGTTGAACCATGATGGACATGATCATGATGAAGAGCATGATCACGCTGCTGGGCCATGGGTCGATTTGAAATCAGAACGTTATGATTTCCGTACCGAACTCAGTGATCCGTTTGCCGGTTTTCAAAAGCTTCGCGCCCATGCCAGTTATACCGACTATAAACATGATGAAATTGAAGAAAATTCAGTCATGACCAATTTTAAAAGTCAGGGTTATGATGCACGCTTAGAGCTGGTTCACAATCCTGTTGCGAATTGGGAAGGGGTGATTGGTGCTCAATATAATCAGCAAAAGCTGGATATTAGCGGGGAAGAATCTTTACTTGATCCGACCAAAACTCAAAAGTGGAGTTTATTTGCTTTAGAGCATAAGCAGTTTAATGATGTTCATGTTGAACTGGGTGCTCGTTTAGACCAGCAAAAAATTGCAATTGATTCAAATAAAAAAGATTTTGAAGATTATGGCTTCTCTTATTCAGGCGCCGTGAACTGGGAGTTTGCACCGAGCTATAAATTGTCTTTGGTTGGCTCTCATCAAGAACGTCTGCCTTTGGCGCAAGAACTGTATGCCAATGGCAAGCATTTCGCGACCAATACTTTCGAACGCGGCAATGAAAATTTAAGTGCGGAAAAATCCAATAATCTGGAGCTTGGTTTGCATTATGAGCAGGACAAGTTTGATTACCATGTGCATGTCTATCACAACTGGTTTGACAACTATATTTATGCGGCGACCACAGATAAATTTGAAAATTTCCGTTTGGTGGATTACACCCAAGACAAAGCCAAGTTTTATGGTACCGAAGCACAAGCGTCTTATGCTTTAACTGATGCCTATAAACTTAGCGTGTTTGGCGATTATGTCCGTGGCAAAATTGATGGTGAAAATGCACCACGTGTCCCAGCAGGTCGTCTCGGTACCAAAGTCGATGCGAATTTTGATGATCACTGGTCTGGTTTAGCCGAGTATTACCATGTATTTAATCAGGACAAGATCACAAGTGATGAGCAGGAAACCGATGGCTACAATATGCTGAATCTTGGCGTATCTTACGCAGGTCAATATGCTAAAAATAACGATTATCGCGTGTATTTCAAAGCCAATAACTTGCTGGATCAACAAGTGTATTCACATGCTTCATTCTTGTCGAATATTCCGCAAGTCGGACGTAACTTTAGCGTTGGTTTAGAATTTGGTTTCTAGGCAAAAGTTAGCGTAGATAAAGTCATTCAGGCAGGATTCACAGAAATCCGCTTGAAAAATAAAGCAATAAAACCTAGTCTGATGCCATTGGACTAGGTTTTTTGTTATGCGTATTTTTCAACGAATTCATCAGAAATTGAATTGGTCACGCCGTCGCTATGTCAGCGTGATGATCGGTTTGTTGGCTTTGGGATATCTCTCATCTGCGATTTATCACACTTATAAACCCTTGCCAGAGGGCTTGGATTTTACGGGTAAATTGCGTCATGCCGAGGTGAAATTTCTAGCAGATCAAACCTATATTGATGCAAGTGGTAAACAACAACAAAACCAGGTCATTTTTAATGAAATGTTAAAAATGATTGATGAAGCGCAAACGACCATTGTGCTGGATATGTTTTTATTCAATAAAGAGGTCGGTGAATCAACGCTTGCGCATCGCACACTGGCGCAACAGTTAACCGATGCCTTAATTTCAAAACGTGGCGTACAGCCAAATATTGAAATTAAAGTGATTACCGATCCGATTAATTCTGTTTATGGTGGTGTTGCACCAGAGCATTATCGTCAGTTACGTTCTGCCGGTATTGATGTGATTGAAACGGATTTAAGACCGTTACGTGCACCCAATCCATTGTGGTCGGGCTTTTGGTATATCTGTTGTCAGGATGCGGGTAATAATCCTGAAAAAGGCTGGCTCGCCAATCCATTTGGTCCTGAAAAAATCACCTTACGCAGTTATTTCAATTTATTTAATTTTAGAGCCAATCACCGCAAAACCGTGGTTGTAGATACAGCACAGGGCTGGAAAGCCTTGGTGACTTCAGCCAATCCGCATGATGGCAGTTCACGTCATTCCAACGTGGCTTTGGTCGTTTCAGGCAATACTGCAATTGATGTGTTAAAGACCGAACAGGCTGTAGGACGAATGTCCAAAGGCGATATTCCGATGGTAATTGTCGGTGAGTTTGAAGGCGAAAAATCTTTGCCGCAAGTTCAGGTACTGACTGAAAAAGCCATTTTTGATGAAACGATAAAATTAATTGAAACTGCTAAGCCACAAGAGCAGATTGATCTGGCGATGTTCTATCTTTCTGAACGTCATATTGTGACAGCTTTAATTGCGGCACATGAGCGTGGGGTAAAACTTCGTGTCTTACTCGATCCGAATAAAGATGCTTTTGGTCGCCAAAAGAATGGTATTCCTAACCGCCAAGTGGCCTCCGAATTGAATGATGCGGGTGTGCCTGTGCGCTGGTGTAATACCCAAGGAGAACAGTGCCATAGCAAGATGATTGTGAAACGTAATGCACAAAATTCAGAGTTGATTTTAGGTTCTGCGAATTTCACCGCACGTAATATTAAAAATTATAATCTGGAAACCAATTTACGTGTCGTGGGTGCATCAAAAGCGCAAGTTTTTACCGATGCCAAGCAATATTTTGATACAGCCTGGTCAAACCTGGATGGCAAAAATATGAGTGTCGATTACAGTCAATATGCAGATGAATCGAAACTCAAATATGGCATTTACCGCTTTATGGAATGGAGTGGGTTGTCTACGTTTTAAATAACCCTCATCCCAGCCTTCTCCCTCTGGGAGAAGGAGTTCCCTCTCCTTTCAGGAGAGGGCTAGGGAGAGGTAAACAAAATAATCAATTGCAATTATTCTGTAGCAATCTCTCACCTTTAATAAAGGGATGAAACTCCCTCAAGAGGGATTTAGGGAGATTAAATCTGTTAAAAATAAAAAAGAGCGCTTATACGCTCTTTTTTATATCAATATTCTATAAAGGATTCGGTGGAATTAATGCATCCAAATCAGCATCTTTCATTTTGTCGAGTTCTTTTAAATCCGTTTTAATTTTCCACTGACTTTCATCTTCAACCGGTTGCGGCAAACGCGCTTCTAACCAGTCGCACACCACATCGGGTGGAAAGTCAGGATGATTACATTGAATTACCCACGCCAAAAAATCTTTCGCTTCACCATTCATATAGGGTGGTGGTGAAACAGGCAAGAACTGGGTTGGAAGACGTTCATTCTTGGAAATGTAATTTAGCACATGACCCAATTCCTGAACGGTTTGCCATGCAAGCGGGTGATCGACATTAATCTGAAATTTAAACCACCATGCATGTTGACCATCTGAACCATAAGCATCAATCAATGCTTCTTGTACGCTCGGCACTTTGCAAAAGAATTGATGTAGGCGGTCAAAACTTAAATCAGCCACTCTGTTTGATCCAGTAACAAAAAATAATATCCTAGCATAAACATATTCAGCGCCCAGATGCACGAAAGCATGAAATTACAGCAAAATTTAATTTACAAAACGTTGCATTAGATGCTTTTTTATTCATTTTTTATCCTAAACTAGGGATTAAAATGAGTTTATAAACTATATGATGCGATCAACATCGTTCGGAGGCTCTGATGAAAGTAGCGGTGGTTTGTGCTCTTGGTGGCATCGTGCTCTTGGGGGCTTCTGCAACGACGCAAGCGGAAAATAAGTGGTCCAATTATCGTGGTTTGGATACTAGCAAGTATCAGCATCGGCCTGCTTATCCTCAAACTAGCTATCCAAAAAATAACTATCCACAGCAGCGTCCTGGCTATTCAAAACATAGTTATCCACGAAATAGCTATCCATATAATCACTATCCGCAAAATCACCCCAATGACCAACATTATCCATCACGTCCACCACATGGCGGTTATTATCCACCGATACAAAATGGCATCAGTATTCAATATAGCGCTCCCACGACTATCACCCATAACTCACAAAGCTATAGCTGGGTGAATGGTGATCCCACGGCACGGATTAAAAGTTCAAGCTATACCTTAATTTTGGATTGGCAACGCGTAGGTTTGCCTGCACCGCCCAATGGAACGTACTGGATCTTTGAAAATGGGCGCTATGTGTTGGTGCCGAATCGATAGAGTAAAGAGTGAAAAAGCAGGCGATATGCCTGCTTTTATTTTGCCTTTATATTCAAATTGGAATTTGGCCTGTCCCTTGCGAACTCAGAATATATTCTGAGGATTCTCATCTCCTGGAAGGAGAGGGAATTAAAGAGCATTAAGCCAACTCATCATCTTGTGGACGTGGCGTTTTACCTTCGGGTAATGACTTTTCACTATGTTTGTCACGAATAACAGATGGATAAGTCCAGGATGCATAACGCACCACCAAGATTGCAAAAGCCAGAATCAGAATCGAACCGGTAATAATTACCAAGTCCATATCCGCTTTATGGTCGTGCTGGATATCCGAAATGAGTAGGCGAGTGAGTGCCGTAATCGCGATATAAATCAGAAAACGCACCGGCATGTGATTGGTCTTGAAATAGATACCGACCATGGCGCCCAGTTCTAGGTAGATAAATAACAGCAGAATATCGTCAATGGTAGCGAATTGCTTCACTGTAAGTATGTGGAATACGGTATGACCTGCAGACCAGATCACCATACAGCCAATAATAAATAGCGCAATATAATGAAAACTTTCTACAGCGATATTTCCGAAACGGTCGAGGAGGGTTTCAATTTTTTCAACTTTGGCATCAGGTTTTGGCATGTTTTTCCTCCTTTATATTAGATGAGCATTTGTATGAAACTGGTATTAAACAGTATGCAATTTTCATGCACATTAAAAGGTAAAAAAATGAATGTTATAAATAATTCAATGGACTGTATTTTTTTTATACGGAATTGATATATTGTATGAATGGTTATTTCATTGATCAGGGAAAAGAAAATGTTAGAAACAATTCAAACAAAAATTAATAGTTTACAAAATGGTAAAAAACTCATTTTAGGTTCGGGTATTAAGGGAGATGAAATGCAGAAGCTGATTGCCTTATGTGAAAATTTACAATCCGAGGGAGTGATAAAAATTGTGAAAATTCATCAAGACGAACAAAATAGCAAAAAAACTTCAGATTCCATTATTGTTGAAAAGATCTAAGTCATTTTAGATATAAAAAACGCCTGACAATGCAGGCGTTTTTTTATATCTGATTTAAATTAAGATTGGTTAGTAAAGTAATCTTCACTGAAGTTCATGATCACTTCTGGACCTGCTTTTACTTTGGTAATGCGTAGTGCAAGCTCAGGCAAAATACGTTGCACGAAGTATTGAGCAAGTGCCAATTTGTTTTGATAGAACTCGCCTTCTTTCGCTTTAGCTGCATTCGCAATTTTTGCGAACATGTAAGAGAAGCTTAAAAGACCTACCGCATGTAGATAATCTACAGCCGCAGAGTTCGGGAATTCAATATTTTCACGTGCAGCTTCAATCACGTATTGAGTCACTGATTCAATTTCAGTTGCTGCATCTAATGTTGCATCTTTAATGAAGTTAAGATCAGCATCCAGGCTGTTCGCGAAGTCACGAATCTCCTGAATATATTCAGCAATGAATTCGCCCTTACATTTAATGGTTTTACGACCAATTAAATCTTGAGACTGAACACCGTTGGTGCCTTCGTAAATTTGTGCAATACGTAAGTCACGTACGCATTGTTCCATACCCCATTCACGAATATAACCATGCCCACCAAACACCATTTGCGCATCAATCACTGCATCAAAAGCAGTATCGGTTAAATATGCTTTTGCGATTGGCGTAAGTAATGCAACACGATTGTTGGCAGCTTTCACTGCTTCAGCATCGGTAGAGAATTTGGTGATATCCAGTTGTTGACCTACGTAAACTGCAAACGCACGCGATGCTTCGTTATTTGCACGCGCATTTAACAGCATACGGCGTACATCACCATGCACAAGGATGCTGTCTGCTGCTTTGGCTGGAGATTGAATACCAGAAGCACTACGACCTTGAATACGGTCAGTCGCATATTGCGCTGCATTTTGGTAGGCAAATTCAGAAGCACCTAGGCCTTGAATACCCATAGACAGGCGTTCGTAGTTCATCATCACGAACATTGCCGCTAAGCCTTCATTTTCTTTACCTACAAGGTAACCTTTGGCACCGTCGAAGTTCATTACACAAGTTGCAGAGGCTTTAATCCCCATTTTGTGTTCAATTGAACCTGGACCTGCCGCATTGCGTTCACCAAGTGAACCATCTTCATTGACCATGAATTTAGGCACGATGAACAATGAAATCCCGCGTGAACCTGCAGGTGCATCAGGCGTTTTAGCCAATACCAAATGAATGATATTTTCTGCTAAGTCGTGGTCACCACCAGTAATAAAGATTTTAGTACCGGTAATGTTGTAGGTACCATCTTCGTTACGTTCAGCTTTAGTTTTAATAATGCCTAAGTCTGTACCTGCATGAGGTTCGGTTAAGCACATGGTGCCTGACCATTCGCCAGAGTAAATTTTAGGTAAATAAGTTTCTTTTTGCTCTTGAGATGCGTAACTGTTGAGCGCCATACCTGCACCCACAGAAAGAAGCGGGTAGAGCAGGAATGATGGATTGGTTGCAAACAGCATTTCGTCCGCAAGCACAGTCAGCATTTTTGGCATGCCTTGACCGCCCCATTCTTCGTCTGCACCTAAACCAATCCAGCCGCCATCTGCATATTGTTTGAATGCTTGTTTAAAGCCAGCAGGAGTTGTTACATTGCCATTTTCAATTTTAGCGCCTTCTTCATCACCGCTACGGTTAATCGGTAAAGTGACGTTTTGCGCGAACTTCGCCATTTCTTCAAGAATAGCTTCTGCTGTTGCAGCATCCACATGGGCAAGGTTTTCGTTGGCTTGCCAGAATTGCTCTGCATTAAAAACATCATTCAGGATGAATTTCATATCTGCAAGAGGGGCATTATAAATTGGCATAAAGTGTTACCTGTTTATTGTTTGAGTCAGTTCGGTTTTAGTTGAGTCTAAGCGATGAAAAATATTGTTGTTAGACGACTAAAGATTAATTTTTGCATCTTTTATAAAGAAAAAGGACTGTCAAATCAATGACTGTCCTTCTCCTGTTCATCAAGTTAAAACTTTATGAAAATTAAAATGCGAAGTGTTCAGCATCTAAAGCAAGTAATGGCTCTACACCACCTGCAATCACGTCTACGTGTGAACGTACACGTGGAAGGATTTTCTTGAAGTAGAAACGTGCTGTGGTTACTTTGGCATTGTAGAAGTCAACTTCTGTGGTACCAGCAGCAAGCGTTTCTTGAGCGAGAAGCGCCATACGAGCCCATAAGTAAGCAAGGGTTACGTACCCAGAGAAGTAGAGGTAATCCACTGCAGCTGCACCGACTTCATCCGGGTTTTGCATTGCACGCATACCAATCTGCATGGTTAAATCACCCCACTCTTTATTTAGAGCAGCAAGTGGTTCAACGAATTCTTTCATTGCAGCATTGTCTTTGTTTGCTTCAGCAAATTTGTGGATGATCTTGGTGAAGTCTTTCAACATTGCACCTTGAGTACCCAAAACTTTACGACCTAACAAGTCAAGCGCCTGAATTTCAGTGGTACCTTCGTAAAGACACGCAATACGTGTATCACGAACAATCTGTTCCATGCCATGTTCAGAAATAAAGCCATGACCACCGAACACTTGAACACCGTGTTTCGCAGATTCAGAACCCGTTTCAGTCAAGAATGCTTTTGCGATTGGGGTAAGAAGAGACAACATGTTGTCTGCAGATTTGCGTTCTTCTTCAGTTGTACCGTGTTCAACCACATCGGAATATTGAGCCAATAAGTAGACCAGCGCACGACCACTTTCTGCATATGCTTTTTGAGTTAAAAGCATGTTGCGCACAGCAGGGTGAACAATAATTGGGTCTGCTTCTTTTTCTGGCGCTTTAACACCTGAAAGTGAACGCATTGCCAAACGATCTTTGGCATAGGCAAGGGCACCTTGGAAAGATGCTTCAGATGCAGCAAGACCTTGTACAGCAGTACCAATACGTGCACTGTTCATAAAGGTGAACATGCAGTTTAGGCCACGATTTTCAGGACCAATCAAGAAGCCTTGAGCTTTATCAAAGTTGATTACACACGTGGCGTTACCATGGATCCCCATTTTGTGTTCGATTGAACCACAACGTACAGGATTACGTTCACCCAGTGAACCATCTGCATTTACAATGAATTTAGGAACAATGAATAACGAGATGCCTTTCGTGCCTTTTGGTGCGCCAGGAAGGCGAGCAAGAACGATATGGATGATGTTATCCGCCATGTCGTGTTCACCAGCAGAGATAAAGATTTTCTCGCCAGAGATTGCATAGCTACCATCAGCATTTGGTTCAGCCTTGGTACGGGTAATACCCAAGTCAGAACCTGCATGAGATTCAGTCAAGCACATGGTGCCTGTCCATTCACCTGAAACAAGTTTAGGTAGGTAAGTGTCTTTTTGTTCTTGAGAACCGTGGTGTTCCAAAGTACGTACCGCACCATGGGAAAGACCCGGATACATGCCCCAAGACCAGTTTGCAGTACCGACCATTTCAGAAATGGTAATACCTAAAGAATTCGGTAAAGCTTGACCACCATATTGCTCTTCAGCAGATAACGATGGAAAGCCAAGTTCGATATATTTTTTATATGCTTCTTTAAAGCCGGTAGGCGTTGTTACAACACCGTCATTCCAAGTACAACCTTCACGGTCGCCCACTTGGTTAAGAGGAGAAAGTTCATTTTCACAGAAGTCAGCAGCAGCTTCTAAATATTGATCAACCAACTCACGGCTTACGGTTTCTTGAAATGCAGGGAGTTTTGCATAATGTTCTTCAGAATTTAGTAATTCATGGAGAACGAATTGCATATCACGTAAGGGCGCTTTGTATTGTGGCATATCGGTTTCCTCAATACTGGTTTAACCAGCTTATAATCCTAATCAACATTTGAACGTGCCTTCTATGACACGTATTTGTATGGCTTAATCGTGCAACATCTTCTGGGTTGGTACAAGCGTTTACATGCTTTTTCTTAGTGACTGTAAAGTCAAAGATTTCTGCCTTGAAATTGCTAAGTATCTTGAGTGTAAATGTTTTTATGCTTTATTCGATGTCATAAATAGTCAAATAGATACATTTTTATGTCCAATAAAAAGACGCTCGAAAGCGTCTTTTTAAATTTAGGTAGAACTATTTATGCGGCAGATTTAACTGGAGCCGGTGCAGCAGCTACGGGTGCCTTAGGCTGGAAGCGAACTTCGCATTTACCATTGATGGTTTGAGTACCAACTTTAATTTGAACCGCTTTGCCATTTGCTTGACCTTGACAGGCTTTTAAAATGGCTTGCTGATGCGCTTGATGTTGAGCCAATCGCTGATCAAATTGCTTGGTCAGTTCTGCACGTTTTGCATCAGTAAGCAGTTCTGCTGATTGCATTGGCATGCCTTGCATTTGCATAGCCTTCATTTCACCGCGCAGAGGGTGATGGCCGCCTTTCATTTGCGTATCTTTCATCTCGCCATGCATGCTCATCATCTCTTTATGCATGCGCTTCATATCTTGACGGTCCGCTTTGAAGCGCATACTGCATGTACCATCAATGGTTTTGTCACCGGCTTTAATTTGTACGGATTGACCGACAGCTTTGTTGTCACATGCTTTTTGAATTTGTTCAAATACTTGTTTACGTTCAGCACGTGCTTGCTTGAACTGTTCACGTTGTTCTGGCGTCATTTTATGATCATGCTTTTGATGACGATCGTCGTGTATCATGCGAGCGTGGTCGCCATCTTTATCTTTAACCGAATGGGGGGATTGGCAAGCTGTCAAAGCTCCGATACTGAGAACACTTGCACTAACTAAAGCAATTTTTGTCATGGAATTCATTGTTTTTATCTCCAACGAAAAATAGTATCAATTTATTAGGTTAAGATTAAACAATAATGATGAAGAAACAATGAAGAGTTTTTTCAGACAGTGTTGGTTACAATAATAAATTGAGAAGAAAATATTGAGATTTTGCTTTTGAATATTCGCCGTGTTCCGATTGCCTTACGCCTGTTTTTGACCGTATTACTCACGACTTTAGTGATTACCACTGTCAGTTTGGGTGTATTGCATTGGACCATGCAAAAGAACTTCGCCAGATATGTGGCGGATGTTGAAATGCAAAAGCTGGATCATGTCATCAGCAATTTGGCAGGGGTGTATACGGTTTATCATGACTGGGGTAACGCGATTCAGGCGCAGATTTTGCAGATTGAAGGCACTGCAGCTCCCGACGATTATGACAGGTTGTCACGCTGGTGGTTACGTCGTCAATATGACATTGCCTTGCAGCAGCGTTATTTTCAGGAAAATACCCTACTCAGTGTTTCACCCAGTTTAAATCAGGCGGAACAAAGCAAACCGGTCTTGGATGCAGAAGAACTCCGGATGATGGAGTTGAATTTACCTTCTGAATATCAGCCTTTTGAAGGGCTCAAATTCCCTTTAAGTTCCAATCAAAATATATTTCGTACGGACAAAAAAGCGGATGGTGCGCAAGCAGATTCAACCCAAAATCAAGGCAAGAAAAAGCAGTTTATTTCCATGCCCGACCGTTTGGGCTTAAGTTCACGATTATCCTTATATGATGCCAATAAACAATTTGTAGTCGGTGAGCCATCCGATATTCCTGTTTCGTATCGCCCGATTATGGTGAATGATAAAATTGTCGGCTATTTAGGTTTAAAACCGGTACTGGATAAAGATGATGCTTTAAGTATTAATTTCTTTAGTAACCAAAAACGCTATTTACTGCTGATTTATGGCTTAACTTTTTTAACCAGTTTAATAGCCGCGTTATTGTTGGCGACCTATTTCAAGAAGCCGATTCAACGCTTGTTAAATGCGACACGTGAATTGACCAAAGGGCATTATCAGCATCAGGTGAAAATTAACCGTAATGATGAGCTAGGTGATTTGTCGAATGAAATTAATCAACTGGCAGTGATTCTGGATCAACATGAACAATCACGTCGCCAGTGGGTAGCTGATACTTCACATGAATTAAAAACACCACTGGCAGTACTGCAAGCGCAAATTGAAGCGATGCAGGATGGCATTCGTAAACCGACGCCGGAACATTTTGAATCGATGCTTCGTCAAGTCACCAGCTTGAAAAAACTGACTCAAGATTTGGCAGATTTGGCTCAAGCTGAAGCACAGCAACTGACATGCTATATGGCAGAGGTAAATCCTTGGACTGTGGTGCTACAGGAAGTGGAAAACTTCAAACCCAAGTTTGCCCAAGCGGAGTTGTCTATTTCAGTGCAAGGCGAAGGTGCGAATTTACAATTAGATATAGATCGTTTTAAACAAATTATGGTCAACTTACTCGGTAACAGTATTCGATATACTGAAGCGGGTGGTGAAGTACGTGTGCATACAGAGCAATCAGCGACACACTGGAGTGTGATTGTCGATGATAGTCCGCTTGGATTGAGTGATGAACAATTGGCACGTTTAGGCGAGCGTTTCTATCGTGTTGATGATTCACGGACACGTAGTACCGGTGGTACAGGTTTAGGTTTGGCATTATCTGGTAAAATTGCGCAGGCATTGGGTGGAAAATTGAGTTTTGAACACTCTCCATTAGGTGGTTTGCGTTGCAAACTGACTTTTCCAAAACAGTTAAACAAATAAAGGGATGAGATTCATGAAACATGTCATGCTGGTTGAAGATGAAGTGGAACTTGCACAACTGGTGCGAGACTATCTGGAAGCTGCGGGTTTTGAAGTCAGTATGTTTCATGATGGTCAAGAAGCCTATGACAGCTTTATTCAGCGAAAACCAAGTTTGATGATTTTGGACTTGATGGTTCCGCGTATGGATGGTTTAACCATTTGCCGTAAAGTGCGTGAACAGTCTGATTTGCCGATTATTATGGTGACTGCACGTACTGAAGAAATTGACCGTGTCTTGGGCTTGAACATGGGTGCAGATGACTACATTTGTAAACCTTTTAGCCCAAAAGAACTGGTTGCGCGTGTACAAGCGGTTTTACGTCGCCTAGACCGTCATGCAGAACCCGAACAAAACAGCTTATTTCGTATGGATAAAGCACAACAACGAATCTGGTATCAGCAAAAAACCTTGAACTTAACCCCAACTGAATTCCGTTTATTAGAGTTGTTCCTGGAACACGTTGGACAAGTTTATTCACGTGCGCAATTACTTGATCATATTAACCCTGATAGCTTTGATGTGGCAGATCGCGTGATTGACAGTCATATTAAAAACTTGCGCCGTAAAATTTCAGATGCTGCAGAAACCGGTAACCGCCATGAATGGATTCAGGCTGTTTATGGTGTGGGTTATCGTTTTGAATATCCTGAGGATTAAGATCTATCTTCTTAATCAAAAAAAGCTCCTAATAAAGGAGCTTTTTTATTGCAGAGCTAAAAGTTTAAGAAGAACAACTCACCATCACTTCAGGTACATCATTTGGCAATGGCGCTAAGTCTTCAGGCTTTTCCAATTCAGGCTGCTTGATATAAGGCTGACTTAGTAATTTAAAAAGTCGTTCTACTTCAGAATAATCATCACGTTCAGCCAGTTCAATCGCTGTCTGCGCCATGTGGTTACGTAGAATATATTGCGGATTGGCTTTAAGCATTTCAGCATCAAGTTCAGCCGTTTCCTGGTTTGCTCGAATGGCTTGATATTGTGTAAGGAATGCATCGAACTGATGGGTATCTAGGCAATCATCACGAAGGGCGGTGTAGGCTTTGTTTTGTAGACGAATGAAGCTGTCAGTGTAATCCAGTTGTTCAGCTTGCATAATTCGAAGGAAAGCCATTCCACAATCAAAACTGTCTTTATGGAAACTTGGTAGTCCCATTTTCTGACATAAACCAAGGGTGTAATGTTCTAGGAAAGTCGCTTCAAAATGCTCTAAGCACTTCGACAGATCTTCTTTGAACTGTTCTTTCTCAGCAGGATCTTTAACGAATGGAATCAGATTATTCAACCATGTCCATAAATTCCAATGACCAATACTCGGTTGCTGCTGATAGGTATAACGTCCTTGATAATCCGAGTGGTTGTTAATCCAGTTCGGACGGAAACGCTCCATAAAACCATAAGGGCCGAAGTCGAGCGTTGATCCTGTAATATTGAGATTATCAGTATTCATCACGCCATGCGCAAACCCAACCAGTTGCCATTTGGCAATCATTACTGCGGTACGCTGGATGACTTTAGTTGCAAAAGCCAAAACAGGCTGTTCAGCCTCGAGGCATTCTGGATAATGCCATTCAATACATTTTTCTACGAACTCAGGCAATAATTCAGGCTGATATTGATTGATCCATTCAAAATGACCAAAGCGAATATGGCAGTCTGAAGTACGCAACATCATTGCCCCAGGTTCCATTTTTTCGCGCTGTATGCCTTGCGTTGAAGAGGTGAACCCAACGGCATTACTTGATGCAATACCCAAAGCATTTAGCGCATGACCTGCTAAATATTCACGAATAACTGAGCGTAAAACGGCACGGCCATCACCCATACGGGAGTAAGGCGTTGAACCTGCACCCTTTAAATGTAGGTCGATGGTTTGATTGTTTTTATCCAGAATTTGCCCGATCAATAAGCCGCGCCCATCACCCAGTTGTCCTGCCCATTGCCCAAACTGATGTCCCGCATAAACCATCGCCAGTGGTTCAAATTCAGCAAAGGTTTTTTGCCCGCTACAGATTTCGACCCATTGGGCTTTGTCTTCATCTGACCACTGTAATTCATTGGCGAGTGTCTCATTAAAATGACCCGCTTTTGCTCCTTTTAAAGGAACTGGCATTTGATGGTGAAAAAGCTTGGAATTGAGCGATGGATAACGAGGATTAAATTGCATAGGACAATCTAAAAAATGGGGGAGATGCAATCACTATAGCAAATTTAAACGACCAAAATGAATAAAGCCCCAACAATGGGGCTTTATATTGAATCCGGTTTTATTCAGACACAGGATTCTTTTTAATATTACGCATCAAGATATTTAAGGTATTGCGATGATGTGAAAGACGCTGTTCAACCAATTGAAAATCAACTTTAAGTTTGCTGTCGATTTGGTGAATCTTTTCAGCAACAGAGGCTTTCTTCGCTTGAATCTCTTGTTCTTTCAGCTTTGCCCAGTCATTTAAGGTTTGGGTAAATGCTTCATACTCTTGTGCAATACGGAGTTTTGCAGTCGCCATATCTTCATTGACATTGTGGCCATAAACCGCCAAATCTTGTTCAGCATATTTAAAGCGCATCGCCAATTCTGCTTTTTTAATATTAAAGCTTGGAATACGACGCAAGTTCTTTGCTAAACCGAGTTTTGAGCATGACCAGATGAGCCATTTCGTTGGATCATACTGCCACCATTTCACACCATTTCGGTAGTCATACTGGAAGATGTGATGATAGTTATGATAACCCTCACCCCAAGTTGCAATCGCTAAAACGAAATTGTCACGCGCAGTGTTTTCATCCGTATATGGACGTTTGCCCCACATGTGGCAGAGAGAGTTAATGAAGAAGGTGACGTGATGACTCAAGATCAGACGGAGTAAACCACCCAATAACAATACGCCCCACATATCGCCAACAGCCCAACCCACAGTAGTGAGAATCACGGCATGTACAGCAACAACAAGAGGGATGTAATATTTGTCTTGGAACATCACCACTTTGTCATTTAACAAATCGGGTGCATTTTTATAGTTTGCTTCTGCTGCTGGATAGTTGCGAAGCATCCATCCAATATGCGCATACCAAAAACCATTATTAATTGAATATGGGTCTTGTTCGATATCATCAACATGACGGTGATGGGTACGGTGACCTGAAGCCCAGAACAAAATACTATTTTGAACGGCAAAAGTACCCATAAGCATTAAAATAATTTTTAATGGCAAAGTTGCTTCATAAGCACGATGTGCCCATAAGCGGTGATAACCCGCAGTAATTCCCAAACTACTCACACCGAGTAGTACAAATAAGCTGATCCATGCGCCTAAGCTAAAATCATGATGATAAGCATATAAAGGGATAGCGATTACAGCCACAATGGGTAAAAAAACCAATGCGAACACTGCAATCCAGTTAATTGGGGCTTTGGGTAGGGGAGCATTCATCTCCAACAGCACTCCTAGAACCTTCTAAAAGGTAAAGGTAAGGTATAAGTGAATTCTTAATTCAATACAATTTATAAGGATTAAGACTTACCATATTAACATGAGCGAATAAATCTTCACTAGCATTATTCTACAGTCGTATTGTACTAAACAGTAACAGAATACCTGCGAGTCTTGATTGATTTTATCGAAGGCTTAGACATCTTATTTATAAATCTACGATAGGGCTTAAAAAAGATATTTAAACCATAGAATAAGGGCTTGTTCTGCCTAGAATTATTAAATCTCGTTGTTTTTACCCTGTCAAAGCATGCCATCTCGCCATCTTTTTATATCATGAAAATAAGTGTTCTAGCATCATTTTAGGAAAATCAGTAATCAATCCGTCAATGCCTAAACTTTGCAGATGTTTGGCCCGTTCAACCTCATTCACCGTCCAAACACTTATTTTTAAATGTGCTTGCTGTGTTGCTTGAATGATTTCATCTGTTGCCAGTGGGTTCATCCAGCCAATTTGACAGCAACCTAGTTCTAAAGCCTGTTTAATGGCCTGTTCTTGAATGTCTTGTTCAATCAGTAAACCACGTTTGAAAATGGAGTATTGCTGTTTTAAAGCTTGATGAATTTTTAAATCAAAACTGGTGATCACGGCAGTTTGTTCAAAACCATGTAATTGTTTTTGTAATTCTAAAACCAGTTTTTCAGCTTCAGCCATAGTTGCAACCGCTTTGACTTCAACTTCAATGTGCTCAAAGTCCTGCATGATTTTAAGGGATTGTTGCAGGGTAGGTGTAACTTCAAAGTTTTTCCAGTCTAGCCAAATGGAAGCTTGGTTATAGGGCTGTAATTCAGAACTGGAACATTGGTAAATATTTTTATCGATACCTGTAGTACGAAGGAAATTGTCATCGTGTATGATCACGAGTTCGCCATCTTTGAGTTGGCGAACATCGAATTCAACTGCTCGAATGCCTAAGTCATGAATATATTGAAAGCCACCGAGTGTGTTTTCAGGGGCTTCACCACGTGCGCCACGATGACCAATAATTTTCATATCTGACTTTTCCAATACAGAGTTTTTATTATTACGACGGAGTCTTACTATTTAAAGTGTTAAATGACAGGAACTCATTATGTCACTTTTAAAAAAAAGTGACCGAAAACTTTACCATTCACAAAACTCGTCGAATATTCTCAAGAGTATTCATTTATCGCAGAAACATTAAACTTTTAATCTTGCGGTGCAATGCACCTCATGCCTCGAACAATTGTGAATGGCATTTACGCGGAACACCTTTAGGGGTTGATCCGCGGTTTTAAGGAGCTGTTATTTAATGAATAAAAATTTAAATCGTCTCATTAATATTCTTTTGCCAAAGCACCTCAGATCCGCCTTCAGCACGTTGCAAAGTACGTGATGCCACAAATAACCAGTCTGAAATGCGGTTTATGAGTTGCAATGAAGTCGCTTGAATATTTTGATCGCGACTTTGTACGGTCATCAGGCTACGTTCAGCACGGCGACATACTGAACGTGCTTGATGTGCATAGCTACATGAAAGTGTTCCTGCAGGTAAAATGAAGTCTTTCAGCATCGGCAAAGCTTCATTCATACGGTCAATTTCATTTTCCAGAAATTCAACTGAAACAGGTAAGACCATATTGTAGTTTGGAATGCAGACTTCACCGCCAAGGTCGAATAACCAATGTTGAATCAGGCTAAGCGATTTATCCCAAGCAGCTTTGTCTTCAATTG
Organism: Acinetobacter terrae; assembly: GCF_013004375.1. Taxonomy (GTDB): domain Bacteria; phylum Pseudomonadota; class Gammaproteobacteria; order Pseudomonadales; family Moraxellaceae; genus Acinetobacter; species Acinetobacter terrae. Next base: position 26,708 of record NZ_JABERI010000014.1, on the reverse strand, counting down.
AACTGACTGCAATTTGTGAACGTAAAATACCGATACAAGAGTTCAGTTCATCAACATCACCTAAAGCAGCAATGCGCAAATCATCTTTGGCTACACGAGAACCGTCGCCTAGTCCAGTTGTGCCTGAATCGCCGGTACGAGTATAAATTTTACTTAAACGGTGGCCCATTTGATTTTCCTGAAGTTTATTAAATTGAGTTGGTTTATTTGTCAGAGCATGTCATAAAAATAACATGATCTGATCTGAAGAATATTGCTTAGTATTTGAGAGTCATGCCCACAGATGCCAATCGTCCACCATTTACATAATGCACGCCATAGCCGTTGTAGGAGGTTTTGTATTTCACATCACCAATATTTTCAATGTTGGTAAAAGCTTTTAGATGAGGGTTAATATTCCAATAAGCATTTAAATCAGTTGTGACATAACCAGGCGTTGAATTAAGTTTTGTGTCAGGCCAGTCGGCAAAATCTTTTGATCTGGATTTGGCAGAAACAGAAGTGCTGATCCCAAATTGTTCATCCTGCCAGCCCGCAGTTAGTGTTGCACTTTGGCGCGGACGACGCATTAAATCTAAACCAGTTTCATCATCTTTGGCTCGCACATAAGCATAAGAAAGATTGAGAAATAATGCATCCTGTTGCCAATTGAGATAGAGCTCGCCACCAGTCAAAGAGGCTTTATCTACATTGTTGTTTTCATAGACTGGAAACACGGTAATTAAATCGCCATCACAGTCAGCAATACATATTGAAGTAATCAGATTTTCAATTTCGGTATGAAAAATAGATGCGCCTGTTTTTAGGTTAAATGCTAAATTTTGATCTATACCCAATTCATAGGACATGCTTTTTTCAGGTTGTAAGTTTGGATTTGCTCCCCAACCGATCGCATATAAGTCATTTGTTGTAGGTGCTCTAAATGCACTCCCTATATTGCTATAAATACTGGTAGATGGCAGAACCTGATAACGTATCGCAGCTTGTCCAACGGTATGTGTTCCGAACTGTTCGTTATCTTCAACACGAAGCCCAAGTTGGGTATTAACTGCATCAGTTTGGTATTGATGCTGAATAAAATAACCTGTGCTATTTATATCTTTCTGGTAACGCATACCGTTAGAAAGAACATCGCCTTCAAGAGTTTTATGCGCAACACCTGCTAATATATTTTGTTGTGGGGCAAACTGCCATTTTCCATAGAGTTCAGCTTCTTGCGTAGTGTTGTGAACAAAGTTTACTGAATTGATTTGGTCTAAATCATCATTGAACTGTGACAAGCGCGTGCTGAGTTCAAGTGAATCATTTAATTTCAATCGACCTTTTAAATTGATGATTTCATTTTCAAAGTTCTGAAATAATAATGTTCCATAATTATCATAAGCAACACCACCTTGATTGGTACTGTAGTCAATTGATGTTGCAAAGCGTTCTTTATCTATACCGAATTTTGCACTGTAACCTTTTTGATCGTAGTCCGCTTTTTTACTATTCGCTGCATTCGTTAGAATAGTACCGTCGGTTTCTAAACGTTGAGCACGAATCTGTGCATAAAAATCATTTTCTTTGGCATCTGCACCTAAAACCGCTTTATAAGTATGATTTTCTCCAACTTCTGTAGTTAGAAAGGCTGCATTCGTTTCAGGTATTTTTGTTACCAGTTGTACGACGCCCCCAATAGCATCTGTGCCATAAAGTACAGATGCAGGGCCTTTGAGTATTTCGATTTGTTTAATATCAGTGGTATCTAAAAATGATAATGGAGGCATACCTGCAGATGCGCCATTTAAACGAACGCCATCACGTAAAACTAATGTATGGGTTGAGTTCGTGCCACGAGTAAAAATAGAGGCTAGTTGTCCGAAACCACCACTTTGTACCATGTTGATAGAAGCATCACTCATCAGCAAGTGAGGTAATTCACCAATCGGTGATTGTTCTAAAATTTGCGGTTCAATAATGGAAATGCGAGCAGGGACATTTTTAATGTCTTCTTCAGAACGTGTTGCTGTAACAACCAGAGTATTTAAGGTGGTCTTAACAGTTGGTTGAAAATCATTGTTTGGTTGTGCATGAGTGTGTGAAACACCCATAGTAAAGGCAATTGCACCGACTAAAGATGTACGGTGAAAGCATTGAGACATTGCTTGAACTCCAGGCATTCACCCCACCGTGAATGTTTGAGAGAAAGAACGTAACAGTGAGGTTCCGGACTGTTATACACATCGGGTTAAAAGCATGTATAAACACCGTTGCGGGGGCAGTGTGTTTTTCAACTTCCCTTAACTGTCACAACTATCAATCAGTATAAAGAGAGCTAAAGCGCTAAACAATAAAGAGCACTTGAATTGGAGAGAAAAGGTTTCGAAAGAACTTATTTAATACACGTACAAGTGTAAATTTACGAACAGTTGAATATTCTATTTGTGGATTTGGCTGCTAAAAATAGATTTCAGCTTGACTTAAGGATGTTCGGAAACTACTCTGCGTGCGCTTCAGGTGCTTCCATAGAGAAGTGAAACTGGGAAGTTAGTTAAATTTTTGAATTTAAAGCTAACACTGCCCCCGCAACGGTGAATAGTTATCTTGTTATAACTTAAGTCCGGAGACCGGCCTGCTGCAAACCTAATTTAATGCGGTGGGCGTTATAACTGGGATTGCATAGCTTATCTTATTAAAGTTGTGCTTACCCCATACCCGCCTATGCATTCTTCATATATTTAACTCGCACGGGCGGTGCGGTGGGGAAAAGATTCATGCATCTCATCCATAAAACCATTCTTGGTTCTTTCTTTGTTTTATCTCCACTTTCTTTAGCCATAGCTGCTGAAAGTAATGTCAAATTACCAACCATCAATACTGTTGCCAACCTGACTGAGCAAGAAAATAGTAAAACGCTTGCTGCTGTTACAGTGATTGATCGTAAAGAAATTGAGCGTAAACAATTTAATTCTTTAGAAGAATTATTGCGCACGATTCCAAGTGTTGCTTACACCAATGCTGGTGGTGCAGGTCAAACCACAGGTATTTCAATCCGTGGTACGGCATCTAATGCCGTTTTAGTTTTGGTGGATGGGCAAAAACTTGGTTCGGCAACTTTAGGTACAACTGCGTTTGAACATTTACCAATTGATCAGATAGAACGAGTAGAAGTGGTACGTGGTCCACGTTCGAGTCTTTATGGTTCTGAAGCTGTGGGTGGTGTGATCCAGATTTATACCCGTAAAGGGAGTCAAAATGGTGTAAAACCATTTGCATCATTTAAATATGGTTCACATGAAACCTATAATGCCAATGTTGGTGTGGATATTCGACAAGATAACAGTTGGGCCAATGTCAGTCTTGCCGGTCTGAAGACCCAAGGCATGGATGTTACGACATCGAGCACAGAAACGGATAAGGATAGTTATGAAAACTATTCAGTTTCATTAAAAGCGGGTCATCAAATTAATGACCAAGTTGTTGTAGATGCCAATGTATTACACGTGAATGGCGAAACTGAATACGATGGCGGTGTAAACCCATACAATCAAATCCAGCAAAATATCTATGGTATTGGTTTAACGTATAGTCCAGTTGAAGCATGGACAGCTAAATTTAAAATTGGTCGTGCAGAAGATCAATATGAAACTTTTGATGGGGATCAATCCACCGGTGAATTTAACACCGCTAAAGATACCTTTACATGGTTGAACACGATTAAACTTCATCCAAATCATACCTTGTTGGTGGGCTTCGATTACTTAAATGACAAAGTGACAGGTTCAACCAATTACGATGAAAAAGAGCGTGATAACTTAGGTTACTACACACAATATTTGGGTGAATTTGGTCAATTCGATGTACAAGCTGCGTTACGTTTGGATGAGAACGAACAGTTTGGTGATCATACCACCGGTAATGCTGCGTTGGGTTATCGCTTTAATGATCATTACAATGCTTATGTCTCTTATGGCACAGCATTCCGTTCACCGACTTTTAACGACTTATATTACCCAGGTTGGGCCAATCCAAACCTTGTTCCTGAAGAATCTGAAAATATTGAACTGGGTTTTAAAGGGTCACAATGGCTAGATTGGGAAATTGCAGGTTTTATCAATGATATTGATAACATGATTGCTAATAGTAACAATGGTCAGGCGAAGATTAAGGGTGTCGAAGTTTCATTGGGCAAAACGCATGATGCCTTAAGTTGGAATATGAACTATACCTATCAAGATCCTGAAAACCGCAATACTGGTTTAAAAGGCAAGCAAATTACATATCGTGCACAGCAATTGTTTAATGCGAATGTAGATTACACGATGGATAAATGGACAGTGGGTACATCCGTCCATGCAGAAGATCAACGCTATACTGATGCAGCAAATACCAAGGCTTTAGGTGGTTTCGCTATTGCTGATGTACGTGTAGCTTATCAGGCAACCCCTGAATTTTCTATTCAAGCAAAATTAGCCAACATGTTTGATAAAGAATATTACACCAACAGTAATTGGGATGGTTCATTGTATCGTCAAGATGGTCGTACTGCTTGGGTAACGCTTCGTTATGCCATGAAGTAATATTGATTTGATGAAAAGCCCTTATTTAAATAAGGGCTTTTTGTTTTATAAGGTTTCTGTGGAAAGCCTGTTGAATTTGCACGCAACTCAGCAAAATTGCATTACAATGATTTGCCCCAATATTTATAGACTGACTATAAGTCGGGCAAAGTTTAAGCCAAAGAATTAGAGCGAAGTGTATGCGAACCCGTGCCAAAATTTGCGGAATAACACGAATAGAAGATATACATTCTGCTGTGAATGCAGGTGCTGATGCAATTGGCTTTGTATTCTACGGACCCAGTCCAAGAAGTGTAACCCTCGAACAAGCGAAAGAATTGGCAAAGCATGTCCCTGCTTATGTACAAATCGTGGGGTTGTTCGTGAATGCAACAGCTGACGAAATCACTCAGGTTCTAGAAGAAGTACCTTTGGATATCTTGCAGTTTCATGGTGATGAAACTTCAGAGCAATGTCAGCAGATTGCAGCACACACCAAACGCCGTTGGTATAAAGCCATTCAGGTTAAACCTGAGCTAGATGTCATAAAAACCATAAAAAACTACCAACAAGCAGGTGCAAGCGCAGTATTATTGGATGCTTGGCATCCTGAGCTTAAAGGTGGAACAGGGCACCAGTTTGACTGGTCGCAGTTCCCGAAACTTGATATTCCTTTAATTTTGGCAGGTGGTTTAAAACCTGAAAATATTGAAGACGCTATAAAGACGACTAGGGCTTATGCAGTAGATGTCAGCGGAGGCGTAGAGTCCGCAAAAGGTATAAAAGACCAACAACTCATTGAACACTTTATGCAAGGAGTCCAACGTGGATCAGCAAACTGTTAATCAGAAAGATCAGGTGACTGACTATACCCAATTCCCCGATGAGCGTGGGCATTTCGGTATCCATGGCGGACGTTTTGTGTCAGAAACACTGATGGCAGCATTAGAGGATTTAGAAAAGCTCTATTTCCGTATGAAAAATGATGCACAGTTTTTGGCAGAATTCGACCGTGATCTAGCCTACTATGTAGGTCGTCCTAGTCCACTTTATCATGCTGAACGATGGTCGAAAGAGTTAGGTGGTGCACAAATTTACCTAAAACGTGAAGACCTGAATCATACCGGTTCGCATAAAATTAATAACACCATTGGTCAGGCCCTACTTGCAAAACTTTCAGGTAAAAAACGGATTATTGCCGAAACAGGTGCAGGTCAGCACGGTGTTGCAACAGCAACTATCGCTGCACGTTTAGGACTTGAATGTGTGGTATTCATGGGTGCAGACGACGTAAAACGTCAAGCCATGAATGTGTATCGTATGCGTTTGTTAGGCGCAACCGTTGTGCCTGTGCAAAGCGGTTCAAAAACATTAAAAGATGCCATGAATGAAGCGATGCGTGACTGGGTTACTAATGTCGATTCAACTTATTACGTGATTGGTACGGTGGCAGGTCCACATCCATATCCGCAATTGGTTCGTGATTTCCAGTCGATTATTGGTCGTGAAGCGCGCCGTCAAATTCAAGAGCAAGCAGGTCGATTACCTGATGCATTGGTTGCATGTGTCGGTGGTGGTTCAAATGCAATGGGCTTGTTCTATCCATTCCTGAATGATCAAGACGTGAAAATGTACGGCGTTGAAGCAGCAGGTTATGGCATTGAAACGGGTAAACATTCTGCACCGTTAAATGCGGGTCATGTTGGTGTATTGCATGGTAACCGCACTTACTTGATGTCAGATGATCAAGGTCAGATCATTGAAACGCATTCAATTTCAGCTGGTCTGGATTATCCAGGTGTGGGTCCTGAACACAGTTTCTTGAAAGATATGCACCGTGTTGAATATGTGCCCATAAATGACCAAGAAGCGCTTCAAGGTTTCCGTGATTTAACCCAGATTGAAGGCATTATTCCTGCGCTTGAAAGTTCACATGCGATGGCCTATGTGACTAAACTTGCGCCAACGATGTCTAAAGATCAAATTATTATTGCGACAGTTTCGGGTCGTGGTGATAAAGATTTAATGACTGTGGCACGTATTGATGGTGTCGAAATGGTTGAGATGTAAATGAATCCATCACTCTTTTATAGAGAGTGAAAGTCCTCCTTTTACTTTTAGGAGGGGTGGGAGGATAATAAAAAATCGTGTTGAAGCAATTCAGCACGATTTTTTATTATTTAAATCAGTATTAAATTTAGGACAATTGCCTTAATTTACAGTTCGGGAAGGCGATATGGATGTCGCCAGTTGAGCAGCATTACATGGATGTAATGTCTGCTCAACAAGATGGTTTTGTTACTTTTGCCAAAACAAAAGTAAGGAAGTATATAAAAAAGGAGGAAATATCCTTTATAAAAACAGTCAATACTCTGAGTGAAATTGAAATCAACTTTTCATCTATTAGTATTAGCTCTAATTTACTTTTGAAAGATCAAAAGTAACAAAAATCTTTTGTAAGACTGAAGGTATATCCATATACCTCAGTCTTACGGGCGACATCCCTGTCGTCAACACGTATCATATTGTGACTACAAGTTGTAAGTTATTAAAAGCTATTCATTTTCCTGAGTTCTAAGGAGTAAAACCATGCCCAGTCTTTTTATCGTCATGCTCGGTGGTCGTCATGCACGTGCCAATACAGAAGTTCATGATGTCGTACTGGCAGTCGGTGATTCTCTTGAAGAAGTCTATCCTCAACTGAAAAATGCATGGTTTGGTGAGCAAAAAGGCTTACACATTGATGCTTGGGCACAAATGAATGGCGTAGAATTCGAGGGGCAAAAATATCAAATTCAATTCAGTAATGCACAGCCAAACTCATCTGAACAAAAGCTCTTTTTAATTAATTTGGGTGGTTATGATGCTCGTGAGTTTGGTGAATTGCATCGTTATATTTTAGTGGTGGCACAAAATGCCATGCTGGCAAAACAACGGGGTAAAGCTTACTTTGCACAGCATTGGCAAAAACAGCATACAGACCGTGTGTTAGATGTAGATGATTGTATTGCGATCGATCAAGTGCATGGTCGTTATGTACAATTGGTGGAAGGTGAATTCAGCGGAAATAACTGGGAAAATACCTATTTAATGTTATCTGAGAGTTGATTTATATCTATTTGATTAATAACTTATCTTTATTGGATATCAAACCAAATTAAATAATATATATTTTTGTATATTTTCGATGAAAAGATGCTTTTTGATACTTTTAAGTTAAATTTATATGGGCATAATAAGATTAAGGATTTGTGATCTCTTAGCTAGATGGAATTTGATAAATGGATTTGATTCAATCAAATGGACAACCGCATTATGGACGTTTTAGTACTCTCCCAAAGACCATCTATTTAAATAAATACCAATATAAGACGCCTTATGGGGAGGTCTTAACAGGTTGGCGTAAGCGATTAAAATACAAAAAATTTAAATTTTGCTGCATTCAACATGAACATTACACCATTGGTCTGGCCATTGCTGATATTGCATGGGCAGGGCATGGTTTTTTCTATATCTATAATCATCAGCGTTCTGAAGTTTTAGAGTGGAATGCAATTAACTTTTTGTCGCGGCATACCGTTGTTGATGAGCAGCCACTTTATAACCAGAGTTTTTTCTCCAAGTCACCTTTTCAAATTGATATTCAACATGCCAATGGCGTGCGTTATATTCATGTGACTAAACATGGTGAAATTAAGCTGAGTGCGCGAATCTTTTGCGCAGGTACAGATCCACTCAGTATGTGTAGCCCGACGGGGATTAATGGTTGGACCTACACCCAAAAGCTCACGACTTTGGGCTGTGAAGGTTTCTTTATTAATAAGCAGGGGGCAACCATACAGTTTCATGAAAAAACCTTTGCTTCACTCGATGATACCTGTGGTTTTTTACGGCCTGAAACAGCTTGGTTTTGGTTGTCGTGTAATTTTTGGGATTCGCAAAATAATCGTATCGGATTGAATTTGGCATCAGGTGTGAATGAAAGTTTTGGCAATGAAAACTGCTTGTGGATTAATGGGGTTTTGTATCCGTTAAGCGATATTTTATTTCAGCATCAGGGGGATGATCATTGGACTATTCGTTCACTGGATGAAAAACTCAATTTAGATGTGAAGACGGGTTGGCGACGTTATGAAAATCTGAATTTAAGATTGGTCGGTAGCCAGTTCAGTCAATGGCAAGCCAAAATTAGCGGCACCATTCAGCAAGGTGATCAGGAAATTATCTTGTTAAATGAATATGGCTTGTTAGAACAGCATTATGCCAAGTGGTGATGCATTGCAAAATAATAAAAACCCAGTCCGTATTTATACAGACTAGGTGAGTGATAAATACAATAAATATTATTAGTCTTTAGCTGCTTGCCAAAAAGCTTCTCCGGCTTGGATTGGATCACCTGTTTCTTCTAGGGTTTTTACCCAGACATCATATTGGGCAATTACTGGATGCTGGCTAGGATGGAAGTCTTTGTTAAACCAGTCGCGATATTGCTTGCTCATTTTAGTGAGCATGCCGTTTTTACCAAAGAACCACGGTAGGCCGCGAATATTCATTTGCAGGCGTTGTACGGGTGTGAAGCCATCATACTTTAACATCACATTAGCGCGGTAAATGGTAAAGCCAAACATTAATACTGTTGTCCATGCCAGTACAAATTTGCGTGTGCTTTCAGGCACATTGCCAACCTGTTTCATCACGTCAAATGTCACATCACGGTGTTCCATTTCTTCAATTGCATGCCATGCTAGCAGGGCACGGACATAAGGATGTGCATCTCGCAATGTATCTTTATGACCATAGAAAGTTTCTGCCATCAGCGCTGTTAAATGTTCAGCGGCAGCCGTCATGGCAATATTGTATTGAGGGGAGCGTTTTTCCAGTTCGAATTTAAAAATTTTATTTAAACGCTGAATAAATTGATCGACCGGCATGCCTTGCTCTTTCATGACCTGATTCATTTTGTCATGTGCTATACCGTGCTGCGCTTCCTGACGAATAAAATCAGCCACACGCCGTTTTAAGTCTGGATCGGTAATCTGGTCGCGGAACAAACGTACCGACTGAATAAAATAGCGTTCACCATCCGGAAAAGTCAGGCTGAGCGCATCAAACATCCGGGTGATAAAGGGATCACCACCGAACCAAAAACGCGGCACTTCATTCAGTTTGAAATCAAGATTACTGCGAACCACAGGCTCGACTTGATATTGGGCAATAGCATTCATTTTATTTTACTTAAATCGCCTTGGATAATTGCAGTATGTCGGACTTTTTCAGTTTTGTTTTGACAGTACTTGCCATTTTTTATACATTTTACGACAGAATGAAAATTTAAAATGTCAAAAAACAAGGATGCATTGTGCAAGAACTGCAGATACCCAATGGCTACTTTCAACTGTGGCAAATGTTTTTGTCAGATCGGGGGCTGGATGGATTGCAACTTGATTTTCTGCAAGATTACCATGCGCAATTAGGTCATGTCTTAAACTTGCCGATTGATACCCAATCACCGTATACATTTTTCTTAGAGATTATCCAGCGTACCCAGCAACATCTCAATTGCCCGCAACTGGTTTTTGAAATGGCACGTTATATACGACCCGAGCATTTTGGTGTGTTGGGTTATATGGCCTCACGTAGTAATAGCGTGGCTGAAGCTTTGCAAAATATTATTCGCTTTAGCCGGTTGGTGATTGATGGCGCAGCAGTCATTCCTATGCAAATGCTGCATCAGGATAAAGAGATTTATCTCTCTTGGCCGCTACATGATGCACGATATGCGATGATTAATGAGCTAACTTCAGCATGTATGGCACATTTGGCCAAGCAAATTTTTCCAGCATCGTTGCAATTGCTGAGTATGCAGTTTGCGCATGCACCGCAGATGGCGCGTTATCATTATGAAAAGTTTTTTGGCTGTGAAGTCAGCTTTGGTCATGTCCAATATTCTTTTGTGATTAGTTCTGACAGTCTGGATTTAAAATCGGAACTGGCTGACCCTTCTTTAATGCAGCTTTTACTGCGCCAAGCCGAAGAAGCGATTGCTTCCAAGCCCAGTTATGAAAGTTTAGATCAGCACATTCATATGAGGGTGGCTGAATATTTACGCGTGCAAAATAGCGTGCCCAAAATTGAGCAGATTGCCAATGAATTGCATGTCTCTGCACGGACATTGCAGCGGCAATTGAATGACCTGAATTCATCTTTTAAAAAGATTGTTGAGACTGAGCGAATGAAACGCTGTGAACAATTGTTGCAGCAGGATATGCAATTGACTGATATTGCCATGCAATTGGGCTATTCAGATCAATCTGCTTTGGCTCGTGCTTATAAGGCTTTTGCTGGTCAGACCTTATTGCACCGGAAACAACAGTTAAAAGCTCCACCTGAGTCATAAAAAAAGCGACCCATTTGGGTCGCTTTTGACATGGATATTAAAATTAAGCGGGATTGAATCGAGGGAAACGAAATGCAATGGCCAATATCGCTACGATTGCCAATACCCAGCAATAGTAAATGTTACCGATCAGTTCTACCGGGGACATTTTCGCAATAGAGCAGGCAAGCAGTAATTGAGCGCCGTAGGGAATAATACCCTGAACGACACAGGAAAAAATATCCAGCAAGGCTGCAGCACGTTTCGGTTCTACGCCATATTCTTTGGCCACTTCACGCGCCATGTCACCAGACAAAATAATCGCAACGGTATTGTTGGCAACGAACAAATTCGCGAATATCACCAGAAAACTCACGCCTAATTCACCAGCACGTTGACGTCCCACTTTAAATAAACGGGTAATACTGTAAATACGTTGGATGAGCCATTGTAGTCCACCTTCTTTTTGCATAATGGCAGATAAGCCACCCAAGAACATCGAAAGTAGCGCAACCTCAAACATCCCTACAAAACCATCATAGATGGCATTATTGAGTTTTAAGACGCCAAAATCAGGGCTGACCATAATCCCAATCAGACCAGAAAGTACAACGCCTAGGGTTAAAACTGCCAGTACATGCAAGCGTGAGAAAGCCAGAAAGAACACCGCTACATAAGGCAAAATCAGCCATAGGTCATAAGTTTTGTATGCAATGGTTTGTGAATCATGGCTGACAAATGCATAAATCAAAATACTGAGGATCGCGGCAGGAACGGCAATCCAGACATTGACTTTGAATTTATCGCGTAGCTGAACTTTCTGACTGCTGGTTGCGGCAATGGTGGTGTCTGAAATCATCGACAGGTTATCACCAAACATGGCACCGCCAACCACCGCACCGATGGCATAGACGGCTTCAATATTGGTGACTTGGGAGAAACCAAAGGCAATCGGCGCACAGGCAGCAATGGTGCCCATTGAGGTCCCCATCGCTGTTGCGATAAATGCCGAAATAATAAATAGCATCGGAAGGACAAAGGACGGCGGGATAATCGAGAGGCCCAATTGCACGGTTGCATCGACACTGCCAATAGCACTGGTGGTACTGGCGAATGCGCCTGCGAGCATAAACACCATAAACATTAGAATTAAATTGGGATGACTGGCGCCTTTTAAAAACTCATCAATGGCTGTATTTAATTTTCCACGGTAAATCAGCACGGCAAGAATAATGGCAGGCAAAGCCGCCACAGGTGCTTTAACCTGATAAAAAGCTAACTCAGTACCAATGATGGAATGATAGATACCACTGCCTAAAAAAATGGCTAAAAATACAATAAGAGGTAGCAATGCCAGCGCGCGAGCGTGCACTTCACCTTGGGATTCGGGAGTCATATAAAATAAGAAAAAGGAAAATCGTGCGTAGTATAGAGCAGGTTTTGCTATTAGATAAAACATTAAATGTAAAAGCTAACCCAATTATTTTTATCATTTTTTTACTAATAAAAATAAGTTTATCTTAATGTTGGATATTTTTTAAAATAGCAAAATTAGGCATCTTTGATCATTGAGAAAAAATCGTAAATATCAGTAAATGGGGTTCTCGGATTGTTCTGAAAAAATGAGATTGTCAGTCTAATGTAGCGTGAAATGTTTGCACTCTATTCAATGAGTAAAAAATAGCGTTACAATGCGTTGTCTTGTATTTCTACAAAGCCAACTCCTCAGTTTTTAAATAATTCAAGGAAAGCATAGCCTTATGTCACGTTTAGCCACTCGTTTTGGACAGCTTAAATCTCAGCAGCGTAAAGCGCTAGTTTCTTATGTGATGGCTGGTGATCCTCATCCAGAAGTAACCGTTCCATTGTTACATCAAATGGTTGAGGCAGGTGTAGATGTGATTGAACTTGGTCTTCCATTTTCAGACCCTATGGCAGATGGTCCAGTAATTGCCCTTGCAGCAGAACGTGCATTGGCAGGTGGAACAAATACCCTGGATGCTTTGAACATGGTGAAAGAGTTCCGCCAGAAAGATACAGAAACGCCAGTGGTTTTGATGGGTTATTTAAACCCGGTTGAAGTGATTGGTTATGAAAAGTTTGTATCGTATGCGAATGAATGCGGTGTAGATGGTGTACTTCTGGTGGATTTACCGCCTGAAGAAGCAAAAGATTTAGATGAAGTGTTGAAAAAATTCGACATGGATCAAATTTTCCTGCTTGCGCCGACCTCTACTGATCAACGTATTGAGTATGTGGCGAAACAAGCCAGTGGCTTTATCTACTATGTGTCCTTGAAAGGGGTAACCGGTGCAGCAACTTTAGATGTGTCTGAAGCTGCGGCGCGTATCCAGAAAATTAAAGCTGTGACTGATATTCCTGTTGGTGTGGGTTTTGGTATTAGCGATGCTGCCTCTGCGAAAGCAATGGGTGTAGCTGCTGATGCGGTCATTGTGGGCAGTGCTTTTGTCAAACAATTTGCGAACCTGGCGCCAGAACAAGCTGTTGTTGAAACGGTTAATAAAGTCAAGGAGCTTCGAGCCGCGCTCGATGAGTTAGTATGAATCAAGAAGTGAAAATAGGCCAAATTCTTAGCCCAGCGACGCCGTGGACGGAACGTCATGTTCCGGGTATTCACACACCCGATGAGCAAACCGCACTCAAAGCAACCTTTACAGAGCCAACCATTGAGTGTCCTGAATGTCACGCACTGGTTACACGTACAGCGATGTCATTTAATGCCTATGTTTGTCCGCAGTGCGACGAACATTTGCGTATGAAAGCACGCGACCGTTTAAACTGGTTCTTCGATCAAGTTCAAAATGAACTGGGTCAGGAATTTGTTGCGAAAGATCCACTGAAATTTGTGGACAGCAAGGCATATCCAGACCGTATGTCTGAAGCGCAAAAGAAAACCGGTGAAACTGAAGCATTAGTGGTGATGCAAGGTTTACTGAAAGGCATTCCTTTAATCGCATGTGCATTTGAATTCGACTTTATGGGCGGTTCAATGGGTACTGTGGTCGGTGACCGTTTTGTGCAAGCGGCTGAACGTGCAATTAAAGAGAAACAACCTTTAGTTTGCTTCGCGGCATCTGGTGGTGCACGTATGCAGGAAGGTATGTTGTCGCTTATGCAAATGGCACGTACTTCAGCAGCCATTCAACGCATGAAAGATGCAGGTTTGCCGTATTTGGTGGTATTGACCCATCCCGTCTACGGTGGTGTAACAGCTTCACTTGCAATGTTAGGTGATGTGCATATCGCTGAACCTAAAGCCATGATTGGTTTTGCGGGTAAACGTGTAATTGAGCAAACCGTACGTGAAAAACTGGAAGAACCGTTCCAGCGTGCAGAATATTTGCTTGATCATGGTGTAATCGATCAAATTGTTCATCGTCACGCATTACGTGATACTGTATATCGTATTGTCGCGAAACTGATGAATTTGCCTTGAACACAGCACCACTTGCAACAGACTCTTTAAACACATGGCTCGATTATTGGAGCCATGTTCACGTTACGGGGATTGATTTAGGTCTGGAACGTGTCATTCCAGTGGCTGAAAAGCTGGGTGTGACACGTCCACAGGCAAAAGTTCTGACCGTAGCGGGAACCAATGGTAAAGGCTCAACCACAACCACTTTAGCTGCCATTTTAAATGCGCAGGGCTATAAAGTCGGATTGTATCAATCACCGCATATTTACCGTTTTAATGAACGGGTGAAATTGTCCGGCATTGAAGTGGATGACCAGACTTTGGTGGATGCGTTTGTGCAAGTGGATCAAGCCCGCCGTGATTGTGATTTAACGCTTTCTTTCTTTGAAGCCACCACACTGGCAGCCTTTGTTATTTTTAAAACCAAGCAATGTGATGTCTGGGTGCTGGAAGTCGGTCTTGGTGGTCGCTTAGATGTGGTTAATGTGATTGAGCCAGATGTTGCCGTGATTACCAATATTGGTTTAGACCATACCGATTGGCTGGGCGACACGATTGAGAAAATTGCCTTTGAAAAAGCCGGGATTATTCGTCCGGATATTCCTGTGATCTTCGGTGGTTTACAGCAACTTCCACAAGCCATTCAAAATAAAGTCGATGAATGCAAGGCGACCTTATATGCGGCTGATCGTGATTACTTCTATCAATATACTGACGATGGTCAGGCGTGGATGTTTGCATCTTCAGGTACAACTTTAAAATTACCGAAAGGTTCTTTGGCACTGGAAAATATTTCCACGGCGGTTGCTGCAATTTTAGTGAGTGGCTTAACGGTGACTCAACAAGCAATTGCGCAAGGCATTCAAAATGCAAAATTGCCAGGTCGCTTTGAAATTCGCCAGATTCAGGGCAAAACGGTAATCTTTGATGCCGGACATAATCCCCATGGCGTAGAATTTTTGTTAAATCAGTTGCGAAAATTCCTGGAATACAATAAACAGTACACAGAAGTGATCACTGTATTTTCCATGTTGGCGGATAAAGATATTAATTCCGTCGCAGAGTTGTTGAAAGATATTGTTTTAACATGGAAAATTGCGCCATTAACGGTTCCGCGAGCAGCTGTAATTGAACAGCTCGATGAAGCGTTACAAGGTGAAACAGTACAACACTTCGAAAGTGTTCAATTGGCTTTTAAATCAGCGCTGAATGAAACTAAAAATAATCAGCTGATCTTGGTATGTGGTTCATTTCATACCTTAGAAGCGGTGTGGGAGTATTTGGAAGAATGTCAATGAATAGCAAACAACGCTGGATGGGTGGCGTTGTTTTATTAGGTGGTGGTGTTTTATTGGCAGCATTGCTCCTGAAAGGCAAAGAAGAAATATATCAAAACGAACTTAAAACCCCCGAGCTTGCCGCTCAAGTCACGCAGCAAAAGCCGGCTCCAGAAGGCGAAATGGTTCAGCTGCAGGCTTTAACAGTCGATGTTGAAACCGAAAAGCGTTTACTTGAAGAGCAACGTCGTGGGCGTGAAAAAGCAGTTGCAGAACAAGAAGCACGTGCCGCTGAATTTTTAGTGATGCAGCAACAGGCTGAAGCAGATGCTGCACGTAAAGCGGCAGAAGAATATGCGGCTTTAAATGCTCATCGTAGCGGTGCACAGCAAAGTTCGGATAATATTCCACCTGAACTGGTGGAAGATGAAAAAGTGAAACAAAAGCGTTTAGCGGATGAAAAGCTGCTTGCACAAAAAAAGTTAGATCAGCAGAAAGCTCAACAACAGCGAACTGATGCTGATAAAAAAACAGTTGAAGATAAACGTAAAGCAGAAGCTGATAAAAAATTAGCGGATATGAAAGCGGCTGAAAAGAAAGCAGTAGAGAAAAAAGCAGCTGACGATAAAGCCAAACATGATGCCGAAGTAAAACGTAAAGCGGCCGAAAAGCATGAAGCAGAAAAGAAAGCAGAGGCTGAACAGAAAGCTTTAGCGGAAAAGAAAAAAGCTGAAGCTGCTAAAAAAGCTGAGGCTGAAAAAGCACGTGATCTGTTGGAAAATGGAGATAAACAGTGGATGGTGCAAGTGGCATTGGCAGCCAATGAAGCCAATGCAGATGCAGTTGCATCTAAGTTGCGTGCCAAAGGCTACAAGGTCACCAAGAGTCCAACATCGAAAGGTGTTCGAATTATGGTTGGACCATCGAAAAATAGAGATGCTGCAGATGCTGCGCGCAAGAAAATCAACAATGATGAGAGCTTGGGAATGAAGTCTGCGTGGGTGATTGAATGGGTGCCTTTAGACAAGCGCTAAATCGGGCTTAAGCCAAAAATTAAAATGGATTCGACAGCTGCTGTTGAATCCATTTTACATTTTTAGGGCTGAATATTTTTTCAATATGAATCCATACTGGATGAAAACCGTAACCACCATGTTTCATTTCACTGAGTGCATCTTCAATTTTCCAGTTTTCAAAAATAATTCGATACATGGCTATACTTGCACCAGTTCGGTCTGAACCATGATAACAATGAATCAGGACCTTTTGATTGAGTGCTTTGGCTTGTTGAATCTGTCGCATGATCTGCAATAAATCTTCACGGGACATGGCCCAGGTGTGAATGGGTATATGAACCAATTTAAAATCTGTGGAGGGCAGGACAGCCAGATCCTTATTTCGTGATCTTAGATTAATGACCACATCAATATCATGTGTTTTTAATTGTGGAATTAGTTCAGCTGTGGGTTGCTCGCTACGAAACACATGTTCACTAATTTGATAAAAATTATCTTTTTGATTCAGCATGGTTCCCCAGTATTGAGGACGCTGTTGCGATGAAATTGTGGGGGCGGTTATGCATCCCACCAAACTTGAGCTACTCAGTAAAAGGGCAAGAGCGGTTCTTTTAATCATGCTTGATAACGTTCCAATTCAATAGGATCATGCGCACAGATGATTTCAATATTTTTTTCCGCCTGTGCCAACTGTTGAATTTTGTGCAAGTTGTCTAAACGCATTGAATGATTTTCGGCAAAGACACGTTCCAGTTTATCCAAAGTTCGGAGTTTGTTTTTAGGGTCAAGCTGTAGATGTGAATAGTAAGCATCGCCACAGAAGAACAGCCAACCATCATTTTGCTTAATGGCAATCCCGCAATGCCCCTTGCTATGACCCAAGAGCGGAATCAATAAAATTTCATCTTGAAATAAATTAAAGCCTTGCACTTGATGCAGGTTAAACCAGGCTTCACCTTGCTCTGGTTCGATGAAGTTCCAATAACGATGCTGTTTAAATTGTTGGGTTTTATAGCGTGCTTTATTTTTCAGTGAGAATAAATTTTGCGTTGCATTATATTCGCTGGAAAGCACATGTACGGTGGCATGCGGAAAATCTGAAATACCACCAGCATGATCAAAATCCAGATGTGAAACCAGAATATGCCTGACATCTTGAGGGCTAAAGCCTAGGCGCTGGATTTGTGCAATGGCAGTCAGTTCTAAATTGTTTTCTATCCGACCCAGTCGTGAAACGAGATTGCCTAAGCGGGCTTTGGTATGCAGATAATCCTGTATCCCTAAACCGGTATCTACCAAAACTAGTCCTTGATCGGTTTCAAGCAGTAGGCAATGACAAACCACTTTGGCATGCAAGCCTTTTTGCCCAAACAGAGGGCCGCAAACAGGGCACATGGTGCCGCAGTGCAAATGATGAATATTATAAATCACAATATTTATTCTTAAGATGATTAGGCGTATTTATAAACTGGCTGTGAAATAAACACCAACTTGATTTTGTAATTCAATTGTTTAGCAGAATAAAAAAGCCTGTCATCAGACAGGCTTTCAGGAAGATCAGGACTGGCTCGTCATTTTAGTCCTGATTTGCAGCATTGTTGTTCATATTGCGTTTGGAGCGAGCATCACTCGCTTATTCCCTGACACTTGAAGCATTATTTTTCATCTTCTTGTGGAATATGTTTCTCAGAGTGGAGCACTGCTCCACTCATCCTTTACTACGCACTTCGTTTGCCTTGCGAAAAACTAAAAAGCAGTGCTTTTAGTTTTACTCAGGTTGTGGGGTTAAACGTAGGTAAGGTTTAACCGCTGTATAGCCTTTAGGGAAACGCTGTGCAATTTCAGCTTCATCTTTCAATGAAGGCACAATCACCACATCTTCACCTTGTTGCCAGTTGGCAGGCGTAGCAACTTTATGGTTGTCCGTCAGTTGTAGCGAGTCTACAACGCGTAAAATTTCATTGAAGTTACGACCCGTAGATGCAGGGTAAGTAATAATTAAACGAACTTTTTTGTTTGGATCAATAATCACCAAAGAACGAACAGTCAGGGTCTCACTGGCATTCGGATGAATAAAGTCATAAAGAGTAGAAACTTTACGATCTTTATCAGCAATAATCGGGAAATTTACCGAAGTGTTTTGAGTTTCGTTAATGTCGTTAATCCAGCCTTTATGCGATTCAACATCATCAACAGACAGTGCAATCGCTTTTACACCACGTTTTGCAAACTCATCTTTCAGCTTTGCGGTATAGCCAAGTTCAGTGGTACATACCGGAGTGTAATCAGCAGGATGGGAAAATAAAATCCCCCAACTGTCACCGAGGTAGTCATAGAAGTTAATTGGGCCTTCACTTGAGTCTTGCTCAAAATTCGGTGCGGTATCGCCTAAACGTAATGTCATTTTTATAGCCTCAAATTATTTGTTATAAACTTGGATGAGGTCTAATATGGCGCAATTTTTTTTCCAAGGAAAATAGCGTTTTTGTATTTCTTTATGAGGAAATGGAATATACCTGGCTGGTTTGATTTGTAAAATCTGTATAAATCACGGATTTTATGACTATATTGGCTGTTTAAAATTTGTTACATTGATTTCCCTTAGCTGTCACGTGCTAGAACGAGTGATCAGAATTTTTTTATTGCTTTTGTGCAAAACCCTTGTACTTCAAATTTCTAGCACCATAATAACGACTGAGAAAAAATTTATTCATTCGACAAGCAAGATTTAGAGAGTCT
Organism: Acinetobacter terrae; assembly: GCF_013004375.1. Lineage (GTDB taxonomy): Bacteria > Pseudomonadota > Gammaproteobacteria > Pseudomonadales > Moraxellaceae > Acinetobacter > Acinetobacter terrae. Next base: position 7,320 of record NZ_JABERI010000014.1, on the reverse strand, counting down.
ATTCATGTTGGCAAGTCTGATCGGAGGCATCTTCGGTACCAAAAATGAGCGCGAACTCAAACGCATGCGTAAAATCGTAGATAAGATTAATGCGCTCGAGCCGACGATATCTGCACTAAGCGATGCAGACTTATCTGCAAAAACTGAAGAATTCAAACAACGATATAACAAGGGCGACAGCCTGGATAAATTATTGCCTGAAGCATTTGCTGTCTGTCGTGAAGCGGCAAAACGAATCATGGGGATGCGTCATTACGATGTACAGCTGATTGGTGGTATTACGCTTCATGAAGGTAAAATCGCGGAAATGCGTACCGGTGAAGGTAAAACCTTAATGGGTACCTTGGCTTGTTATCTAAATGCGATTAGTGGTCAAGGGGTGCATGTCATCACCGTGAATGACTATTTGGCACAACGTGACGCCGAGTTAAACCGTCCATTATTCGAATTCTTGGGTTTAAGCATTGGTATTATTTACTCCATGCAAAATCCGACCGAAAAAGCAGAAGCCTATCGTGCCGATATTACTTACGGTACCAACAACGAATTCGGCTTTGACTATCTTCGTGACAACATGGTGTTTTCGCTGGCTGAGAAAAAACAGCGTGGCTTGACTTATGCCATTATCGATGAGGTTGATTCGATCTTGATCGATGAAGCACGTACCCCATTGATCATTTCTGGTCAAAGTGATGACTCTTCACAATTGTATGCTGCAATCAATAGCATTCCACCAAAACTGACCCCGCAAAAAGAAGAAAAAGTAGCCGATGGTGGTCACTTCTGGATTGATGAAAAGCAACGTTCTGTCGAAATGACAGAAATTGGTTATGAAACAGTCGAAGATGAATTGATTAAAATGGGCTTGCTCGCAGAAGGCGAGAGCTTGTATTCATCGGCTAACTTGAACTTGGTTCATCATGTTACGGCTGCCATTCGTGCGCATTATCTTTATCAACGTAACGTTCAGTACATCATCAATGATGGCGAAGTGATTATTGTCGATGAAAATACTGGTCGTACCATGCCGGGTCGTCGTTGGTCAGACGGCTTGCACCAAGCAGTGGAAGCAAAAGAAGGTCTGGAAATCCAGCCTGAAAACCAAACCCTTGCAACAACCACTTTCCAGAATTATTTCCGTTTATACAAAAAGCTTTCAGGTATGACAGGTACTGCTGATACTGAAGCTGCGGAAATGAAAGAAATTTATGGTCTGGATGTGGTGCTGATTCCAACCCATCGTCCAATGATTCGTAATGACCAAAACGATTTAATTTATTTAAACCGTAATGGTAAATACAACGCAATTATTCAAGAGATTCAAAATATTCATGAAGCCGGTGTTGCGCCTATCCTGATTGGTACTGCAACCATTGAAGCCAGTGAAATTCTTTCGGATAAACTGAAAGAAGCCGGTATTGCCCACGAAGTGTTGAATGCAAAACAACATGAACGCGAAGCTGACATTATTGCGCAAGCAGGTTCACCCAATGCGGTGACCATTGCCACCAATATGGCAGGTCGTGGTACCGATATTTTGCTGGGCGGTAACTGGAAAGCCAAACTTGCGAAAATTGAAAACTATACCGCTGAAGATGAAGCCCGCTTAAAAGCCGAATGGGAACAAAACCATGAAATGGTGATTAATTCTGGCGGTCTACATATTATTGGTTCAGAACGTCACGAATCACGTCGTATCGATAACCAGTTACGTGGTCGTGCCGGTCGTCAAGGTGACCCGGGTGTTTCACGTTTCTACTTGTCGCTTGAAGATGACTTGATGCGTATTTTCGCTGGTGATCGTGTTGTCAGCATGATGCGTGCAATGGGCTTGCAAGAAGATGAAGCCATTGAACACAAAATGGTGTCACGTTCAATCGAAAATGCGCAGCGTAAAGTAGAAGCACGTAACTTTGACATTCGTAAGAACTTGTTGAAATACGATGACGTGAATAACGAACAACGTAAGATCATTTATTCGCAACGTGACGAAGTGCTTGCTGAAAGTACTTTGCAAGATTACATCGAAGAAATGCATCACGAAGTGATCAAGGGTGTGATTGCAAATTACATTCCACCTGAATCAATTCATGATCAATGGGATATTGATGGTCTAGAACGTGCATTACGTGATGATCTGGGTATCGATTTGCCGGTGAATCAATGGTTGGAACAAGACCGTCGTTTAGATGAAGAAGCTTTGGTTGAACGTATTTCTGATGAAATCGTGAACCGCTATCGTGATCGTCGTGAACAAATGGGGGATGAATCTGCAGCAATGCTGGAACGTCACTTCATGTTGAGCGCTTTGGACCGTCATTGGAAAGAACATTTGGCGGCGATGGATTACTTGCGTCAAGGCATTCACTTGCGTGGTTATGCACAAAAGAATCCAGAGCAAGAGTATAAGAAAGAAGCATTTAACTTGTTCGTGAATATGCTTGCAGTGATTAAGTCGGATGTGATTACCGATCTTTCGCGTGTGCATGTGCCTACAGTTGAAGAATTAGCTGAAATGGAAGCACAGAAACAGGCGCAAGCTGAAGCGATGCATTTAAATCTTTCTCATGCTGAAGTGGATGGTTTAACCGGTGATATGACTGCAGATCTAGATGCACAATATACTCCAGTGGATGAACAAATCATTATTCCACCTGCAAACCGTAATGCACCCTGCCCATGTGGTTCAGGTCTAAAATACAAACAATGTCACGGTAAAATTTAATTTTACCCAGACTGTAAAGCCACTTTAAATATTCCTCTTGTTCATTGAGAGGGGCTATCTAAAGTGGCTTTTTTAATTGCATCTAAATATATTATTTAGTTTTTCAAGATGTGAATACGTTTGCAGAGAAGCAAATTAAGTGCTATTTAGTTGCATATCGAACACTGATGAAAAGCGGAAAGACAATGAGAAAAGTATTACAACCATTGATGATTGCAGCTTTAGCTATTCCTACTTTGACTTTTGCAAATCAAACAACAACCGTAGACAAAGTACAAGCTGCTCGTGGCGCAACCACAGCTCCAGCAGTTACTCAGGACGGTAACATTACAGTCGCAAGCCCACGCACTGGTATTCGTTATACTTTTGCTAATCCGAATCAGCGCCCGGTGGTATTGAAAACTACAGCGGTGACTGCAGCCAATGCAGCCAATGCGAATCGTATTGTGGCTTCAAATCCTGCTTTATCTACAGCAAGTCAAGAAAAAGCCAAACAGGCATTATTGTCAGAAGCGACTCAATTAGCGTCAAACTAAAGCTATGTTGTTTTTTAAACCAGTCTGCGGACTGGTTTTTTTGTGCCTGGAAACATCAATCCAATAAAAAATAAATCAAACAAAGTGTTCTGCTCGATTTTTTAGTCAATTTCTACTAAGCTGTCTTTTTATCACGAACTTATTTGGAAGTTTAAAAATGGCGGTGGGCGACGTAACAATGCCACAGATGCATGTGGTTAAAGGTGTAAAAATTGGTTCAGCTGAAGCTTATGTGCGCTATCAGAACCGACGTGACCTTGTCATTTTTGAATTTGCTGAAGGCTCAAATGTTGCTGGTGTATTTACTCAAAATGCATTTTGTGCTGCACCTGTGCATGTCTGTAAAGCGCATCTTCAGGTAGGTAATCCGCGCTATTTAGTAATTAATACCGGCAATGCCAATGCAGGTACCGGCAAAGTCGGAATGGCAAATGCACAAGCGACTTGCGCGAAACTGGCTGAACTTGCTGGTGTGTCAGATAACGAAATTTTGCCCTTTTCAACCGGAGTGATTGGCGAGCAATTGCCTATTGAGCGTTTGATGAATGGTTTGCAACCTGCACTTGATTCATTACGCGATGATTCCTGGTTAGATGCAGCGACCGGCATTATGACCACAGATACTTTGCCTAAAGGTGCATCTGAACAATTTGAGCTAGATGGTGTAACTTACACCATGACCGGTATCTCAAAAGGCGCAGGCATGATTCGCCCGAATATGGCGACCATGCTGAGCTATGTCGCTACCGATGCACCGATCAGCCGTGAATTAGTGCAGCAGCTATTAAAAACAACGGTAAACGTTTCATTCAACCGTATTACGGTGGATGGCGATACCTCAACCAATGACTCATGTATTTTTGTGGCGACAGGTCAAGCCGGTGGTGCAGAAATCACATCGACTGATGATGCACGTTATGCTGCGGTTCTTGATGTTTTAACCCGTGTGATGAAACGTTTGGCACAATTGATTGTTCGCGATGGTGAGGGTGCAACCAAGTTCATTACGGTTGCAGTTGAAGGCGGTGCAGATACCCAAGAATGTTGCGATATTGCCTATAGCATTGCACATTCACCCTTGGTGAAAACTGCATTTTTTGCATCCGATCCAAACTGGGGACGTATCCTTGCAGCGATTGGTTATGCAGGCGTTAAAAATTTAGACGTTGAAAAAATCCAGGTTTGGTTAGATGATGTACAGATCTGCAAAGATGGTGGTGCGGCAGCGGACTATACGGAGGAAGCTGGCGCGCGCGTGATGTCTCAAGCTGAAATGACGATTCGTGTTGATTTAGGGCGAGGTCAGGCAAAAGACACGGTCTATACCTGTGATCTGTCTTATGACTATGTCAAGATCAATGCAGATTACCGTTCTTAAGTTTAGTTGAATGAAAAAAGCCTCCGTAGTGAGGCTTTTTTATAATGCAAAGTTTTTAATGACTGGTCAAAAAAGCAAGATGCCATTCTGATCAGTAAATTGAGTGTACTGCTTGTGATCTAACGAGCACTAAGGATAGAGATGACGTTTATGAATGATGCGACCAATTTAATTGCCAATGAGGCTAAATCGATTGTGCAGGCGCATTTAGATCGTTTAGGTGAGCCTAAAGATATTCATTTGAGTGATGAGGTCAAACAGGAAAAGTTTACGCAAATTCTGGCAGAACTCAAAAAACGCGACGCTGTCCTTGTCGCTCATTACTATTGCGATCCTGAAGTTCAAGAGTTAGCTGAACTATCTGGCGGTTGTGTTTCAGATTCATTGGAAATGGCACGTTTTGGCCGTGACCATCCAGCTTCAACCTTGGTTGTTGCTGGTGTGAAATTCATGGGAGAAACAGCAAAAATCCTTTCTCCTGAAAAAACAGTGTTGATGCCAACCTTAGAAGCCACTTGTTCTTTGGATTTGGGTTGCCCTGTCGATGAGTTTACTGCGTTCTGTGATGCGCATCCTGATCATACCGTTGTGGTGTATGCCAATACGTCTGCAGCAGTTAAAGCCAGAGCTGATTGGGTAGTGACATCGAGTTGTGCAGTCGAAATTATTGAACACTTAGATAGTCTGGGTGAAAAGATTATCTGGGCGCCAGATCAGCATCTCGGTCGTTACATCCAGAAGAAAACCGGTGCAGACATGTTGCTTTGGGATGGCGCTTGTATTGTGCATGAAGAATTTCGTGCACGTGGCATTGCCAATATGAAAGCACTCTATCCAGATGCGGCCGTTTTGGTGCATCCAGAGTCACCAGAATCAGTGGTCGATATTGCAGATGCAGTAGGAAGTACCTCGCAACTGATTAAAGCGGCACAAACACTGCCAAATGAGCGTTTAATCGTGGCAACCGACCGTGGCATCTTCTATAAAATGCAACAAGCTGTGCCAAACAAGATTCTGATTGAAGCTCCAACAGCAGGTGAGGGGGCAACTTGTCGATCTTGTGCGCATTGTCCTTGGATGGCGATGAATGAATTGGATGGAATTTTAGCGGTTTTACAAAAGGGTGATCAAGAAATATACGTTGATCCAGCCCTTGCGGAACGGGCTAAATTACCTCTTGATCGCATGTTGAACTTCAGTGCCAATTTAAAACGTTAATAATTGTATATAAAATAGCTAAAGTGCTTGATAAATATACATTCGAAGCGTTTTTTTGATTTTTTTTGACTATAGGTGTTGACGTTGCTAAGCGTCACGCCTAGAATGCACACCGTACCGCATGAAGTGCAGTATGAAGCTAAGATGAATCGGAGCATGGCGCAGCTTGGTAGCGCACCTGGTTTGGGACCAGGGGGTCGTAGGTTCGAATCCTACTGCTCCGACCAATTCTTCAAGGCGAAGGTTTCATGGTATTTGATATCATAGGTCATGCGCCTGTAGCTCAGTAGGATAGAGCATCCGCCTTCTAAGCGGATGGTCACAGGTTCGAATCCTGTCAGGCGCACCATTTACGGTAGCTTGATATTTTAGAATCTGAAAATGTTGTAACGGTGGATGTAGCTCAGTTGGTAGAGCCCCGGATTGTGATTCCGGTTGTCGTGGGTTCGAGCCCCATCATTCACCCCAATTCGGAGCATGGCGCAGCTTGGTAGCGCACCTGGTTTGGGACCAGGGGGTCGTAGGTTCGAATCCTACTGCTCCGACCATCTTTCTAAAAGATGACATAAATAATCCGCTTAAATGCGGTTTTTTTATGCCTAAAATTTAATAATAACATTCAACATTCAACATTCAACATTCAACATTCAACATTCAACATTCAACATTCAACATTCAACATTCAACATTCAACATTCAACATTCAACATTCAACATTCAACATTCAACATGGTTTGAATGGGCTTTGGTGGTCTCGGTTTAAATATCAGAAGCAATTTGATCGCTCTACCGATGGGGCAATATAAAACCAATTGAGGGTGGGTGGGTTGAACTTATTAAAGATGTGAATAAGTTGCTTTGAGTAAAAATAAAACCAAAAAATTTAAATTGCTCTTTTGTGTTGATTTATTTGATAGGTGTTTTGGTTTAAATCCAGCGACTCTTTTTTGTTCTGTGTGTTTTTGATTGTCTGTACATATTGTATTTAATAGGGGTTTAGGAATTAGAGGGAGTGATGCAGAATATAGAGAATAGAAGGTGGTAAAAATAATTAAAATAGTATGGGGGTTATTTGACCTATTTGTAAGTTTTAAACTGAAAAACTTTGTGAATTTAACTTTAAAAATAAGAAAAACCCTTTATTCTGTAGAATAAATAAACAGTTGAAGCATTATTTCTAAAATAAAGCGGAAAAGGGGTTGCGCCTGGCCTGAAATACTGTAGAATGCACATCCATCGGCGGTGATGTTGATTAAAACTTGTTAAGAAACAAGGATTTAGCCTAAAGAGTTTGAATCTGGAAGTCTTGAAGAAGTTTGAAAATAATCAATAAAACCTGTTGACTTTCTAGAGATAGAGAGTAATATAGCCGACCTAGCTTGCTGCTGACGAAGTAGCAAGAAGATCATTAAGAGATTATGAAGAACAACTTGTGTGGATTTTTACCGGTTGATCGATCGAAA
>NZ_JABERI010000013.1 GCF_013004375.1 Acinetobacter terrae | reverse complement strand
GGAATAATGAGCTGGCGATGACTTACTCTCACATGGGTAACCCCACACTACCATCAGCGCAAAGAGGTTTCACTTCTGAGTTCGGGAAGGGATCAGGTGGTTCACTCTTGCTATTGTCGCCAGCACAACTGTTTATGATTACTCGCTATGGTCTTATTTACACTGTGTGTATGCCTAGCTTTGGTCAAAAGAGTTATTAACAGATATATTTGAGTCAAAGTTTAAGGACTAGCGTCAGCCAAATCAAGCGTTTTGCTTAGAAATCTTTCGAAACAACAACTGTTTGGGTGTTGTATAGTCAAGCCTCACGAGTAATTAGTATTGGTCAGCTTCATGCATCACTGCACTTCCACATCCAACCTATCAACGTTGTAGTCTTCAACGGCTCTTTAGAGGACATAAAGTCCTTGGGAAATCTTATCTTGAGGTAGGCTTCCCGCTTAGATGCTTTCAGCGGTTATCCCTTCCAAACATAGCTACCCGGCGATGCCACTGGCGTGACAACCGGTACACCAGAGGTTTGTCCACTCTGGTCCTCTCGTACTAGGAGCAGATCCTCTCAAATTTCCAGCGCCCACGGTAGATAGGGACCGAACTGTCTCACGACGTTCTAAACCCAGCTCGCGTACCTCTTTAAATGGCGAACAGCCATACCCTTGGGACCTGCTTCAGCCCCAGGATGAGATGAGCCGACATCGAGGTGCCAAACACCGCCGTCGATATGAACTCTTGGGCGGTATCAGCCTGTTATCCCCAGAGTACCTTTTATCCGTTGAGCGATGGCCCTTCCATACAGAACCACCGGATCACTAAGACCTACTTTCGTACCTGCTCGACTTGTGGGTCTCGCAGTTAAGCGCGCTTTTGCCTTTATACTCTACGCGTGATTTCCGACCACGCTGAGCGCACCTTCGTACTCCTCCGTTACTCTTTAGGAGGAGACCGCCCCAGTCAAACTACCCACCAGACATGGTCCTCGCTCCAGATTATGGAGCAGAGTTAGAACCTCAATATTACCAGGGTGGTATTTCAAGATTGGCTCCACCAGAACTAGCGTCCTGGTTTCAAAGCCTCCCACCTATCCTACACAAGTAAGATCAAAGTTCAATGTCAAGCTGCAGTAAAGGTTCACGGGGTCTTTCCGTCTAGCCGCGGGTACACCGCATCTTCACGGCGAATTCGATTTCACTGAGTCTCTGCTGGAGACAGCGCCCCCATCATTATGCCATTCGTGCAGGTCGGAACTTACCCGACAAGGAATTTCGCTACCTTAGGACCGTTATAGTTACGGCCGCCGTTTACTGGGGCTTCGATCAAGAGCTTCGCTTACGCTAACCCCATCAATTAACCTTCCAGCACCGGGCAGGCATCACACCCTATACGTCCACTTTCGTGTTTGCAGAGTGCTATGTTTTTAATAAACAGTTGCAGGGGCCTGGTTTCTGTGGCTGTCAACCGCTCATCCCGCAAGGGGAATCACCGTCGACAGCGTACCTTCTCCCGAAGTTACGGTACCATTTTGCCTAGTTCCTTCAGCAGAGTTCTCTCAAGCGCTTTGGTCTACTCGACCTGACCACCTGTGTCGGTTTCGGGTACGATTCCTGTGTAACTGAAGCTTAGAGACTTTTCCTGGAAGTATGGTATCAGCCACTTCGCTGTACAAGTACAGCTTGCTATCAGTTCTCAGCATAGAGCACCCCGGATTTGCCTAAGATGCATGCCTACTACCTTTCACCTGGACAACCATCGCCAGGCTGACTTAACCTTCTCCGTCCTCTCATCGCATTACACAGAAGTATTGGAATATTAACCAATTTCCCATCGACTACGCCTCTCGGCCTCGCCTTAGGGGTCGACTCACCCAGCCCCGATTAACGTTGGACTGGAACCCTTGGTCTTTCAGCGTGCGAGTTTTTCACTCGCATTGTCGTTACTCACGTCAGCATTCGCACTTCTGATACCTCCAGCAGACTTCTCAATCCACCTTCATCGGCTTACAGAACGCTCCCCTACCACGTGCAATAAATTGCACATCCGCAGCTTCGGCATATAGTTTTAGCCCCGTTACATCTTCCGCGCAGGCCGACTCGACTAGTGAGCTATTACGCTTTCTTTAAAGGGTGGCTGCTTCTAAGCCAACCTCCTAGCTGTCTATGCCTTCCCACATCGTTTCCCACTTAACTATAATTTTGGGGCCTTAGCTGGCGGTCTGGATTGTTTTCCTCTTGACTACGGACGTTAGCACCCGCAGTCTGTCTCCCGGATAGTACTCATTGGTATTCGGAGTTTGCATCGGTTTGGTAAGTCGGGATGACCCCCTAGCCGAAACAGTGCTCTACCCCCAATGGTATTCGTCCGAGGCGCTACCTAAATAGCTTTCGGGGAGAACCAGCTATCACCGAGTTTGATTAGCCTTTCACCCCTATCCACAAGTCATCCCCTGGCTTTTCAACGACAGTGGGTTCGGTCCTCCAGTTAGTGTTACCCAACCTTCAACCTGCTCATGGATAGATCACCCGGTTTCGGGTCTACACCCAGCAACTGAACGCCCTATTAAGACTCGGTTTCCCTACGGCTCCCCTATACGGTTAACCTTGCTACTGAATGTAAGTCGCTGACCCATTATACAAAAGGTACGCAGTCACCGGACACAATGCCGGCTCCCACTGCTTGTATGCATGCGGTTTCAGGATCTATTTCACTCCCCTCACAGGGGTTCTTTTCGCCTTTCCCTCACGGTACTGGTTCACTATCGGTCAGTCAGGAGTATTTAGCCTTGGAGGATGGTCCCCCCATATTCAGACAAGGTTTCACGTGCCTCGCCCTACTCGACATCATCATATAAGCCCTTTCGTGTACAGGACTATCACCCACTACGGTTGCACTTCCCAGAGCATTCCACTAGAACTTATATGACTTAATGGGCTTTTCCCCGTTCGCTCGCCGCTACTAAGGGAATCTCAATTGATTTCTTTTCCTAAGGGTACTGAGATGTTTCACTTCCCCTCGTTCGCCTTGCATGACTATGTATTCATCATGCAATACCTACCTTATGGTAAGTGGGTTTCCCCATTCAGAAATCTCCGGATCACAGGATATTTGCCGCCTCCCCGGAGCTTATCGCAGGCTATTACGTCTTTCATCGCCTCTGACTGCCAAGGCATCCACCACATGCACTTAATTACTTGACTATACAACCCCAAACAGTCGTTAATCCCTACAAGCAGGATTAAGACAGATCATCATGATTACTCATCACAATCGTACAGTTTGTTGTCCGTAGATTGAACTACAGTACAGCTTCTATTAGATTCATATACCAAAACGCTTGATTCAGTTAATCGCTAGTTCTCAGTTCTTCATTTCACCTAACAGTAACAAGTTACTGCTAAATTCAATTCAGTTCTGAGCCTTAAACAATTTATTTCAACTCAAATATAATCTGTTAATGATTTTTCTAGCCTTCGTCAGGTCTAGAAACCGTGATAAATCACAGA
>NZ_JABERI010000012.1 GCF_013004375.1 Acinetobacter terrae | reverse complement strand
GCAACATTGACGACAGAAGCAAAGGTACCTTGACCAGCGCCAAGTAAAGCAGCAAGCATCTGACCCACCTGATTCGAGTCGTCATCAATCGCTTGTTTACCTAGAAGGATCAGTTCTGGTTTTTCTTGTTCTACAATGCCTTTCAAGATTTTAGCAACTTCAAGTGCACCAATCTCGTCAGCCGTTTCTACCAGGATACCGCGGTCAGCACCCAGAGCCATAGCAGAACGGATTTGTTCTTGCGCTTCTTTAGGACCGATAGAAACCACAACGATTTCTGAAACTGTTCCTTTTTCTTTTAAACGAACCGCTTCTTCCACTGCGATTTCACAGAATGGGTTGATCGACATTTTAACGTTAGTCAGGTCTACCCCACTATTGTCCGGTTTAACGCGAACTTTAACGTTGGCATCAACCACACGTTTTACAGCAACAAGAGCCTTCATGTAATCCTCGGCTGTTTTAGCAAAAGTAAATGTTGAGAAAAGTTAGAATAACTCTTCACTTAAAAATTTTTAGGTGCCCTATCTTGCAATGTGTATGGCATTTCGGTCAAGTCACAATTATCGAAAGAGCTGTAAAAATGCGTAAATTACTTGAACTAGGCGTTCATATTTTTTTGAAGTGTTTTTATTAAGATGAATTTGCTCAATATTTATTTATTTTTAAACATTGATTTTTATTATGTTTTTATCTAATTAACTTCATCAAAAGTTCTGATTTAACCCTTGTTTTCGATTAATTTTTAGCTCGAACAGCTTAGCCTTCTTGCACAAACGACAAAGTTGTGAACTGTCATTTAAGACAGACAAGAGGTTTTTTCCTGCTATAGCTGTAGCAAAAATGAGCATCTTTTTAGAATAAACTGGTAATAAATTAGTTTTAATTTGAAAATCCAGTTCTACTTAAAAAGCATGTCATGATGACATGCTTTTTATAGGCGTGTTAATGAATGATGAGCCAGGTTGCAGCAAGCATTAATAAACCACCCGAACCGCCATCAATCCATTTTTGTTTACGTTCATCAATCTGGGTTTTTTGGGTGATTTTGGCAAAAATCAGACTTAAACTGCAATACACCACAAAGATCAATCCGATAAAAATAAACGATAAGATCAAACCTTGCGTCACGGTGTCTCCGGCTTTATCGATAAATTGCGGCAAAATTGCAAAGTAAATCAACATGCCTTTTGGGTTCAGTAAAGCTGTAAAAAAGCCTTTTTGAATCGGTTTCGATGTACTTTTGTTTTCAATCGCCAATTTCTTATTGCTAAAAACCGACTTGATTAAACTAAAAGCCAAAAATAATAGATAAGCAATCCCGAGCCAGCGAATGGTTTCAAATAACACCGGGAAAGAAACAATAATGGCTGCAATGCCTAAGGCCACCAACACGGAATGGACTAAATATCCCAGGCAAATCCCGACCGTTGCCATCATGCCTGCTTTTGCATCTTTGCCCATCACTTGTGACAAGATAAACAACATATCTGGCCCAGGTGTAAAAATAAGTGGGATAACCGTTAAGGCAAACAGTGCAAATACAGACATTTCCTTTTCCCTTTCCATGTCTTGAAAGTGGAAATTAGTATCGAATAAATACCACAAAATAGGATTTCAAATTATTCTATAATTATGATTATTTTTCGAATTATATTCTAATTTATGAAGCCATCTTCTAAATCTATTTCAGTAAAGCTGGATCGTACCGATAAAAATATCATTCGTGCACTGCAAAATAATGGGCGCATGCAAAATAATGATCTAGCCCGTGAAATTGGGCTGTCACCCTCTTCCTGTTTGCGTCGGGTGAAATTGCTCGAAGAAGCCGGTGTCATTCAGAATTACACCACCGTGGTGGACCCACAAAAAATTGGCTTACAGCTGATTTTGTTTTCACGCATTTGGTTGGTCGGTCAGGATGCTGAAACGATCGATTGCTTTATTGAAGCGATGAAAGAGCTGCCTCAAGTGATGGAGTGTTATATTATTTTGGGTGAATGTGATGCCATGCTGAAAGTGGTGGTACCCGACCTGGAAAGTTATCGTAAATTTCAGTCCACGCATTTAACCAAGAAAAATGGCATTACCAGTGTCAAAACGGATTTACCCAGTCAAATTATCAAACAGAGTTTCCAACTTCCCCTGGATGATCTTTAGGACAGCATGATGAGTATACAGCTTGAGACATCGCGTTTAATTTTAAGAGCATGGAAAGAGTCTGATCTCAAGCCGTTTTATGCACTGAACTCTAACACTGAAGTGATGCGTTATTTTCCCCATTGTTTAACTCCGGAACAAAGTGATGTGCTAGCGCATAAGTTTCAAAGAATTATCGAAACTCAAGGCTGGGGTTTCTGGGCAGTCGAATTAAAACAAAGTGGGGATTTTATTGGCTTCACAGGATTAAATGCCCAGCCCAGTCAATTTACCTTTTCGCCCTGTACCGAAATCGCTTGGCGACTTGAGCAGAAATATTGGGGCAATGGTTTTGCGATCGAAGCTGCAACTGCTTGTTTAAACTTTGCTTTTGATTCACTCAAGCTAGACCAAGTGGTTGCATTCACTGCAATACAAAACACCAAATCCCAAGCCGTTATGCAACGTTTAGGCATGCAATTTAGAGACTACTTCAATCACCCTGCTTTAGATAACAGTAGTCCCTTGCAAAGACATGTGCTTTATCAAATAGATACTGCCCAATTTAGGCAGACTAAAACAACCCATTAAACATGATAATGTTGTAAAAAATCACGGTGAATATGGCTTAAATCAATTAGATCATATTCTTGAAGATTAAATATCTCCCACACTTCTAAAAAGTCTTGTTTTAAATCAACATCCACCGTAGCAATCGGTCGTTCCTGCCATTGCAAGTCTGAAATCCAGATATAGCCTTGTTGCGTCTCCATATTGACCGCCTGTACTTTACCTTCAGCATTGATGCCTTGAACATGGGTATTTTCTGGTAAAGATGGCTCAATATTGGGCAAACTTATTTCAACAAAATGCTTAACCTGACGCAGACCATAGCCTGCAAAAATCTCTTTTTGCTCAGTATTCAATAAATCATATTTTTCTTGAATATCTGAAATCATTGTTTTCCCTATCATTTTTGACTTCCAAACTTTATGTAACATCCAGTGGAATAACAAATTATTTCATTACTCTGCATTATTCATGCCACCTATTTCATGTTTATAGTTGATTTTTATACCTGATAAATTGGCTTTTTATTATTCTACAATAGTTTAAAACGCCAGCAATATTCTGCAATACTAACGCTAGATTTATTTAAGTTTCATTAATTTATGTTCTTTTGCTTAAAAAATTCAGAATTATATTAAAACAAAATATAGATCTCTTTAGATATTTACTGCGATTTTTTGAGTTGTGCACGCGGATGTGCCTGATCATAAACTTGCGCCAAACGATCAAAATCAACATGGGTATAGATTTGCGTTGTGGTTAAGTTACTGTGCCCCAACATTTCTTGTACAGCACGTAAATCTCCGCTGTTCGACAACATATGACTGGCAAAACAATGACGCAATAAATGCGGATGTAAGTCGACATTTACCCCTGCACGTTGCGCCTGTAATTTAACCCGATTTTCAATTTGTCTTGCTCCGAGTGGATTGCCCTTTTGGGTAATAAATACATTTGCGTCAGGGACAAAGTCACCATTCCATAAAGGATAAACTTGTAGCCACAACATCACCGCATCTTTGGCTTTAGAACCAAAAGGCACCACACGCGTTTTATTGCCTTTACCGGTGATGCGTAACAGTTGCCTATTAAAATCGATATCTTTAATGCGTAAGCCTTGTACTTCTGCCAATCGCAGACCACTAGAATAAAGTAATTCCAAAATCGCTTTATCACGTAACCACATTTGTTGTTCGATGGGTTTTTCAGGTTTGGATTGATCTAAAATTTGATTAATGGTTTCAATATCCACCATCCCTGGCAGCGGCCGAGGTAACCGTTTCAACTGAAAATCATCGGCAGGATTAAAAGCCAGATATTGCCCTTGCTCTGCCCATTTCATAAATTGACGAATGGAAGATAAAAGACGTTGCAGACTGCTAGAGCTCAGTTGCTGCTGTTCAACTTTTTGGGCCAAAAATTCACGTAAATCAGTCGATTCCACATCTGCTAAATTGAGTTTTTTGATTTCACAAAAATTTAAAAAATCCGAAACATCGCGTTCATAGGCCTGCAAAGTATGCTTGGACTGATTTTGAATTTCTCTTTCTTTTAACCACATCAGCAATAAATCAGCAGGAGAACGTATCTGCATCTCTGGATCAATCACGTTTTTTCTCACTGTATTTAATGGGCGCTATCAACGGCGATATATTATTCAGGTTTAACTCGCTTAGATTCAATAATCAAGCACATCACAGGATACGCCCTTTCTTTTCATTATATCTATTTGATTTTTAACTTGCACAATCCATGATTCCACAGCTAAAAAGCACCATCATGATGACAGTGCTTTTTGAGTCAAACCATACGTTTTATTGTTGGTAAAAACTTAAATCGATACGACCTTCATAGACATTTGCTGTTGGACCGGTCATCCAAACCACATCACCTTCACGCCATTCAATTTGCAGCTTACCACCGGCAAGTTCAATTTCTACTGCATTTCCAAGCAAGCCACGGCGCATACCTGAAACCGCAGCTGCACAAGCACCCGTGCCACATGCCAGCGTTTCACCTACACCACGTTCAAATACACGTAAACGCGCATGATTTTCATCAATGATTTGCATAAAGCCTGCATTGACGCGTTGTGGAAAACGCTCATGCGATTCAATTTGAGGCCCCATGCCAGCAACATCTGCGGTAAGCACATCCGGAACAATGGTCACCGCATGCGGATTACCCATGTTCACCACATCAATGATAATGCTTTCATCATTGGCTAAGGCTAAGCTGTATAAGTTTTCAGGCGCATCAGCAAGGAATGGAATCTGATTCGGCAAAAATTTTGGATAGCCCATATTCACTCGAACCCAACCATTTTGACCCAGTTCAGGCTCAACAATACCGGCTTTGGTTTGTACTTTAATTTTGGTTTTCGTGGTCAACTGACGTTCATGCACAAAACGTGCAAAACAGCGTACCCCATTGCCACATTGCTCTACTTCAGAACCATCGGCATTAAAGATACGATATTTAAAATCGACATTTGGAAGGTCTGGCGGTTCAACAATGAGTAGCTGGTCAAAACCAATCCCGAAATGACGATCAGCCAAGCGTTGAATGGTCATGGTATCCAGGTAAGCACGCTGGCTGATCAGATCAACCACCATGAAGTCATTGCCCAGACCATGCATTTTAGTAAATTCTAAAAACATCTCGAATTACTCCTCTGGCAATAAGCGTTCTTTATCCCACAATGATTCGATGCTTTCACGCTCACGAATCAAATGTGCCTGATCACCATTGACCATCACTTCAGCAGCACGACCACGGCTGTTGTAGTTCGAGCTCATCACGAAACCGTATGCACCCGCACCCAATACTGCAAGCACATCATTTTCTTTCAGTGCAAGCTTGCGCTCTTTACCCAAGAAGTCACCAGTTTCACAAATTGCACCCACTACATCCCACTCTTTTGCTTCAACATCGCTACGCGGAGTCACTTCCTGAATATCCATCCACGCTTCGTACAAAGCAGGACGAATCAGGTCATTCATTGCCGCATCAATAATGGCAAAGTTACGGTGATTGGTCGGTTTCAACAAATCAACTTTGGTCAGTAACACACCCGCATTGGCAGAAATGCTACGACCCGGTTCCATATACACTTTTAAACCGAGTTTTTCTAAAGCCGGTTTCAGTGCATTGGCATACTCGACAACAGTTGGTGGAACTTCATCTTTATAAGTCACACCCAAACCACCACCGATATCGATGTGTTTCAGATTGATCCCGAGTTCTTTCAATTTATCAATCATCATGATCACGCGATCAAGCGCATCGACAAAAGGTTGAGTTTCGGTCAATTGCGAACCGATATGACAGTCAATACCGACTACGTCCAGATTCGGCAAAGAGGCTGCATATTGATAGGTTTCAAATACGCTGTCCGATGGAATGCCGAATTTATTTTCTTTTAAGCCGGTAGAAATATAAGGATGGGTTTTGGCATCCACATCTGGGTTTACACGTAAAGAAATCGGGGCCTTTTTGCCAAGCTCGGCTGCTACTTTTTGAATGCGATCCAGTTCGGCATAGGATTCAACATTGAAGCAGGCAATCCCAACTTCCAGCGCTTTTTTAATGTCTGCTTCCGATTTACCTAAACCAGAGAACACAATTTTAGCTGCATCACCGCCCGCTTTCAGTACACGTGCAAGCTCGCCGCCAGTGACAATATCAAAACCTGCACCCAGCTTCGCCAGCACATTCAATACCGCAATATTAGAGTTCGACTTTACCGCAAAACAAATTTGATGATCGATAAAGCTAAATGCACGATCCATATCGAGATAATGCTTTTCAAAAGTGGCTTTTGAATAAACATAAAGTGGCGTGCCAAATTGCTGCGCAAGTTGTTGCAACGAACATTGCTCTGCGTGCAGAACCCCATTAATGCGGGTAAAACTCATGAAGGTATCCTTTCTATGAAAGCGTTAGCAGTTAAAAGCTAAGGGGTTGAAGGCTGATTAGACTCAGTAGGTGCTACAAGCGGTTTCTGTTCAGACGCTTCTTTCTGTTCAGACTGCTGTTTTGAATCGACATTGGGATATAACAAATATTTCGAACGCTTGTCGTAATTCTGATCACTCGGTAACTGTAAAGCTCCAGACTGACCACAACCGACCAAGGCAAAACCTGTTGCCAATAAACTGATGTAGCAAATGACAAGACGCATCTGACCACCTATCCTATGTTTTCGAAGAAGTATAACTCGATCACCGCCGTGACCAAAGTGCTAAACGCTAGAGATTATCGCTAGTTAAAAAAAAACGCCAGTTTGAAACTGGCGTTTTTCACAAACAAGTGGCTTATTTATGTTTCGGTTTGTAGAAACCAAAGTAACCAATAATCAAAATAATGAACCAGATTGGGCTCACCATTAAGGCACGCATAGTATCTGCTTCTAAAGACAACACGTAAATCATGCCAATAAAGAAGATGATCACCACCCAGCAGGTAAACAATCCACCCGGTAATTTAAAGGTTGATTTGGCATGCAGTTCTGGACGAGTTTTATAGTAAACAATATAACTCCAGATAATCATCAACCAGACACAGATGAACAAGATGGTTGAAAGCGTGGTTGCCAAAGTAAAGGCTTCAACGGTGTTGGGTACAAAGTACTGCAGTGCAGCACCCAGCAATAAACAAATCGCAGAAAAATATAAGGCATTCGCAGGAACAGCACGCTTATTCAAATGTCCAAATGCTTTTGGACCTTGTTCTTCACGTGAAAGACCGAACAGCATACGGCTGGTCGAGAATACCCCACTGTTCATTGATGACATGACTGATGATAACACCACCAGATTCATGATAATCGCGGCTGCTGCAATACCTGCTTGGCTAAACAAGTTTACAAATGGACTAATCGTTGGATCAATTTTATTCCATGGCGTTACCGACATAACAATAACCAATGCCAATACGTAGAAAATGATGATACGAATCGGAATCGAGTTGACCGCTTTAGGCAAGTTACGCTCTGGATCTTTGGTTTCAGCTGCAGTCGTACCGACCAGCTCTACACCGACAAAGGCGAAGATCGCAATCTGGAAGCCTGCCAGAAAGCCAGTTACCCCGGTAGGGAATATTCCGCCATGTGACCAAAGATGGGTAAATGAAGCTATCTCACCTACGGTAGAGGTAAATCCGGTAAAGATCATCCATAAACCGGCAGCAATCAGCACCACAATCGCGATAATCTTGATTAAGGCAAACCAGAACTCTAATTCACCAAATAATCTTACCGTGACCAGATTCAAACCCATAATAAAGACAATGGCCGCGATACTGATCATGACCCCTTCGCCAGGCGTAAACGGCAGCCCTCCGTTAAAGAATTGCAGGTAATAAATAATCGCGGATAAATCAGCAATACCAATCGTGATCCAGCATAGCCAATAGGTCCAGCCAACAAAATAGCCCGCCCAAGGACCGATTAAATCTGTCGCAAAATCGATAAAAGACTTGTATTGCAGGTTAGACAGTAACAATTCGCCAAGCGCACGCATGACCAAAAAAACCATAAAACCAATAATCATATAAATAATCAGAATTGAAGGTCCGGCCAGGCTGATGGTTTTACCCGAACCCATGAATAAACCTGTACCAATTGCCCCGCCAATCGCAATAAGTTGCAAATGCCGATTCGATAAACTTCGCTGCAGTTCACCCTGTGCAGCAGATGAACTCGGGTTTTCATTTGACATTGTTATTTTCGTCTCTCAAATTTCGTGTGATAAAAGTAGCTCAAATTAAAAAAATAAATAAAGTTTTTTGAGCGATTATTTAATATTTTTCAAGCCTAAGTGTGTCTCTGTTGCTTTTTCATTCAAATTCAGTCCCTTTTGTATTGCTTTGTGCATTTCCCTTAAATTTAGCAGTTTACGTGCCAACATATAGATTGGCGAGATTTTATGCAAAAAATTGTATTTCCATACAGCTATTGCTACATTTCTCATCAATCTTCTTATTTATATAGATAACACTCCAATGAGCAAAGTCAAAACTGTGTACCGTTGCGAACAATGTGGAACTGACCATCCTAAATGGGCAGGTCAATGTACAGATTGCGGCGAATGGAATAGTCTGACTGAAGTCCGTGTTGAGCCAACCGTGTCCCATCGTGCACAACCGAAAATAGGCGGATATGCAGGTCAAGCGGCAAATATTACCACCTTAAATAAAGTTTCCGTTTCACATGAATCACGCTTAGCGACTGGCATTAGTGAATTTGACCGTGTTCTAGGTGGCGGATTGGTGACGGGTTCTGTGGTGCTGATTGGCGGTGACCCCGGGATTGGTAAATCCACGATTCTTTTACAAACCGCGACCCACATGGCATCTGCAAAAAGCTCTGCGCTTTATGTCACCGGTGAGGAATCGCTTTCGCAAGTGGCGTTACGTGCCCATCGTTTGGAATTACCAACTGACCATCTTCAAGTCATGGCAGAAACCTGTGTAGAACGGATTTGTGAAGTCTTGGCACAAGTACGTCCTGCTGTGGCGATTCTCGATTCGATTCAAACGCTGTATACAGAAACCTTGCAATCTGCACCCGGTGGTGTTTCCCAAATTCGTGAATCTGCCGCATTACTGACCCGTTTTGCTAAAAATAGTGGCACATCATTATTTCTTGTGGGGCACGTGACCAAAGAAGGTGCTTTAGCGGGTCCGCGTGTTTTAGAACACATGGTCGATTGCGTTTTGTATTTTGAAGGGCAATCTGACTCACGTTATCGCATGATTCGTGCGGTAAAAAACCGTTTTGGTGCAGTCAATGAATTGGGCGTGTTTGGCATGACCGAGAAAGGCTTGCGTGAAGTTTCCAATCCATCCGCTATTTTCTTAAGTCGTTATGATGAAGCCATCCCCGGTTCTATCGTGATGATTAGCCGCGAAGGCACTCGCCCACTGTTGGTTGAAGTCCAAGCTTTGGTGGATGATGCCCATGGTCAACCGCGTCGTGTAGCCTTAGGTTTAGATCAAAACCGATTGAATATGCTACTTGCGGTGATGCATCGTCATGGTGGCGTACAAACTGCAGGACAAGATGTTTATGTCAATGTCGTCGGTGGTTTAAAAATTACCGAAACAGGTTCTGACCTTGCGGTTTTACTGGCCTGTGCTTCAAGCTTGCGCGGTAAAGCATTACCTCAGCAACTGGCTGTGTTTGGCGAAGTGGGGCTATCGGGTGAAATTCGCCCTGTACCGAATGGTCAGGAACGTTTAAAAGAAGCGGTTAAGCATGGTTTTAAATACATTATTCTGCCTAGAGGCAATGCCCCACAAAAACCAATCCCTAATGTTCAGATTATTTCAGTGGCACGCTTACATGAAGCATTAAGCGAAGCCATGAGCTTAAGTGAAGAATTGGCTTAGGCTTAGACATATGAAAGATTATGTAAAAAAAACACCAATTTGATATTGAAATTCGGTGCAAATGACTGCATAACTATAGGGCTATAATTTACTTTTTTTATTTAGGAAAAATTCGATGGAAGTTCGACAGCGTGGTTTGATGGCAGGTCTTTTAATGGCAGCTTTGGTGGTCGCACCAATGGCTGAAGCGAAACGTGCAGGTGGTGGTAAAAGCCATGGTATGAGTCGTTCTGCTGCTCCAACCCAGTCTTACCAACAACCGCGTCAAGCTACTCCTGCCCCACAACCGACTACCGCACCTGCTCAGAAATCGGGTTCTGGCGTAGGTAAAATGGTTGCTGCTGGTGTTGCTGGTGCTGCGATTGGTGCAGTTGCGGCGAATGCAATGGCGGATGACAAACCTGCTGCAAGCGGTGCTGATGCTACAGCACAACAGCAGCAAGAAGAAAAAGGCGGACTTCCAAGCTGGATCTGGATTCTTCTAGCAGCTGCAGTCGCATTCTTCTTGTTCCGTAAATTCGGGGCAAAAAAAAAACTAGCCGCTAACAATCCTTATGCACCAAACAATGCTGGAAATACAGCACCGTTTGGTCAACAAAATGCAGCACCACGTACGTCAAATGACAACAGCAATATTTTTGGTCAGTCAGTAGGTGGTTCTGCAGGTGCAGCAACTCAAGCTCCATTTGGTAGTGCTTCAACCAGCAATGGTAATCAATTGCCAGATGGTACTGAACCTGCTGCATTCTTGCGTGTTGCCCGTCAGCGCTTTAACCATATTCAGTCTATGAATACAGCAAGTAACATTGCTGAAATTCAACGTTATTTAACGCCTGATCTTTATCAGTCTATGTATAACGACATTATGACCAACCAAGATCAAGACGTTGCTGAATTCTCCAACCTCAATGCGATGGTGGTCGATTCTGCAAATGAAAATGGTCAATATGTGGTGAGCGTTCGTTTCACGGGTACAGTAAGCGAAGATTTAAACAGCTTACCGCAACCTTTTGCAGAAGTTTGGCATTTCACCAAACCTGCAGGTTCTAACCAAGACTGGTTGGTTGCCGGTATTCAACAAGAGGCTTAAGGTCTTTTGAGCTAAAAACAGCGACTTCGGTCGCTGTTTTTTATGAATTCTATAAAAGCAGATTAGATTCAAATCTTCTATAAACAGTCTCTAAGCTTATCATATTTAGCTACTCTGCTTTATTTGTTGGCTTATTTTTGAGTTATTTTGAATAAAAGATTAAGAAGGTTACAATTGCAACGGCGATTATTTTGGTCGCGAGCACTATCCTTTACCTTATCTAAAATTGAAAAGTGTAAAAAGCCAATCTTCAGATTGGCTTTTTTGTACCAAACATTTAGGCTATAGCAATTATGCGCTCTGGATTTTTTTAATGTCTGATCTCCCTATTTCTACCGAACTTTTCAACCGTGCGATGGCAGGCAATCGTGATGCACAATTTGAGCTTGCTGAAATTTATATGCAAAGTGAAAATGATGAGCATGTTGCACTTGCTGAAGAATGGGCACTCAAAGCCGCTCAACTGGGTCATGTTGAGGCTATGTACTGGCTAGGTGAAGGTTATGCATTTTATGCAAAAGACATGTTGGAAGAAGATCCGGAGGAAGCAAAAACCTATTTTGAACATGCTTACCGCTGGTTAGAACAAGCAGCGAAACATAAACATCCTGCTGCTATTTTAGAGTTATCGAATTTTTATCGTCGTGGCGATGTAGTGGAAAAAGATGTGACCAAGTCGGTTGAATTGGTCAAGCAAGCCGCCGAACTGGGTGAAGTTCAAGCCATGCGTGATTTAGCCTGCATTTATGAACACGGTTTAGGTGTAGATGTGGATGATGAAAAAGCCGATTATTGGCATGATAGAGCTCAATCTGCTGAGTAACTAAAAAAGCCTATCGATCGATGGGCTTTATTTTTCATATATTCGACTTTAATGATGAAAAAAATTTAGTTTTGACTTAATTCTGATTATATTTTACTGACAATTTTTTCAATTTTGGGTTTGATATATTCCAAAAGTTCTAAATACTTTTCTAAATCTCTTACTCTCATTATACTATAATTACTTAAGTCTGATTCAAACGGCTTATTAATCAACGCTTTCGTTCTACTGAGATCCCGATACTTATAACTATCTCTATTCGCTTCTACTCTCATCTTTTTAGCTTCAATAAAATCATGAGACAAAAATAGAATATATTTATCCTTAATTATTTTAGGGATAGAATGTGCAATTAAATTTCTTAAAAATAAATTCATATTTAATTTCTGCAATAATAAAACTATGTCATCATCAAAATATTTAATAATTTCAATATTTAACAATAGTTGTGCTAGTGGAAGCGTTTTTATTTCATTTTTATATGTTTTTATTCCTTCATAGGCTACTAACCTTTTAATCTCATACTCTAACTCGTTAAATTTAATCAAAATATCTATAAGCAAAATTTTTTCAGAATTTGGCAGTGTACTTGAAAGTAGTTCACTCCAATTTTCTTCAGTAAAATTATCTACTTTTAATGTAGTGTCATATAAATCATCCATATTCATTCCCTAATTTTTAGTATCCATTAAGTACCTTATACATACCGAAATCCAAATCATCAATTCCATAAAGTTCAAAATTCGAAAGATTTAAATTCTTCAAATTGAACTTTATTTAATGACTGAATTTATAAAAAACTCTAATTATCGACAACAATCACTTGTCGACAAATTCCGTCTACTCGACGTTGCTGCTCAAAAACTAAAGCAGGTATCGCATCAAAACTGTCAAAGAAACAGATTTCATCCGCATTTACATCATAAACAAGTGAGTGATTACCCACATCTTCTAATGTGTCGTAATAGACAATCACAAATTTATTTTGATCAAATGCTTGCTGGATTTGCTGATAATTTAACGCAGGCAGAATAGGTAAACCCAGTTGCTCTGCTTCTTGATAACTGAGTTTTTCACTCTCCTGAAGATCAGGGTCATGATCGGTATAAAACTGAACATTAAAACCAAACTTTTTCAATCCAACAGCTAGACCGATGGTTGTGGTGCCATTTTCAGCATCATATCCACATACATCTACCAGCTGCTGAATATCAGCATCGATACCTAAATGTTGCAGCAACATCCATACCGCAAAAATTCCGCCATTTGCTTCTAGATTCGCTAATTCTTCAGGCATTTCTAAAGCCATAATTTTCATCCAAAATATGATTGTGCTGATAATAATCAATTCTCGATTGGAACAAAATCATTTTCCAAGTACAATAGCCCGCTAGTCGAGGGATGCTGCGACTTTTTCACAGGCATATAAATGTGAAATCGCTAGGCTCGACGATTCGGTCAAAACTTCTATGAAATACTGGTTTTGATCAAAAACGGCATCCGCGAACATAACGATCCAATCTATTTTTTCTCTAGGAGATCCTGATGAACGCGGTTAATGCTTCATTTACAGATTATAAAGTTGCCGATATTTCACTTGCTGATTACGGCCGTAAAGAAATCAAACTTGCTGAAGCAGAAATGCCAGCGCTAATGGGTTTGCGTAAACGCTACTCAGCAGCAAAACCACTTGCAGGCGCGAAAATTCTCGGCTGTATTCATATGACCATTCAAACTGCAGTTTTAATTGAAACTCTGGTTGAATTGGGTGCTGAAGTTCGCTGGACTTCATGTAACATTTTCTCTACTCAAGACCACGCTGCTGCTGCAATTGCTGCGCGCGGTATTCCTGTTTTCGCTTGGAAAGGCGAAACTGAAGAAGAATACATGTGGTGTCTTGAACAACAAATCAATGTAAATGGCACGCCTTGGGATGCCAACATGATTCTTGATGATGGCGGTGACTTGACTGCTGTTGTTCATGAAAAATATCCTGAACTGATTGCTAAAATCCACGGTGTGACTGAAGAAACCACCACTGGTGTGCAACGTCTTTATGAAATGTTACGTGACGGTACTTTGAAAGTTCCAGCAATCAACGTAAACGATTCAGTAACTAAATCTAAAAACGACAACAAATATGGTTGCCGCCACTCTCTTAACGATGCAATCAAACGCGGTACTGACATGTTGATGTCTGGTCGTCGTGCACTTGTAATTGGTTACGGTGACGTAGGTAAAGGTTCTGCTCAATCACTTCGTCAAGAAGGCATGATTGTTCGCGTAACTGAAGTCGATCCAATCTGTGCGATGCAAGCATGCATGGACGGTTACGAAGTTGTATCTCCATACAAAAATGGCGTGCAAACAGGTAAGAAAGAAGACATCAACCTTGATCTTCTTCAAAATACTGACCTGATCGTAACGACTACGGGTAACTACCACGTATGTGACTCTGCAATGTTAGATACATTAAAAGCAGGTTCAGTGGTATGTAATATCGGTCACTTTGACACTGAAATTGATACCAACTACTTGCGTGGTTACAAATGGGTTGAAGTTAAACCTCAAGTACATCAGGTTTATCGTTCAGAAGATGAAAGCAACTATTTGATTCTTCTTTCTGAAGGTCGTTTGGTTAACCTTGGTAATGCAACGGGTCACCCATCACGCATTATGGACGGTTCATTTGCCAACCAAGTATTGGGTCAAATGCATTTGTTCGCTGAAAAATTTGCTGATCTTCCTGAAGAGCAAAAACAAGCTGCAATTCGTGTAGAACTTCTTCCTAAGAAATTGGATGAAGAAGTTGCTGCTGCAATGGTTGCTGGTTTTGGTGGTGTCTTGACTCAATTAACTCAAGAACAAGCAGACTACTTAGGCGTTCAAGTTGAAGGTCCATTCAAATCTGAGACTTATAAATACTAAGTTTGACCTCTCCTAACCTCTCCTAAAAGGAGAGGAACTTTCTCAATTTAATTCGAATTGAGGTCCTCCTTCTCCCTCTGGGAGAAGTTCGGGATGAGGGCAATAAAAAACAAAAGTATTGATAAAAAAGGATTTGAAAAATGACCAAACGTGTCCCAATTTCGTTTGAATTTTTTCCGACCAAGACTGATGTTGGTGCGGAAAAACTTCGTGTTGTTCATAAAGAATTACAACTACTAAATCCTGAGTTTTTCTCTGTAACTTATGGTGCTGGTGGTTCTACGCGTGAACGCACACTCGCTGCAATCAATGACTTTAATGGCAAAGGCACACCTGTAGCCCCTCACCTGTCTTGTATTGGTGATGACAAAGCACGTATTGCCGAGTTGCTTGATTTGTACAAATCAAAAGGCATCAACCGTATTGTTGCGCTTCGTGGTGACTTGCCTTCTGGTCAGGTGGGCTTGGGCGAATTGCCTTATGCACAAGATCTGGTTCGTTTTATCCGTGAACATTCAGGTGATCACTTCATTATTGAAGTCGCAGCGTATCCTGAAATGCACCCACAAGCAGAAAGCTTTGATCAAGATATTCAACACTTTATCGAAAAAGCCAATGCCGGTGCCAATGCAGCTTTAACACAGTTCTTCTTTAATCCAGATGCGTATTTCTACTTTGTAGATCGTATTCAAAAGGAAGGCGTGAACATTCCTGTGGCTCCGGGCATTATGCCGATTACCAATGCAAGCAACCTGATTCGCTTCGCAGATGGTACAGGTGCTGAAATCCCGCGATGGATTCGCAAGCAATTAGCCACTTATGGTGATGACACTGCTTCAATCAAGGCTTTTGGTCATGAAGTTGTAGTGAAATTGTGTGAACGTCTGCTTGCAGGCGGTGCGCCAAGCTTGCATTTCTATACCATGAACACCACAGATCCAACACGTCAACTCGTGACTGATCTCGGTTTAGCTTAATTTTTTTATCTGATTTGTGAGTAATACTGAATGCCGCGTTTTTATATTGA
This sequence comes from Acinetobacter terrae, assembly GCF_013004375.1. GTDB lineage: Bacteria > Pseudomonadota > Gammaproteobacteria > Pseudomonadales > Moraxellaceae > Acinetobacter > Acinetobacter terrae. Next base: position 164,009 of record NZ_JABERI010000012.1, on the reverse strand, counting down.
GGCTGATTTGGCTGTTGATATGAATGTTGAATTAACCGAAACGGTTTTTCATCATTGGGTGAAAGTATTACGCGCACAAGTCGGTGAAAAAGCCACTTTGTTCAATGGACAAGGTGGTGAATATGACGTGACGCTTGTTGAAGTTTCAAAAAAATCAGCGAGCGTTTCTGTCGACACATTCAACCCTGATGATCGTACACCTGCATTCACAGCTTTACTTGGTCAAGTGATGAGTAAAGGTGATCGCATGGATTATGCCATTCAAAAAGCAGTTGAACTGGGTGTTTCAAAAATCCAGCTTCTCACTTCTGAACGTTGCGAGATGCGCCTTAAGTATGATCGTGATCAAAAGAAAATTGATCACTGGCAAGGCATCGCCATCGCTGCTTGTGAACAATGCGGGATGAATAAAGTCCCTGAAGTTTTAGCACCGATTTCTTTACCAGACTGGTTAGCCAGTGAACTGCCTACTACAAAATTAGTGCTTGCACCCAATAAAGATCAAGTCGATGTTTTAGCCAATGCCACACCTGATATTGCACTTTTAATTGGTCCAGAAGGTGGACTCAGCGAAGCTGAAATACAATTATCCAACGATGCTGGATTTATTAATTGGTGTATTGGCAATCGCGTTTTACGCACTGAAACTGCCCCAATCGTTGCTTTATCTATTTTAAATTATAAAGTAACTGTATAGTTCATCTGATTTTAGATAAATAGTACCTGATTCGATTGATTTTTCTCAATAACATTATTAATCTTGATTTCAAGATACAAATGTATATTTAAAATACAGTTTAGTTTTTTTAAACACGATCAATATTTAGAAAGCAATTTATCGCAAAACAAAAATAAGGTTTCTGCTTTTATGTCAGATATTCAAGACGAGTATGTTAAACAGCATGTGAGTGCTGCTCAAATTACCAATACGATTCGACTCAGTCGATTCTTTCTCGTCAGTATTCTGATCGTTTCCTTATATGTTTATTGCATTTACCAATTTTATTTTACAAAACCCTCTTTCTATTTCAATCTTTGGTTTATTGCGACCGAACTGTTGAGTTGCCTAAGTTTACTCATCATTAGTATCTATTTTAAGCCCCATAATTTCGCACTCAATCACGCACATCGCTGGCTGCAATTCCAATGTTTGGCAATTGGAAGCTGTATTGCTATTGGTATTGGTCTGATTTACTACTATCTGCCGCAATATAACCCTAATTTCAGCGATGTGAATGCTTTAATCCTCTCAGCGTTATTACTGATTGTAAGCCAGGCCTTTGCCCTGACTTTCTTAACCCAACGTCTAAATTATTTTTGTCTGGCCTTTATTCCAGCCATTTTTCCTTATCTTGCCTCACAGTTTATTACAACAGAAACCTCTAATTATTTATTTTATTTAACGATCAATTTCACTCTTATTGTCATTTTACTGTGTGCCAACTCTACGACGCGTATTCATAAACGCATTTCAGCACTGTATTCGAAAAATAATCGCTTGGTTAAAAATGCCGAACAACAGGTTCTCTGGACAGATGAGTTATGTCAGCAATTACAAACTGAAATTAATAAATCCAAAGATATCGAATTACAACTTCAATTGAACAATCAATTGCTTGAACAAAAAGTCAAAGAGCGAACTTTTGATATTGCTAAAATGAATGCTGATCTGGAAAATCAGCAACAAAATCTGATGTTAGCACATGGCGTTGCGGGACTTCGACCTTGGGACTGGAATATCAAAGATCGGGAAATTTTAGTTACCGATTCTAAGCATCAAAAGACTTTAAAACCTTCAAAACAGCATCATAATCAGCTGCAAAGCATCATTCATCCCGATGATCTCGAACACTTCCAAACCTCGATGAAGCAAAATTTACGCGGCCAAACCGATCAGTATGAAGCCACTTATCGAATTCAACATACTAATGGCAAATGGAAATGGGTCCATGATATTGGTAGAGTCATTACGCGTGACCCGAACAATAATAAGCCTCTGCGTATGGTCGGGATTCGTCGTGACATCCATCAAGAACGTACCGATCAGGAACGCTTAAAACTTGCAGCAAGTGTGCTTCAACAAGCTGCTGAAGGGATTTTCATTCTTGATGAACAACTTTGCTATATCGACGTCAATCCATTCTATGAACAATTGACGGGTTTCACCCATGACCAAATTATTGGCAAACATTTATTTGATATCACTTCAAATTATAAGCCACAACAAAGAAACAGCCATTCTTCCATCATCAATCAACTCGATAAAATGGGTGAGTTTGATGGTGAGCTCAATGAAAAATTTCTTTCTGGTAAAGAACTTACAGTCTGGATGCGGATTAATGCCATTATTGATGAAAAAAATCGTGTCACACACTATATTGGTATCGTTTCTGATTTAACTGAACGTAAGCTGCAAGAACAACGTCTGTCTTATTTGGAAAATTACGATCCACTAACCGACCTGCCGAATCGCTTTTATTACAACTATCAATTACATCAATATCTAGTCAGTCAAAAGGATTCGATTAAACAGCTCGCTGTGATTCGTCTGAATATCGATCGTTTTAGACCTTTGAATGAATTTCTGAGCAATAGCGGTGGCGATGAACTGTTACGCCAAGTGGCGCAAAGACTACGACTCACCAATGCTGAAGCATTATTGGTCGCCCATCTAAATGGTGATGACTTTGCCATTGTCTATGAAATCTCGCATATTCGCCCATCGGTTCAGCATCATTGTGAACGGATGAGTAAGGCATTTTCCTTACCCTTTAACATTTTTGGTCAGGACCATATTATTACTCTATCTATGGGGATTGCTTTCTATCCAGAAAATGGCCGCCAACTGGATTATCTGAATAATTGTGCCGAGCAGGCATTAATCGAAGCAAAAAGCTTAGGTGGCAATACCATCCGTTTTTACTCCAATAAAAATACCGCCTTACTTGAGCAAGGGATTTATCTGGAACGCGATTTACGACTCGCGATTAACAACAATGAACTGATTGTTTACTATCAGCCAAAAATTAATTTTAGCGACCAAGAAATTTATGGTTTTGAAGCTTTGGTTCGCTGGAATCACCCAAGCAAAGGCATTATTCCACCAAATTTGTTCATTCCCCTTGCAGAGCAAACCAGTTTGATCTCGGATATTGGCAGAATTGTTATACAACAAACCGCTAAACAAATTAGGAATTGGAATGATTTAGGCTTTAATAATATATGTGTCTCGGTCAATGTGGTCGCACAGCAATTACAACGTGGACAATTACTCGAAGACCTCGATCATGCCATTCAGACCTACAAAATTTCAGGCTCGAGCCTAGAGCTTGAAATTACCGAATCATCACTGCTTGAGAACTCGGTTACGGTTAAAAATCTGCTCGATGAAATCAAGAAACGTAAGATTAATATCTCCCTGGATGATTTTGGAACAGGTTACTCTTCCCTCTCTTATCTTGCTGATTTTCCGATTGATATATTAAAAATTGACCGCAGCTTTATCTCCAGAATTGGGCAAAACAAACAAGAAGCCATTGTCAGTGCCATGATCGCCATGGGCAAAGCCATGGGCATGGTCGTGGTTGCAGAAGGCATTGAAACCGAGGAACAGCTTCAATACTTACAAGATCTGGAATGTGACATTGCTCAAGGCTTCCTGTTTTCAAAACCTTTACCCGAAAGTGAAGCAACTACCTTCCTGGAACAACATCGACTTATACCTTCTTAATATAAGTCGATACGCCTAAATATCAGTTTGCTTGAAAATGGCATATTCGCGACTGTGCTAAGGCCGCAACAAATGTTATATTCAATTAAATTAAGCAAAAAATCACCACCAGCTCGGGCTGGGCAACTCAAGCAACAATAGAGATACAGATGGACGATCAATCATTAAAACAGCAAGCTTTGTACTACCACGAATATCCAACACCAGGGAAAATCAGTGTTACGCCAAGTAAACAGCTGGTCAACCAACATGACCTAGCGCTTGCTTACTCTCCGGGTGTCGCAGCACCATGTTTAGAGATTGAACGCGACCCATCAACTGCAGCACTTTACACTGCACGTGGCAACCTTGTTGCAGTTGTAACCAATGGTACTGCAGTTTTAGGTCTGGGTAACATCGGTCCTTTAGCTTCTAAACCGGTTATGGAAGGTAAAGGCGTACTGTTTAAAAAATTCGCGGGTGTAGATGTATTTGACCTCGAGATTGCTGAAAACGATCCAGACAAAATTGTGGACATCGTGGCTGCATTAGAACCTACTTTTGGTGGTATTAACCTTGAAGATATCAAGGCACCGGAATGTTTCTATATTGAGAAAAAACTTCGTGAGCGCATGAATATTCCTGTGTTCCATGATGATCAACATGGTACGTCTATCATTGTGGGTTCAGCTTTACTCAATGCTTTACAATTGACTGGCAAAAAAATTGAAGAGATTAAAATTGTCGCTTCAGGTGCCGGTGCAGCTGCATTGTCTTGTCTAGATTTGCTTTGTGCTTTAGGTGCAAACAAACAGAACATTACCGTTGCCGATTCACGCGGTCTGCTTACGACTAAACGTGACAATTTGGATGAATCGAAAAAACGTTATGTTCAAGATATTGAAGGCACTCAATTAGCAGACGTTATTGCTGGTGCGGATATGTTCTTGGGACTTTCAGCGGCAGGCATTTTGACCAAAGAAATGGTTAAAGTGATGGCTGAAAATCCAATCATTTTTGCTTTGGCAAACCCGGATCCAGAAATTTTACCTGAACATGCACATGAAGTTCGTCCTGACGTAATTATGGCGACTGGTCGTTCGGATTATCCAAATCAGGTAAACAATGCGCTTTGCTTCCCGTATATCTTCCGTGGTGCTTTAGACGTTGGCGCAACCACCATTAACGAAGAAATGAAAATTGCCTGCGTACATGCGATTGCACGTATGGCACACATTGAAGCAGATGCAGCATCTTATGGTGAAAAATCTGCATCATTTGGTCGTGATTACCTTATTCCACGCCCACTTGATCAACGTTTAATTCTTGAAATTGCCCCTGCTGTTGCACAAGCTGCAATGGATTCTGGTGTGGCGACTCGTCCGATCGAAGATTTCTCTGCATATCGTCAAAAATTGTCTGAGTTTGTATACAACTCTGCATTTATGATGAAACCGATCTTTGCCCAAGCAAAAACAGCGCCTAAACGCATTGCATATGCGGAAGGTGAAGATCTTCGTGTGCTTCGTGCAGTTCAAATTGCGGTAGATGAAGGTTTAGCGTTTCCGATTCTTGTTGGTCGTACTTCTGTCATTGAAGCAAACATCAAAAAATTGGGCTTGCGTCTTGAACATGGCGTGAACATTGAAATTGTGGATCAAGAGAAAAATCCAGATTACGAATTTTTTGCGGATGATTACTATCAAATCATGCAGCGTAAAGGCGTAACACCTGAATACGCACATCGTGAAGCACGTCGTCGCTCTACCCTGATTGCTGCAATGTTAGTGAAACACGGTCATGCAGACGGTATGCTTTGTGGTACATATTCAAGCTATGACATTCACTTAGATTTCGTGAAAAACGTGATTGGCTTAAAAGAAGGTCGTAGCACATTCTTTACTCTAAATGCGTTAATGCTTCAAGATCGCAACTTGTTCATTGCCGATACTTATGTGAATACCAATCCAACGGCTGAACAATTGGCTGAAATGACCATTTTGGCGGCTGAAGAAGTGCGTCGTTTTGGTGTGACTCCACGTATTGCGTTGTTATCGCATTCAAGCTTTGGTTCTGACCAGACTGATGCAAGTGCACAAAAAATGCGTAAAGTATTTGAAATTTTAAGTGAAATTGCACCTGAGCTTGAAGTCGAAGGTGAAATGCACGGTGATGCTGCACTTGATGAAAATATTCGTCATTTCGCATTTCCGAACTCACGTTTCAAAGGTTCTGCAAACTTACTCATCATGCCAAACCTTGATGCAGCAAACATTTCATTTAACCTGTTAAAAGCGACTTCAGGCAACAATGTAACGATTGGCCCAATTCTGTTGGGTGCTGCGAAACCTGTTCATATCTTGACACCGACTGCAACAACACGTCGTGTGGTAAATATGACAGCATTGACCGTTGCTGAAATCCAACAGTCACAAGAAGGCTAGTATTCAACTTTAGCAAAAAGCTAAGGTTATTTACTTGAGAAAACCTCTATTCTGTAGCATGATTGCTTGAAGAATAGAGGTTTTTTCATGCGAGTTTATTTAGTAGGCGGTGCAGTACGTGATCACTTACTCGGTCACCCCTATCACGAAAAAGATTATGTGGTTGTTGGTGCAACACCTGAACAACTCCTTGCTCAGGGCTATCAGCCGGTAGGCAAAGATTTCCCTGTTTTCCTGCATCCCCAAACAAAAGAAGAATATGCTTTAGCCCGTACCGAGCGTAAATCCGGTCAGGGTTATCATGGCTTTGAATTTTATACAGATACCAGTGTAACCCTTGAAGAGGATCTGATCCGTCGTGACCTGACCATTAATGCGATGGCGATGGATGAAGATGGTAACGTATACGACCCTTATAACGGTCAGCAAGATTTAACCGATCGAATATTACGTCATGTATCCAATGCTTTTGTCGAAGATCCGCTACGCGTTTTACGCATTGCACGATTTGCAGCGCGTTATAAATCACTTGGGTTCACGGTGGCATCTGAAACTTTGGCACTGATGCAACAGTTAGCGGAATCGGGTGAATTACAGGCATTAACGCCTGAGCGGGTATGGAAAGAAACCTCTCGTGCCTTGATGGAAAATCATGCCGATGAATATTTCGAAACGCTACGTCGCTGTGGCGCTTTAAAAGTCCTGTTCCCTGAATTAGATGTGTTGTACGGCATTCCACAACGTCCTGAATATCATCCGGAAATTGATTGTGGCATTCACACCATGATGTCGCTACAACAAGCCTGTAAAGCCAATTATTCACTCGATGTACGCTTTGCCGTTCTGGTTCATGATTTAGGAAAAGCCCTCACACCGGCAGATGAATTACCGCGTCATATCATGCATGAAGAACGTGGTGTCAAACCGGTCACCGAAGTATGTGATCGCCTTAAAGTGCCGACCAATACCAAGCAACTTGCCATTGCGGTATGTAAAGAACATTTAAAATGTCATCAAGCCTTAAGCTTAAAACCTGGGACTTTATGGCGCTTATTGCAACGTCTAGATGTATTACGTCGCCCTGAACGTGTTGAAGCTTATGTTCAAGCCTGTGAATGTGATTCACGTGGCCGCCTTGGTCTGGAAGATCGTGAATATCCGCAATCGCAATATGTACTAGATGCAATGGAAGTGGTTCGTGGCATTAAAGCGCAGGATTTACCACCCGATATTAGTGGTCCTGATATTGGGGAAATGTTGATTCAACGGCGTATTCAAGCGCTTGAAGAATTAAAAGCCCGGCAGATTATTGCTGCTGTATAGCTCATAAAAAAGCTTCTCGTTTGAGAAGCTTTTTCTTTTAATCCCTCCTACCCCCCCTTTTTAAAGGGAGGGAAAAGTTCCTCATTTTTTTAAAGGTGAGTAGCACTGCTACGTAAGGGAGGGATTTATAGGATTTTTTAGAAATACAATTAAGAAACATCCGCAGGGAAAGTAATCACGTTTTCCAGTTTCATCTGTTCAGTCGCGACCATCAATAAACGATCAATCCCTAAAGCGATGCCTGAACATTCAGTCATATGTGGTAAAGCCGCCAGTAGATATTCATCAATCGGCATCACATGCAAGCCGAGCTTTTCACGCTCAAGATTATCGGCTTCAAAACGGGAACGTAATACTGCAGCATCAATCAGTTCATCATAGGCATTTGCCAATTCCAAGCCTTCAATATAAAGCTCAAAACGTGCTGCGACCTGTTCCCCATCTTCATCGACTTTAACTTTGGCGAGCGACGCCATTTCAGGTGGGAAATCGGTTAAAAATACCGGTGTATCAAACCCCAAACTCGGTTCAACCATATGTGAAAATAACAGGTCGATATAACCCAATCGGTCATCCCCCAAATCCAGATTTAAACCGACACGGTTACAGCAGTCTTTGAGCTGTTTTAAACTGGCTTGCAATGGATTGAGATCCAGACGATCCATAAAGGCATGTTTATAACTCAAAATAGTAGGACGAACTTCGCCAAAACGATGTGCCAAGGTCACATTGAGCAAATCTGTGACTTCAAACATCAATTCTTTCAAGCTTAAATTGGGGCGGTACCATTCCAGCATGGTGAATTCACTATTGTGTTTTCGCCCATGCTCATCATCACGAAAGACTTTGCAAATTTGGTAAATTGGACCACTACCACTGGCCAGCAATCGCTTCATGGCAAATTCAGGTGAAGTTTGTAAATAATGGGTTTGTTTACGACCACCGCGATGACGCTGAGCCTGAACTGAGGCTAAATGTACATCGGTGACACCTGCTTGTGACAATATTGGCGTTTCGACTTCAAGCACCTCACGTTCAGCAAAAAACTGACGGATTTGTGCATACATTTTGGCACGGGCTTTTAATGCTTTGATATCGCAGGTCGGTTGATAATTGACGGTTTCTGTATTTGCCATACTCATGCTTTCGGGCCTCCGTGTGCTGCCCATTCACGGCGTAAGGGATAGGTTTTACGTAAATAATCAAAGGCTTTTTGATCCACTTTGCCCTCTTTTAAGCAGGCACGCAGGTTGGCATCGTCACGTGCAATATCATAAATATGAGCAAGATGCTGTTTCAGTACCGACTTTAAATCTTGATCTTGAAAATATTGCTCACAGACCGGTAATTGAGTTTCAAATTTTTTATCTGCAATAAAATTAAAGGTTTTACAAAAAGCATCGTAAATCATTTGCGTGCCACGTGCTTTGCCTTCCAGACTATAGCCCGCAATATGCGGTGTCACCAAATGAATCAGATTTAACAGTTGTTCTGAAATTTCAGGTTCATGTTCAAACACATCTAAAACCACTTGGCGCTTGGTCTTTTCAATATCGGCAATCAGGGCCGCTTCCTCGACCACTGGACCACGTGCTGAATTAATTAAGATCGCTTCAGGTTTCATTTGCGCCAAAGCATCCGCATTGATCAAATGAAAAGTTGGATGATTCCCTGTTTTGGTTAAGGGTACATGCGTGGAAAGGGCATCTGCTGTTTTTAATAATTCTGCTAATTCAACTTGCTGGATCTGTTCACGATTCACAAAAGGATCATGACCAATCACATTCCAACCTAACAATTTAGCCATATAAGCCAAACGTGAACCGACATTGCCTAAACCAATAATACCGAGGGTGAATTGTTCATTTTTATCAATTAAATTGGGTTGTAAATATAACAGTGCGGTGATCACATATTCAGCCACCGCCTGCGCATTACAGCCTGCCGCATTTGACCAGGCAATATTGTGTTTATCTAAAGCTACAATATCTAAATGGTCAGTACCAATGGTAGCACTACCGACAAATTTTAATTTTGTCTCTTGAATCAGTTGTTCATTTACTTGGGTCACAGAACGAACCAGCAAGGCTTCAGCATCCTGTACATCCGCATGGGTTAAAGTCCGCCCCGCTGCTTGCTGAATTTCTCCAAAATCTGCAAAGAAATATTCGGTAAAGGCCAGATTTTCATCTGCAACGATTTTCATAGTGCGTTCCAATGACATGAAGACCGCTATGATAACGCTTAGCGACAAATCTGACTATGCACCTTAGCTATAGAGCTGATTCTTTAAGCTATATGGAAGAATATTCAAATTTTAATAGCTTTGCTGCTAAGTAAGCCCTAACCCAAAATACAATCTCCCCCTCCAAAAAAAGACCGAATTCTGTAAAAAACTCGGTCAAACAAGAGCAACCAAAATAATAATCAATAACGCTAACTAAGCAACTTTTCCATCAATAATCCCTTGGGCCTTTAAAGCTCTTAATTCATCTGGGCTTTTAAACTGCGATAAAACTTTTTCGGTATGTTCACCTAATTGTGGCGCAGCATGCCTATATTCAACTGGAGTATCAGATAGTTTAATCGGTGAACCAATCATTTTAAATTGATCATTCAACGGATGTGCAACATCCACCACCATGTCACGAAATTGAATTTGTGGCTCATTCAGTGCATCTTCAATTGAGTTAATCACCCCAACCGGCACTTTAACTGCATGAATTGCAGTGACCCATTCTTGGGCATTTTTAGCCAAGAAATATTCAGACAATAAAGGAATCAGTTCATCACGATGTTTAACGCGATCCTGATTACGTTGAAATTTTCTATCTTCCAATAATTCGGGTAAACCAATGGCAATACACAAATCTTTAAACTGCTTGTCATTGCCACAGGCAATAATAAATTCTTTATCTTTGGCCTTAAAGGTTTGATACGGCACAATATTCGGATGATTATTTCCCATACGCTTTGGTGCAATACCGGAAGTTAAATAATTCATGCCCTGATTGGCCAGTGTAGCCACCTGTACGTCCAATAAGGATAAATCGATATATTGACCACGACCAGTGTGTTGGCGTGCCAATAAAGCGGCTTGAATAGCAACGGTTGCATATAACCCCGTTTGAATATCGACCACTGCCACACCGACTTTTTGCGCACCGCCACCCGGTAACTCATCCTTTTCACCGGTGATACTCATCAATCCCGACATGCCTTGAATGATAAAGTCATAACCTGGTTCTTCTGCACGCGGTCCAGTTTGACCAAATCCGGTAATGGAGCAATACACCAAGTTCGGATTAAGTTGATTTAAAGACGCATAATCTAAACCGTATTTTTCCAATGAACCGGCTTTATAGTTTTCAATTACTACATCGGCCGTTTTGGCAATTTCCCGAATCAGTTGCTGCCCTTGTTCACTTGCAATATCTATCGCGACTGAATATTTGTTGCGGTTGGCACATTGGTAATAACCCGATTCGCGGGTTGCAGTGCCCTGATTATCCAGCATCCACGGTGGTCCCCACATACGGGTGTCATCCCCCACTTTTGGACGTTCAATTTTAATTACTTCTGCACCTAGGTCTGCCAAAATCTGCCCACACCATGGACCTGCCAGTACACGGCTTAAATCCAGTACCCGAATTCCTTGTAATGCACCCATGTTCTACTCCAAAGCCAGCCGAGAATCTGCTGGCTATTTTTATTATTTAGCAGTAAGCGTTGTGTCTGTTGTTGTCACGGTACTCGGTGTTTTCTCTTCTGTATCAGTTGCCGTCACTAATGAAGACTGCTGTGGATCATACTGACGTTCACGGATAAAGAAGCCTGGAATCACACCGGCAATAAAGTAAGCAGTACCCATCACAATAAATGCCATGGTGAATGAACCGCCTGCAGCAATAATCCCGATGGTGGCTGGTGCAATCGCAGCGCCTAAACGTCCCATGTTATAAGCACCGCCAATGGCTGTACCACGTACATCGGTCGAGAAGGTTTCCGCCATATAGGTTGCATTTACACCGTATGGAATTCCATAAAGGAAACCAAAGGTAATCAATAAATAAGCGATATTGTCGGGTGTATTGAAGAAGATAATCACGGGTAAAAATGCTGCTGTCGTGACGGTACCAAAGACAAAAGTTGCACGACGACCCAATTTATCTGCGGCATAGCCGGCAATAATTTTACCTAGAATCATCGCTGTATATGCACCAACCATATAGCCTGTTAAAGCTTTAAAGTTCATATTCAGTTCAGTTTCTAAATAGGTTGGCATCCAGTTATTTACACCGTAATAGCCAAACTGTAAAAAGGCAGCGGTACTCATCCACAACAAGAACATTTTGCGGTGCTGGGTATGCCCAAAAATACGTTTATACACACTTTCAGAAGGAGCTTTTGCAGTGATTGCTTCAGCTGTAGGCTCAATTTTCAATTCTTTACGTTTAAATTGTTCTATTTTTGCTTCCTGCCAAGATGCAGGCTCAGGTACAAAACGCATGAAAATAAGTGCAAATGCAGCTGGAATAATGGTCACATAAAACAACATACGCCAACCATGATCAGGAATAATTGCCCCTGCTAACAAAGTCGCTACGATATAACCGACGGTTTGACCTGTCTGCAATGTGCCTAAAACGGTTGTACGATACTTGGTAGGAACATATTCCGCCATGAGCGTATTACACGCCATATATAGCGAACCCAAACCAAATGCACCTATAAAGCGCAGAATCATGAATTGCTCATAACTTTGAGTAAAACCCAAAATACAGGTCATGATTGAAAAGAAAACCACAGACCAGGCAATGGTTTTGACACGACCAAATTTATCACATGCCCATCCGCCCGTAATTCCACCAAGCGCCATTCCTGCAAGTGATGAACTTCCCAGCATACCCGCTTGAAATGAAGTTAAGCCAAATTCAGCTTTTAAACTGGTTAAGCTGAATGACAACAGCATGATGTCAACACCATCAATCACCAGTGAAATAAATGCAAAAACAAATGCAATTTTCCAGGTATTTTTATGAATACGATGCGCTGTGCCTACATTGGATGGCAATTTTCTGCTGAGCGTTCCTGCTCCAGCCTGTATATCATTATTCATTTCTATATCCCTCATTTTCCCAAATGAGTCATCGGCAGTCCTATTCTTTCTCTACATTTGCCTGAGGTTCTTTATTGTTTTTCTATCATTCCGTTTGAACTTTAAGCTTAAAAATGCACAGATTTACAAGAATGTTTCACGATGAATCCTTTAATTAAAGTTAATTATTGATTTTTTTTTGAGACAAAACGTCTCCAGGATGCCCACGAATGAACATCCTGAATTGAAGAACTAAATTAGTTACCGAATGCGGCGATACCGGTTTGTGCACGTCCTAAAATCAAGGCATGCACATCATGGGTACCTTCATAGGTATTCACCACTTCCAGATTGACCAGATGACGTGCCACACCAAACTCATCACTGATGCCGTTTCCACCCAGCATGTCACGTGCCAAACGTGCAATATCCAGGGCCTTACCACAGTTGTTGCGTTTGATCAGTGAAGTTCCTTCAACCGAAGCAATGCCTTCATCTTTCATGCGGCCAAAACGGAGTGCGACTTGCAACCCCAAGGCAATTTCAGTTTGCATATCCGCCAGTTTCTTTTGAATCAGCTGGTTTGCTGCCAACGGACGACCAAACTGCTTGCGGTCCATGGTGTATTGATGGGCTGTATGCCAGCAGAATTCTGCGGCTCCCATTGCACCCCAGGCAATACCATAACGTGCGCTGTTGAGACAGGTAAATGGACCACGCAAGCCGCGAATTTCCGGGAAGGCATTTTCTTCTGGAACAAAAACATTGTCCATCACGATTTCACCGGTAATTGAGGCACGCAAACCGACCTTGCCGTGGATCGCAGGGGCTGAAAGCCCTTCCCAGCCTTTTTCCAGAATAAAGCCGCGGATCTCCCCGACATTGCCTTCTTTCGATACTTCTTTGGCCCAGACCACAAAGACATCGGCAATCGGGCTGTTGGTAATCCACATTTTTGCACCAGATAAACGATAACCACCCTCTACCTTTTTGGCCCGGCTAATCATGCTGCCTGGATCGGAACCATGATCCGGTTCAGTCAAGCCGAAGCAGCCGATGTATTCACCTGTGGCCAGTTTAGGCAAGTATTTCTGTTTCTGTTCTTCAGAACCAAACTCATTGATCGGTACCATCACCAGCGAGCTTTGCACACTGGCCATGGAACGGTAGCCTGAATCGACATATTCAATTTCACGGGCCACCAGGCCATAGCTGACATAATTTAACCCTGCACCGCCGTATTGTTCAGGAATCGTCGGACCAAGCAGACCCAACTCACCCATCTCACGAAAAATGGAAGCATCGGTCTGTTCATGACGGAACTGTTCAAGTACACGAGGCAACAATTTGTCCTGGCAATAGGCATGTGCAGAATCGCGAATCATGCGCTCTTCTTCAGTTAATTGCTGTTCGATTAAAAACGGGTCTTGCCAGTTAAATTGAACTTTTGCTGTTTTTTTCATATTGATCATTTGATTCATCGCTTCCTCTGCTCGATATCATGTTCTATTTATCTGACTCGATGCTATGGCGGAAAAATGATTCTTTCAAACGATAAATTTGCATGCAGATATACCATTTACGCATATCTTATTTTAACCAGATAGATAACAATGGATTTAGCGACTGTATTTATCAGGCATTGTTTGTTTTTTAGACTAAAGTTGAATAGGTTTCGCATCTTCATATGCCATTTTAAAATATCTGGTTCAGATAAAAGGATTTATCTATGCGTCGTCACATCCCATCTTTACAAAGTTTATTGTGTTTTGAATCTGCGGCTAAACATGCCAGTTATACGCATGCCTCACAAGAACTGTGTATTACCCAAAGTGCGGTGTCGCGGCAAATTCAGCAACTCGAAGAATTTCTTAAACTTGAATTGTTCACCCGTACCCGGCATGGGGTCGAACTCACCCTTGCAGGACAGCAGTATTACAGCCTGATCAAACCCTATTTATTGGGTCTGGAGCAAAGCACTTTAGATATTATGGCGCACAAAGGTCTAGGGGGAACTCTAAAATTAGGCGTGGTGCCTACTTTTGCAACCTGCTGGCTGCTCCCCAAATTGCACCGCTTTAATGAAATTTATCCTGAAATTACCGTGCATTTGGAAACCAGCACCAAACCCTTTCTCTTTAATGAAACGATATTTGATGCCGCCATATATGCCGGAACACCACAACAAATTGCACACTGGCCAGGTGTACAAACCCATTACCTAATGAAAGAAGACCTGATTGCTGTTTGCTCCCCGCAGCTTATTTTAAAAAATTTTCCAGATGCACAAATGATCAATGAATATAGTTATGATTTAAGTCCTGAACAGCTCATCCAGCTTCCACTGTTACAACAAACCACCCGCCCGACCATTTGGCATGAATGGTTTAAAACCCATCAAATATTTCATCCGAAGTCTTATGATGGTCATCGGCATGAACTGTTCTCCATGTTGGCGGTTGCAGCCAAGCAATCCATGGGCATGGCGCTCATACCACAAATACTGATTAACCCAGAATTACACAACAAAGAATTAGTTATTGCATCAAGTAAAAAACTGGAAGGAAGCCGTTCTTATTATTTAGTACATTCTAGTCAAGAATCCTCTCCGCTGATCCAAAAATTTATCGATTGGATTCAACAAGAATTGCTGCTTTCATCCACTCAAAATGATAGAAATATAGAAGAATAAAACGACTCATCTCTATGCTTTTTTAGTTCAGCTGAGATATCTATGATGAATTGATAGCAGGATTCTTCAGTGTTTACTTTTAATCATAATAAAATATGTATTTGCACTGCGTGAAACAATCTTCCCTTCTGCAATCATTCGCAAATCTTAATAATCAATTCTCACTAAGTAGCCGCTTAAAGACTTTTACATTCAACCTCTTAAGTCATTTATATCCACTGGATATGCACAACTTTATCCAACTTTCTTCTTTATTTATACTTTATTTTTTTATGAATAAAAAATTTTAGGCAATAAAAAACCCCGATCAATGATCGGGGTTTTGAATTTGGCGGAAGCGGTGAGATTCGAACTCACGGAGGACTCACACCCTCGTCGGTTTTCAAGACCGGTGCATTAAACCGCTCTGCCACGCTTCCAATGGCGGCTATGATATAAATAAAAACCCCTCTTGGCAAACACTTTTATGCTTTTTTCTTACTGAGTGATTAAAATAAAATCAAAATACATTAATTTGCTGAATTTTCAGGCTTTTCATAACGAATTTGATTGATATACCACTGTTTCTTGCCTAATGGGGTCAGTACTTCAACTTCATCATCGACTTGTTTTCCAAGTAAAGCGCGTGCCATAGGCGAATCAATTGAAATATGTTGTGGATGGTGATCATAAATTTCATCTACGCCGACAATACGTAAGGTTTTTTGTTCACCTTCATCATTTTCAATATCTACCCAGGCACCAAAATATACTTTGCCCTCTTGCTCAGGCGAAAAATCAATAATTTTAAGCTCTTCTAAACGCTTGCCCAAGTAACGAACACGGCGATCAATCTTACGTAAAATTTGTTTGTTATATTGATAATCAGCGTTTTCACTACGGTCGCCGAGACTCGCCGCCCAGTTCACTTTTTGGGTGATTTCTGGACGTTCTTCATGCCACAAATGCTGTAATTCTGCGACCAGTTTGTCATGTCCAGAACGTGTAATTAAGTTAGATTTCATAGTATTTTTTGATGTTCTGCTTACAATTTGCTTACAAGAGTGGCCTATTTTATCCGCTATTTACACACAACTAAAGTTTATAAAATTAATTCTTCAATTAAATTAATTCCTTATGTTGCATATCTCTAAAAAGTTTAGTACAAAATTTGACAAGTTTATTTTTCACCCTTATTATTCGCGCATGTTTTTAAATCGCTTACTTTTTAATCTATGTAGAAATTCTACATTATTCTCCTTTTAATCTAATGTCATTTTGAATGACGTCATGACTGCCCAACCCTTATTGAATTTATCAAACTTGAAAAAGCTTGAGGCATGTTCGCCTTTGCTTTATAGGGCATAAATTACTTGTAGCGGAGACAACATGCACAGTAGTTCAACTTCTGGGGTGAGGCTTTGCCTTCACTCTTTAAAATCTTCTCTCTCATTAAAAATTCTTGCGTTCAGTACCCTGTTAATTCCATTTCATAGTATTAATGCAAGTAAATCGTACCAATACGATTCTGTAGTCAACGGCAAGCAACTCACCGTCGTTTCAGTGGAAAATTCGACCACAGTATTTAAAGATGGCGCGCATCTACATGGGTTTGGTTATGACCTCGCGCGTAACTATGCCAACAGCTTAAACGTCAAACTGGTGTTTAAAACTGTGCCTGATAACGCGACAGCACTCAAATGGGTATCGCAAGGTAAGGCCAACTTTGCCATGACGACAGCAGATGTCAGTTCTATTGAACAGAAGCGTCTGACTTCTTTTTCAGCAACCTGTGGTGATATCGGCAGCTTGCAACAAAATGGCTTAAATACAAAGCTGAATTGGGTATTTAAACACGCAGATGATCCACTCACACAAACTGCAAGTGGTTTTGTCTGTCAGGGCAAACAGTCTGGTTCGATTCGTCAATTGGCTTCATTCTACAACCAGAATGCGGTTCAAGAAGAATCATGGGATAGCATTCAGCGTGATTTAAATCAACGTATGCCTATTTATAAAGCCAGCTTTAAAAATACAGCTGCAAAATATGATTTAGATTGGCACTTGTTAGCAGCAATTGGTTATCAGGAATCGTATCTGAAACCCAATTCTGTATCGCCTACCGGTGTTCGTGGTTTGATGATGCTGACCAACAGTACGGCAAAAGCCATGGGTGTGAGTAACCGAACTGACCCTGCTCAAAGTATTGAAGGTGGCGCGAAGTATTACGACCAGATGTTAAGTCGTTTTACAGATGTTCCTTATCCTGATCGTAACTGGTATGCACTTGTTGCTTACAATATGGGACCAGGTGCCGTTAATCAGATTCAAAATCGCATTCGTGCACAGGGTAAAAATCCAAATAATTGGGTCAATCTGTATAGTTATTTAGATCGTAACAAAGCCAGCAATGGTCGTTATCGTCAAGCGGTACAGTATGTAACTCGTATCCGCTCTTATTTAGAACATATTAAAACAACACAGTTAGTGAATATTTAATCTCTTCTAAATATAAAAAAAGCTTACCCTTGGGTAAGCTTTTTTATGCTTAAAAGTTCTTAAGTGGTTTGCTCAAGCACTTTCTTAAATAAATCTTTTTGTTCTTGGCTTGGCTTCGCAGTTTGTAAAGCCATCAATTGTGACATATCGCCTTGAACTTTAATTTTGCCTGTCATGAATGCTTGCATTGCAGCCGCCATATCAAATTCCAGGAACACTTTGCGAAGGGTTTCACCATCCATGTTCAAAGTGGTTTTAGCATTTGGAGATAGACCTTTTTTAATTGCACCACCATCCAAAGACAATTCTGTATTGCCTTGTGAATCTGTAACCACTAAGTTGATTGCTAAATTTGCAAGTGCAGGTGGCAAGTTTAAGTCACCAGCTTGAGCAGTTAAGTTCTCTACATTTGAAAACCAATCATCAGTTAAAAAGGTAGGCATGATCTTTCCTCAATTTATTCGTTCATTTGTGTCGCCTATCCAGACAACATCTTTGTGAAGCTATTTATGCTTGACGCTTGTTATAGCATGTAAAATTGTTTTCTGCTTAAAGTTTTTTGCACGATACGTTCAATTTTTATATTTTCAATACATTATTTAACTAAATCAGATACATAAAATAGACACCAATCCTAAAACTGGTGTCTACCGCAACCATTATTCAGCAGCAAAGCCTAAATTCACCATATTGATGCGCTTGCTTTGTGATTCATCTTCTGTTGAACAGCTACCAGTGAAATCAATTTCACGTTGTTCATCTAAAGCTTCAAAGTCAAACAGTTCACGATCGGCCAATTGTGACGGCGATACGTTTTGCATGGCACCAAAAATACTATGTAAACGCTTTGGATATTGAGCATCCCATTCACGCAACATATTGTTGATCATCGCGCGCTGTAAATTTTCCTGTGAACCACATAAGTTACACGGAATAATTGGGAACTGACGCATTTCTGCATACTTGATGATGTCTTTTTCTTCCACATAAGCCAGTGGACGAATCAGGATATTTTTCTTGTCAGATGACAAGAGTTTTGGTGGCATGGCTTTTAAACTGCCGCCATGGAACAAGTTCAAGAAGAAAGTTGCCATAATGTCATCACGATGATGACCTAAAGCCACTTTGGTCGCGCCAATTTCTTGGGCAAAACCATATAACGAACCACGACGTAAACGTGAGCACACTGCACAATACGTTTTACCTTCAGGGGTCAATTTTTTGGTAATGCTGTAGGTGTCTTTTTCCAGAATATAATATGGAATGTTATTTTCTTCTAAATAACGTGGCAAGACATCTTCAGGGAAACCCGGCTGCTTTTGATCAAGATTCACCGCAACGACATCAAAGTTTATGGGTGCAATACGTTTAAACTGCAACATAATGTCCAACAAGGTATAACTGTCTTTACCACCAGAAATACATACCATCACCTTGTCACCTTCTTCGAGCATTTTAAAATCACGAATGGCATGACCGACTTGGCGGCGAAGCTTTTTCAACAAACGGTAATATGCCGAACTTGTTGGCAGTTCTGGTTTGAAATTAAATCCTTGTTCGGACTCAACTGGCGAGTACATAGACGAGATTTACCCATAAATAAAAATACCGCGCAATTTTATCCGATTCAGCATCACATCGCACCAAAAGAATGTAATTTCTGAAAATTGATTATTGTTGTCATTTTCACGTAATGAACCACATGTTATTTTGGACGGCGCAGTTCAAATTTTAGCCACAATGCTTACCAATTGTACTTTTCCACAGTTGTCCACAAAACCTGTGGATAACTTTGTGGATTTCAAAAGGCTTGACAAGGTGTCTGACCTATTGTTTAAGGCTTCTATTTAAATTGATCATTTTTTGATCAATTTTATTTTTAATAAAAATCAACAGCTTAATAGTGTCAAGTTATCCTGATTAAAAAAAAATTAAAATATTTTTTGATTACTATCTCTGCAATTAGCACTTGCTTTTTACAAACTTGCAGAGAAATAAGTTTCAGAACGCTTTTAATTGTGTGTTTTTTTGTTAAACTCCTGTTGAACTGTCTGGAGCAGATTTTTTTCTATATAAAAAAATGAAAAATAACATTGTAAGCATGGGACTTTATTTTTTGGGGTGTGTGACAGTTGGTTCTGTTGCATCGACCAGTTATGCCGGTCAAACCATCTACCAGTTAAAAGAATCGAATGGCACGACCCTACTCACTAACAAAAAGAGTCGTTATAATCATTTAAAAGTGGAAAAAAAGACTTATTATCCGGACAGTAATATCCATAGTTATAGTAACTGGGGTTCGTCTGAAGCCTCGGTGCTTCCAAGCTATAGTCGCAATAAAAATGCCTTTGACCCTATTATTAAACAGGCAGCGTCACAACACGGTATTTCTGAAGGCTTGATTAAAGCAGTCATGCATACTGAATCTGGGTTTAATGTGAATGCGCGTTCACCTGTCGGTGCACAAGGACTGATGCAACTGATGCCTGCAACGGCACGACGCTTTAATGTTTCCAATGCATTCGATCCCCAGCAGAATATTATGGCTGGAGCAAAATATTTGTCTTGGCTGATGAAACGTTTTAACGGTAACACCTCGCTGGTTTTAGCCGGCTATAATGCTGGTGAAGGCAATGTGGCCAAATATGGCGGCATTCCCCCATTTAAAGAAACGCAGGATTATGTAAGACGGGTGAGCAGTCGTTATAGCAACTTATACTCAAATGGAATTGCGACTAGTACAAGTTCAAGCAATGACCATCACGCTGAACATGGAAAAATTATCGCGCAATCAAGTTCTAATGAGTCATCATCAAATTCTACGTCTCATTACAGTGCGCAACGTCAAATCATCATGGCTTCTGATGGTCGTTTTACCGATGCCCCTATAGGTTCTTACGCCACAGCACATGCCACGGCTTCTGCGAAAATTTCAATTACTGATTAACAAAGCCATTTTTTGAAATCTGTATCATCCAACAGAATTACTTATTTTTCTTCTTGAATTTTTAAGACTTACACCTCATATTTAGTAGATGATTTTTGATTCATAAATCAGATTATTTTTTTATTATAAGAGGATTCTCTCAATGATGCGGATTGGTTTGTTCTTGCTTACCAACCTCGCGGTACTGGTTGTAGCTGGCATTATTTTGTCACTCTTCGGTGTCGGTAGTTACCATGGCGCGGGTGGCTTAAATCTAGGCAACCTATTGGTCATCTGTTTTGTCTTTGGTATGGTTGGTTCTATCATTTCCCTGTTCATGTCAAAATGGATGGCGAAAAAAACCACTGGGACAGAGCTTATTGATCCCAATGCGCCTCGTAATCAAGCAGAAGCATGGTTATTACAAGAAGTTGCGCAATTGTCGCAACGCGCTGGTATCAATATGCCAGAAGTGGGTATCTTCCCTTCTTATCAGTCCAATGCTTTTGCAACAGGTTGGAACAAAAACGACGCTTTAGTAGCCGTTTCAACGGGTTTACTCGAACGAATGAACAAAGACGAACTTCGTGCGGTACTTGCGCATGAAATTGGTCACGTTGCCAATGGTGATATGGTGACCCTTGCTCTGATTCAAGGTGTCGTCAATGCCTTCGTTATGTTCTTTGCACGTGTGGTCGGTGATTTTATTGACCGTAACGTGTTTGGTCGTGAAGATGGCGAAGCACCAGGACTGGCTTACTTCGGTATTACTATCGTACTGGATATCGTGTTTGGTATTTTGGCATCTTCTATCGTGATGTGGTTCTCACGTCACCGTGAATACCGTGCCGATGAAGCTGGTGCACGTTTAGCCGGTAAACAAGCCATGATTTCAGCATTGTTACGTTTACAAGCAGAATCAGAAATGCCTGATCAAATGCCAAAAGAAATGAAAGCGTTTGCAATTGCGGAAGGTAAAGAACAAGGTTTCAGCTTGGCTGCTTTGTTCCAAACTCACCCAACGATTGAACAACGTGTGGCTGCATTACATCAGTTAAACTGCCCATAATATGGTTTGATTAAAAATACTGGTTGATTAAATTGATATAAAAAAGCCTCCGAAATGGGGGCTTTTTTTAATGCTGTTGAATGCAACGTAATAAGCTGCCGTTGATATCAATGACACAGAGCATCTCTATTTCAGTTAGGTGTTCTATCCCAGTGATTCGAGCTTGGGGAAATGCCGCCCAATTTAAACCCTGCCATGCTTGATAAAGTGCTGGCAAATCCTCAACCCGAATACACGCACTATGCCAAGAGCTTTTAAGATCGAGCGCTGGATGATGAAAAAATTCCAGAGTTAAACTACCACGATGCAGAATCATCCATTCATTAGATTGATAGGTAGATTGAAAACCAAGCATGCGATAAAAATCACATGTCGCGTCAAAATTGATCGCGGGTAAATTCGCAGCAATATAATCCATGGTTCTTATCCCTAAATCTTATCGAGCAAAATCAAAAAGCACTCAATCCTTGAAACCATTGCCATAACCAGCTCAAACCTAACCACATCGCAATCAGCATCAGCACCAAAACGATTCCCCCTAAAAGATCAGGAATATGTAACCACAGCCAAGCCACCACAGGATTTCGCCAAAAGGCTGAGCTCTGTTGTTTATGCTCCAGGCTTTCATGCAAAAATGGATGCACCACATGTGAATCACTGTGAATCTGATATTCCTCTCGAATATGCTCATGCACAATGGTTAAGGCTTTACGGCTTGGACGAATAAAAATATCAAACACGGTTCCCAGCACAGGAATAAAACCGACCACAGCATCTACCATGGCCAATTTCATCACCGAATTGAGTTTGCTTTGTGGCACCCCTATTTGCCTGGCTTTATAAATCGCGTAGCAGGTCAATACAAAACCTGCGACATCACCTGCGACAGGAATGGTACTTAATGCGGCATCTGCCCCGACCCCTTGCTTGGTAAACGGAATACGCACCACCGAGTCCATCATATTGGCAAACTTGGCTAAATCCCGCTCTAGACGCACCACCTCTTGCTGGCTGAGTTTTTTTTGTTGTTGCTCTGACATAGGCCTCAATTCCAAGGAAAGCATTATCTAAATACTTGAGATTACACCATATCTTTTCTGCATGCTGTGTATCGATATGATTAATAAAGCAGTTCAATGCTCTGCCAGAACAAATCAAGATTTATAGTGAGCACATTTTTTGGCTCATAAAATGCAGCGATCAATTAATTACTCGATAGGCATCCTGAGAATGCCTATGAGATAATCGTGATTACTCAAGATTCCGGTTGAGCTTTGCCCTTAAAGACAGTCCGGATCAGGACATACATAAATGGAATAAAAATCAGTACCAAGATCGTGGCAAAAATTACCCCACCTAAGACACTCACTCCAATTTCTTGACGACTGACCGCTCCCGCACCAAAGGCAAATACCAATGGAATCACACCTGCACCAAAAGCCAATGAAGTCATTAGAATCGGGCGTAAACGCAGACTCGCCCCTTCCAAAGCCGCTTCAATCACACTGCGTCCTTGCGTCTGGGCAAGTGAGGCAAACTCCACGATTAAAATGGCATTTTTACATGACAAGCCAATGGTAGTCAGTAACGCAATCTGGAAATAGATATCGTTAGGAAATCCAGCAAAATAACTGAACAGGATATTGCCACCAACACCCAAAGGAATGGCACTCAATACAGCAGTAGGAATCGACCAGCTTTCATATAAAGCCGCCAAACACAGGAAAATGAAGCCAATTGAAATCAGATAAAGCAATAGTGCCTGATTACTTGATTTCCGTTCTTCGAAAGACACACCGCTCCAGGCTAAATCAATTCCGGAAACTTTGCTGACCAGCTGATCAATATCCTGCATCGCTTCCCCAGAACTTGCCTTGGAGCTTTTTTCGGCTTCTAGTTCGATGGCAGTATAACCATTAAACCTGTTGACAATTTCCGGCGCACCCGACCACTGAACTTGAGAAAAATTGGTGAATGGCACCATTTCATTATTGCTATTTCTGACCGACCAATATTGCAAATCTTCCGGTTTAGCACGATAAGCCGCATCACTTTGCATAATGACTCTTTTAATCCGTCCTCGATCAATAAAGTCATTAATGTACTTGCCCCCCAAAGCTGCGGACAGCGTACTGTTAATATCAGTTGGAGTTAAACCTGAAGCCATTGCAGCTCTTTGATCAATCGTCACTTTAAGATTGGCTTTTTCAGGTGCGGTTCGTTTATCCATGTTTTCAAATGATGAATACTGTTTCGAATCTTCTTTAAGCTGGTTAAATTTTTGCGTTAAAACTTTGCGCCCCTGACCATCAATATCGCGAACCCAAAGGTTTAAGCCACTGGTATCCCCCAGACCATTGACCACCGGTGGCATGGAAACAGTAATACGGGCATTCTGGTTTTTACGGAAAAACTGGGTCGCACGCTCCTTGATAGCATCGGCAGTATTTTCTTTGCCAGAACGTTCATCCCAGGGTTTTAATTTAATAAAACCCTGTGCCAAATGCTGCCCAGTTCCGGTACGGTTTCGACCATAACGCAGCATCACCAAATCCACATTGTCTTTTTCATTTTCCAGAAAATAACGACGAACCGTTTCCCCCATTTCAATGGTTTTGGTCATCGGGGCATTGTCTTGTAAAGTCACTTGCAGGCTGAGTGAACCCTGATCTTCATTGGGTAAATAGCTGGTGGGCAATGCACGGTAAAACAAGGCAAAAACACTGACTAAAGCCAAAGCCACGACCAAAGTAATCAGGCGGTTTTGAATGGTGAAAGAAGACAGTTTAAGATATTTTCTTTTTACCTGATTAAGCACATTGTTAAACCGATTTGCCCAGCCATAAGGTTTTTCTATCGGTTTTAACACCAATGCACACAATGCAGGAGTCAGAATTAAAGCAACTGCCAGAGAGATAGTCATCGCCGTAACTAAAGTCATGGAGAACTGACGGTAAATCACCCCTGCAGAACCACCAAAAAATGCCATGGGAATAAATACTGCAGTCAGCACCAGGGTAATCCCGATCAATGCGCCACTGATTTCTTGCATGGACTGGATCGATGCCTGCTTGGCGTTTAAACCTTGTTCATGCATCAGCCGTTCAACGTTTTCGACTACTACAATCGCATCATCCACCAGCAGACCAATTGCAAGCACCAAGGCAAACAGGGTTAAGGTATTGATACTCAAACCCAGCACATATAACACTGCCATAGTACCCAGAATCACCACCGGTACAGTAATCGCAGGAATAAGGGTCGCACGCCAGTTTTGCAGGAAAATAAACATCACCACAATCACCAGCAAAATGGCTTCAAATAAGGTTTTTACCACCTCATGAATCGATTGCTGAACAAAAGGTGTGTTGTCATTTGGATAGACCAGCTTATAACCTTTGGGCAATGTTTTGGAAATATGCTCGACCGTTTCATTAATCAGTTTTGAGGTTTGAATGGCATTGGCACCGGATGCCAGGGAAACTGCCATACCGGCTGATGGATAGCCATTGGTCGTATTATAGGATTGGTAATTCTCTGCCCCAATTTCTACACGGGCAACATCCTTTAAATAGACATATTCGCCGGATTGGCTAGACTTGAGAATAATATTGTTAAATTCATCAACCGTTTTTAAACGTGTGCCTGATGTGACTTTGGCATTTAAGTATTGTTCTTCTAATACCGGTAACTCGCCAACTCCACCCGCTGCAACCTGGGTATTTTGTGCTTCTACGGCTTTCTGAATATCGCTGGGAATTAACTTGTATTGTTTGAGTTTATTTGGATCCAGCCAGATTCGCATGGCAAACTGCGAACCAAATACATCAACTTCACCCACACCATCTACACGGGCAATTTCCGCCTCTAAATAACTTAACAAATAATCGGATAATTCAATATTGCTGCTTTTTCTGGTTTCATCATATAGCCCAATCACCATGTGAGTATCACCCAGAGATTTGAATACATTCACCCCTTGGCGCTGTACATCTTCAGGTAATCGGCTCACGACGCTATTGATGGCATTTTGTACTTGAACTTGGGCAGTATCCGGGTCGGTGCCATTTTCAAAGCTGATATTAATCCGGCTACGACCGGTAGAGTCACTGCTGGAACTAAAATAAAGTAAATGGTCCAAGCCTTTAATTTGCTGTTCTAAAATTTGGGTGACACTTTCTTCAACGGTCTCGGCATCCGCACCAGAATAAGTGGCGCTAATCGCAATTCTGGGTGGAGCAATATCTGGATAACGCTCTACCGGTAAATTAATGACTGCAAAAAGTCCCAGTGCCATGACAACAATGGCCAATACACCAGCAAAAATAGGTCGTTGAATAAAATATTTCGACAGCATATGACGTAATCGCAGTATAAGTAGGTGGTAGAACTGGGCAATAAAAACTGGTTCTAAAATAGCAAATTAAAGCTGCTATACAGTAACTAAAAGTTAAAAACACAATATCATGGATATGAAATCTTATTTTTCTCCATAAATAAGGGGAAACTATGAAGATATACCGCTTAATCAACCGCTAAGCGTATGCTTCATCTTTACCATTAGACTGTGAATAGATTATTTTACAAAGTAATTTCATTAAAAAGAAAAGACTGGGCTTGGAATAGGGCAATTTTATTTAACTAAAATTCAGCAACCCCCTTATTTCTACCTACAAGCTCAATATCGGAATTTTTTAATATCCATGCTAATTAAAAAGTATCACCAATCATCGTTCTGTCATTGTTAAATCTTTTTATGCTTCATTTTTTGTAATATAAAAATATAACTTTCCAGTTTTTTAGAATTAAGCCATATTTAAGCCTTATGATCTATCTTGCCTGAAATTTAGCAAAAAAATTAAGCCATGAATCAATCTTCTCCATACAAAGGCAAAACCGGTTTTAAGCGTGTGATTAATGCCACCCATTATTCCATTGCAGGTTTTAAAACTGCATTTAGCAATGAAGCTGCATTTCGTCAAATTGTATTCATAAATTTAATTCTGATCCCTGCCAGTTTTTTTCTGAATGTATCCCGTGTAGAACAAGCAGTGATGATTGCGGTGTGTTTATTGGCACTGATTGTTGAATTATTTAATTCAGCGATTGAAGCAGTAGTAGACCGTATTTCTTTGGAAAGACATGAGCTTTCAAAAAATGCCAAAGATATGGGCAGTGCAGCGCAATTTGTTGCACTGGCGATTATTTTCTTTACATGGCTGATTATTTTAGTACCCTAAGCTTCATCTTTCTTCAATCATTAAAATAAAAAGATTGTTCATTGCAATGCAATTCGCTACATAAAATATAAAAAAGGGAACATATTTTTATGCTCCCTTTTTCTGTTCCGTTTTGATCAGCCATAAAAAAACCCTGCTTTTGCAGGGTTTTTTGAATCACTCGGGAGGATTAACCACCGAATTGGTTCATTGTGTTTTTAGAGTCATCACCAGCTTTAAGTGCGTTGTCACCAGCGAAGATTTCTTTATGATCATCACCGATGTCAGAACCCGCCATTGCTTGGTGTTTAACACATGCAATTGAACCGCGGATTTCTTTACGTTGTACGCCAGCAACATAAGCAAGCATACCTTCATCACCGAAGTAACCTTTAGCAAGCTCATGAGTAGAAAGAGCTGCAGTGTGGTAAGTCGGAAGTGTGATCAAGTGATGGAACACACCCGCTTCACGAGAAGCATCTGCTTGGAATGTACGAACTTTTTCGTCAGCGTCAGCAGCCAATTCAGTTTCGTCATACTCAGCGCTCATTAACTTAGCACGGTCGTAAGCAGAAACGTCTTTACCTTCAGCAACATAACGGTCATAAGTTTGTTGACGGAAGTTTAAAGTCCAGTTGAATGATGGGCTGTTGTTGTAAACAAGCTTAGCATTTGGAACTGTTTCACGTACACGGTTAACCATGTGAGCGATTTCGTCAACGTTCGGAGTCGCAGTTTCGATCCAAAGTAAGTCAGCACCGTTTTGAAGGCTAGATACACAGTCAAGTACAACACGATCAATTTGAGTGTCAGCACGGAACTGGTAAAGGCCAGAAGGTAAACGTTTAGGACGGTGTAATTTGCCGTTACGTTTGATTAGGATTTCGTCTTCTTGCGCTTCAGAAATATCAATTTCAGAAGTTTCTAAGTAGCTGATGTACTGAGAAGCGATGTCGCCTGGCTCTTTAACCACTGGGATTTTTTGAGTCAAGTCAGCGCCTTCAGAGTCAGTACGCGCAACGATGATACCGTCATCAAGACCCATTTCCAAGAATGCATAACGAAGTGCATGAATCTTAGCGATGAAGTCTTCGTGTGGAACTGTTACTTTACCAGCTTGGTGACCACATTGTTTAGCATCAGATACTTGGTTTTCGATTTGAAGTGCACAAGCACCCGCTTCGATCATTTTTTTAGCAAGTAAGTAAGTCGCTTCTTCGTTACCGAAACCAGCATCGATGTCCGCAATAATTGGAACAACATGAGTTTGGAAACCATCGATTTGAGCAGTGATTTCAGCAGCTTTAGCTGTATCGCCCGCTTCGTTTGCTTTTTTAAGCGCACGGAACAAGTCGTTTAATTCTTTTGCATCTGCTTGACGAAGGAAAGTGTAGATTTCAGCAATCAAAGCAGGTACTGAAGTTTTTTCGTGCATAGACTGGTCAGGAAGTGGACCGAATTCTGAACGAAGTGCAGCAACCATCCAACCAGATAAGTAGATGTAGCGTTTATCAGTAGTACCGAAATATTTTTTGTTCGCAATCATTTTTTGTTGTGCGATGAAACCGTGCCAGCAACCCAAAGATTGAGTGTATTTGCTAGAATCAGCATCATATTCAGCCATATCACGACGCATAATAGCAGCTGTATATTTAGCAATATCAAGACCAGTTTTGAATTGGTTTTGCATTTGCATACGCGCAGCATCTTCTGGGCTGATATCGCGCCATGTGCTTCCGAATTTTGCTTTTAATTCACGGATTGCATCTACCGCTGTTTGGTATGTAGTCATGATATTTTCCTGTGTATAATTTTAGGATTTCATCAATCAAAGGACTAAATCTACAAGATATTGATTTGTTCAGATTTAGAGCGCTTCGTTGCTATGGACACAGCTTAGTTTGACTGAAAAAATTAATCCAATAGTCTGCAAGAATCTTCAGTATTTATTTAAAAAATATGTAGATTAAAGTCTAATTATAATTGTCACTAAATTTTATAAGTTACTAATTTTTAAAATTATATTAAAAATAGAAAAAGTCTTTTTTTGTATAACAAATAATCACTATGCTGTTTTATTCTTCATTAGACCTAAGTATAGGGTTTAATAAGAAAGAGTAGTATTCTGGTTTTTATCTCATCTTTCTTATTTTATCGTCATTATTTTAAAAATATAATTGCATTTTATTTCACCAAATAAAGTGCCTTTATCTTTTTCTGCATTCAAAACCTTAGCTGTAAAAAGACCGATCTGCTTTTCCGCGATAAATTTATGAAATACATATTTTCATCTCAAAGCCCATTCTATTTAAGGGAATTCAATCCAATTAAAACCCGTCTATTTGATGCAATTGCATGAGCCGCAATTCGAGCTTTTAAATTCAGTCTTGCAGAGATATAAAGCATCAAATTCATATTTCAATCTGCTTAAAACTCAATGGATAACCACCGATAATTCACAAGCGATAAGAATGGCCAATATGGTAACAAAACCCCTTTTAGGCCGGCTTTTTTTTCATCATATTTCCTACACAAGCCTTACTGCTTATGGCATAATTGACATAATTTCATGGTTTTATTATGGGTATTTTTTATATGAATCTGGAGCGGGTCGATCTCAATCTATTAATTTACCTTGATGTTCTTTTACGTGAAAAAAATGTTACCCGCGCAGCAGAACAATTGGGTGTTACCCAACCTGCCATGAGTAATATTTTACGCCGTCTACGTAATTTATTTAATGATCCGCTTTTAATCCGTTCTTCTGAAGGCATGACACCTACAGAACGTGCTTTAGAATTACAACCTCGTATTCGTGATGCACTTTCTGACTTGTCGATGATTTTAGAACCTCGTACAGAATTCCGCCCTTATACCTCGAATCGCGTTTTCCGCATCATGACCTCTGACTACGCCGAAGCGACTTTGGTTCCTCGCCTGGTTAAAGCATTGCGTTCAGAAGCACCGAATGTGGTTCTCGACTTTTTAACTCCAAGTGATGTGTCTTACCGTGACATGGAACAAGGTAAAGTCGATTTAGCCATTAACCGATTCAATGAAATTCCACAAAGTTTCCACCAAGTCTTGGTTTGGCGCGACAGTTTTTCATGCTTGCTCAACAACAAACACCCTGCCAGCGCAAACTTAAATCTTAAAAGCTATTTAGATGCACAACATATCTGGGTATCTAAAACCGGTATGGGCGTTGGCTTTGGTGTCAATCCAGATAAACAGGCCGGTCTGGGCTGGATTGATCAAGCTTTGGAACGTATTGGGCAAAAACGCAAGATTTCTGTTTTTACCCGCCATTATCAAATGCCTGCGCTTTTGGCATCCAATGTGGATTTGATTGCAACGCTGCCAAGCCGTATTGCCAAACTGCAATCCAACAATCCAAACCTGCTGATTAAAGATCCGCCGTTTTATATTCCAGAATTTGAATTGAAAATGGCATGGTGTCCGCTCTTACATCATCATCCTGCACACCGCTGGTTACGTCAGCTGATTCTGTATGTAGCCCGCCAAATGATTGAAGAAGAAAATCGTGAATTTCTAATGAATAACTCACAATTTTCGCATTATTAATCGTAAAAAATCCTTAAATTCTTCTTTTTTAAGATTATACTGTGCTAATCCAGGTAGTAATTTCATTACTACCTCTAGTCTTTTTGTGTTAAAAATATTCCATAATAATGATGATCTACAGGTGGATTCGTGAGCCTTTTCCAGAATATCCTCATCATCGTGATACTGATTGCGGGAGCCGGTTTTCTATCTTTAACTGAGATTGCCCTTGCCGGTGCACGCAAAGTCAAACTTAAAATCCTCGCAGAATCTGGTGAGGAACGCGCCCAAAAAGTTTTAGACCTGCAAGAACAATCGGCTGACTTCTTTGCGGCTTCGCAAATTGGCTTAAACGCGGTTGCCATTCTCGGTGGTATTTTGGGTGAAGCAGCATTTCGTCCCTATATCGTAAATTTTGTGAACCGCATTTATCAAGGCCCATGGACTGAAAACATTGGCTTTATCCTCTCCTTTAGCTTAGTTACCTCGCTTTTTATTCTTTTTGCCGATTTAATGCCGAAACGCATGGCCATGATTGCACCAGAAAAAATTGCGGTTTCTGTGATTAACCCCATTCAAATTTTCATTAAAATTTGCAAGCCATTGGCCTGGGCCATTAATGCCATCGCGAATTTATTGTTCCGTTTGTTTAAAATCAATACCGTCCGTGATGACAATATTACTTTTGCCGATATTTCAGCAGTGATGGATGCAGGCGCACAAGCCGGTGTATTACAAAAACAAGAACATCATTTCATTGAAAATGTATTTGAACTTGAAGAACGTAATGTTCCTTCAAGTATGACCACCCGTGAAAACGTGGTGTTCTTTACCTTAAAAGAGTCTGAAGCCAGTATTCGTCAAAAATTGGCAGAATATCCTTATTCCAAATTCGTGGTTTGTAGTGAAAATATTGATGATGTGATTGGCTATATTGATGCCAAGGATATTTTGGTCCGTATTCTGAACAACCAGTCTTTACTGCAACTCAATGAAAATACCATTCGTAGTGTACTGACCATTCCAGATACTTTAACTTTATCTGAATTACTCGATCGTTTTCGTTCCACCAAGGAAAAATTCGCGGTTGTTATTAACGAATACGCCTTAGTAGTCGGTGTGATTACCCTCTCTGACATTATGATTACCGTAATGGGAGATTGGGTGACAACGATTGAAGCAGATCAGCAAATTATCAAGCGCGATAATAATTCATGGCTGATTGATGGCAGCACGCCGATTGAAGACATCAAGCATGCGCTTGAAATTGATGAAATGCCGGATGATGAAAACTATGAAACCATTGCTGGTTTCATGATGTATAAATTGCGTAAGATTCCACGCCCTGCAGATGCAGTGATATTTGGCGCTTATAAATTTGAAGTGGTGGATGTCGATCATTTTAAAATTGACCAGTTACTGGTAACACGGCTACTTGAAAGACCAGTAGAAACTGAAAATCAGGAACAAGCAGAGTAATCTGCTTGTTCTTTTTTATTGAATATAAGATCACTACTAAAAACAATAAAACTGGATAATGAGAATGAATATTTCCTTTTCAGCATTACTCGCCTGCTTAAGTTTTTATTCTGGCATTTATATGGTTTACTATTTTTTTGCAAAACAACAACAGCCACTGATCATTTTCATTGCGATTGCACTGCTGATTTTCGCTTGGTGGATTACACCCAATAGCTATGAACGTGATCGGAAAAGTTATGATTCAACCCTGCGTATGGGTGAATTTCTCTGGAATCCACTCATCACCTGGTGGAGACTTTTTATTTGGCCAATCAGTCTATTACTGGCTTGGTTTTATCCATAAAAAAACAAATGTAATATAAAAAAGCACCATTCAACAGGTGCTTTTTTTCATTTCAATGAAGCGCATTCAATGAAGATTATTTAAAGTTTTCAATCAAGTTCTCAATCACGAGAGCATAGTGAATACCAATATCTTCTTCTAAAATTTTGTATGCATTATCAAACTGAACCATTGGCCAGCCTTCTTTCCAGAAGGGGAAAATATTGTGTAGATCGCGCGTTACAATTGCGTCTTCACGCAGAATTGCTTGCGCAACTTGTGATAAAACTTGAGCTGTTTCAGCACCATCGATAGCCATGTAATCAATACCACGTACTTTCAAAATACGAATACGATCTTTTTTATATTTAATTTTTTTAGCTTGGCCGGCATTTAATCCTAATGCCAAAGTCACTGCTTCAACAAAGTTTTTTTCAAAAGTATCATGCAAAGCAACAATTGCCTGTTTATGTGCTTCTTGACGACCAGCTTTACCCCCATTAAGGATAATCTCTTTCGCTTCAGTATTTAGCACATCGTCTTTCATGGACTGTAAAATGTCTAAAATTTCGATATCGCTTAAAGATTCAGGAGATTGATCAGTCATAAACTGTCCTTGGACAAAAAATAATAAAGATCTATTTTCGCATAATTCATCATTTAATACAGGAATAAAATCTGCTTCAATACATTCTTCTTGCGCTACCGAGCTAAAAACAATAATTATAAATTGCACTATTGATATAGCGACACGAAAATATCTTGAGCGACTTAAAACTTATAATTTTATCAGTACACATCAATAGATCTATCTAAAAAGCTGAACTCAACTTAAATAGCCAAAAGTTAACAGGAAATACTTTTTGCTCTCCATTTATAAAAGATTAGGCTACTTTTTCTCTGTCATATTCTGTTAAATCATTTATATTACATTTACTTTTTATGCCCCCTTTAATTCTTATGATCAGCAATAAACAAACCGCCCTTTTCTTAAAACAAATGCGGGAGCAACACCCGACAGCGTTTAAAAGAAATTATTTGTTTTATAGCATGATCAAAACCAAGGGTATTTTAGATGAACTTAAAGAACTGATTCCATGGGTTCTTGCAGCGATGATTTTTATCTCACTTTCGATGAGTTTGGGCCATTTTATTTCGATTCAATTCCCCCAATTTGATACTTTTCGCTCGCATGGCATTGCTGTTTTAGCCATTATGTTGCTGTTTATGCTCTACATTCCATTCGTCATCAAGCAAATCAAACATAGTTCAACCTCGCTGTATCAACACCTGCGTCACACCCCGATTAAACTCGCTGTGCTGATTGTGCTTCAAACCATTAATATTGCTTATATTGAAAGTACTTTTTTAGAAATTATTCTGTTTTTCTTTGCCTTAAGTTTTGGTTTTGTACGCTTTTATAAGGAAAATATGTTCCGTGAAGGCACTCAAAATGAGCAATATTTTTATCTACAAGAAACACGTCGAATATGCTTTTGGTCATATAAACAAATTTTAAAAATTAAATTTAAAATTTTATTGAGTGCAAAAAATTCAAAGGCGCGTCATGCCCTTCAACGACAAGAAAAAAAGTTTATCGAGCTACATATTCAGCTGATTCGTTATGAAAATGAATTGTGTAAAGCCCATAAACATGTTGATGTCGAAACCTATTTAGATAGCTTGATGTAAATATCAAAAGCTGTGTTTCCTAATCTAGATTTCGTTTAGAAAATGATTATTCTTTGCTGTCCTCAATCAAGGGGAAAATAATGATGATCTCGAAAAATCGTAAAAATGAATTATTTTATAGCCATAAATACATGAATTGATTGAAAAGAAAGCAAACACACCGAAAGATACTTGCCAATATTTATTTCGTCCTCTATTATTGCGCACATGCCCGAGTGGTGAAATCGGTAGACACAGGGGATTTAAAATCCCCCGCCCACAAAGCGTGCCAGTTCGAGTCTGGCCTCGGGCACCATTTTAATACTTCTTAAAATGGTGCAATAAAAGATCCAGCAATAAGCTGGTTTTTTTATGCCTAAATTATTAAAATACAATCAAACCAATAAAAAGAAATAATAAAAATGAACCTAAATAACTTACAACGCATGCTGTATCCCAGCCTGCTTATATTGTTCACCTCATGCTTTGCTTATGCAGCAGAGCCAGAAGTTAAAGCACCGACTCAGGTCATTTATTCTTTATTTTCTGGAACGATTACCCAGGATAAAGATCAGCTTATCTTACATCACTGCACTTTAGCCAAAGATCCGTACTTGCTGGAGTTTAATCATACACAAGATGAAAAACGGATTCGCACACTCCTGCAACAAGATCCAAATTTTTGGCTTAACTTAAGAGCAAGCGCTTACCTAAACAATGAAAAACGCTACTTAAGTGTGGATGGGATAGCAGAGATCCATCCCAAAGAAAGTTGTCATCTTTCCAAACTGTTGTCTGATTTAAATAAATCTTAGAATATCAAACTATCCAATAGAGAGTGACTTACCACTCTCTATTGGATACCAATTCTTCCATTTCAATATCCATATAACCTTGATCTTGTACCACCATCATCATGGCTTCAGCAATATAATCAGCTGCAGTATCATCTAAGGATGAATCTAGATCTTCAAACTGTGGTTTCATCTTATTAATCAAAACAACGGTTTCGGCAGCAAAACGATAAATTTCCACTTCAGACAAATCAGACTTTGCTACTTTCTTCGCAAACTGTTTAATAGTCTGCTTAACTTCAGCCACCAGAATATCGGGATAATATTCGTCATCAAACATCGGGAGAAGTAAATCTTCAAACATACAAAACTCAAAAAAGACACGCATTAAAGCGAGCCTGTATAACACAAAGCAACAAAATTACCAAACCAAAGCACAAAAAAAGAGAGAGGATTTTACCCACACTCTATTTTATTCAAACTTCTTGCATGCAATTAAGCTTGGCTCATTACCTGCCACACTTTAATTGTATCGCTCATCGCTTTTCTAAAATATTAACCTGCCCTACCTAAACCTAAAATGGATTATTTTCATATTTGCTCTTACTCTCTGTAGTTAAGGCCTACTAAAAGATAATTAGACCTGCAACCTCTCTCACCATACAAAGTAAACAACTAATTTATTTAAATTTTTTAAGTTCATGTAGGGGTTTGGTTGAGTTTTCGATACATTCGATAGCATTACTATGATTTAAATAAAAGTTACTTTATAAAATAAAAACATAATTTTTATAGGGAAATGTTATGAAAGCCATTTTAGTTACATTTCTTGGAATAACATTAACAGCATGCTCTACAACACCAACGCACGATACTCAAAAAAATATTATTTCTGAACCCGAAGTAATAGCGGCACAGCAAGCTTGGTGTAAATCATTACTTGATATCAGTTCAACCTACGATAAAAGCGGAAAACAAGCAGCAAATGATCTCGCAAGCAAAGTGATTGATACAGCATATTTTTATCAGGATGGCCCTGTTTTATTTAAACCCACATTAACAACCAATCCACAAACATTCAGAACTACAAAAGAAGGTGCTTTGTCTTATTTCGTGGGAGGAAATCCAAATTTTCCGAGTGACAAAGGGTTTGCACTCAGTGGGTGGAAAAATTGCGAAATCGATAATGCAGCTATAAATATATCGGGTAACAGTGCGACCACTTTAGGGAAAGTTCACTTCACCAATAAGAATGGTGAAGTGACGACTGTAGATAAAACCTGGAAATTTGTAAAAGATAATGCAGGTAAATTACGAATTGTTGTTCACCATTCTTCGCTTGAGAACAAAGGAAAATAATCAGCTCTTAAAGCAAAAAGCTCGATACCTTATCGAGCTTTTTCTTATTTATACAGCTAGATTATTCATTGCATTCCAAACTTTAATTGCATCCGACATCGCTTTGACATCGTGTGCACGTACCATTGAAGCGCCCTGTTGAATACTGAATAAATGAGCAGCAACAGAACCAACGGCACGATTTTGTGCATCAGCCCCACCCAGTGCCTCGCCAATAAAACGCTTCCGAGAAAGTGCAGATAAAATGGGATAGCCCATATCATTTAATTTATAAAATTCATTTAATAATTTTAAATTTTGCTGTGCATTTTTAGCAAAACCAAAACCAGGATCAATCATGATATTTTCAGGTTTTACTCCAGCCTGAATTGCATCATCGACACGCTGCTGTAGCTCTTTAATCACCTCTGTCGTTACATCATCATATTGATCTAAATTATTCATGGTCGTTGGTTCGCCACGCATATGCATGATTATGACAGGTATATTCAGTTCAGCCGCAGTTTCAAGTGCCTGCGGACGTGTTAATGCGCGAACATCATTCCAGATATGTGCACCCGCTTGGACTGCTGCCTTCATCACTTCTGGTTGTGAAGTATCAATTGAAATAATCACATCATGCTTTGATAATTCTTCTACTACAGGCACTACACGGCGTATTTCTTCATCCACTTCTACCGCAGATGCCCCTGGACGTGTGGATTCACCACCTACATCAATCACAGTCGCTCCATCAGCCATCATTTGCAGTGCATAGGTTATGGCTTGGTCTTTTGCATTATGCTTTCCACCATCACTAAAAGAGTCTGGAGTGACATTCAATATACCCATGACATGCGGTTGAGATAAATCCAGACTTAGTCGTCCACATTGTAATACTCGTTTTGGTAATGGCATCAACCGCATAACAACTCTCCTTAAATATCTAACTTATAGTGTATCAAGAGTTGCTTTTATTCTTACTGAAATCTTTTCAAACTCTAAACTTTCAAGCATAAAAAAGAGCCTCAATTGAGACTCTTTTTTCACACCAAACCTAAACGATTAGCTTGCAGGTAATGGTGGAGGTGTTGCTGGACCATCAGTAGGTGTTACATCAATCACTGGATTTTCAGCAATATACACCTTAGGTGGTTGAGGTTCACGACCTTCCATGATGTCACGGATTTGGTCACGATCAATAGTTTCCCATTCCATCAACGCTTTCACCATCGCATGAGCAACATCTTTCTTACTTTCCAATATATCGCGTGCAATTTTATACTGTTCATCTAGAATTCGACGAATTTCACGATCTACTTCTAGTTGCGTAGTTTCAGAAATACTGCGACTACCAATACTGCCCATGAAAGATTGCTGTGCATCCTCTTCATAGACCATTACGCCCATTTTGTCAGACATGCCGTATTTGGTTACCATTGCACGTGCCATTTTGGTTGCACGTTCAAAGTCGTTTGATGCGCCTGTAGACATTTGATTAATGAATACTTCTTCAGCAATACGACCACCAAACAAAATTGAAATTTCATTCAACATTTTGTCTTTATAATGGCTAGTTTGGTCAAACTCAGGTAACTGCCAAGTTACACCCAAAGCCCAACCACGCGGCATAATCGTTACTTTATGCACAGGGTCTGTACCTGGTAAACTTTCAGCAACAATCGCATGACCTGCTTCATGGTAAGCCGTTGCTCGACGCTCTTCATCACGCAGCACCATCGATTTACGTTCAGGCCCCATATACAACTTATCTTTTGCATCTTCGAAGTCATGCATATCGACTGTGTTCTTGTTACGACGTGCAGCAAAAAGTGCCGCTTCGTTTACAAGATTCGCCAATTGTGCACCTGAGAAGCCAGGCGTACCACGTGCAAGAACTTTTACATCTACACCTGTGACTGAAGGCAATTTTTTCATGTGAACATTCAGAATTTGTTCACGACCTTTAATGTCAGGAAGACCCACCATCACTTGACGGTCAAAACGACCCGGACGAAGTAAGGCTTTATCCAGTACATCTGCACGGTTGGTTGCAGCGATAACGATAATACCTTCGTTACCTTCAAAACCATCCATTTCTACCAGCATCTGGTTCAGTGTTTGTTCACGCTCATCGTGACCACCACCAGTACCTGAACCACGGTGACGACCAACTGCATCAATCTCATCAATAAAGATGATACATGGTGCATGGCGTTTTGCTTGTTCAAACATGTCACGGACACGAGACGCACCCACACCCACGAACATTTCAACGAAGTCAGAACCAGAAATACTGAAGAACGGAACTTTTGCTTCACCCGCAATGGCTTTCGCAATTAAAGTTTTACCCGTACCTGGAGGACCGACCATTAGAACACCACGAGGAATACTTGCACCGAGACGTTTAAATTTGGTTGGATCTTTCAGGAAATCAACAATTTCTACAACTTCTTGTTTAGCTTCATCACAACCAGCAACATCGGAAAAAGTGACTTTAATTTGGTCTTCAGAAAGCATTTTTGCTTTTGACTTACCAAAACTCATTGGGCCACTTTTACCACCTGCACCACCACCCATGTTTCGCATAAAGAACATGAATAACAAAATGATCAAAAGTACAGGGAAGCTGGCAATAAGAAGTTGCATCAACAAGCCTTGACGCGCAGGAGCAGTACCCTCTACGACAACACCATGTTTAATGAGGCTTGGCATAAGTTCAGGGTCTTGAATCGCAGGACGAATACTCTCAAACTCTGAACCGTTTGTTTTTTCACCACGAATTCTTTCACCATCAATTGTGACTTGCTTAATTTGACCAGCATTCACCGCTGAAACAAACTCTGAATAATTCATTGCAGTCGGTTGATTGCGGTCACTGATGTTGCTGAAAATCAGAATCAGCACACCCAGTATAACCAGCCACAATACGGCATTCTTGAAGAGATCGCTCAAAGCTTTATTCCCATATCAATCTAATTTGATCATGCCCAAAACGGGTGACCTTAATTTAAGCTGAAGATCAGCTTTGCAATATTTTAAAAATGTACAAAATGCACAATTTTTAACGTCTTGGCAAGTAAACTTTATTTAGAAGCCTTCTTGCGCCCTTGTCCGATCAAAAATACTTCTTTAGAACGGGCACGTGAAGCAGCAGGTTTTGCTGTCTTTAATACATCAAAGCTATCTACGACTTGTTTACGGAATTCATCAAATCCTGTTCCTTGGAAAACCTTGACTACAAACTGCCCTTTAGGTCCTAAAACCTTGGTGGCGAAATCTAAAGCAAGTTCACACAAGTAAATTTGACGCGGTTGATCTACAGCCTTGTTACCTGATGTATTGGGGGCCATATCTGAAATTACAACGTCTACGGTCCGTCCGTTTAAAAGATTTAACAATTTTTCGAAAACTTCTTCTTCTCGAAAGTCACCTTGTAAAAAGGTGACATCAGGCAATGCATCCATTTCCAAGATATCTGAAGCAATCAGCAAACCTTTATCGCCGACCAATTTTCCAGCAATTTGCGACCAGCTTCCTGGGGCAGCACCCAGATCGACCACGGTCATGCCTGGCTTAATAATTTTATATTTTTCTTGCATTTCAAGAAGCTTATAAGCAGCACGCGCACGATAGCCTTCCTTCTGTGCTTTTTTCACAAACGGATCGTCTAAGTGCTCGCGCATCCAATCTCGACTGCTTTTTGATAACTTTTGGTTGGTAATGCGTGTCGCCATAACTCTCTAAATAATAAAAAACTTCTAATTCATGATTGTACGTGAAAAACACAGACCTTGCAGTATACATCTGTATCTAAATCTGATCTTTGGTATGTTTTTTTCAATAATCGAAATTGATTTTTTCAACAGAATATAAAGCGTTTAAACCCGACATTTGCTATACTAAGCCGTTTTTAAAATTAGGTTATCTTTATGGCGGCTTTATCAATTCAGGAACGCAAGCGTTTGCGTCAAATCGGACATGCACTTAACCCAGTGGTTATGCTTGGCGGTCAAGGTTTGACTGAAAATGTCATCGAAGAAACAAACCGTGCTTTAAATGATCATGAACTGATTAAAGTTAAAATTGCCGGTGAAGATCGCGAAGCACGTGTTGCTGCAATTAACGAAATTGCTCAAGTAACTGGCGCTGAAATTGTACAAACGATTGGTAAAATTGTATTGCTTTATAAAAAAGCGGCAAAACAAAATCCAAAACTTTCGAATCTTGTACGCCACGCACATTTGTCTAACTAAGCTGTATGGCCAGTTACGAACTTAACGCTTTTGATCGTCGCTTTCAATCTATCTCTTTAGTTGGCGCGATTGAACAACAAGGCTCATATAGTATAAATGTGGGCTATTGGTTACGTGATCCAAATCAATTCATGCAATGGCCTGACTTGGTGCAAGGTAATCCACGTCAAGATTTCTTATGGGAAAATACCTGTTATGAAATTTTTATTGGCGTTCACGGTGAAGATTTTTATCGAGAAATCAACCTCTCCCCTTCACAAGCTTGGCAGGCCTATCAATTTGAGGAATATCGTTATCCTGAAGATATGCCTCCACAAGCTGCAAATGACATTGAACTCAATCAATTAAAACGCACACATTACGGTTTGAATGTGAGCCTGGATTTGACCGAGTTTATGTTAAAGCACAAATTACAATGGTCGAATATGTTCTTGGGTTTAAGTGCTGTACTTAAAACATCACAAGGTGATCAACACTACGCGATGCAACACAGCAGTCCTCATGCAGACTTTCACAATAAACGTGATTGGCTACATCAGTTCTAAAACGTAGCACTGATATTCGACAAATAAAAAAGTGAGGCATACGACCTCACTTTTTTATGCTCTCAATCCTTAGATTGAGGAAATATTGCATATTTCCTGCCCCCTAATCTGGCATTTATGCCTGAAATATAAATCAGCTTTTTACAGGTGGTTTTTCCTCAGCTTTCTCTGACACTTTTTTCCAGACATCTAAAGTATGTTCTTTTGAACGCTTGAAGGTTTCAGTTAAATGATCTTTATGCTTAACAGAAATTTGACTGACATCGTCTTTCAACTCTTTACCCAGTTTTGATAAATCATCAATCACAGCATTGAATTCAGATTTCACAAACTCCTTTAATTCAGCTAAATCTTTTTGTGAAAAATTCAGTTGTTTCTTAATGGTGTCAATGCGCTGAAGAATATCCTGTTTCAGATTTTGCACTTGATCGTGTACATTTTCCTGTAGTTCTTTCGCTTCAGCCTTAACAGTTTCAGCCGATTCATGAACCGCTTCTGTTACTTTTTGCTGTGCCTCTTTAGACGCTTGTTCCAACTTTTCAGCACCCTCAGCGACCACCTCTTTTAAGGCAGGTTTAGCTTTAACTTGTTTTTGTTCTGTAGTCATGGCCTTGTTCCTAGAGTTATTACATGAGAGATACAGACTAGTCGATTCGATAAAATTTAAGTTTTGATTTGTCTGACAATTATCATTTGCTTACATTTTACATACACTGTCTCAAAAACAGACTTCCGTTCAAAACACAAGGTATTTATCTTACATATTCGGAATAAATAGCATGGACTTCAACAGGTCGACTGCGTATAATGCCGTGTTAAGTTCAAGCGAGCAGACATAGGAGGGTTGGTTAAAAAAATAGCCTTCCTTTTTTTTCGTCTTCTCGCTTTTTTACAGCCTAAATTTCAGGAGCTTTGGTTTGAGCACTCCCGCCATTTTAGCCCTCGCAGATGGAACGATCTTTAAAGGTACGTCTATCGGTGCATCGGGTAGTACGACTGGTGAAGTCGTTTTTAATACAGCAATGACTGGCTATCAAGAAATTTTGACTGACCCGAGTTATGCACAACAACTTGTGACTTTGACTTACCCGCATATTGGTAATACAGGTTGTAATGATGAAGACGCTGAGTCAGGTCGAATTCATAAAGTATGGGCAAACGGTTTAATTATCCGTGACCTTCCTTTATTGCATAGCAATTTCCGTGCGAATCAATCTTTGGGTGAATACCTTCAACAACACAATGTTGTTGCGATTGCCGATATTGACACCCGTAAATTGACACGAATTTTACGTGCGAAAGGTGCGCAAAATGGTTGCATCCTAGCGGGTGACAACATTACAGAAGAAGAGGCTTTAGAAAAAGCACGTGCCTTTGGCGGTCTGAACGGTTTAGACCTTGCGAAAGAATGTTGCGACCCAGAAGGTTTTGAATGGACCGAAGGTTCATGGACACTTGGTCAAGGCTTCTCTCAACCTGAACTTAAATTCCATGTTGTGGCATATGATTACGGTGTCAAAACCAACATCTTACGTATGCTGACTGATCGCGGATGCAAACTAACTGTAGTTCCAGCTCAAACGCCTGCAGAAAAAGTTCTCGCATTAAATCCGGACGGTGTGTTCCTGTCGAACGGTCCTGGCGATCCAGCTGCATGTGATTATGCAATTGAAGCTGTAAAAACCATTGTTGAAACAACAAACTTACCTGTATTTGGTATCTGTTTAGGTCACCAAATCCTCGCGCTTGCTTCTGGCGCTAAAACTGTGAAAATGCCTCACGGTCACCACGGTGCAAACCATCCTGTACAAAATATTGAAGATGGTACAGTGATGATTACTTCTCAGAATCATGGCTTTGCAGTGGAAATTGATACCTTACCTGCAAACCTGAAAGCGACGCACATCTCATTGTTCGACCAAACCCTTCAGGGTATGCATCGCACGGATAAACCAGCGTTCAGCTTCCAGGGTCATCCTGAAGCGAGTCCTGGTCCACATGACTGTGCCCCTTTGTTCGATCATTTCATCGAACTTATCGAAGCATCTAAGAAGTAATTAAGGAAGCGATCATGGCTAAACGTACAGACATTAAAAGCATCTTAATTATTGGTGCGGGTCCGATTGTGATCGGTCAAGCATGTGAGTTTGACTACTCAGGTGCGCAAGCATGTAAAGCCCTTCGTGAAGAAGGCTACCGTGTTATTTTGGTGAACTCTAACCCAGCGACCATTATGACCGACCCGTCAATGGCTGATGCAACGTATATCGAACCGATTACTTGGCAGACTGTTGCACAAATCATCGAGAAAGAGCGTCCAGATGCTGTCCTGCCGACTATGGGTGGTCAAACAGCGTTGAACTGTGCGCTTGCACTTGATGAACACGGCATTTTAGAAAAATTCAATGTTGAATTGATCGGTGCGAGTAAAGATGCCATTGAAATGGCTGAAGACCGTAAACTGTTTGATGACGCAATGCGTCGTATTGGTCTTGAATGTCCACGTGCTGCTGTTGCAAGCACCATGGAAGAAGCATTTGAGATTCAGGCAAAACTCGGCTTCCCTTCTATTATTCGTCCATCATTCACCATGGGTGGTTCAGGCGGTGGTATTGCTTACAACCGTGATGAATTCATTGAAATCTGTGAACGTGGTTTCGACCTATCACCAACTCACCAACTGCTAATCGATGAATCATTGATTGGTTGGAAAGAGTACGAGATGGAAGTTGTTCGTGACAAAAACGACAACTGTATCATCGTGTGTGCGATCGAAAACTTCGACCCTATGGGTGTTCACACAGGTGACTCAATCACTGTTGCCCCTGCACAAACATTGACAGACAAAGAATACCAAATCATGCGTAATGCATCGATTGCGGTTCTACGTGAAATTGGTGTGGAAACAGGCGGTTCGAACGTTCAATTCGGTATTAATCCGAAAGACGGTCGTATGGTTGTGATCGAGATGAACCCGCGTGTATCACGTTCATCTGCACTTGCATCTAAAGCAACTGGTTTCCCAATTGCACGTATTGCAGCGAAATTGGCTGTAGGTTATACCCTTGATGAATTGAAAAATGACATCACTGGCGGTGCAACTCCTGCATCATTTGAACCTGCAATTGACTACGTGGTAACTAAGATTCCTCGTTTTAACTTCGAGAAATTCCCACAAGCTGAAGCAATTCTAACTACACAGATGAAATCTGTGGGTGAAGTAATGGCGATTGGCCGTAACTTCCAAGAATCTTTGCAAAAAGCGCTTCGGGGTCTTGAAGTGGGCGTATGTGGTTTTGACGAAAAACTCGAAGTCGGTGCTGATGGCGCACGCGAGAAAATTCTTCAAGAACTTAAAGTACCTGGTCCAGAACGTATTTGGTTCATCGGTGATGCTTTCCGTCATGGTTTCACTTTAGACGAAGTGTTTGCTGCGACCAACATCGACAAATGGTTCTTGATCCAAATCGAAGACATCATCAAAACT
Source organism: Acinetobacter terrae (assembly GCF_013004375.1). GTDB lineage: Bacteria > Pseudomonadota > Gammaproteobacteria > Pseudomonadales > Moraxellaceae > Acinetobacter > Acinetobacter terrae. The sequence continues at coordinate 119,592 of NZ_JABERI010000012.1, read as the reverse complement.
GAAAACCAAATCAAAACTTTAGGTTTTGGTGATTTGAATGCGGACAATATCCGTTCATTCAAACGCAAAGGTTTATCAGATCTTCGCATTGCAGATTTGATGGGTATTTCACAGAAACAATTCCGTAAACACCGTTGGAACTTGGGTGTGACCCCTGTTTACAAACGTGTAGATACCTGTGCTGCAGAGTTCGAATCTGATACTGCTTACATGTACTCAACTTACGATGAAGAATGTGAAGCGAGTCCATCGAATCGCGATAAGATCATGGTGATTGGTGGCGGTCCAAACCGTATTGGTCAAGGGATCGAGTTCGATTACTGCTGTGTACACGCGGCACTTGCTATGCGTGAAGACGGTTATGAAACCATTATGGTGAACTGTAACCCTGAAACGGTTTCTACGGATTACGACACATCAGATCGTTTGTACTTCGAACCAATTACACTTGAAGATGTACTTGAAATCGTGCGTATCGAGAAGCCTAAAGGCATTATCGTGCAATACGGTGGTCAGACTCCACTTAAATTGGCTCGCGCTTTAGAAGAAGCCGGTGCACCAATTATCGGTACATCTCCAGATGCGATTGACCGTGCAGAAGACCGTGAACGTTTCCAGCAAATGATTCAACGCCTGCAACTTCGCCAACCAAGCAACAGCATTGTAAAATCTGCTGAAGAAGGTATGGCTGAAGCATCTAAAGTGGGCTACCCGCTTGTGGTTCGTCCTTCATACGTGCTTGGTGGTCGTGCGATGGAAATCGTCTATAACGACGACGAATTGAAACGCTACTTACGTGATGCAGTTCAAGCCTCTAACGAAGCGCCTGTATTGCTTGACCACTTCCTTGATGATGCAACCGAAGTCGATGTTGACTGTGTATCTGACGGTAAAGATGTGGTGATTGGCGGTATCATGCAGCACATTGAACAAGCCGGTATTCACTCTGGTGACTCAGCATGTTCAATTCCTCCTTACTCTCTATCTCAAGAGATTCAGGACGAAATGCGTCGTCAAACTGTTGCCATGGCGAAAGAGCTTGGCGTAATTGGTTTGATGAACGTACAGTTTGCGGTTAAAGGCAACGACGTTTACATTCTGGAAGTGAATCCACGTGCATCACGTACCGTGCCTTTCGTTTCAAAATGTATCGGTGAGTCTTTGGCGAAAGTGGCTGCACGTTGTATGGCGGGTCAGTCTTTGGTATCTCAAGGATTTACTAAAGAAATTATCCCGACTCACTTCGCTGTTAAAGAAGCTGTGTTCCCATTTGCGAAATTCCCTGGCGTTGACCCAATTCTTGGACCTGAGATGAAATCTACGGGTGAAGTGATGGGTGTGGGTACAACTTTTGGTGAAGCATTCTATAAAGCTGTGTTAGGCTCGAATGATCGCTTGCCAGGTAAACCAACCGAAGGTGAAGTGAAACACGCATTCTTGTCTGTACGTGAGTCAGATAAACCGCATGTTGCACGCATTGCGCAACAACTTGTTGATTACGGTTTCAAACTGGTAGCAACAAGTGGTACGCATAAAGTGATTACTGAAGCGGGTATTGCATGTGAACGTGTGAATAAGGTAACCGAAGGTCGCCCTCATATCGTAGATCGCTTGAAAAATGGCGAGATTCACCTCATTATCAATACATCTGAAGGTAAACAAGCTCAGCAGGATTCGTTCTCAATCCGTCGCTCTGCGCTTCAAGGTAAAGTGTATTACACCACAACCTTGAATGGTGCTGATGCTGTATGCCAAGCCTTAGCAATTAAATTGCCAATGGATGTATACCGCTTGCAAGATTTAACAGTAGGTTAATAAATTACCGATAAGTCCCGTCATCTTATTGGTGACGGGATTTTTTTTATTTATAAACCCTTAATTTTTATACTCACTTAGAGGGACAACAATGAAACGTTATCCTATGACTCCCGAAGGCAAAATCGCCCTAGAGAAAGAATTACATCAGTTAAAAAGTATTGATCGTCCACGTATTATTGCGGCAATTGCTGAAGCGCGTGAACATGGGGATTTAAAAGAAAACGCGGAATACCATGCTGCTCGCGAGCAACAAGGTTTCTGTGAAGGCCGTATCCAAGACATCGAGGGTAGACTCGGTGCAATGCAAGTGATTGATGTTAAAACACTTGAACAAAACGGTCGTGTCGTTTTTGGTGTAACAGTAACGATTGAAAACCTGGACACTGAAGAACAAAAGACCTATCAAATTGTAGGCGATGATGAAGCAGACTTTAAGATCAACAAGATCTCTGTGAACTCTCCTATCGCTCGTGGTCTTTTGGGTAAAAGCGAAGGCGACGAAGTGAAAATCGTAACACCTCAAGGCGAAGTGGAATACGAAATTGTAAAGGTTGAATATCTTTAATTTTAAAGATTGAATACTTTTAAAGCCCCTCTATTGAGGGGTTTTTTATTGCCTACTTTTCCATCTCCTTCCAGGAGAGGGTCAGGGAGAGGTTACTTTTTAAATCCCCCTCATCCTAACCTTCTCCCAAAGGGAGAAGGAACTTTCATTACACATTAAACATTGTGCATTAACTTAAAACTTTCCCGGAATATTCCCTCTCCTTTTTAAGGGAGATGATTTTCAGAATCCCCCTAAATCCCCCTTTTTCAAAGGGGGACTTTTACTCTTAACAATGAAAGGCTTTCATAAGCTATAATCCCTCAACCTCCTACGCCACACATTTCTCTATGGATAATCTGATCAATTCCCCTGTCAAACACTGGTGTGAATTCGAATTCATTTCTAAAACGGTGAAAAATCCGAACATTCATATCAAGGGAAATTACTCTTACTATTCAGCATACTGGGATCAAGGTTTTGAGCGCTGTGTAGTCCGTTACTTACATGACAAACCTGCGACCGTAGAAAAACCGATTGACCAATTGCATATCGGCAATTTCGTCTGTTTTGGCGCAGAATGCGTAATTATGATGGGTGGCAACCAATTGCACCGTACTGACTGGATTTCAGCGTTTCCGTTCGATACACGCAGTTTTGTGCCTGCTGGAGACACAGTCATTGGCGATGGTTGCTGGATTGGCTCACGTGCCATGATTATGCAAGGTGTAACGCTTGGTGAAGGTGCGGTAGTTGCTACAGGTGCAGTAGTCACTAAAGACGTACCGCCTTATGCAGTTGTGGGTGGTGTACCGGCAAAAATTATTAAATATCGCTTCCCTGAAAAAGATATCCAAAAACTACTTTCGCTTAAAATCTATGATTTGGATGAAAAGCAGTTTTTAAAAATGCGTGAGCAGTTGCAGACGGATGATATTGGGGAGTTATCCGATTTTTTAGCTTTAGATTATTAGCTACTCATTCTTCTCTTTTTTAAACTGTATGGTTTAAAGCTTGGCTGTCACTAAGTATTTTTAGGTTTGGTTGTAAATAAACTTGCCCTGTTTCGTCATCAATGCTGGTAATTACATCACAAGCAATATAACTATCGTATTGCTTGCCATATATATCTTGGTATCTAATTCTAAAAGTTCTTGTTAAATCCCTAATGCCATCATTTAGTTCCTGAGCCATTTGACCATCAATATCAAATAATATAGTCAAGATTTCTGCGTGTTCTAATTTATATTGTGTTTTTTGAAGATAAGGTTGATCCTTACGATGTTTTATAAATAAATTTCTAGAAGTTCCCCCTATATTTTTAATATTCAACGTAAATTTGATAACTCTATCTTTATAATGATCAATTACATTTCCATCGTCATCACAAATAGGCTCATCATGAAGAAAGTTATCTGTTAATCTAAAACTATATTCAAAGTATGGTTGCACCTGAAAATGTTTCTGCTGAAGCTCCTCTTCATATACCTTCGCTAATCGTGACTGTTGCTCGACTGAAGCCTTCATTTCTTGCACCTGCAATTCTAAAGCCTCAGTTGTTTTCTTTAGCTCTATTGCTTGCATATTTAAAGCCTCAGAATTTTGTTCAAGACCCTTACCCTGTTGATAAAAACCTCTAACCAACCAAAAGAAAGCCAAGGGTGCAAAAGCACCTGCAATAAAATCACCAAACTCATTTAAATCTTTAGGTAAAAAACCATTGTGAATTTTAAAATAAATAAAAATAAGCCACGCAAAAGTTATTGCCCATGAAAGACAACTACCTAGATTTTTTTTAAACCATCTACCCACTTCATCATATTTAGGCATTTTTATTAAAATTCATTTATTTACATTTCAATTAGTATAATCACATTCATTATTTTAAGCATAAAAAAGCCCACTCAATCGGAGTGGGCTTTCTCAGAATATGGTGGCTAAGATGAGACTTGAACCTGTGACCCGAGCATTATGAATACTACGCTCTAATCAACAGAGCTACACTTTGAGTAATTAACATAATTGCTAAGTTGAGTACTCAGACATTTTCGATTCCGCGATTCTTACCGCTATGCTTTTTCAAAACTGTCACACTGCCAATTCAATTGCTTTATTTCAGTCATTTCTAATTCATTATTAATAAGTTACTACACTTATGATATGACAATTTTCAAAGGTAGTTTGCCTATATTTTTACATATAATTTCAAATTAAAAATCTGCTTACAATTTCATCATACTTTAGTTTTAAACCCTCTAATTTCCCAACCAATCCATGTTAGATTAATTTATAAAATCTTTTTGGGAAGTAAAATATCCCTATGAAATTACTAGGTTTTGTTTTATCGGAAATACAACTAGCATCAAGTTTTAACCTGTTTTAATACACAATAAATCATAATGCTAAAAGCATCTATTTAAGTAATGATTATAAGGAGAAATTCCCCATGGCTTATCACAATATTCTTGTTCCAGTGGACGGTTCAGAAACTGCATATGCAGCGGTAGCAAAAGCGGTTGAGTTTGCTAAAGCATTTGGCAGTAAAGTTACAGTGGTTCAAGTTTTATCACTCGACCCCTATATCGCAGCGGAATATATCTCTGCCAATCAAACAAATGATTTAATCGAACGTGCCCGTACGGCAATTATTGAATCGCTGGATGCCGCAAAAGCAAAATTTCATGAACAAGGAGTTGAAGTAGAAACCAAACTCCTGGAAGGACAAGTGGTTCATCGTGAAATTGTCAAAGCAGCAGAAGATAGTCATGCAGACCTGATTATCATTGGTTCTCATGGTCGTACCGGCTTCAAAAAACTATTCCTCGGCAGTGTCGCACAAAGCTTACTGGGTGAATCACATATTCCTGTACTGATTGTTCGTGAATAATCATTAGCGTGGCCTTTCCCATCTTTTTCTAAAGGTGGGAAATTACTAACTCCAAAGCATTTATTGCTATTATCAATCATTTATCCATTGATATTGTTTTAAATTAATTTTATCTCCAATCACCATCACGCCTTCTTCTAATAATTTTAAGCGTTGAATATTGTCACCACGATCATCCACTTTACTTAGGCTAATTTTTCCTTGCGAATTTATTACTCTATGCCAAGGAATTTCTGCATCAGCATCCAAATGCTTTAAAACATAACCCACTAAACGCGCATGTTTCGGCAACCCTGCCATCTTTGCGATTTGTCCGTACGAAGCCACTTTCCCATAAGGAATAAGAGCAACCACCTGCAAGATTTGACGGGCTAGTTCATCACTAGAAACACTTGAATGTTGTGGCATAAATTATTCTTAAATCACCCAATTTGAACTTTCGAGCATAAAAAAAGCCCTTTAAAAGACTTCTTTTATCAGGGTGTTACGATTAGAAATTATCTGGACTTTCCAAGCGCTTCACAACCTGTACCTTTTCCGGATTATGCATAACAGCAACACCATCTTCAGCTTTCTCATCAATTAAGGCATCCGGGTTATAAACCGTAATGGTTTCATTACCATTGGCATCCTCACCGACAATATACTGGAAACCTTTCCGGTTCATTTTATGACACATGCGTTGATACCAACCTTTAAAACCCGTCGTCTCTTCATTCGGGTTGTAATAGAACGCATTCATTACCGCGGGCAAACCCAGCCCACAGACTAAACCGGAAAGTAATACCGCAATAAAGGTATAACCAATTAAGATACTACTATATTCACTCAGTTCAGGAACGTTGGCAACCGCCAGGATCAAGGCAAGTGAGATCCCTCCGCGCACCCCGCCCCACGATAAAATAGCCAAACTACCGTTATAGCTTTTGTTGCGAAAATTGGGGAAAAAGGCAAATGACAAATAGTTTGCAGCAAAGCGCGAAGCATGCAGAATAAAGAACGCGACGATACCTCCCAGAATCAAACTGATGCTTAAATCTAGAATAAAAAGTTCCAGACCAATCAGTGTAAACAGGAATGAATTGATAATTCCTTCAACAGTATGCCAAAAATGGTTTACTTCACGAATTTCTCGTTCTTGTAAAATTTCTTTCCATTTATTTCCCACAACCAAGCCACCAATGACACAGGCAATCGGTGCAGACGCATGCGCAAATAAGGCAACTAGATATGAACCACATGCCAACAATGCTGTGGTTAAGATTAAAGATTCCATTTCGTGTTTACCACGAAGCAGTCTTAAAATCCCCAGACCAAACCCCCAACCAATGATGACCGCAACAACAATCTCATAGAGTAAGGTTTCTAAAGTACCAATAATGGTAAAGTGTTCACCCTGTAATACATTCAGCAAGGTCATGAACACGGCGATACACATGGCATCATTAAACAGTGACTCGCCTTCGAGTTTCACAATTAGATGATGGGGTGCACGTACCGAACTTAAAACAGCTTTCACCCCAATCGGGTCCGTTGCACCAAGCGCAGCACCTAACAGTAATAGCACTAGTAAATCGACATGATTGCCAATCAGGAATTGATATCCATATAAAGTCACCCCGAAAAAGACCGCACAAAGTACCAGAGCAATACTCGCCAAGATACTAATGGGCTTCCAGTGGCTTTTTAAATCGGATACTTTAAATTTCAAAGCGGAAGATGTCAGGATAAAACAGATTACCCCATTAATTAAAAAGTCATAAAAATCAATATGACGAACCGCTTCTTCAATATTGTGAATATTAATTGTTATAAACTGATTACCATTGAGTAAACTTGCGCCCCACTGTAAAATAAAGACAAAGATCGCCGAGACAATCGGTACACCAATGGCTTGCGGGAAACCCAAGATACGTTTATTAAAAATTGTCGTGGCAATAGAAAGTGCGAAAATAACAGTAAAGACTTGAAGAAAAAAGAAATTTCCCATTAAAGTTCCAATTTTAGCGATGCATTGGAATAAAGCGAATTCATCCAACTATTTCCAAGTAAAATATTTTATTAGCTAACATTTATTAACTGAATCAGTTTAACGATTTTTTGTAGAGCAAACAAAATAGTTAAGTTTTTTTACATATTTTTAGCAATGATTTAACATAGACAAGCATCTGAGCATTTAGTGTAGCAACACTTTCTTCAATCTCCACATTAAGTTGAATTTATTCATGCATCAAACAGTTAAAACAATATTTCGACTTTTTTTTGCAGTTGTAATTTTTCTCATTACATTGGCTTTATTTTTCAGTGCCTATTCAAAAAGCAAAGAAATTTTACAAGCAGATCAGCAATTCCAGCAAGCAAAACACATCTCACTCAAATCGACCGATCAAGAACAACTGGTTTTAGTGTCCAATAATAAGCGACCGGATCAAGCCATTTTTATTTTGATTGCCCAGAATGGTTATATTGCTAAATTAAACTGCGAGCATTATCTGCAAGATATTTGCACAGATGAATATAATCAGCTACATACCAGACAAATCCAGCAGCTCGATTTGTTAAAAGTAGGTCAGCAGCATTATATTGAAAATATCCGTTATCAAGATAGTCGCACTCAAAAGCAGCAACAATGGTCTTATTCTACCCAACAAATTCAGCAGTTTTATCAGGCGGATATTGCCAGGTTAAAATATATTGTTTTTAGTATTGTTCTGTTTGCACTTGCGGCACTTTACGTCTCTATTCGAATTATCCGCAACTTTAAAAAGTTTTTAACTCGCTAAAAAAACCCAATATAAAAGAGGATTTAAAATCCTCTTTTATATTTATGCTTGAATGAGCATTTAAATTAAATCGCCTGATTAAAAGTATCGCAATCATTGATCTGACCGGATTTCAAACCTGTTTGAAACCATTTCATGCGCTGTTGACTACTCCCATGGGTAAAGCTGTCTGGAACCACCTGTCCTGTAGAGCGTTTCTGCAAATAGTCATCACCAATTTTATGAGCAGCGTCCATCGCTTCTTCAATATCACCTTGTTCCAAGAATTGGGTACGTTGCTGATTATGATGCGCCCAAATTCCGGCAAAACAGTCCGCTTGTAATTCCTGACGTACAGAGAGTTGATTGCCTTGTACTGCACTGGATTGAGCACGTGCTTTTTGCACTTGATCTGAAATGCCTAACAGCGTTTGCAGATGATGTCCCACTTCGTGCGCAACCACATAGGCTTGAGCAAAATCGCCTGCCTGATCTTGGCGTGAGAGTTCAGTGGTGTTTTGCTCACCGGAAATACCCATTTGCTGACGCATATCTTTAAAGAAGGCAGTATCGATATAAACTTTCTGATCTGTTGGACAATAAAAAGGACCCATCGCAGATTGTGCAGTACCACAGCCTGAATTCACCACGCCACTGAACATCACCAGTTTAGGTGCGACATACTGCGCGTCTAATTGCTGCTGGAATACTTGAGTCCAGGTATCTTCTGTATCAGCCAAAACCGTGCCGACAAAATCCATGGCTTCTTGCTGTTCGGGAGTGGGATTATCCAGACCTCTGGTTTCAGCCGGTTGTGATTGGGATGTCACCTGTTTGGTTGCCTGATAGGCTTGTTGAGGATCAACGCCAAAAAACTTCCAGGCCACAAATGCAACCACAAGCCCTAAAATACTAATACCACCTGCTTTAGCTCCGGCTCCACCGCGGCGGTCTTCCACATTTGAACTTACACGACGTCCTTTCCAGCGCATAGTGATATTCCTTATAGTTGGCTTTTAGCTTATTTTAGCGAGCTTTTGTGATTATGCCTGTTTTGATTTCGGCCAAAACTTTTGAATGGTTGTAATCACTAATAAAACCAATAAGCCCGCAACAAAACCAATGCCAAGATTGATTAAAGTTGGAGTAAGTGCACCGATAATATTTCCAATGGTTGGAATGTGTTGTACTTGATCGACTGAATCTTCAGTTAAATGATGAAACCACGGAATGGTATGGGTAATAATACCGCCACCGACCAAGAACATAGCAATGGTTCCGACAATGGTCAGGGTTTTCATCAGTTTTGGTGCAAAAGCCAGTAAACCACGTCCAATGCTTTGCTTGAAACTCGATGCCTGTTCCGTTAAGTACAATCCCAGATCATCAATTTTGACAATCATGGCAACAAAACCATACACACCCACCGTCATTAAAATTGCAATGGTTGAAAGCACCATAACTTTAGTACCAAAAGCAGCAGTCGCCACTGTACCCAATGAAATCACCACAATTTCAGCAGACAAAATAAAGTCGGTACGAATCGCACCTTTGACTTTTTCTTTCTCGAACTTTGCCAAATCGGTTTCAATGGCATTGAATTCTGCTTCAGCAGCTTCTTTGGTGGTGGCTTTTTTATGCTGCAAACTGTGCAGCACTTTTTCCACGCCTTCATAACATAGAAACAAACCGCCAATCATCAACAAAGGATTGATCAGCCACGGTGCGACCACACTAATCAGCAAGGCTAGAGGAACAAGAATCAGTTTATTAACAAAAGAACCTTTGGCAACGCCCCAAACCACAGGAAGTTCACGTTCAGAACGCACACCACTGACTTGTTGAGCATTGAGTGCTAGATCATCTCCCAATACCCCTGCTGTTTTTTTGGCTGCCATTTTACTCATGACAGCAACGTCGTCTAAAACAGTCGCAATATCATCTAATAATATTAATAAGCTACTCGCCATTCTTGTTTTCCTTAAAGTTTCTATCTTGCATTTTAAAGATAAATATTTAAAAAAACTGTATCAACTTCATTAAATTGTTCTTATTTTTTCTATGTTGTGTTTTCATTGTGCCTGACATTCAAAAACATTATGCCGTACAATAAGGCCATTCATCAGCATATACGTGTAGTGCTAACTACTTTGGAATAGAGAGATAATGAGTAATCAAGACAATCGTCCTGTTATTTTGACTGGCGACCGCCCAACCGGACAACTTCATTTAGGTCATTTTGTTGGTTCTTTACGTTCACGTGTAGGACTACAAGATTCTCACCATCAACATCTCCTCCTTGCCGATGCTCAAGCCTTAACTGATAACGCCGATAACTTTGAAAAAGTACGTCGCAATATTATTGAAGTGGCAACTGACTATTTAGCCGTGGGTATTGATCCAACCAAAACAACCATATGTGTTCAATCATGCTTACCGGCTTTGAATGAACTGACCATGTTGTATTTAAACTTTGTGACTGTGTCACGCTTAGAGCGCAACCCAACCATTAAATCTGAAATTCAGATGCGTGGTTTCGAACGTGATATTCCGGCAGGTTTCCTTTGCTACCCTGTAGCACAAGCAGCTGACATCACCGCTTTTAAAGCAACGGTTGTCCCTGTGGGTGAAGACCAGATTCCAATGATTGAACAAACCAACGAAATTGTACGTCGTTTGAATCGTCAAATTGGTCATGACTTACTTCCAGAATGCAAAGCATTACTTTCAAATGTCGGTCGTTTACCTGGTTTTGATGGTAAAGCCAAAATGTCGAAATCTTTGGGCAATACCATTGTGCTCGATGCTTCTGATAAAGACATCAAGAAAGCAGTCAATGCGATGTATACCGACCCGAACCATCTTCGTGTTGAAGATACAGGTCAGGTTGAAGGTAACGTAGTATTTACTTATCTAGATGCTTTCGATACCAATAAAGAAGAACTTGAAGAATTAAAAGCACATTATCGTCGTGGTGGTTTAGGTGACGGTACAGTGAAAAAACGTCTTGAAGGGATTTTAAAAGAATTGATTACGCCTATTCGCGAACGTCGTATGGAACTTCAAAAAGATCCTGATTACATCATGGATATTTTAAAGACCGGTACCGATAAATGTCGTGATATTACCCAGCAAACCCTGGATGAAGTTAAAGCAGGATTAGGTGTTTTTCACTTCTAAAAGCCCCTAAAACAGGAAAAGCCCTTTTTTAATAGAAGGGCTTTTTTATGCCAAAATAATGAGCAACAAATCACACTCACCAATCGTTATTAACCTGAATTTACACAACTTTACTCAAATCATCATGAAATGACTGACCATTCACTTTATTATACTTTTAGTGCTTAGACCTCATTAGAGTTCTAACATTCTCCTTAACCGAAACTGTGCAAACAGATTCGTTGTTCTACGCAGTGGTCACCCCAATCATTGCGTATTTTTTTGTCTAAAATTTCTATAATTGCAATGAATATCATCATACTGATTAAGATGAGCATTTATTCTGTCTTTAAAATAAAAAACCCGCTTTTAAGCGGGTTTTTTATTTCAACACAACTTAGTTTTTATGACGCATATGCGGGAATAAAATCACGTCACGAATACTTGCTGCATCAGCAAATAACATCACCAAGCGGTCAATACCAATACCTTCACCCGCTGTTGGAGGAAGACCATATTCAAGTGCTTCAATAAAGTCAGCATCGTAATGCATCGCTTCATCATCACCTGCATCTTTCTCGGCAACTTGCGCCTGGAAACGTTCAGCCTGGTCAATGGGGTCATTTAATTCCGAGAAACCATTCGCCAATTCACGACCACCAATAAAGAACTCAAAACGGTCTGTAATGTGTGAATTAGTGTCATTACGACGCGCCAACGGTGAAGTTTCCGCAGGGTATTCTGTAATGAAAGTAGGTTGACGAAGTTTAGTCTCAACTGTTTCTTCAAATACGATGGTTTGAAGTTTGCCTAGACCAAAACCAGGTTTTACTTTCTCTTTCAATTCTTCTTCAATAAATTTAGCCAAGAATTCACGATCAGCCACATTTTCTGGTGTGAATTGTGGGTTATGTTCAAGAATCGCATCAACCATTGAGATTTTTTTGAATGGACCTTTGAAGCTGAATACTTCACCTTGATAAGGCACATCTGTCGTACCCAAAATGTCGATCGCCAATTTTTCAAGCATATTTTCAGTCAAAGCCATCAAGTCTTTATAATCTGCATAGGCTTGGTAGAATTCGATCATGGTGAATTCGGGGTTATGACGAGTCGAAACACCTTCATTACGGAAGTTACGGTTAATTTCAAATACGCGTTCAAAACCACCCACAACCAAACGTTTTAAGTAAAGCTCAGGCGCAATACGTAAGAACAAAGGCATATCCAGCGCATTATGATGTGTTTCAAATGGACGCGCAGACGCACCACCCGGAATCACATGCATCATTGGAGTTTCAACTTCCATGAAGCGTTCATTGGCTAAATACTCACGCATACCCGCAACCACTTTGGCACGAATTTCAAAAGTTTTACGTGTTTCGTCATTCACCATCAAATCAAGATAGCGTTTACGATACTTCATTTCTGTATCGTTTAAACCATGAAATTTATCTGGAAGTGGACGAAGTGATTTGGTTAAAAGCTCGAAATGTTCTATATGAACATACAAATCGCCTTTACCCGAACGACCAATATAACCTTCAACGGCAATGATATCGCCAAGGTCTAAACCTTTAATGGTCGCCAGTACTTCTGGATCTAATTCTTTACGTGCAACATACAGTTGAATACGGCCAGTCATGTCTTGAATCACGATGAATGAACCACGGTTCAACATCACACGACCTGCAACTTTTACATAAACCTTTTCACCAGCTTCAATTTCTTCTTTAGACTTATCAGCAAATTGTTCTTGTAAGTCTTGAGCGTAATGTTCACGCTTAAATGTGTTCGGCCAAGGGCTGGTTCCCTTTTCCTTAGCGTGTTTTTCAATATGCTTTAACTTGGCATGACGCTGTGCAATTAAATCGTTTTCGGAAATTTGTGGTTCAGAAGTCGATTGAGCGTTATGTTGCGTCATCTCTGCCTCGAATATGTGTAAAAAACGGAAGTTGCATAGGATAGCAGATTTAGCAAAAATTTCGTATGACTTATTGCCAAACAAAAGCATTGATTTGCTAAACACCACTTTCTCTGATTTACATTTTAAGCTTCGGCTAATTGTTTGACAATCTCAAAGCCTCTTTTTAAGCCATTATTCATCAATTCCACATGTTGTTTAGACGTTTCCAGTTCTACGCCCAGCTTAGTTGATCCCTTTACATCTTCAAGCACATACTTTTCTAAAACACCACTCCACTTTTTCACGCTTTCACTGTCCAAATCTTCAATTCCATCTTCCAGCATCCCCAAGTGTTTAAAGGTCACAACTTTAAATTCTTCGAGTTCGGTAATGGTCGAAACCATGCCATCGCCATTGGCATCGAGAAAAACAGTTCGTCCATTCACTTGCCAATCGGAATGCATAGATGAACCCGGAGCAAAATATTGTGTCCATTCGGTATAAGTGTCTGGATCCCACAAAATCCGCCAAACCTTTTGTGGAGAGGCATTAATTAAAATTTCATAATTTAAAATTTCCATAGGCTCACCCAGCTCAGATTCATCTTATAAATACCAAGCTATCCAAATTTATTTTTGCGTGATACGCAGGTTTTGTTATCCATTGTCAGATTAACTGTCTTATTCTTTTATCTCTCTATTTTTAATCAATAATTTATTTTGTAAGTGGGTTTGTTGGGCTTAATTGAAATCATGTCTTAGACCAAAAGCTAACTTCCTTATTCCTCATAGTCACCTACAATAATTTGAGCAAAATGGTTGAAAAGGAAACTATTCAACTTTTCCATCTTTGTGAAAAAAAACAGTGTGAACTATAAAACAATGAATACATGCACTTCGAAAATCTTATTTTTACATGGATTAGATTCCTCTCGTGAATCCACTAACTTCCATGCCATTGATGCCAATCAAAAATATTGCATCGATATAGATTATCGCAATCTAAATTTTCAAACGGTTGCCGATTTTTATCGCGATATTATTGCCAAAATTAAACCTGAAATCTTGGTCGGACATAGCTTAGGCGCGTATTGGGCATTAAAAATGTCGGCCTTATGTAAAATTCCAACTGTGATTGCCAATCCAAACTTAAGTCCAAATTTTCGTGAAGACTACCCTCCAATTAATGAAGAAGATCTGGAGCATGACATTGCACAAATTGCCTATTTAGAATTAGGCGATGAAATACTGGATATGTATGCGGTTCAAGAACAGCTCGAACCTTATATGATCGTTCAAGCCTTAGAAGGTGGACATCACCGTTTATCCAGTCCAGAAAACATAAATGGTTTAATTCAGCATATGCAAACGCATTTTCTAAAAAAATAAAAAAGCCTTGGTTAAACCAAGGCTTTTTTATGACATCAAATCGATTAAGCGACTTCTTGTTCTGGCTGAGATTTATCATCTAACACAGACCAGACATCTAAACCTAAATCACTGTGCAAATCAGGTAAATCGAGGAAAATGCTCGCCCCCAAAATTTCATGGTTGCATTTGTCCACCAACTGTTTCACCGCTTTTAAAGTACCACCAGTTGCCAAAACATCATCCACAATAATAATTTTTTGCGCTTCGATATTCGCTGACATTTCCAGACGGTCCATACCATATTCCAGGCTATACCCTACACCAACAACCGGTGGTGGTAATTTTCCAGCCTTACGAACAAGTAATAAGCCTTTGCCCAAACGCTGAGCCAACAAACTTGCAAGTACAAAACCACGTGCTTCTACAGCGACAAAACTGTCTACTTGTTCCAGTTTTTCAGCAGGAATACTGGCAATTAAAGCATCGGTTAACGGCCCAATATTACTCATGAATAAGGGTGTTAAATCGAAAAAGCAAATACCCGGTTTAGGGAAATCTTGGACAGTACGAATGTGAGACCACAAAGTTGCAGACAAATTGCTCATGGGGAGAAAAGTAATTTAAAGGAGAATATGTTAATTTTAACGCTTTATATCGTTCATGACCAGTAAATGAGCACAGCTAGAAGGTAGAAAAACAAGTTAATAAATTGTAAGCATTTGATTTATTTATATTCATTTTTTAAATAAATATTAGATATAGATTTATCTAATCTTAAATTAACAAATTCTGTTTATTTTTTCTCCCCGACCTTAGTCTAAACCCGGCTTTTCAACTGGATAAAGTTCTTTCTGGAGCTTCTCAACCCAACATAGATTGATGGACATTTTAAAATTCAGATTCAGTTTAAATTGTTAGACAAAAATCATATTTAGCTATTTTTATGACAAGTTTTGTCCTGCTAGGCAATTCTGGTTTCAAATTCACCGATTAAACTCGGATATTTGCTTTACATTAACGCTAGAACTGCGTAAAAATTTGACTGAATATGTACCTTAAAAGTCATATCATTAGAGTCATGCTGTGTATGGGATTTTACTGACTTCACATTTTAGCAAGTCAGTGTTTTGGAGAGTCAAATGAAAAAGTATCAATGCATCGTTTGTGGATGGATTTATGACGAGGCTGAAGGTTGGCCACAAGATGGTATTGTCGCAGGTACAAAATGGGAAGATATCCCAGATGACTGGACATGCCCGGACTGTGGTGTATCAAAAGTTGATTTTGAAATGGTTGAATTCTAACAATTGATACCAAAGACCATAGTGAATGGTCTTTTTTTAAGCCTTATAGAAAACAGTTTGGAGAAAACTATGCATCCTATCGTCATCATTGGTTCGGGTATGGCAGGCTATACCGCAGCGCGTGAGTTTCGTAAGCTAAATCCCGAGCATGAACTGGTCATGATTTGTGCAGATGATGCGGTAAACTATGCTAAACCCACGCTGTCTAACGCTTTAGCCGGAAAAAAAGCACCTGAGCAAATTGCTTTAGGCGATGCCAGCAAAATGAGTGATCAACTGAAGATGCGTATTGAAGCGCATACTTGGGTGAAAGAAATTCAAGCTGAACAGCATCAACTGATTTTAGAGAAAGATGGAAAACAAACCACTCAACCCTATTCAAAACTGGTTCTAGCTGTGGGTGCAAACCCGGTTCGCCTAGCGATTGCCGGTGATGGCAGTGATGATATTCACGTGGTCAATAATTTGGATGACTATAAAGCCTTCCGTAAAAATCTTGCTCAACATCATGATAAACGTGTGGTGATTCTGGGTGCAGGTCTGATCGGCTGTGAATTTGCCAATGACTTACAGAACACAGACCACCAAGTGACGGTGATTGATTTGGCTCCGCAACCTTTAGGACGTCTTATTCCTGATTATGTTGCGGCGTCTTTTCAAGAAAAACTTGAAGCTATTGGCATTCACTTTGTACTAGGTACAACCGTTGAAAAAGTGATTAAAGTTGAAAAGGGCGATTATCAAATCACCTTAGCCAATGGTCAGTCTGTTGTTGCGGATGTTGTACTTTCAGCAATTGGCTTACAACCAAATGTAGAGTTGGCAAAAGCAGCGGATATTGACTGCAGTCGCGGCATTTTGACCAATGGCCATTTAGAAACCAATCAAGCCGATATCTATGCGATTGGTGACTGTGCAGAAGTCAATGGTTTGCTCTTGCCGTATGTCATGCCGATCATGCAACAAGCGCGTGCTTTAGCAAAAACTTTAAATGGTGAACAAACGCATGTTCATTATCCAGCGATGCCTGTTGCTGTTAAAACTCCTGCTGCTCCCCTGACCGTACTTCCTGCACCCGTGGGTGTGGATGTCACCTGGGATACAGAAGAACTTGAAGATGGCATGATTGCCAAAGCTTTAGATAGTCAAAATACCTTGCGTGGTTTTGTTCTATTGGGCGCTACTGCGGCAAAACAACGTTTAGCTCTAACTAAACTGGTACCTGACTTGATTCCTGTAGCCGTTTAAGGGTTTAATAGTAAGGACATTTTTTAAGCAAAATGTCCTTTTTGGGGAAAATAACAATGAATCATAGCGCACTCAACTTTACAGGCTCTCCCTATACTTCTTTTATGCATGAAACCAAAGTCAATTTAGGCAATGGTGTTGAACTACATGTTGAGATGGGTGGAAATCCTGAACATCCTGCAATCATGCTGATTATGGGTTTAGGTGCGCAGATGTTGTTTTGGCCCGATTTTTTCTGTAAATCACTGATTGACCAAGGTTATCGTGTTATTCGTTATGACAATCGGGATATTGGTCTGTCTTCTAAAATCCGCCATTCAGGTCCACGTCTCAACACCTTAAAATTGATGGGTCGCTTTGCTCTCGGCCTAGAAAATCAAGGCGCACCTTATGATTTATATGATATGGCTGAAGATGCTGCATTATTGATTGATCATCTGGGATTAGAGAAAGTTTCTGTGATTGGTGCTTCAATGGGCGGCATGATTGCGCAAATTCTGGCAGCCCAGCATCCTGAAAAAGTCAGCAATCTGGGTTTAATGTTTACCAGTAACAATCAGCCTTTATTACCACCGCCTTTTCCAAAACAGCTTTTAAGCCTGATCGGTCGACCCGAATCGACTGATGAAGAAGGTATTGTCAATCATAGCGTGAAAGTTTTTAACATTATTGGTTCACCTGGATATATCAACCAAATTGAGATTATGCAGACCGCACGTAAACTATATCAACGAAGTTATTATCCAGCAGGTGTACTTCAACAATTTTTAGCAATATTATGTACCGGTTCTTTGCTACAATTGAGTAAGCAAATTCAGCAACCTACCCTTGTGGTACATGGCTCTCGTGATCGTTTACTGCCACCGAGTCATGGCAAAGCAGTTGCAAAGGCAATTACAGATGCTAAGTTTGAATTAATTCATGGAATGGGGCATGATATGCCTCCGCATTTTATTCCATATCTTAGCGGATTATTTGCTGATCACTTTAAATCAAAACATTAGGACACTATGGCTGCATTACCCTCTTTAAGACAGCTGTCATACCTCGTTACACTGTCTGAAACGCTACATTTTACTGAAGCTGCGCGCCGTTCATTTGTGACCCAATCGACTTTGTCAGGCGGGATCATGGAGTTAGAGCGTTTGTTAGGTGGAGTCCTCGTTGAACGCGACCGCCAAAATGTACGTTTAACTCCGCTTGGAGAACAGGTTGTTGCTCGAGCCCGTGTTTTATTGGCTGATGCTCAAGATCTGATGCGATTAAGTCGTGAGATGAGCGAGCCTTTAACTGGTGATTTACATTTAGGGATCATCCCCACTATTGCACCTTTCATTTTGTCAAAACTTTTAGATGAAGTGCATAAACAACTTCCTAAAATTCAATTGCATTTGTATGAAGCGCAAAGCGAAAAAATTGTCGAAAAATTAGAACACGGCAATCTGGACATGATTGTTTTGGCACTGCCTTTTGACACTCGTGGTTTAAAAGTTGCTGAAATTGCTAAAGAAAATCTTTATTTGGTGCATCACAAATCCGATCAAAATGCGCATAATGCCAAAGTTCTAGATGATTTAGATTTATCACGCTTAGTGTTGCTTGAAGAAGGTCACTGTTTACGTAATCATGTTTTAAGTGCATGCCCAATTGGCGAACGTAAAAATGATCATCGTTTAAAAGCAAGTTCATTACCGACATTGGTTGAAATGGTCTCTGCTGACTTAGGCTTTACCCTGCTTCCTGAAATTGCGATTCATACCAATATGATTAAAGCGAATTCAGATTTAGTGGTTAAATCTATTGAAGCTGCACCAAGTCGCACGCTCGCTTTGGTCACGCGTAAGAGCACGCCATTGCAAAGTGAATTTGATGTGCTATTGCAAATCTTGCAAAAAATCACGCAAAATCTTCATTAAAAATAAGCCATATATTAAAAGGAGCAATTGCTCCTTTTTTTATTGCCCAATTCTCTTCCTGTCCACTATTTTTGCTCGAATAAATTTCATTGCTTAATATTCAAGAAATAGGGATTTTTCTTAATGGAGAAAAATTAAGACACTTTGAATAAAAAACTTAATCACAAACAGCTCATCATAAAACCAAGTTTTTTAATTCTTTATTATTTTCTAAATACTTAAGTTTACTTTAATTCGATAAATTCCCTAGTTCTTGGGATAGTACTTTTAGGGATTGTATAGCAAAGTTACTCAATAAAATCGAAACCCGTGTGAGAATAGCCTAGTGGCTGAACTGATGTTGCCTGTTCCTATTATGTTGATAGAGGATCAACCTGCCTTTAATCATCTATTAGAGAGCATTCTCGTTGGAATAGGTTATCCTGCTGAATTAATTATGAGTACTGATCATCTTGCTGAAGCTGAACAACTATTACAACAACATTTACCCAACCTGATCTTGATAGATTTATCTCTCGATCACATAGCAACGATTACATTTATCAAGCAACTCAAAAAAATCCATCCCGATGCAAATGTTATTGCAGTCTTAGCACAACAACAGACATCTTTACTGTTTGATGCTATTCAAGCAGGTGCACAAGGTTATATTTTTCATGAAGATACTGAAGCAGAAATTTTAAAGAACATTAAAAGTATTTTACGTGGTGGAGCACCTATCCATCATGTTTTGGCGCAATATATTTTGTCACATCAAGTAGAATCTAAGCAAATAATATCCACCGCTCAACTCAACACGCCAATACATTTAAGCGCAATTGAATATGAAATTTTAAATTTAGTATCAGGTGGTCTGAACCTGCAGCAAGTCGCAGAGCAGACTTCCACCTCTCTTTATAAAATTGAAGGCAATATTAAAAGCACTTATCGAAAAATCGCCTACTTAAAAAATTAGATCTTTTTATTTTCAATATTTCCATCGCATAAAATAAAGGAGTCCAAAGACTCCCTTATTTTTGCATTTACACTTGAGTGAATTTATTTGATGATATCTAATAATATTCTTTGAGCATTATGTGGCTCTTGTCCTTCTGCAACTGTCGCTCGCAACCAGGTTCCATCGCCTTGCAACAACCATGCTTGCTGATTGTCTTTTAAATACGTCAGTAAACCCTGCTGATAAATACGTTTTTTCAGTGCGGGGTCTTCGATAGGAAAACAAGCTTCAACACGGTTAAATAAATTACGATCCATCCAGTCGGCACTTGAACAGTAAATTCGAGCATTGCCATTATTGCCAAAGTAATACACGCGGGTATGTTCCAAGAAACGCCCTACAATTGAACGTACACGAATATTTTCTGAAAGCCCAGGTAAACCGGGACGTAAACAGCAAATTGAACGAATAATTAAATCAATTTTTACACCAGCTTGCGAAGCTTCATACAACTTGTTAATCAGCTGCATTTCAGTGAGTGCATTCACTTTGACAATGATTTGTGCAGGCTTCCCTGCTTTGGCATTGGCGATTTCTTCATCAATAAAATTGATCAGTTGTGCATGTAGGGTAAATGGTGCATGCAGAAGTTTTTTCAACTTCGCCATTTTGCCCATACCAGTCAATTCCTGGAAAATGCGATGCACATCTTCACACAGTTCTTTATCTGTGGTCAGTAAGCCATAGTCAGTATAAATACGGGCATTGCCTGCATGGTAGTTACCCGTACCTAAATGCACATAACGCACCAGTTTGTTATTTTCACGGCGCACCACCAAAATCATTTTGGCATGGGTTTTATAGCCGACAATACCGTATACCACCACTGCACCGGCTTCTTGAAGTACATTCGCCACTTCAATATTCGATTCTTCATCAAAACGTGCACGCAGCTCAATGACTGCTGTGACTTCTTTACCATTTCGTGCCGCTTCTGCAAGTACCTGAACAATTTCAGAATCTGCTCCACTACGATACAAAGTTTGCTTAATCGCGAGCACTTGCGGATCACGTGCTGCTTCACGCAACAAATTGATGACCGGTGCAAAAGATTCAAACGGATGATGTAAAAGAATGTCTTGTTTCTGCATGGCAGAGAAAATATTTTCAGACTTCTTCAATACTTTCGGAATAATCGGGGTATGGGTGTCATAACGTAAATGCGGACGTTTAAAATTCGACAATAAACGCGCAAGGTTTACCGGACCCGCTACTTTGTAAAGCTGATCTTTTTCGAGATCAAATTCATCCAGCAAATATTCATAGATATGTTCAGGACAATTTTGAGTCACTTCCAGGCGTACTGCACGGCCAAAACGACGCGAATTCAGCTCCCCTTTTAAAGCTTTGGCTAAATCTTCAACATCTTCATTTAAAGCCAAGTCGGCATTACGTGTGACACGGAATTGATAGCAACCTGTGGCGGTCATACCCGGGAATAAATCTGAAACATGTTCATGAATAATGGCGGACAACATCACATGATGTTCTTTGCCATCGGTGAGTTCATCTGGTAAACGGACCACACGCGGCAATGAACGCGGTGCGGGCACAACTGCCAAATCAATCTGACGACCAAAAGCATCTTTCCCTTCTAGCGTGACAATAAAGTTTAAGCTTTTGTTCACTAAACGCGGAAATGGATGGGCTGGATCCAAGCTAATCGGAGTCAGCACTGGCGCCACTTGCTCTTGGAAATACTTCTTAACCCAGGCAGATTGAGCAGGTGTGAGTTCTCCACGGCGTAAAAAACAGATATCTTCTTCACGCAGTTTCGGCAGAATTTCTTCATTTAAAATACGATACTGGCGTTCGATGGCAGCATGGGCAGTTTTAGAAATAATCTCTAATACTTGTTTTGGGGTTAAACCATCCGGACTGTGACTTTCATTGCCTAAATCGAGCTGTTCCATCAGTCCCGCAAATCGAATTTCAAAAAACTCGTCCAGATTACGGGAAAAAATAAGCAAGAAATTCATGCGTTCAAGTAAAGGGTGCAGTGGGTCAACCGCCTGTTCTAATACACGCAGATGAAAATCTAAAATAGAAAGTTCACGATTAATGTAGCGATCGTTATATGTATAGTCTGTTTGTGTAGGAGATGGGCCTGCTGCAGTATTCATACCTAACCTATGATTATTCGAAAGTGATCCGGATCTTCATAAGTATGCTTCAAAATCATGACAATTTCATAAAAAAAGCCCAAAATTTTGGGCTTTTTCATACAGTCTTTAATTAGGGAATATTGCTATAACGCATATATTTTTGAATCATGCGTTTACGATATTGCAGTTTTCGGTCATCACGGTGGTCTTGGTAATATTTTGGATTAGGTAAAATGGCAGCTAAAAAGGCGGCTTGTTCACGACTTAAACTTCTCGCACTTTTGCCAAAATAATGCTGGGTTGCTGCTTCCACACCGTAAATATTGTCACCAAATTCAACCGAATTTAAATACACTTCTAAAATACGTTGTTTCGTCCAGACGCGCTCCATCATCCACGTTGCAACAGCTTCTTGACCTTTACGCAGAAATGAACGCTTATTATATAAAAATAGATTTTTCGCCAATTGCTGTGAAATGGTCGAACCACCCGCCACTACTTTGCCTTTGTCTTTATTACGTTCTAAGGCAAATTGCATGCCTGCCCAATCAAAACCGTGATGTTGCAAAAACTTACCATCTTCTGCTGCAACTACGGCATGTTTGAGATAGTCACTGATTTGATCATAATCACGCCATTGATGCTTGATTGGTTTAGAGGGTTCGGACCAATAATCCAGACGCATCATCATGGTCGTGTCAACCGGATGGGTTCGCCACCACACCAGACTTGAAAAAATCCAAAGTTGTACTAAAAGCACCAAACTGACAAGTATTAACAAACTACGAACAATAAAAGCTTTCATGTCAGTGAGTTACTCCAAAATATCTGTTTTTTTCGTGCTAAGCTTGAAGCTGAATATAGCAAAGATTATAAAAGAATAGCATGGCTGAACTTTCACCTCCCCCCATTCAAAGTAAACCCGAGGTTCACCTTTGGTGGCTGACTGCACTTTTTATTGCCATCAATATCGGTTTATTTCTCTGGCAAGTGCTCAACGGTGTGAATATTACCAGCCCAAGTCTGGTAGATGCTATTCATTGGGGAGCTGATTATGCACCTTTAACCTTTTTAGAGGAACCCACTCGCCTATTTACCAGCATGTTTTTTCATTTTGGTTTAATCCATTTAATGCTGAATATGTGGGCCTTATATATTTTCGGCAGTGTAGCGGAACAGCTTTTTGGTCGATTCTATTATTTGGGTTTGTATATTCTTGCAGGCCTGATGGGAAGTTTGCTCAGCGGCTTTATCGATATTCAAAATACCTTCGAACTGCTACAAACCAATGATCCTAAACTTTTCCCTACCGTGAGTGCCGGTGCATCTGGGGCGGTGATGGGTATTGGTGGTGCTTTGACCGTTTTGTCTTTATTGCCCATCTTGCCCAAGCAACGCTTTATTTTAGATAAAAAAACCTTGGTCATGGTGATGGGGATTAACCTGTTCATTGGCTTCACCATGCCGGGAATTAACAATGCTGCTCATATTGGCGGTATGCTGATGGGTGCGGTATTAGCGGCTATTTGGTACGTGGGACAACGCATCCACAAACCCAATTTGGGCTTTATTCTAGGTTTGGGTGTAGGCATAGTGACGTGCTATGTGTTTTATGATTATTGCATGCAACAAGTGCAAATCCTTGAACCTGTTTGGCGTCAAATCCTTGCAGCCATGCGCGCACAACTGCATTTTTAATATTAATGAATCATTTTTGTGAGATGAATCTATTATTGATTCATCTCTCGCAAACTTTGTAACGGCGGAATATCACAGAGATAACTTAAGCGATAACGTCCAATCACGGCACACACTAAAGTCATTAAAATCGGTAAAATCAGCCAAATTTCCCAATGTACCTGAATGGTCAAATTCATTTTATAGCTGGCAATCGCACTGATGACTTCTGCAAACAGACATGAAACCACGCCAGCCATGAATCCAATAAAACCGATCTCCACACTCATCATTTGTTTTAGCTTTTGTTTGGAACTGCCAAATGAGCGCAGCAAAGCCACTTCCCGTTTGCGTTCATCCATCAACAAGTTTAAACAGGCAACTAAAACCAAAATCCCAGAGACACTGACCAATAGCGCGAGTATGGTAATAATTTGCACCAGCACATTTACCACGCGTTTCACTTCATCCAGAATTAAACTGACATCAATAAAAACCGTATTGGAAAATTGCTGAATCACAGAAACCAGTTGTTTTTTATCCTGTTCGGGCACATAAAAACTGCCTAAATAACTGCCCGCATTTTCATCCATGGTCTTGGGTGCAAAAATAAAGAAAAAATTCGGACTAAAACTTTCCCATTCGACACTACGCAAGTTAATGACTTTGGCTTGAATCAAACCTTCAGGCAAACTAAAGGTGAGCCGATCACCTATCTTAATACCCAATTCTTCCGCTGTTTTCACTTCAACCGATACCTCTCCAGCATGCTTTAGTGCTGCGTTTCCCTGCACAATTTTATTATCTGTAGGATATTCTACCGTTTGGGTCAAATTGAGTTCACGGCGCAAAGACTCATTGCTTTTAAGCAAGCTTTCCGGAAAAGGCTGATCATTTTTCGCCACCAATCGTCCACGGATATTGGGATAAAGTGGAGTACTGTGCCAGCTCCGTTGCTCAAGCTGTGCTTTAAATAAAGGCATATCAAAAGGCGGCAACCCATAAACAAATTGATTCGGTGTACCTTCTGGCAATTGTTGCTGCCAACGCTCGAGCAAATCAGTTCGCAATACTGCCAATACGGTAATTAAACTTAGACCGAGTGCCAAAGCGGTAATTTGAAAGGCGGTTTGATAAGGCGCGCGGATATAAGCGGATATGGACCACTTCAAGCTTTTAATCAGTTTTAAACAGCCCCAAATCAGCATATACAGCACAGTACACAAGATGATAATTGCACCGATTACCCAAGCGGTCAGCACAATATTTTCAGTCAGGACAACACTAAAAAGCACCAGACTGGCTGTTCCCATCAGCAACATCCATAGCATGGATTGCACTGATTTTTCTTGCTGGCGAATCACACGAATAGGCGGTGTGTTGAGTAACTGCCATAAACTTGGCACGATAAAACCCAGTAACACCACGGCACTGGTCAGCATCGCAATCGGTAATGGACCCAGTAACATATCCCATGCAGAAAATTGAAGTTGTAGATGCGGAATCAGTTGCAGCATCAGTTGCAACAAACCATAGCCAAGTGCTACCCCTGCCAGACTGCCAATTGCCATTGCGACAATTAAGACTACACCTAATAAAGTCAGATACGCGCTAAGAATTTGTCTTTTCGTTGCCCCGATACAACGCATCAGTGCAATACTATCCTGATTTTGTTGCACATAACGCTGGCTGCTTAAAGCAATCGCAATGCCACAAAGTAAAATGGTCAAAATATTGGTGAGTTGCAGGAAGGTATCTAAATTGGCAATTGGCTTCATTAAACGGGTATTGCCTTCGCTGGCATTACGCAGCTTTAGGCTGGGTTGTTCATTCTGTATTTTGCTTTGCGCCGATTTATGCAGCTGATTGAAATCCTGTTCAAACTGTTTGGTCTGTTGGGCAGACCCTGCCATTAATAAACGATATTCAACCCGACTGCCGACTTGAATGGCATTGGTTCGGGCAACATCAGCTTGAGAAATAATCACCGTAGGTGAAAAACCGGAAAAGCCCAATTCCTGATTGGAATCATGTTCAATTTTAGCAGTGACTTTAAATGTCCCATCGGCAATATTGATGCGATCCCCGACTTTGACATGTAATAAATCCATCGCACGTGAACTGAGCCAGACTTCTCGTGTCTGAATTTTTTGTGCCTGTGGTGCCACCCGAATTTCGCCACGCAAAGGAAAAGCATCATCAATGGCTTTCACATTGACCATAACAAATTGGTCATTGGTATGCGCCATCGAACTGAAGGTAGTGACTTCAGACCGTTTCAAGGATAACTGATTGGCTTTTTCTTGCCACTTTTTTTCAAGCGGCTGATTGTCGCTCAGGACCAAATCCCCTGCCAGCATTTCAGCAGCTTGTAATGCCACGGCATTTTGGATTTGTTCATTACTAAATTTCAGTGCCGTGGTCGCACTAATGGCCAAAGTCAAAGCAATGATAAGTAAGTAAACACCAGTACTTTTAAAACTTTGCGTCAGCAAGGGTCGAAAGAGTGGATTCATTTCAGCCCTCACCGTTACGATGTTCAATCAAGCGACCATCCAGCAATTCAAAATGGCGCTGACATTGTTCGGCCAATGTTGGATCATGGGTGACCAAAACCAAGGTCGTGCCAAATTCACGATTCAGCTGAAATAAAAGTTGCTCAATTTCTTTGGCGGTTTGGGTGTCCAAGTTACCTGTAGGTTCATCGGCAAAAATGATTTTCGGGTCACTAATTAAGGCACGCGCAATGGCAACACGTTGCTGTTCTCCGCCAGAAAGCACTTTGGGCGTTTGGGTCGCCTGGCGTTCTAAACCGACTTTTTTAAGTAAAGCCAAGGCCTTTTTTTCAGCTACGGCAAAATTAAAATTCTTCTGTAAGCGCAGCGGCAACATCACATTTTCTACCGCCGTTAAATGCGGCAACAGCTGGAAAGACTGGAACACAAAGCCAATATATTCTAAGCGTACCAGTGCACGTTGTTCTTCATTAAGTTCTGCAATCGATTCACCACAAACCACCAATTTCCCTGAACTGGCCTGATCTAAGGTTGCTAGTATTCCGAGCAAGGTCGATTTTCCTGAACCTGAACGCCCCGTAATGGCCACCTGTTCACCCGCCAAAATATCCAGACTGAAATTTTCGAAAATAATAAATTCCTTTTGAGGAAGTTTTATCTTTTGTGTGAGTTGCTGTGCAGAAATTATTGCTTGTGGCATGATGGAATTGTCGCTCGTCACTTGGATCATAAAATCCCTATATGCAAAATCGCAATCTAAAAACTCGTGTATTTGCTTGCCTGGCGATGTTCAGCCTGTGTCTTGCTCCAGTCGTGGTGTCTGCTAAAACCATTATGATTCTGGGTGACAGTATTAGTGCGGGCTATGGAATACAAGCACAGCAAGGTTGGGTGCATTTATTACAAAAACGTCTAGAGCAACAGTATCCGAAACAACATAAAGTGGTCAATGCCAGTGTTAGTGGTGAAACTACCAGCGGTGCCTTGGCGCGCTTGCCTAAATTATTGCAAATCCATAAACCGCATATTGTAGTGATTGAGTTAGGTGGAAATGATGGTTTACGGGGGCAATCACCGCTATTGATTCAAAAGAACCTGGCTCATTTAATTCAACAAAGTCAGAAAGCTAAAGCTACTGTGCTAGTTTTTGGAATGAAAATCCCACCGAATTACGGTACAGCCTATAGCAAAGCTTTTGAAAAAAATTACAAGATTGTCAGTCAACAGTACAAAGTAAAATTGCTGCCATTCTTTTTAGAAGGAATTGCAGGCAAGAAAAACTTGATGCAACAGGATTTAGTTCACCCTAATGCAAACGCACAAAGCATTTTACTGAACAATGCTTATCCCTATATAAAAGGCGCTTTATAAAGCGCCTTTTATTCAGTCTGAAGCTTAATTTGATTTTAAAAATCAAAAAACAAAACTTCACCCGTTTCTAGAGAATATTCTGCACCGACAATTTTCAACTGGCCTTTGGCAATCAGGCATTCTAAAACTGCAGAACCATGACGCAGCTGATTCACAGAGGCAAAGACATTAGAACGAACTGCATGTTTCGACAGTTTAGCCAAATCATTTTTCAATTCAGTTTGCATCAATGTTTCAACCGATGGGCGAACACGGTTGACAATAGACATCAGGTTCAATGAAGGAGGATGATCTGGATTCATTAATGTATCAATGGTCGCTTGAATAGCGCCACAATGACTATGTCCTAATACCACCACGACAGCGCAATCATAACGTTCTGCAGCAAATTCCACACTGCCTACCTGTGAAGGTGCAACTACATTACCTGCCACACGGATGACAAATAAATCACCCAAACCCTGGTCAAATACCATTTCAGCAGGAACACGAGAATCTGAACAGCCCAAGACGATGGCAAAGGGGTTTTGATTTCCTGCCATTTCTGCCCTTTGCTGATGTGAAAGTTGTTTGGGGTGTGTCGTTTCCCCCGATACAAAACGCTGGTTCCCTTTTTTTAAACGATCTAAAGCTTCTTCTGCTGTTAGCATGCTGGTCTTCCAAGGTTTTAAGTTACAGTATTTTAATGCGATGAAATTGGAAAGTCACTTGCAAAAAGAATAGCTGATTAATTAATAACAAAGTTACAAAATATTTTATTTAGCTCATAAATTTGATCTGGTGCACACTTTTCAAGCTTGACGTAACGGAATTCAAAAAACTATTCAGTGACAATTATTTAATAATAATTACAATACACTACAGACATTTTTAAAAAAATAAAATGCAGTAAAAATCAGATGATTTTTATATGATTGCGTATAAAGAATTATCGTCATTAACACATTAGGATGATGATCAATGACACCGCTTCACTCGATTTTATCCCGCTTTTTGCAAATGACGTGCTTGGCACTTTCTATCAGCACGCCTGTTTATTCTTATGCAGCAATAAATAAAACACCCCATGATGCTCAACTCTCATTAGAAAATTATTTAGTTAAAGAACGTAATGTAGCCGGCTTGCGCAGTAAAACCATTAAAATTGATGATATTAGCTGGAGTTATAGTGAAGGTGGCTTCAGCAATAAACCTGCCGTATTACTCATTCATGGCTTGGCGGGAAATCGGGATAACTGGAATGGAGTGGCACATTTTTTAACCCCCTATTACCACGTGATCATTCCCGATCTTCCAGGCAATGGTGAAACTAAAGTTGCAGATAATTTTGATCTGTCTGTTCCCAATGTCACGCAGCGCTTACGCCGTTTTGTTGAAGCTATTAATGTTGAAGATAAACTGAATATTGCCGGACACTCACTCGGCGGCTCCATTGCCACTGTTTATGCATCACAATATCCATTTGATACTCAAAGTCTGTTTTTACTTAATAGCGCCGGGATCTATAAACAGGCCAATACTGCCTATACCAAAGACCCTTATTTTTTAAAGCATCTCATTGTGTCTAAACCGGGCGATCTGGACGATGTGATGGGTCAAGTCATGCAAAGCCCACCGGATTTACCGATTTATTTTAAAAAAGCACAAGAAAAAATGCTGATTTCCCAGTCCGTGCAAACCCGTAAAATGATTGACCAATTGATTACCCTGAGTCGTATTTATACCCCGGAATCATTTGCCCGAATGACGCAAACAATTGAAGCCCCCACACTAATCCTGTGGGGCAAGCAAGATAAAATAATTAATGTGGAAGCGGCAAATGAATTACAATCCTTATTGAAGCGTGCCGAAACCCCAGTTATTTTAAATAATGTCGGGCACATGCCTATTTTAGAAGCAGAACAACAAGTGGCGAACCACTATTTACCTTTTCTAGCAAAAACCCAAAAGTTAAAAAACCCACTTGCTGATAAACTTATCCCATTAAATTAGCTTGCAGAGACAGTATGCCGAAACATCCGATGATTGAGCAATTGATTGAAGCTCATCTTGACTTTTTAGAGCAGGAGTTTTCACATACTGCCACCATTCAAAGCGAATTTTTAAATTTCTATCAGTGGTTTAGAAAACAAACCTTACAGGATATCTGGTCGTTCGAACAAATCAACGCGCTATTACAAAAACAGATTTTAGCCACACCTGCGAGTACCTTTTTAATTGAGCAAATTACCGAACATCTTCGTTTTGCTTTAATTCATCCAGCCAATGAAAACACTCAAATTGCAGATGTGATTCCTGTACTCACCGTCGACAAAATTGCCCAATATGTCGCAAGTAAAAGTGGACATCGTCAACGCCTGATTAAAACTGTAGTCAATAGCCCTGCTTTTTCAGCCATGATCACGCAATTAATTCAACATTCCATTCAGGATTATCTAGATAATTCAGTAATGGCAAAACGTGTTCCTGGTGTTTCACGTTTTATGAAAATGGGTAAATCGGTTTTAGAAACTGTCACCGACTCCAATCTGGATGAAACCATTGGGCATTATCTGCAAAAGAATATTTTAAAACTCAGCCACATGAGTGAGCATGTTTTAAATCAACATTTTGATGATGAAAAGCTCTATCACTTCCAGGCTAATCTGTGGCATAAAATTAAAGATCTGCCTTTAACGGTCTTAAAGAATTATATCGAAGTTCAAGACCTGCCTAATACTGTGGGCTTAGGGCATGAAATTTGGGATCACCTGCGTCAAACAGAATATTTAAAACAACAAGTTCATGATGGTGTCTATGCCTGGTATACCCGTAATCAGCAGCGTAGTTTTGACTTGTTACTCCGCGACTTAAATATTGATGAAGCTTTAATTCAACATGAATTAAAACAATTATTAGCGCCGGTTATTCAAAAGCTAGTTTCATCTGAATACTTACGAGAACGTGCAAGAGTATATTTAGAAAAGTTTTATTATGCTGAAACCGCACAGAAGATTTTAAAATTAGAAAAATAAAAAAAGCCGCTTGAAGCGGCTTTTTTTATGAGATTAATTAGAATTTAGCAATAAAACTTACACCATAACGGCGACCATCTAACAACTGATCTCCATCAGCATTTTCGGCTTTTTCATCCAAGATATTATAAACCCCAAACTTCCCTTTTAAGCTTGACGTAAATTGATAGTTAAAACCAACATCTAAAAATTGATATGCTGGTGTAGGATCGGACATGGCTGCACGACCTAAATAAGAAGACGTTTCACTACGATAATGTAAGCGTGTCCAAACATCCAAAGCATCATTGATGTTGTAATCCACTGTCGCATTAAACATATGCTTTGGCATTTGATTTAATGGTTGACCTTTTAAATCACCTGATTTTTGCTCAGTTTCCGTATAGGTATAGTTGGTATTTAGATTTACCCCTTCAGCAAGCTCGGTGTCAAATGAAGCTTCCACACCTTGCATGGTTGCTTCATCCACATTAATTCGTGAACTGATAAAATTCCATAAGCGAACATTACCCGTCAATGCATCAATGCGACCAAATGGGTCTGCACATGCCCATGTTGCCGAATTACTGTTATTCCCATTTGAAGATGAACAATCGCGCACTTCAGTAATTTTATCTTTATATTCAGTATAGAATGCGGTTAATGAGGCTTTAGACTTGTCACCCTGCCATGCGGTTCCGAATTCATAGCTTACAGATTTCTCTGGTTTTAAATCATCATTCCCCATAATAAAGGCGCTGCCTTTACCCGTCACAGAATGTACATCACTTGACGACTGTCTTAAATCTGGTTGTTTATAACCGGTAGATACACCACCTTTAAATGTCCATGCATGAGTCGGGTTATACACCCCATATAAACGTGGCGAGAAGTTACCATCGTAATTTTCATCATGATCGTAACGCAAACCCGTGGTTAAATTAAAAGTATCAGTAATCGACCAGGTATCTTCTGCAAAAACTGCAAATGCCCAACGGTCTAATTCAGTCACAGGCATTTCTAAATTTTGATTGGTTGCGCGGTCAACGAGGGACTCGTTTTTAAAATATAGACCCGAAATTAAATTATGATTACTCAACTGCCAATTCCACTGTGTATTGGCAAGCCATGTTTCGAGCTCAATTCCGCTTAAACCTGAAGTCGTATTCTTACGATCCGGATTTTTTGATTTTTCATATTGAATATAAGAACTGCTGTTCAATATATCGCTATATCGGCCATTATGAGTTAAGCCAAATACTTCACGATAATTTCGACCGTATGAATCTGTTCCTGTACTTAAAATGGTTTGACCCGCAGTGGATTCAGATTCCTGTTTTGTAAAATTTGCATCAAATTCTAAGTGATGATTATCATTAATTAAATAAGTCAGTCGGGAATTTAGGCTTTCTACTTCCGTACCACGAAAACCGCCTACATAGCTGTCTTCTTCGCGCTTTTGCTTATTCACCCCAAGCTGCATGCCCAGTTTATTTTCAATCAAAGGTCCGGTTAAATATACCGAGCCATTTTTAATATCTCCAGATTTATTCGAGTCCTGTAAAACAGTCCCTAATTCAACTGTTCCTGACCATTCATCACTGACTTTTTTTGTAATAATATTGATGACACCACCCATAGCATCACTGCCATATAAAGTAGATGCAGGTCCCCGAATCACTTCAATACGTTCAACCGATGCGATCGGCGGCAAGATATTTTTTTCAAAGCCGCTGTCATCCCCATTCGGATTGACATCTTTAGAATATTGACGTTTACCATTCACCAAAAATAATGTGTAACTTGAACCCATACCTCGAATACTGACCGTTTGTGCAGAACCTGCTCCAGAAATAACCACTCCCGGAGTATTTCTGAGTACATCAGTAATATCATTATATTGTCGCGCTTCTAGTTCTTCTTTCGTAATCACTGTCATTGATGCAGGTGCTTTGCTTACATCCTGCTCATAACCCGCCGCTGTAACGACTATCGTTTCTAACCTGACTGGTTCAGCAACAGCAGATGTTTTTTGATCAGCTGCAAATGTAACCGAAGCGATAACAGATAAAATTGAAAGTGTTAGTGCAGATCGAACAATACGCTTGGTCATTCAAGTTTCCCCAAGTGGCAAAATAATGGATAAGTAATGTAATTTTCGTTGCACAGTGTAACAAAAAATAAACTTAATGCAATTAATTATAGGAATCATTCTCATTACAGTTTTTTTTAGGCAAAAAATAACCTCCGTATAGGAGGTTATTTTTAAAGTACTTTCAGGTTTTACTTGAAGTAAGCGCCTTCAGTATTGCTGTGGTCAGTTTGGTCAACCACACGTGCCAACTCAGGAACATGTTGTTTTAATGTTGTTTCAACGCCTTGTTTCAAGGTCAAATCAATCGATGAACAACCTTGGCAACCACCACCGAATTTCAATACTGCAGTCAGGCCATGTTCTTCATCTTCAATAATTTCAACTAAAGCACAGTTACCGCCATGACCTGCAAGTCCCGGGTTAATTTCAGACTGAAGTACATAAGTGATACGCTCTTCAATCGAAGCATCCGCCCCTACGCGTGGCACTTTTGAGTTTGGTGCGCGGAATGTCAATTGACCACCAAAACGGTCTTTATTGTAATCAATCACCGCATCTAACAAATATGGGATAGATGGAGCATCAATATAAGCCGCAAAATTTGGGTAATCTTGTTTATAGTCTGTAGGAATCACTTCTTCAGGTGCACTATATGCCATACAACATTCAGCACGTGGCGTACCAGGATTTTCCACAAAAATACGTACAGCAATACCCGGAGTATTTTGTTTTTCAAGCAAATCAAACAAATACTCTTGTGCCGTTGGCGTAATCAATAAATTTGGAATTTCTTCTGCAACTGCAGCGCTGATGTTCTCAGTCGACATAATCATATTTCCTCAAGCTGAAGTTATCATTTTAACTGAAGATGCGGGGTAATAAAAAAAAATCAACTAAAATTGTCGGAATTATTATAAAAGTTCCTCTTAACACTTCATTTAATGGCATTATTAAGTATAAATATTTAAAAGTTGAACTTGCACTTTATGCTAGATTTACCTATTAACCATACTGTTAGCCTGGTCCTGATTACAGTGGCTGTTTCACTGATTGCATTTTCAAATCAGAAGGTCATGAGCCGTCTTATTTTTTGGCCCCCTGCAATGCAACGTGGGCAATATGACCGTTTTATTACCCATGGTTTTGTCCATGCCGATGGCGCGCATCTAATCTTCAATATGATTACGCTATTCTTTTTTGGTAGTGTGATTGAAAGCTTTTACCGACAGTATTTTTTTGATCTTGGCTTTGTATTGTTCTATTTAGGCGGCTTAATTGTTGCCATTGTTCCAAGTTATCTCAAACATAAAAATGATCATCGTTGGGCAAGTTTAGGCGCTTCCGGTGCAGTTTCGGCAGTTTTGTTTGCTTATATTTTATTTGAGCCGTGGAAACTGATTTTTGTTTTCTTTATTCCTGTGCCTGCGATTATTTTTGCAATTTTATATATCGCTTATAGTATTTGGTCAGGCAAGCGTGGCAATTCCAACATCAACCATAGTGCACATCTTTGGGGCGCTGCATACGGGGTGATCATGACCATCATTCTTGAACCCGGTGTTATCCCCCACTTTTTGAACAAGTTGATGCAATTGCCTTTCTAGAGTTTACTGTTCACCTATAGATACTCCAAGGCGCTGAATTTTCAGCGCCTTTTTTATAGCAAAAAAATAAAATAATTCCTATTTGTTAATGATTATTATTTAATAAATCTAAATTCTTTGTTACCCTGTCGCACAAATTTAAGAGAAGATCACTTGCGAATGAAAACTCAGGCATTATTTTTAAGCACCATTTTGGCTTCAGTGGGATTGAATAGTTTGGCACATAGTGCAAGTTTCAATCTACCAACAGAAAAGCAAAACATTGAACTCAAACAAACGCCAAAAAAAATTGCAGTCTATGACCTCTCCATTTTAGATACTTTAAATGCCTTAAACATTCAGGCTCAAATTGTGCCTAAAACCACATTTACAGGCAGCTTAGCCCAATATAATCAAGCGCAGTTTGTGAAAGCAGGAAATCTTTTTGAACCTGATTTAGATCAATTAAAACAGTTAAAACCCGATTTAATTTTTGTCGGTGGTCGTTCAGCGAAAACGCTTGACAGCTTGCAACCGATTGCAACAACGGTCGACCTTTCTCCCAACACCAACCATTACATCAGTGATTTGAAAAATCGCACCTTGAATCTTGCAAAAGCCTTTAAGCGTGAAGATATTGCCGATAAAAAATTAAAAGATTTAGATCAATTACAACAAAAAGTGCAGCAACACACCGCCAATAAATCAGCAGTGATGCTCTTTGCTGTCGGAGATCATTATATGCCGCATGCAGCAAATGACCGTTTTGGTTTTATCCATGAGTTAACTGGTTTTAAGTCTGTTCTTCCGCTATCTGAAAAAACGGATACTGCCCGCCCTGAAGCAGGATCCGCAGAAGCTTTAGCAGCACAAAAGAAAAATGCTGAACTGTTAAAGTCTGCTATTCAACAAAATCCGGATTATTTGATTGTGCTGGATCGTGGTGCGGTGAATACCCAGAAATATGCCACCAAGGAAGGCATTAAAACCCATCCTATTTTGGGGCAGTCTCAAGCGGTAAAACAGAATCGCGTTATTTTTGTGAATGCTGATGCCTGGTATATTACTGGCGCAGGTCTGGATAATACTGCATTCATGCTGAAAGAAATTTCTGAAGGCATTTCTAAATAATACTGAAATGATAATATTTACATGTTAAGGAGCTTCGGCTCCTTTTTTGCCGTTTCTTTTAAAAAAGATTTACACAATTTTGTCATTAAATGCTACCCATCAAATCAATTTGGCATAGATAATGTAGACATCTGTATATTAATGATCAAAAAAACGAGATTTTTTGCATGTCCACTTCATTAGATGGTCTTCAATTCCCTATCAATCCCACCAGCAATAAACCCAGCAGCTCCCAGACAGGCAAAGAAATTATTGCTGAGGCTTTATCTATTGTTGACAACAAGGCATCAATGAATGCCCTTGCGGAAAAAAACTGGCGCAAGCGTTATCCTATCTATTTTAAAGCCTTGGTTGAACAAGGCATTCGTAACATCAATAATCCGATTAGCATTGCAAAACAAGGCTTACACAAGGCCCATCATAGCTTTGACTTTTACAGAAATGGTCAACGCTATTTACTGAAAGACATCATGAAGGATATCGATACAGCAAATTTGTATACGGTTCAGCTAAAAGGTGAAAGTGAGACTGCCCCTGAATGGTATGTGCCTTATAAAGGGCAAAAATTACAAGGTCAGGCTTTACTCGATCAAATTCAAACCTGGCAAGGTGCAGGCATTATCGAGCCAAGCCATGCCGATGCTTTACGTGCTGCACATGCACATCCTGAATGGTTTGATCTTTCTGATCGCACCATGGTCTTATTTGGTGCAGGTTCTGAAGCCGGTCCACTGACCTGGTTGTCTAAATGGAAAGCCAATATTGTGGCCGTAGACTTACCCAACAGCCGCGTTTGGGACAGAATTTTAACGACCATCCAACAAGGCAATGCAACCCTATATGCACCCTGTGCGGAAAAATTGGCAGAAGATACTCCAACTGCGACACTCAAAGAAAAATTGGGGGCCGATTTACTCACTCAAACACCTGAAATTGCCCATTGGCTAATCCAGAGTGAACGTCAGCTAGACCTTGCAGCCATTGCCTATCTAGATGGTGAAAAGCATGTCAGGGTATCTATGGCCATGGACAGCATTATGCAGTACGTCAGCGAACAAAAGGCTGACACCAGTCTAATGTTCATGTGTACCCCAACCGATGTCTATGCCATTCCTAAAGAAATTGTAGAGGCTTCAAATCTTAAGTTACTACAGCGCTCAAAATCGCAACGTATCATCAGTGAAAGCATTTCGATGATTTCTGCTCAGCACTTTTTCAAGAAAAATCTGGATGCATTAATCAGCTGTGATAATGGCCATGAATATGGAATTGCAGACTGCCTTGTGGTGGAGCAAGGTCCAAACTATGCTTTGGCAAAACGCATTCAGCAATGGCGCGCGACTCTGGCACGTCATTATGGACAACGTGTCAGCATCAATATTGCACCGTCTACTACTACGCATTCGGTAACTAAAAATCCGTTATTGAAAGCCGCATTTAATGGTGCAAGTTTGTTTGATGTTGAATCTTTTCATCCAGAAACAACCAATGCACTGATGGCAGCATTATGGATTTATGATTTGCGTCATCCAGAATCGGTAGCGAATCCGGAAACGCCTTTGGATCATCCATTAGAATTGATGATGAAAGGTGCCAACCATGGTGGTTTATGGCGTGTCGCTTATTTGGCGCGTACCGCACTGCCTTTTGCTGCACTGTATGGCTTTGCCAATGAAAAATTACCGATCAAAAAGATATTAAAAGTGTTTAAGAAGTAAGATAT
The DNA here is from genome assembly GCF_013004375.1 of Acinetobacter terrae. Lineage (GTDB taxonomy): Bacteria > Pseudomonadota > Gammaproteobacteria > Pseudomonadales > Moraxellaceae > Acinetobacter > Acinetobacter terrae. The sequence continues at coordinate 82,487 of NZ_JABERI010000012.1, read as the reverse complement.
ATTCTTCATTATTTTAGAAAAATCCCCTCTCCTGTTAAGGAGAGGGTTAGGGAGAGGTTGCTTTTAATTATTTCTCTGAAAAAATTTTAATAACATTTCTCTATTCTTTAAAAATAATATCTTTTCTCCTTTCAGGAGATAAGAAACACTACTCCGCAAGAGAGAAGTTTAAATCATATTTTATATTTAACTCCCTCACCCCTTGCGGAATATATTCCTCATCCCTCAGGGATGAGGGAGTTTTTATCTCTTAAATTAGATTTGCATCCCTTTCTTAAAAAAGGGGGAAGCTTAATAAAAACAAAAAACGCTGCAATTGCAGCGTTTTTTATTTCAAATAGATATCTTAAACAAACTGTAAGAACAGCCAGAACAGACCACCTGATAAACAAATCGTAGCAGGTAGCGTGAAAATCCATGCTGAAAGAATGGTGCGTACCATCTGGAAGTTTAAGCCAGATTTATTGGCCACCATGGTACCTGCAACAGCACTGTTTAATACGTGTGTTGTCGATACTGGCATACCTAAACCATCTGCTGCGGCAATAGTAGTCATGGCAACAAGTTCGGCCGACATACCTTGGCCATAAGTCATATGACTTTTACCAATACGCTCACCCACTGTCACCACAATACGTTTCCAGCCCACCATGGTTCCAAGACCAAGCGCAAGCGCTACTGCCACTTTTACCCAGGTCGGAATATATTGCAGGAATGAATCGAGGTTTTTACGGTATTCCTTGACTGTCTTGGCTTGACTTTCTGACATTACAGGAAGCTGTTCAGCTTTATCTAAACGCTTGAATGCCGTCGTGCTTAAGTACATATCATTACGAATAATAGAAACTTCTTTTTCTGGAATATCTTTTAGATCACCATATTCGGCAACGTGATTACCCAAGTGATCGGTCAAACTTGCCAAAGCAGGCACCACTTCAGGTGACATCTCTTTAGTTTGAATATATTTGGTCAACACTTCACGAGCTTGTGTATCAGGAATATCCTGATGATTTGGATAAATAACTGCCGCAGTTTGCACAGATAACTGTTCAAATGATTGGATATGATTTGCGTCCAGGTTTTTATTCAATGAGTACGCCAAAGGTACACAACCGATCAAGATCAGCATGATCAAGCCCATACCTTTTTGACCATCATTTGAACCATGCGCAAAACTTACCCCGGTACAGGTAAAAATCAAGATGGCACGAATTAAAGGTGGTGGTGGTTTATTGCCTTTTGGAGGTTGAAACAATTCCATTTGTCTTTTAAAGACTTTCTTCACCAACAGAAATAAAATCGCAGCAAAAGCGAAACCAATCAAAGGTGAAAACAACAGAGCTTTACCGACTTTAATCACTTGGTCCATGTCGACGCCACTGGCACCATTACCCGAATTCAATAGGTAGTTCATGATGCCCACACCTAAAATCGAACCGATTAAAGTATGTGAACTCGACGCAGGAATACCCAGGAACCAGGTACCCAAGTTCCATAAAATAGCGGCTATCAGCATGGCAAAAACCATGGCAAAACCTGCACCTGAACCGACATTCATGATCAGTTCGACAGGTAATAAAGCAATGATGCCGTAGGCTACTGCGCCACTTGCCACCATCACCCCAAGGAAATTACAAAAACCTGCCCACATCACAGCAACAGGTGCGGACAAGGCATTGGTATAAATGACTGTCGCTACCGCATTGGCAGTGTCATGAAAACCATTAACAAATTCAAAGCCTAAAGCGATTAACAAGGCGGTCGCTAACAGAATAACGGAATATAAACTTAATGCAGGAACATGTGTCAAATCGGCAGAAAGTTGAAAGCCGATGTACACCAAAGTAGAAATAATAACCGTAAGAAACACCGGCATAAAAAATTTAGGTGTAGCAACATGCACATTCGTCGATTTCGCGGGTGCTGAATGCGCCTGATCTTGGACGGGAGGAATATTAGAATTCATGCAGACGGTTCAAGGGGATAATAAAATCCCCTTATTGTTCAATTTAATTGTGACAATTATATGACAAAAAGCTGTCATATAAAGCCAATTTTTAATAATTGACTTATTTTAAATCACTCCACCTTATCTTGGGGAGTGGAACTGTTTTAAATCCATCATTTAAAAATATTTAAAGCCCAAAATAGTTTGTGCCTCAATATTTCAAAGTACCTGGATACATGTATAAAAAATCTTTCCGATCAAGCAATCACTCAACTTTTTCTTATCTATGCTGAATGTTAAGGGGGTCATATTTCAATTCGATGAAAAATTCAGCACAAATGGGCTTATTTTAAGCTGTGCTTCACTAAGTCGGCTGAATATTCCTCAAATGCAGTCTAATTCTGTTAAAATAATGCCCATTTTGTATTCCATCGGATTGGGGTTATTTATGTCCACGCTTGCCACCCTGAAAGAGCTTCTCGCCAAACGCATCCTGATTATTGACGGTGCCATGGGTACCATGATTCAACGCCATAAACTAGAAGAAGCGGATTATCGTGGTGAGCGTTTTGCTGACTGGGCATCTGACCTGAAAGGCAACAATGACCTTTTAGTCCTCACTCAACCGCAGATTATTCAAGGTATTCATGAAGCTTACCTTGATGCCGGTGCAGACATTATTGAAACCAACAGTTTCAACGGCACACGTGTTTCGATGTCTGACTACCACATGGAAGACTTGGTTCACGAAATTAACTTTGAAGCCGCGCGTATTGCCAAAGAAGCATGTAAAAAATATTCAACACCAGACAAACCACGTTTTGTTGCCGGTGTACTTGGACCGACATCTCGTACTTGTTCGATCTCACCAAATGTAAATGACCCGGCATTTCGTAACATTACTTTTGATGCATTAAAAGAAAATTATATTGAAGCGACACACGCCCTGATTGAAGGCGGTGCCGATATTCTGTTAATTGAAACTGTATTCGATACCTTGAACTGTAAGGCTGCGATTTTTGCAGTAAAAGAAGTATTCAAACAGTTGGGTTATGAATTGCCGTTAATGATTTCTGGCACCATTACCGATGCTTCAGGCCGTACCCTGACTGGTCAAACTGCTGAAGCGTTCTGGAACTCGGTTCGTCATGGCGACTTGCTTTCCGTTGGTTTTAACTGTGCCTTGGGTGCAGATGCCATGCGTCCACACGTTAAAACTGTGGGTGATGTCGCTGATGTGTTTATTTCCGCGCATCCCAATGCAGGTTTACCAAATGCGTTTGGTGGTTATGATGAAACCCCTGAACAAACTGCAGCATTCCTTAAAGAATTTGCAGAAAGCGGCTTGATCAATATCACCGGTGGTTGCTGTGGTACCACTCCAGATCATATCCGTGCCATTTATAATGCAGTAAAAGACATTAAACCGCGTCAGATTCCAGAGATTGAACCCGCTTGCCGTCTTTCAGGTCTAGAAGCATTTAACATTACCAAAGATTCCTTGTTTGTAAACGTTGGTGAACGTACCAACGTGACCGGTTCAAAAAAATTCGCCCGTTTGATTCGTGAAGAAAACTATACCGAAGCTTTGGAAGTGGCTTTGGATCAAGTGCAAGGTGGCGCACAGATTGTCGACATCAACATGGATGAAGGCATGCTGGACTCGCAAGCAGCAATGGTGAAATTCCTGAATCTGATTGCCTCTGAACCGGATATTTCCCGCGTACCGCTCATGATTGACTCATCAAAATGGGAAATTATTGAAGCTGGCTTAAAATGCGTACAAGGTAAAGCGGTGGTGAACTCGATTTCCTTAAAAGAAGGTTATGACGAGTTTGTTGAAAAAGCGCGCCTGTGCCGTCAGTATGGTGCGGCAGTCATTGTCATGGCCTTTGATGAAGCTGGTCAGGCAGATACAGCAGCACGTAAGCGTGAAATCTGTAAACGTTCGTATGATATTTTGGTCAATGAAGTCGGCTTCCCGGCTGAAGACATCATTTTTGACCCGAACGTGTTTGCGGTTGCAACCGGTATTGAAGAACACAACAACTACGCAGTCGATTTCATTGAAGCAACCGGCTGGATTAAACAAAACCTACCACATGCCATGATTTCTGGCGGTGTTTCTAACGTATCGTTCTCGTTCCGTGGGAATGAACCGGTTCGTGAAGCGATTCATGCAGTCTTCCTTTACCATGCCATTCAACAAGGCATGACCATGGGGATTGTGAATGCAGGTCAGTTGGCGATTTATGATGACATCCCTGCCGAATTAAAAGCTGCGGTTGAAAATGTCGTTCTGAATAAAAATCAGGGCGAAAGCGGCCAGGATGCAACCGAGAAATTGCTTGAAGTCGCGGAACAATACCGTGGCAAAGGCGGTGCACAACGTGAAGCTGAAAACCTGGAATGGCGTGAACAGTCAGTTGAAAAGCGTCTTGAATATGCACTGGTTAAAGGCATCACCGCGTATATTGATGTCGATACTGAAGAAGCACGCTTAAAAGCCACTCGTCCTTTAGATGTGATTGAAGGGCCATTGATGTCGGGCATGAACGTGGTTGGTGACTTGTTTGGTGCAGGTAAAATGTTCCTGCCGCAAGTGGTGAAATCGGCACGAGTAATGAAACAAGCCGTGGCCTGGTTGAACCCGTACATTGAAGCGGGAAAAACCGAGGGTCAGACCAAAGGTAAAATCCTGATGGCAACCGTTAAAGGCGACGTGCATGACATTGGTAAAAATATTGTCGGCGTGGTACTGGGCTGTAACGGTTATGACATTGTTGACCTTGGCGTGATGGTACCTGCGGAAAAAATCCTGCAAACCGCGATTGATGAAAAAGTCGATATTATTGGTCTATCCGGTTTGATTACGCCGTCACTGGATGAAATGGTTTTTGTTGCCAAAGAAATGCAGCGTAAAGGTTTCCATGTACCGTTGATGATTGGTGGTGCAACAACCTCTAAAGCGCATACAGCAGTGAAAATTGACCCGCAATATTCCAATGATGCGGTGATTTATGTTGCCGATGCTTCACGTGCAGTCGGTGTTGCAACTTCACTTCTTTCACCTGAAATGAAACCTGAGTTCATTAAAGGTTACCGTGAAGAATATGCCAAAGTGCGTGAACGTATTGCCAACAAACAACCCAAAGCTGCAAAACTGTCTTATGCAGCTTCAATTGCCAATGGCGTGAAAATTGACTGGGCGAACTATGTTCCACCTAAGCCAAATATTCTTGGTCAACAAGTTCTAAAAAATTATCCGCTTGAAACTTTAGTGCCTTATTTTGACTGGACACCGTTCTTTATTTCATGGAGTTTGGCGGGCAAGTTCCCTGCAATTCTGACGGATGAAGTGGTTGGTGAAGCCGCAACTGATTTGTACGAACAAGCGCAAATCATGTTGAAAGATATTGTAGAGAATAAGCGTTTTGATGCACGTGCTGTATTCAGTCTTGCTCCTGCAAAACGTACCGGTGCAGATACGGTTTCGATTTACGATGAAAATCAAACTGCAACACACAAGTTTGAGCATACCCGTCAGCAGTCTGACAAAGTTTCAGGTAAACCGAACTTCTCATTAGCAGACTTTATTGCGCCAGAAGATACTAAGCTAGAAGATTACTTGGGTGGTTTCACCGTATCAATTTTTGGTGCGGAAGAAATGGCGCATGAATACAAAGCCAAAGGCGATGATTATTCTGCAATTTTGGCACAGTCTTTAGGTGACCGTTTTGCAGAAGCCTTTGCTGAGCATTTGCATGAGCGTATTCGTAAAGAGTTCTGGGGTTATCAAGCTTCTGAGCAATTGTCGAATGATGAGCTGATTAAAGAGAAATATGTCGGGATTCGTCCTGCACCAGGTTACCCTGCCTGCCCTGAACATTCTGAAAAAGCGACATTGTTTAGCTGGTTAGATTCAACTAATGCGATTGGTACTGAACTGACTTCAAGCTTTGCAATGTGGCCACCTTCAAGTGTCAGCGGTTTCTATTACAGCAACCCGCAGTCTGAATACTTTAATGTCGGTAAAATTGCACAGGATCAGCTGAATAGTTATGCAGAACGTAAAGGCTGGTCGATGGATGAAGCGAAGCGTTGGTTAATGCCAAACTTGGATGATTCGATTGATATTTAAATAATCCTCTCCAGCCCTCCTTTTTCAAAGGAGGGAGTAAAAAAACCCTCATTTGAGGGTTTTTTTATGAATCTTTAAATCTCCCCTACCCCCTCTTTAAAAAAGAGGGGGATATCATGTGATTGAATAAATTACGTGACAGCTCCTCCCTTTTTAAAGGGAGGTTGGGAGGGATTAAAATTGATCTTATCAAAATAAATATTTAAAATTCTCGATTAGATATTCACTGAATAATTTCAAATGGCAATAATAAAAAAATTTGACTTAGCAAGCTTAGAATCGGTATGTGAAGTTTTAGGTGATACAGCTAATAGTTTAACTGGTACTCAAATATCTAAATATTTAGCCGAATGTGACATCTATGATCCTCAATTAAATTCAACTAAAAAGAAAAAAGTTATATGATGCTCTCGAACTCAAACAAAGAAATGATAAATATTCCAATAACTTAATTAATTTTATCCAACATATAATGAAACCATCAAGACATGTTAAGAATCATGAATGGTTTCATGAAATACGTAATCAACTTAATTTTATACTGTCATTTGAAGGGCTAGAAATAGAACATACAGGAATCATTAAGCAAATTACTGCTTCAAAAACCCTGTCTGAAGCTGAAGAACGTGCGCTTAAACTTAAAAAAGTTCTGATAGATAGAATTATTCATAATGATGTCCTCTTATTTTGTAAAGCAGAATTATTAGTAGATAACTATTTCCATGCTGTTTTTGAGGCGACTAAAAGTATTGCAGAGAAAATCCGAAATAAGACTAATTTAACTTCTGATGGAGCAAAATTAATAGATCAAACACTTGCTTTTAAAGGAAAGATTCCCTATCTAGCATTAAGCAATTTAATGACAGAAAGTGAAGAAAGCGAGCAAAAGGGTTTTATGAATTTAATTAAAGGTGTATTTGGTACTTTTAGAAATACTACAGCACACGCTCCAAAAATTACGTGGACTATTAATGAGCAAGATGCTTTAGATATCCTTTCAATGATTTCACTCATACATCGCAAATTAGATAATGTCATTGAACCTATGAAAATATACCAAGGAACATCTTTATAAATCCCTCCTAACCTCCCTTTAAAAAGGGAGGAACTCCGTGAATTCCATGTCTTCATTAAATTCGTGTGAAGTCCCCCTTTATCAAAGGGGGATTTAGGGGGATTCTAATAACTGAGTAATCACGTCATAAATTACTTGAGCCACCACATCCGTTTCGTTCAAAATCTGCTGATTATCAAACCTCAACATCCTCAATCCCAACTCTGCCAAAGCAACATCACGAATAGAATCAGCTTCTAAACCTTCAATTGTATAGTGCTGTCCACCATCACACTCAATCACCAAATTGGCTACTGGACAGTAAAAATCTACGATGAAATTTAAAATTGGTTTCTGTCTATAGAACTGCAAACCTAAAATTTGCTTGCCACGAAGCCGTGACCAAAGTAGTTTCTCAGCTTCTGTCATGTTGTTGCGTAATTCGCGTGAGGCTTGTTTTAAGTCTTTATTGTAGGGTTTCATTTTTATTTTCTCTTTTTATTTTAATCTCCCTAAATCCCTCTTTTCAAAAGAGGGACTTTGTCATGTGATTAAATGAATTACGTGACAGCTCCTCCCTGAACACGACTTAAAGCATTGCTTTAAATGAAGTGCAAGAAAGGGAGGTTGGGAGGGATTCTAAATTTATAAATGAGTGTACTGAAAAAACTGCCCCTTTTCTAACCCATTAACTCTAAATCGTGCATTCTTACAGTTTTAAGTCTGCAAAATTCGCCGCTTTCAATAATAATAGGGCAATAAATTTATCTCCCAAATTCATAACTATTGGTGTTTCAATGAAAAAATTAATGAACGGTGCTGAAAACATCGTTGTCGAAATGTGCAAAGGTTTTGTCCTCGCACACCCTGAACTCACATTCAATGAATCATCTAAAATTATTTCACGTAAAGAAAAACACCAAAACGTGGCCTTAATCAGTGGTGGCGGCAGCGGTCATGAGCCTGCACATGCAGGATTTGTGGGACAAGGCATGCTAGATGCTGCGGTTTGCGGTGATGTATTTGCATCACCTTCTCAAATTCAAGTCTATAAAGCTTTGCAGCAAGTTGCGTCTGATAAAGGCGTACTGATGATCATTAAAAACTATTCTGGCGATATGATGAATTTCCAGAATGGTGCTGCCCTTGCCGTCGATGATGGAATCAAAGTTGATTACGTCAAAGTCGCTGATGATATTGCAGTCAAAGACAGCCTATACACAGTCGGTCGTCGTGGCGTTGCCGGCACTGTATTTGTGCATAAAATTGCTGGCGCAGCTGCATCAAAAGGCTATGACTTGGCACGTGTTAAAGAAATAGCTCAAAAAGCAGCGGACAATGTCACCAGCTTAGGTTTTGCCTTTAACTCATGTACGGTACCTGCCAAAGGAACCCCAACCTTTACCTTGGCTGATGATGAAATGGAATATGGCGTGGGGATTCATGGTGAGCCAGGTATCTGCCGTGAAAAAATTCTGCCTTCAAATGAATTGGCGCAGCGCATTGTCGATGATCTATTCCTCGATCGTCCTGATTTAACAGAAGTTGCGGTACTCATTAACGGCTTTGGTTCAACACCAATGCAAGAACTTTATCTGTTCAATCAAGATGTTTGCCAACAGTTAGCGAAAAAAGGGATTAAGATTTACCGTACCTTTGTCGGTAACTATATGACCAGTATCGACATGGCGGGCGCATCCGTTTCGTTATTAGCATTAGATGATGAACTGAAAAGCTATTTAGATGCACCTGCCAACACCCCTACCTTTAAAATGGACGGTTCAGTGGCCTTAGCCATTGAATTTACAATAAACGATTTCAAAGCGGAACGTACCTTAAATGTAGATATTGAAACTCACGCAGAACATGCCGAAATCGTGAATGAACAATTTACGATTGAAAATATGCGCTATGTGATCGATGTGATGAGTGCCTGCATCATTAAAAATGAAGTGCCATTTTGTGAATTAGATGCCCATGCGGGTGATGGCGACTTTGGGATGAGTGTTGCTAAAGGCTTTAAACAGCTTAAACGCCAATGGGACGCGCTTGTGCAATATCAACACATGGATGATTTCTTACTGAACTGCTCAATCATCATTATGGAACATTGTGGTGGTGCTTCAGGTCCGATTTGGGGCTCAGCTTTCCGCGCAGCAAGTAAATCGATTAAAGGAAAGGAAATACTTTCAGTTTCCGACTTTGCCGTGATGCTGCAAGATGCGGTGAAAGGTATTCAAACCACAGGCGAGCGTTCATTTGGCCGTGGTGCTGTGGTTGGCGACAAAACCTTAATCGATGCATTGGTTCCTTGTGCCGATACATGGTCATCAAATACAAATAAAACCTTTAAAGAAAACTTCACTTTAGGTGCACAAGCTGCGGTTCAAGGTGCAGAGTCTACAAAAGACATCGTTGCACGCATGGGCCGTGCCGGAACAGTCGGTGACCGAAGCTTAGGTTATCCAGACGCTGGTGCGCATGGATTAGGCGTGATCTTTACCGACATTGCGGAACATATTAAGTAATCCTTATAGAACAGCATCCAAAAAGCATCGGATTAATTCGGTGCTTTTTTTAGCCTAAAAATGATACTCTGTGATTTTTATCTAATCAGCTTCTAAGCCTTTATTTATAAGGATAGAGATGTCATCTGATTAAATAAACTACGTGGCTACCCCCTTTTTTTAAAGGAGGTCGGAATGGATTTTTTTAATTTTGAATAGCTATTTTAGTAATCACTTGAATCACACCCTATAAATCCGAAAATCACTATCGACCAACTAAAACAACATTCCAATTCAATAGATAGGTGAAGGCATATTATTAACTAATTCCAGATAATTTCTTACCTGATTTCTGCCCTGCCGTTTAGCCAAATATAAAGCTCGATCGGCCAGACGAATGGTCTGTTCTTTATTTAAAGTGGTTTGAGAGAGTGCTACACCAAAACTTGCACTCATTTTTAAAATCTCTTTTGTTTCTAACTGAATTTCTTCCTGCTCAATTATTTTACGACAACGTTCTGCAATCTCAATCGCTTGCTGTAAATTTTGTTCTTTTAAAATCAGAATAAATTCTTCACCACCAAAACGCCCAACGATATCCTGTTCCCGTGTAGTAGCACATAGAATAGCAGCAACGCGTTGCAAAACCATATCTCCAACTTCATGACCATATTGGTCATTAATGAGTTTGAAATGATCCAAATCCAGTAAAATTACCGCATAAGCCGTTTTTTTCTTGCGTTCTAAAGCGGTGAGTTGTTCCCCAACATAACGACGATTAAATACATTCGTCAGAACATCGGTTTGGCTCATTCTTTTAATATTTTTTTCACGCCGACGCCATTGCGAAAGTAAAATTTCAAAAAACAAAATCGAAACCAGCAAGATCGGCAGATAAACTTCCGCCATACTTCCGATCCAGAATTCATTATGATAAAACTCGCCATTAGTAAGCGCATCACTAAACACAGGCGCGTAACGAATCACGCCATTAAAAGTTAAGTAACTAATAATGATGATAAAAATAAGAGCAGGAATCGCAATACTATAAATAATTTTTCGTGAATAAAATACCAGTCCAATCAGGACGATATTGATAAATCCGGCAATGGTCGCGGGGCTGTAAATACCGATGGTATAGCCCGCATAAATCATCGTGCCACCAAAGAACATCGGCGAAAAATAAGAAATAAATCTCCGGAATTTTCTATTTCTTTTATATCTGAAGCTAAAGCCAACTATAATGATAAAAATGATTAAAGTGATAAACACACTGATAATACGGATGAAAAAAAAGTCCGCATTAATCCAGACAGCATTCTCAGCAGAGAAATAGCTGGCCAGATACCATTTAATTGCACTGACTTGGCAAAATGCCCCAAAAATCAGCAGTAACACCCCTTTATCAAAATTAGGCCAGTTAATAATTAAATTATCAGATTCAAGGATATGAAACCTAAATCTGCCCCAATAATGAAAAATCAGCGTATGTATTTTTTTAAACAAGTTCATAAACTTACTTACTATATTTATAATTTCTAAAATTTTTATTGCTTTATATTTATAGCACAAAAATTAAACAATTTAGACTTATATCCGCTGAATAAACAACACTCCGTCCAAATGATCCACTTCATGCTGCACAATCCTTGCAGGAAAACCCTTATAGATCGTTTCTATTGGTTCACCTTGCAGCGTTAAATAACGCACTTTAACTGTTTCAGCCCGTGCCACTTGCCCACGCTCATCCGGAACACTTAAACAGCCCTCTTCCCCCAGAACAGTTGCTTCAGACCTTTCTAAAATTTCAGGATTCACCATCACCACTGCATCCATTTCAGGCGCATCGGGATAACGCAGGTTAGGACGTGAAGCGACAATAATCACCCGTTTAGAGACATAAACCTGAGGCGCAGCAATACCTACACCATTACATTCCATCATGGTGTCATGCATAGCTACAGCGAGTTGATTTAACCATTCACTATTCAGCTCAGACTTTGCCACCTCAGCCGCTGTTAAGGTCAGAATGGCTTCACCACGCTGTGCTACAGGTAAAATAGTATTCATAAATTCATTCCCTTGTTAGATACATAGCTAAATCCAATACTGTTTTAAATCACAAATTCTGTATAAATTTTAACGCTAAAAACATATCGATCATATACAATTTTAATCCTTGTATTTCACCTTTCCTGCAGATCAAGGTTAGCGACCCTTAAGTAAAAACTTTTAAGCCCATTTTAATTTTACTTGGTTATAATCAGCTCAAATCCTTTATAAATATAAAATAATGACCACAGCCCAACTCCTTCTTGGTGTTCTTTTTAGCTCTATAGGCTTAGGCTATTTTCTGTATGGAAAAAAACAAAAAGTCACTATGCCCTTGATTTGTGGCTTGGTACTGATGATCTTCCCCTATTTTATAGAAAATACCACGATGCTAACGACGATCGGTATCATCTTCTCGATTTTGCCCTACTTTGTAAGACTATAATATCAACACGGATCACGCCTCATCATTCATAAATTTAAGTTGTCGCACTCAGAAGAAAGAATTATTTTTCATATAGATAGCAATTGATTAAAATAAAAACTTTACCACTATTTGTACATGCGATGACCAATACAACCAGCACGGAAGCGCCTGCACGTCTAAGCAGTGAAGATAAACGTACCCTTGGGCTTTCCTCCCTCGGTGGCGCACTCGAATTCTACGACTTCGTCATTTATGTCTTTTACGCCAAAATCATTTCTGAACTGTTTTTCCCAAGTGGTTTAAGTCCTTTTTGGGCAATGCTGAACACTTACGGTATTTTTGCTGCAGGTTACTTCTTCCGCCCACTCGGTGGTGTGATCATGGCACATTTTGGTGACCTGATTGGGCGTAAACGCTTATTCAGCTTATCCATTTTACTGATGGCGCTCCCGACCTTAATGATTGGTGTGATGCCGACCTTTGAAAGCATTGGTTATGCCGCACCATTATTGTTATTGCTGATGCGCGTGGTACAAGGCATTGCCATTGGTGGGGAAATTCCTGCGGCTTGGACTTTCGTTTCCGAGCACGTACCGGAAAAGAAAATTGGTTTTGCTAACGGACTACTCACTGCAGGTCTATCTTTAGGGATATTGCTCGGTGCATTGATGTCCTTGTTTATTTCCATCAAGTTTTCAGAAACAGAAATTCATGACTGGGCTTGGCGCATTCCCTTTATTGCCGGGGGTATTTTCGGTTTAATTGCGCTCTATTTGCGTAGTTATTTAAAAGAAACCCCTGTATTTAAGGCAATGCAAGCACGCAAAGAACTTTCTAAAGAAATGCCGGTGAAACAGGTTTTAGCAGAACATAAAACAGGCGTGGTGATTGGGATGTTATTTACCTGGTTCCTGACTGGCTGTGTAGTGGTGCTGATTTTAGCCATGCCTAACCTGTTGGTCGGTGCTTTTGGTTTTGAACGCGCCGATGCCTTTAAAATGCAAAGTGCCGCAATTGTCATGCAAATGCTGGGTTGTATTTTGGCAGGACTGTTGGCTGACCGTTTTGACGCAGGCAAGGTGATTTTATTCGGCTCACTCGCTGTCGCGATCATTGCGGGTATTTTCTATAACAGCCTCGGACATGTCGCTCCATCAACTGTGTTTATGCTGTATATGTTGCTTGGTTTGTTCTCGGGAACCGTAGGTATGGTGTCTTACAGTATGGTGAAAATGTTCCCTGCTCAAATCCGTTTCTCGGGCATTTCATTTTCCTATAATGTTGCCTATGCTATAGCGGGTGGTATTACTTTACCCTTGGTGCAATGGTTAAGCCTGTATAGCAATATTGGCGCAATGTATTATATATGGGTGGTGTGCTTGGTCTCGTTCTTTACTGCGATGCTTTATAGAGCCAAATTTGAGAAACATGATTTAGTGGCATCTGCAATTTCTACACCGCACAACACCGTAAAAGATTAATCAGTAATAAATAAAAAAGCCCTTTAATTAAGGGCTTTTTTACCGTCATTAAGCAGAGAGATTTTTCTTTAATTCATCTTCAACAATCTGGATTTCCAAATCACTGAATTTACGAATTTCCCCTTCAGCATGTTTTTCTAGCATGCCTGCAACCAAAGGGACTTTAATCTTAACCTGCCAATTTAAGGTAATATGAATTTGCCGATCATCCCCTGTTACTGCACGTTCACAACTGGCTACTAGAGGTAAATTTGCACCCAATTCTATGGTCGAAGTTAAAGCTTCTAAATTGGTGATATCGGTACGCTTCAAACGAAATGCATCTTTGAGCAGTTTTTTTGCGATATCCGGAATCTTCACATCTAAATTATATGCACGGCGTAAAGTATAGGTATCGCCCTGAATCTTAGATTCAATAATTTCTAATTTTTCACCTGGAATACGTCTGCATACTGCTTCGTGCAAAGCTGTATCTGATGCAAGTCGTTTAAATTCATCAATTGAAACGCCCTGAATTGTAGAATTCACAGTAAAACGATGTGCCATTTTTCTATCCTTTGTTTTTTTATTGGTCGTTTTGAATACTTATAAACCATTTGATCATCACTGATCTAGCGCATTTTGTCGCTTTTTATTTAATTGAATTTTAGTGATGCTGTCATTGACCGTATCTACCGAACTATTGACCATATACGCCACAATGTATTTCAATTTGCTCGGAACAGGAAATACTGAGGAAATGGCTTCTATATTCAATGATTGCATAGAATTGTTCAGCACCATCATCCAAACCTGTCGCTGCCCATGTGGTGCCTTGTGGAAAATCATTCAACCATTCAGCCTTATAGAAATCAGAGACTGAATCAAACTGGATATAGTGGTCAGACGCAGCTTGAATGCGTGATGCCATTTCATCAAATTGCTTCAATTGATGTTGAATGAAATCAATCAGCATATGAGTCAATCCAAGTGCGCCATAAAATATCTTTATACACCCTTAAAATGCGTAATCACCTGTTTCTTTTTCACTTGTTCCCACTGCCACCAGCCAAAAGCGGCCAATCCGACAAAGGCGGCATATAAACCCGCAGTCAAGAATAAATCTTTATAAATAAACATGCCCACATAAACGATATCGACGAAAACCCACAATACCCAAGTCGCAATATGTTTACGGCTGGTCCAATAGGTGGCCAGTAAACTAAAAGCCGCCAATTGTGAATCCAGCATCGGCACAGCAGCATCGGTAAAATTTTTTAAAGTTAAACCGAAAATTAAACCGCCCACTGCTGCAAGTAGCATCTGGAAAATCACTATTTTATTAGCAATCGGTTCAATCCGAATTTCATGATCTTGCTGTTTGCCCTTCAACCAGTGGTAGAAACCATAAAAGTTCACCACGATAAAGAAAAACTGCAAAATGGTTTCGCCATACAGCTTAAATTCGTAAAATAAATAGGCATATAAAACAAAGGCTGCGAAGTTAAACCACCAACACCACATATTCCGTTTAATGGTCAATGTCACCCCAATAAGACTGATAATGACGGCAACAATTTCTAAAGGTGACATAGCAATAAACAGGCAGGTAAACAGTGCTGCTATTATGGAAAAAATAGCGCTGAACGCAAGATAAATTGTACCAATTCAGCTACACAATCTGACCGACAACACAGCTGTTTCGAACTATGATCTGTTACTTCAATGCAAATTAAAAAGTAGCCTGCATAGATTTGACAGTTTTCTAACGACCGTTGAAGAATATAAAAAACAATCAAACTGGGAGAGTAAAAATGTCACAACAACAAGGAAAAGTCAGCCGGGAAATTCGCGGGTCTCTGTTCTTTATTGGACTCGACCGTGCGACAAAACGAAATGCCTTTGATAGTCATCTGATTCATGACTTATCACTCGCCTTAACCGAATATGAAGATCATCCCGAGTTACGCTGTGCAGTGATTTTCGCCCATGGTGAGCACTTTACTGCGGGTTTGGATTTGGTTGAGTTACAACCCAAACTGAGTAGTGGCATATTTAACTACAATGAACATCAGATCAATCCATGGGGAACCAGCGGACGTCAGCGAAAAAAACCGGTGATTGTTGCAGTTCAAGGCTTTTGCTATACCGCAGGGATCGAACTGATGCTCAATGCGGATATCGTAATTGCACAGGACAACAGCCAGTTTGCACAAATGGAGGTGCAACGTGGCATTTTACCTTTTGGTGGTGCAACGGTGCGTTTTGTACAAGCAGCAGGCTGGTCAAAAGCCATGCGCTACTTGCTCACGGGGGATACCTTCAATGCCCAAACGGCGCTGGATTTAAACCTGATCAATGAAATCACCAGTGAAGTGCCACTCAAACGAGCCATTGAACTGGCAGAACGCATTGCTCAAGCTGCACCACTTGCCGTACAAGCCACGCTTGCTTCTGCCAAAGAGGCCGCTGAACATGGTGCAGAAACAGCATTTGCCCATTTACAACAGCACCTCACCCCACTGCTAAAAACCCAAGATGTACAGGAAGGGGTTATGGCGATGCTGCAACGACGTGCACCCGAATTTAAAGGTCAATAATTTAAAAGTGAATAATCCAAAAGTTAGTCATCTAAATCCAATAAAAACGAGTTTTCTATGCCACATCTAAAGCATAAGTTAGAAAATAGGCATTTTGGACCATGCATTTTGAACATATTCATGAGCGTGCGGTGCAGTTTTTTTAGTTATGAAATAAAAGGTTGTTTAGTTGGAATTCTTTCTATTGAAGTCCGGTATTAATATGCCGATATTTTAGAAAAAATTCGCGCTATTTTTCAGGATTGGGAAATGGCGTTCTATCAATTATTTAAAATACATCTTGCAGAAGCTGAAGCCAGAATTTTAGCCAAACAAAGTTAAGCCGATTATGAAGGGATGATTTAATGGATCGCCTGAATGATGATCTGTTTTATCTAGCTCAGGTAAAGCAACGCATGTTAAAATAGTTACAAAGTACATAAAGATGTAAAGCACTTCATCCTTTAGCTAAAAATATGTGGCACTTAAACGCATCCCTTTAATCAAACGTGGCTATGTGCATCTTTCATTTCAAATTTATGCTCCTCCCCAAAACGGTCGACATGGGTATAAAACACCCCATAACGTCCAACATAATATTCCAAAGACTGATCATAGAAAGTCCAGTAAATAGACCATTCCCCTAAATCCAGCTTGCGAATTTGGGTTTGGGTTTTTGCTGGCATTTTTCTTAATACATCTTCTTGGACTACAATTGCCTGACTCAAATTTCGTTCAGCCAATTGGCGCTCAAAAAATATTTGGCAGACATCATCAAATAATTGTTGTTCGTATTCCTCCACTTCATCGATACGTGCTTCATGGGCGGATAATGGCTTCGTGGATATAGAGGCAGTTTTGTCTAAATCCGCTAACTGCTTGATTTTGAATTGTTGAAAATGTTGATTGATCTGAAATTTAAAAATGACTTTCCAAAGCCCAATAAACACAATGAAAAGACACAACCACAAGAGTATTTTTATCATAGCGACACTCTCACGAGTAAATAATTGTTATCTTTATATTTATAAAACAATTTGAATAAAATTCATACAATTTTTAAAATATTATGCTATAAAAAATGTTCATTCAGAGACTTTTTTTTCATGTTAGCTATTCCATACCCTCAATATCCGCTTGCGATTTGGCTCGCTTTGGACATTCAAGTCAACAAAGCCACTTCACGACGGGTGGACTTTTTGCATGAGGTGCCTTGGAATCTGTACCGTGATCATTTCTTTGAATAATCACTAAAATAAATATCTAAAGGTCGCCTCAACAGCGACCTTTTTTATTGCCTAAAAATAAGGAAAAAACCAATGAATCAGCCATCCAATAAAAATGATTTCCCCTCGCCACTGTCCGAGCCGGTTGTAGCTTCTTTTAGCCGATACTCACGCTTCGCTACAGCCGGTCAATTTGTTACTGTCGTGCTGATTTGGTCAGTGACACCGCTAGCAGCCGTTTGGACAGTGCATGAAATTCATTGGGCGTGGGGCTTATTTATCCGATTTAGCTTGGCTATTCCCATTGCCTTAGTCTGTCAGGCCTACTTTAAAGTTAAAGTGCCCTTGCACCCGCAAGCTTTACTTAGCTATGCGGCAGGTGCACTGGGCTTGTTTGCTTCCATGACCTTTTGCTATATGGGCGCATCAAAAGTTCCATCAGCCATTATTTCAATCATCTACGGCATTGCCCCATTCGTATCCGGCTTGCTGGCGACTTGTATTTTTAAAAGTGAAAAGTTGAGTGCTTATCAATGCACAGGCTTAATGATGGGCATGCTCGGTCTGTATTTTGCTCTGGACTTAAGTTCACAAAATATACGCCTAAATTATCTCGGGATAGCTTTAGAAGTCATCGCCATGATTCTTTATGTACTCTCTGCATTTGCAGTTCGTGGTGTGGCTGCCAACCTCCATCCAATCAGTCAAATGACAGGTGCGACAATCATGTCATGGTTAGGCTATTGCGCTTTACTACCTTTTTTCTGGTCAGATCTGCCATCGCAGCTCCCCGTATTACAAACCAGTATTGCACTGATCTATAGCGCCTTATTTTCCTCGGTACTGGCGATGATTTTTTATTATCAACTGCTCAACACAGTAAACCCAACCACACTGATGCTGATCACCATCATGACGCCTGTACTGGCAACATTATGGGGAACGTGGCTTAATCATGAAGCTTTAAGTCCACATTTAATTTTAGGATTGCTTTTACTGTGTATGGGATTGTCCTTATATTCTTATTCCATTCGTGAAACAGTATCAATCAAATAAAAAAATCCCGGGTGGGATATTCACTCGGGATTTTTAAAATATTTAACTCAAACAACGTTTCATTATTCGATCCGAATGATTTTACCGTGATCATTATGATGGATTACACTGACTTTTTGCTGACGGCCCTGCTCAATATCTTGGACAGGTAAATCAAAATGATCCACATAATCTTTCATAATTTTGGCCGGAGTTTTCTTCACCACTTTGGAAGGAACAAAATTCGACCATAAGAGTAATGCGACCACACATGCCAATAATGCACTTACCCCATGTTCAACTCCCAAACCAAAAGCTGAAAACATTTGATGAATGACATGCTGTTTTTGCAGACTTACTACACCAATTACAATTAATAATGGACGCCATAAAAACAACCACACCGCCCACATTATCGCTGTTGAGGTATTTGAGGCATAACGTTTATGCCAAGGCAATAAACGGCGTAAATCAATAACTAAAGAATTATTTTTCATGGCGGATGCTCTCATTATTGATTGTTGAACTTCGCATACCCCGGTCTGGACTGACCCAACGTGCACGCTTGCCATCACGACGCAACAACACTTTTGGAAATGCCACAATACTGGCAGACAGCGTGATCAACCAAAATACAAATGGATACCAGATCATCCAGAAGTAATTTTTACCGAGTCCGGGTTCATAACGACTGTCCATCCATTTACTGAGCGCAAACTGAAGTAAACAAGTTGCTCCTAATAGCATGCCTGTTCCATAAGGCAAAAATGGAGAACTCCCCCCATTAATTCCAAGTGGAACAATAAAATGAATTAACCAAAGAATCGCCATAAACAGCATTAAATAAGACCAGACCAGCGTTAAGACCAGTTCAAATAACAAGGGCCATAAAAAATTCAGTTTCGGTTTAAACAGTACATCCATATTTTTAATCAGCACTTGTGCCCCACCCATCGCCCAACGCAGCCGCTGTTTCCACAAACCATTGAAGGTTTCTGGCATTAAAATCCAGACCAAGGCATTCGGTTCAAAGTGAATATTCCAGCCGGCACGTTGCAGCTTCCAGGTAATATCAATATCTTCAGTCAGCATGTCAGGTGACCAATAACCGACTTCATGCACCGCACTTTTACGAAATGCCGTAATCACGCCAGAAACGGTAAACAGTCGTCCAAAACTACGTTGCGCACGTTTGATCATCCCCACGATAGAAGAAAACTCTCCCACCTGAATACGACCAATCAAGGTGGAACGGGTACGAATCCGTGGATTACCGGTGACAGCAGCGACAGTTTCATCTTCCAGAAAATGGCGTAGCATCCAGGTTGCTGCGTGCGGATCGAGTAAGGCATCACCATCGATGCCTATCAAATATTCGGCATCGGTCAACAAGCTTCCCGCCTGTAATGCCATGGCTTTGCCTTGATTGTGTGCCAAATGCACCACACGCAGCTTTTCATGCTGTACAGCCAAACGGTTTAAGACGTCTGCAGTGTTATCTGAGCTGCCATCATTAATCGCAATCACTTCAAAATTTGGATAATCCAGTGCCAAGGCATGACTTAAGGTTTCTTCCGCGTTATCACCTTCATTAAAACAAGGCACCAGCACCGCCACTTTGGGATAAGCAGCAAGTGGCTTCGGTTGTTGACACGGTGGATCTTGTCGTTCTTTCCAATAGAAAATCAGTGCACCAATCATCCATAAATATGACATAAACAATGGATAATAAAAGACAAAGTGCAAAGCGGAATGCCAAAAATGCTGCAGCGTTGACATATAGAATTCCTTTAAGGAACAAGTTTGCTTGATTTCAAATCAAAGGCCTTGCGTAACACTCGCGTATCGGGATGATCCTGAATCGGATCATCCGGATAGTAAGCCACGTGCATTGCACCTTGTTCATATAAAGATTGAATGGTTTGAGCCATCTCATCTGATGGAACTTTTTGATTGGTTCGCCAGTTCACTGCCTGCAATTCAAAGACTGTTTTTTTGATTCCCTTTGGAAATTGCTTCACGCGATTGACAATATCTCGATAAAAAGCATCGCTATTGGCTGCTTGTTCCATATAAGGCATCGCCATAATGGCAGTGAAATCATAACGATTGATGGACTGTTCTAAAGACTGTGAATACCAATTTTCTGCATAGGGTTTGAGCGCAACTTGTGCATATAAATTTCGTGCAGTCAGTAAAAAAGGATGATACTGACGGACTTGTTGTGCCAGTTGCAATGCAAAGTCATCAATGTACTTGGTCTTATAAGCGGTCCATTTTTGCAGATCGGCATCATTGCTGCGAATTTTGGCTAAATCTGTCGGCAAACCAATAGCTGCATAGGCTTTCAAAGCTTCGGGACTGGCATCTTCATAGTCAGATAAAGTGGTATCGTCATGGAATAAAATACCGTTAAAAGGCACCGACTTGGCCAGGTCTTGATAAATTCCGCTAATGGTTTTTCGTGCATCGGGTGAAAATGGACTTAAACGGCGATATCCCATATTCAAATGCTGAGAATCTTCCGTTTGCTGGGTTTCAACCACATCTTTAGACACCGGATTATTTTTAGGTAATTCCCAAGCCAGTAATGGCATCCACGCATAGACACGCCCTACTTGGGTTCGGGTCTGAATTTGCCAGGCGACCCGATTAAACAAGTCTGCGCGCATCGGCAAATAATGATTGGGGAAATACACCATATCCGCTGAACCGTTGGCATCCGGATCGGAAAAAGCCTGTAAATACACGGTATTCACTTTCGTCGCCACAATCCGGTCCAGCAGATGATCAAGATTACGTTCCTGTTGAATCGGATCTTTGTCGTAAATGTAATCTAGATCGATATGCATAATTTTTTGCGGACGGTTATTATCGCCCAAATGTTGCTGACGATTTTGTATTTCTCGCGCTAAATCTGCTGTGGTCATATTGCCTTCAATCAAAATCCGATTGAGCTGACCCAGTGAACTTTTCGCCGAATCTGCACCATCATCCAGACTGATGGCAACCGGCATACCCAGTTGTTTGGCAATTTTCACGGTTTGCATATTATAGTGACCATAAGGCCAGACCATTATGCGTGGTGATTTCAAACCATGGGCAATCAGCAATTGGTTATTCTGTTTTAAATCATTGGAAATACGCTGCTGATAGTGGCTATCATCTTCATAGCTCGCAGATTTAGGATCATATAAGCGTGTGACCGCCGCAGGTTCAAGATTGCCTTGTGGATTGCCTACAATACCGCGATGCAAATTATAACTGTGACTGGCCATTTCCACTAAACCACTGTCTTGCATCTCTTTCAATTCTGCCCAGGACAGCATTTCTTTACGCTGAATCTGCTCACCTGAAAAATCGATGTTTTGATCTTCTTTGGGTTCTAACCATGAACCCACCACCGCCAAAACCACAGGAATTTTATTGGCTTTAACAATCGGATAGGCATTTTGATAAAAAGAGGCATAGCCATCATCCACCGTCAATAAAACCGGTTTTGTCGGTAAGCTATATTTCCCTTGATGCGCTTGAATAAGCTGATCAACATTAATAAAGTGAAAACCATTTTTTTTCAGCCAATCGATATGTTGCTGAAATTGGGTCGTACTCACTGCATATTCAGGAATAAGTGCATTTTCAGTGTTGATAATTTCATGATAACCAATCACGGTCAGTGTCGGATTATGCGCTGGCGTTTGACTCCAGGCTAAATGAGGAATCTGCCACAAAACTGCAGAAAGAGAAGTGGAGAGCAATGTTGAAAGCAAGCGAGTATTCATTAAATGGTGCTCAAAAAATCATTTTATTCTCTGAATATCACACATTTTGCATCAATAAAATGTGGATCTTGCCTTTCCTGATGTATGACATTCAGTTATTTCAACTTGGCTTTTTATCAAATAAAACTGAAATGAATCTTAAAAAATACCAATGAATTGGAATAAAAGCTTTAAAAAACACATCAATATGTCTGTTTTTCCAGCAAGGTAGTTATATTTAAATAAACTTATTGGATTTATAAGAATTAAGAATATAGCTTTAAAATATGAATGCAGATTGCATCAAATAAAATACCTATCGCCCCATTAACTATCTTAACGCTTAACCACTCAGCGCTTGGTATTGATCTCGACCGGCACCTTTAGCTGCATAAAGCTGGACATCGGCAGCCTTCATGAGTTCATGTATATCGGCATAGGGATGATTTTGATCCATCCATGCAACCCCCATACTTAAGGTCACATATTGTTTTTGGTCGGGTCTATTTACATGTTCCAGCTGTGCTTGTCTTACGGCATTTAAAACCTGTTGCAACACTTTTAAAACCACTTCACTAGGAACATTATGCAAAATAATCGCAAACTCCTCTCCCCCATAGCGTGCCACATAAGCTGAAGGTGGCAAGGCATGTTGTATCATTTTAACCAAGTCTTGCAAAATCACGTCACCCTTCAAGTGCCCATAGTAATCATTATAATTTTTAAAATAATCCACATCTAACATGGCAAATGCCAAGGTGCTATTACTGTGATTTTGTGTCAGGGTAAATAAACGCTGTATCTCGGCATTTAAAGCACGGCGGTTAAACGCACCGGTTAATGCATCAATTTGAATTTGTCGTTCTAACTGTTCATTGAGCTGATGTAACTGCAAGGTTCGCTCTTGTACTCTCTGATCTAAAGAGCTATTGAGTTCAAGTAAATTATTATTCAATTGCTCAATATAAGAGGTATGTCGCGCAAAATTTCTAGACTGCTGGAACATAACCAACAATGCATAAAAACTGGTAGAGATAAATGAGAGATTAAAGGACTCAATTAAATGGAGCGTCAACAAAAAATCATGGACAAATGTCACACATAATAAAACCACAGCCCATAAATTAATCGTAGAATATTTCTCTTTCGTTTTTAGAGTCAGATAAAAACCATAGGCAAAATTCAAAATGACCACTACGCTAAATAATGAACTATA
The DNA here is from genome assembly GCF_013004375.1 of Acinetobacter terrae. Lineage (GTDB taxonomy): Bacteria > Pseudomonadota > Gammaproteobacteria > Pseudomonadales > Moraxellaceae > Acinetobacter > Acinetobacter terrae. The sequence continues at coordinate 59,081 of NZ_JABERI010000012.1, read as the reverse complement.
AAATGCTAAACGTTCAAAAATTTCAGGGCTAGTAAATACAGTTACAACAATATTTATTCCAAGCACCAGCATTGCTACAAAATAAATAATCGGATGTAAATAGCGCTGGTTGAGTAAAATCATATAACTCAGAAAAAATACCACTGCAAAATAAGTAAATAGAAACTCTAATCGTCTTCCCCATATCCAGCTAATATCTGTAAATACCGTGTAGGCATAAGGTGCAGAAAATAAATTATGTAATGCCAAAAATAAGATAAAAATGCCAAACACAAATACCCGAATACTGCTGCGCCCAATCTTTCCTTGAAAAATGGAAAACATTAAAGTAAATATGCCAACGCCCAATACTGCACCACAAACCAAACCAATACTCATCATCAGCTGCTCAAACTGTCGAGTAATGGTTTTCGAGGTACCAATCCGCATAGGATTTTCTAATCCACCATGTAAAGGATCAAAATTTGAGGCTTGAATGGTCAGGGTGAAATATTCTTTTTTGACGACCATAAAGGCAATTCGAGGTGCATTTTCTGTGAGGTGAGTTGTTGTATCTTTACCAATTTCACCTAAACGCAGCACGAAATCTCCATTCAAATATAGGCGGTAAGCGCCATATTGATTTGGAATAAAAATAGCAATACGACGCCCAATATATTCCTTGGGAATTTTAAAATGACCAATGAAGGTACCGTAGGTTTCATTGCTACCGGTGAGTTCTTTAAAAGAAATCGGTAAACTTACGCTAGTCGATTTTAGAACGGAACTGGGTTGGGTGATAAATTGCCCAGGATAATACTGCCATAATCCTTGCAAGGGAGTACTGCTATTTTCAGTAAACTGAATCTGATTAAATAATTTTTGCTGTAAATCATCTGATTCAGGCGCAGCATTATAGTGTGCCCATACCGGTTTTTGCCACGCGAATACGCATACACAGACTAAAAGAAAAAACTTAAAAAAATGTATTAAATTATGGCTCTTATCCAAAAAGCGAATCATCCTTAAATTACGCTTGTTCATTAACTAATGTAACGATAAAAAAAGAAAACTCAAACAATTTTTCATGTATTTGCAAGATCTATCCCTGTATCTTGCAGATCATTTCTTCATCAGAAATTAATAAATTTTAATCACGTGTTTTTACGTCGAATAACTCAATTTCAAAAATAAGGTTTGAGTTAGCAGGAATGATTTTACCCATTTTTCGTTCGCCATAAGCCAAATGTGCAGGAACAAGTAATTTGCGTTTACCGCCCACTTTCATTCCCATAATGCCCTGATCCCAACCTTTAATTACACGACCAGTTCCAATCACGGTTTCAAAATAATTGCCACGGTCAATCGATGAATCAAACTTGGTTCCATCTTCCAACCAGCCTGTATAATGCGTGGTAATCAGCGCGCCTTTAACTGCTTCTTTACCTTCACCCACTTTTAAATCAATAATTTCTAATTCATTTGTCATCGTCATTTACCTAAACTGAGTACTAAATTTTCAATACTTAGTATAAACCCGATTCAAGCGGATTCTTTATGATTTAAGGTTTCAGTATTTAAAAACTAAGCTCTTGAATATTCGAATCGTTGAGTAAATAAGCGGTCAGTTTTTTATGATTTTCAGCTGAACCAATTAAAATCCAGCGTCCACTAATTCGATGTTCGGTTTTATGTTGCACACTGCGAACCACCTTCATGTCATAAGCCCTAAATAAATCTTCATATTGATCTAGAGTCTTGCATTGATCAGGACAAATAATTCGATGCTTGTATGACTCAGGGCTTCAATATGCTCCTGAACATAGATCAGAAAAATAAGAACGATCAGCACAATCAAAGTAGCAAACAGGCTTAACCGTCATAGCCTGCACCGCTAATGGCACCAATAACCCAGGGCTATAAGCAAACGATATAAATCAGGAGGCATGTATTTCCCCCTTCTTCATTTTTATTATTTTCAGGTATACGCAATTTTGTGATCAGGATGCAAGCCTAAACCCACATCCTGCTTATATTTACTGTAACTGTTCCCATTCAACCACGACTTGCGCATGCTCACCAATCAGCGTCCATTCACCATCCATAACGTTTAATTGTAACTGCATGGTGCGTTCGCATAATTGTGGCAGTGCATCTGTGGTTGCTGTAGAAAGCTTCCAGACTTGAACATTACTTAAAGTTTTTAATTTGCTGTTGCGCTTATACCATTCATCAACCGATGAACCATAGGTGACCACTGCAACTTGCTTACAACGGGCGCTGGCTTTTTTGACTTTATCTTCATCTGGACTACCCACTTCAATCCACTTGATCAGCTGACCGGTTAAGTCTTTTTCCCACAAAGCCGGTTCATCAGTTTCAAACAGATCTTTGGTAAATTCTAAAGCTTCGCCAGCAAAACGCGCATAGGCCAAAATACGCACCATCAAGCGCTCAATGGTTTCAGAGGGATGTAGAGCCATCGTCAATTGATAATCAGCATATTGATGATCATCCATATTGGCAATATTCAAATCAGCCTTATAAATCGTTGCTTTAAGCGCCATAAAAAAGTCCTCAAATTTGGCGCTTAGCATATAAGATTTGGACTACTTTTGCTGAGTTGTTTTATCAGTTTCGCCCATATTCAGCTGACACTGAAATAATTGATCTTCAAAGTGTTGCCAATCTCGCTGATCTTGCACAATGATTTCAATGCGGTTATCAATGCCTTCTTCTGCAGACTGATAATTAAATTGATCTGGATTAAAATTAAAAGTTTTCCAACCCTGATTGGTATAAAAAATTCCTTTAATGCGAAGCCAATCCTTTTGCTCACAAAGCAAATCCAATAAAAGATAAAAATCGAATTGCCAACGCTTGGGTAGCTTCCAACCCGCCACACTATAGCCTTGAGTAGTCTCGACGTAATGATAAGGTAATTGTTTAATCTCTGGCAGACTTTGCCCGGTAGAAAATGTTTTTTGAATTTTCAGTAAGGGCTGAATCTTACGTTCAGTACCTACATACGGCAGATCAATTTGCTTAAGGTCAATTTCACCCTGCCCACTCATCAGCCAGATTTGCTGATAGGCTTGATATTCGCTCTTTAATGCTACCAAAGCCTGATCGTCTGCAAAATCCATGCGATCTGCATGAGAAACCACAATAATCTGCGCAGCTTTTAACTGATCTGCATACAGGTTTTGCTTGCTCCAATCTGCATCATGCAAACGCGAGCCATCCACCACCGTGACTAAGGCACGCATGGCAATACTCTTTTGCCAATGCGGTTCGGTAAGTTGTTCCAGTAATTGTGCAGGATGCCCCAAACCGGTCGGTTCGATAAATAATCGATCCGGTTTACTTTCCGACAATAATCGAGATAAAGCAATTTGCATCGGTAATTGACTGCTACAGCAAAGACACCCCCCCAATAACTCTTTGACTTCATAGCCTTGTGTTTGCGGCAACATCTGCTGATCTACACCAATTTGTCCGAACTCGTTCATCAGCACCGCCCAAACTTCATTTTCAGGTTTTTGACTGAGTAAATGCTTGAGCAAGGTGGTTTTTCCAGCCCCTAAAAATCCAGAAATGATATGCGTAGGGACAGCTTGTGTGGGAGAAATCAGTTTCAAAACTTACTCGCTATTCATTTGGTGGAAATCAATCAATGCAGTGGTAAGAGCAACTCACCTCAAAAATCTGCATATTGCTCCACTTTAATTTCTTCCTTGAGCTATGGCAACGTATTCACACTCTTTAAAAGGACTTACACAGCCTTATTATTAAATTTTACTTATATAAATGAATTAAATAATGAAATTAAACCTATCACTAACACGCTATTTTTACTGTATTAAAAGACCAAGTAGATGAAATACCTCATCATAATTTGAAAGATTTATTTACATTTAATACCAGAGCATAATTACTAAAAAATGATGATTCAGGCAGGTTTTGTTTGTTATTGGTGAAAAATAAGTCTTATAAAAGCCTATATAGAAATATCTACACACATTTTTCCGGCAATACTTTGAGCATTTTTTACACTAAATAAACAGTGAAGGTTTAGTTGTATTTCTCAGGTTAACCGGACTGTTTCACTTTGTTGCTTTGATTGCACCTCAATCCCATGCTCTTTAGCATGAGCTCTGTCCATATTTATGTGATGATAAATATAGACCCAATACAAATAATTTTTAAAGAATAAAAGGATGCTTAAAATGAAATTAACCCAAATATTACTTGCTTCTACTTTTACCATTGCTGCAGCAATAACTTTTGCTGCAAGTAATGATAAACAAAAAAAGAAGAAAAAGTGATTGTTTCTACCCAAGAACAACCTGAAGCTGCACCCTCTGAAAGTGCTGCAACCAAGCCAACATCAGCTCAACCTAATTCAGAAGGCGCTATTGAAGAAGCAACTGCTAAACCTGCTCAATAATACTCAAAAAGATCTCAATCAAATTGTTATCTCCACCTTGTTCACTCAAGTTAATGATTTAGAGATAAAAGCTGAATTATTTAAATAGTTCAGCTTTTTTATTTTTAACAAAGATATCTATAAATGATAGAAATAAATGATCATTGATTTAAAAAACCGTATAGTTAAATATCAATATATTTATTATCTTTCAATATCTTAATAAATAAATAGCATTTCATCTTTTTTATTTTCATTCAACATATCTACTATGGCATAGCTTGTTTAGACCCTCAATTTCACCGTTAATACACTTAAATGTGAATTGATTGAATGGACATTCGCTATGAGCAACAAAACAAATTACACCACTGAAGTGGCAATCTTGGGCGCAGGCCCAGTTGGTTTAACAATTGCGAACTATTTAAGCAAACAAGGTGTTCAAGTCACTATTATCGAGCAGCTGGATAGTTTGATTGACTACCCCCGTGCCATTGGTATTGATGATGAATCTTTGCGTACCATTCAATCACTTGGTTTAGTCGATCAAGTATTGCCGCATACTACACCAAACCATGCGATGCGTTTCTTGACCCCTAAAGGTCGCTGTTTCGCAGATATTCAGCCACTTACCCGTGAATTTGGTTTCTCACGTCGTAATGCATTTATTCAACCTCAAGTAGACAATGTCTTGCTGCAAGGTTTAAAACAATACGAAAAAACTGAAGTGCTTTTTTCACGTCAGCTCAATGAGTTTAGCCAAGATGCAAATGGCGTAACACTTAAGATTCAAGATAAAAACCAGAAAGAAGAAACTGTTCAAGCAAAATATTTAATTGCCTGTGATGGTGGCAACTCAATTGTACGTCGTACTTTAAACATTGCTTTTGATGGTAAAACTGCACCGAACCAATGGATCGTGATTGACATTGAAAATGATCCATTAGCAACACCACACATTTACTTATGCTGTGACCCAGTACGTCCATACGTGTCTGCTGCGCTTCCGCATGGTATTCGTCGTTTCGAATTCATGGTGATGCCAGGTGAAACTCAAGAAGAATTAAGCAAGCCAGAAAATATCGCCAAATTACTGTCTAAAGTCTTACCGAATGCTGAAAATATTGAAGTGATTCGTCAACGTGTCTATACACACAATGCACGTATTGCCGATAAATTCCGTGTCGACCGCATTTTACTTGCCGGTGATGCAGCGCACATCATGCCGGTATGGCAAGGTCAAGGGTATAATAGCGGTATGCGTGATGCTTTCAACTTGGGATGGAAAGTTGCACTGGTTGTCCAAAGTAAAGCGACTGCAGATTTATTGGACTCTTACCAAATTGAACGTAAAGACCATGCTAAAGCGATGATTGATCTTTCTGTGATGGCAGGTCACGTACTTGCGCCACCTAAAAAATGGCAAGGTTTTGTCCGTGACGGTATTGCCTTCGCATTGAATTACATTAAACCGATTAAACAGTATTTGCTTGAAATGCGTTTCAAACCTATGCCGAAATATAACGATGGTGCATTGCTAGCAGATGGTAAAAAAGAATCTCCAGTCGGTAAGATGTTTATCCAGCCACATTTGAAACTTGAGTCTGGTGAAAAAGTTTTACTGGATGATGTGATTGGCAACGACTTCGCAATTATTGCTTGGGGTGTTGATCCTCAATGGGGACTCTCAGATGCCACTATGCAAGTCTGGAAAAATTTAGGTGTTAAATTTATTCAGATCATTCCTGAAGTTCAATTCGGCAATGAAAACCGTAAGAAATTTGACGGCGTGATTACCCTTGGCGATATTGGTACCGATATCCGCACATGGTTTGGTAAAACGTCTGAATCGGTTGTGATTTTACGTCCTGACCGTTTTGTGGCCGCCCTTGCGATTCCACAAACCTTAGATCACGTCAGCCAACAGCTATTCAAAAAGCTACATGTAAAATAACAAATCAACTGAATCATATTTAGAGGCCTGACCACGCGAAAGCGTGGTCTTTTTTATTCAGTTTTTTCACTGTTCAAATAACATTAAGCATTTATTTTTTGAAACCACGGCACATCTTTCATCGAATCCCGGCTTCCGATGAGTTGAATAAACGGCTTAAATTCATCTAAATACGGTAAAATTTTAAAAGAAATTGCAAAGACCAACCAGTAAGCCAAATATAAATCTGCTGCCGAAATTTTCTCACCTAGTAAATACGGATTTGCCTGTTGCATGCCACTTTTTAGAAATAAAAAGACGCTGTCTTCATTCCCAAAGGTCAAACTGCTTCTTTTCGCTTCAATCTGTTCATTAGAAATATGAAAGCCTTTTATATCCATATATTCAGTCAAAGGACCATGACAAAAGAACATCCATTTCAAATATGCGCCACGCTTGGGATCATCCAAGGCGGGTGCCAAACCTTGTTCAATATATTTATCTGCCAGATAGGTAAATATGGCTGCAACTTCTGAAATCACGATACCCTGATCCACCAGACAAGGGACTTTCCCCATTGGATTAATGCTGGAATATTCAGCTTGATGCATCTCTTCATAAGGCACTTGAATCTGTTCAATCTGGTCTTCAATACCCAGCTCTTTCAGCAAAGGCAGAAGCGTCATTCCACGTGATTGTGAATTGTTATACAGCTTCATCATTTTTGTTCGACCTGTCTTGTTGTTTTAGGTTTTAAGTATAAATCGTTTTAGATGATGTGTTGATTATTGTTATGTGAGGCATGACTTTGACGACGATGCTTTTACTTAATGAAAAGCATCGTGTGATAGAGATAATTTTTAAAAGAAACCCATATAAAATTGTTCTTTTAAGATTTTCAAAATCAGTTCAATCACTTCATTTTTTTGACCTTTACGGTAACTTACGTACAGGTCAATCATCGGTAAAGGCTCAATGGTCTTTTTCACCACAATTTTGTCGCCCAACAATGGAATGACATAGGCAGGCACCAAGCTCCAGCCCACTCCCATTCCGACTAAATTGACATTCAATAAAATATTGGTGGATTGCTGCACCACATTGACATTCAATTTGGACTGCTTAAAGAAGTCGGTAATAATTTTATGCAACTGAGGTGAAGCAATTTCATCACTAATAATAAAATCCTGGTTGTTAAAACTCTTGATACTGACGTGACGTTGCTCGGCAATCGCTGAATCTTTTGGAACAATTAAAGCCAAAGGCTCACTAAAAATTTGTACATGCTCAAGTTCACTGGACTCATCAATATAGCGAGTAAAAGCGATATCAATATCGCCTTTCTTGAGTGCCTTGAATTGATTGGCATCGGTCATACTGTGAAAGTTGATTTTAATTTCTGGAAAATGCACCCGAATATTCGGCATGATATAGGGGAATATTTTCATTTCAGCTACAGGCACAAAACCAATATTCAATTGGTCTTTATTTAAATTAGCAATTTGACGTGCATCCTGAATGGCTTTTTCAGCATGTTCCAAACTTAATAGTGCTTCTTTTAAAAATGCTTTACCTTCTTCTGTCAGTTCGACTTTACGATTCGATCGAACCAGCAATTGCACCCCAACTTCCTGTTCAAGATCTTTAATCTGCTGGCTTAAAGATGGCTGTACCGTGCACATACGTTGTGCAGCTTTAGTAAAATTCAGCTCTTCTGCCACTGCAACAAAATAGCGTAAATGACGTAATTCCACAGCCGTACCTCTTTATTTGGGTTGTTTAAGTGATGCTGAAACGGTGTATTTATAGACACCTAAAGTTGCCACAGTAATGACCGCACAGAATAGATAAGTCATTTGATAACCATAATAGGCAATGATCAGACCCAGAATCACTGAACCAATCGCCATACCTAAATCAAATAAGGTGAAGAAGGTCGAGATTGCATGTCCCATTCGCTGTTTAGGCACAGACTGAATCGCCAGAGTTTGAAAGCATGGAAATAATGAGCCATAGCCAATCCCAATAAATATAGCAGATAGCCAAAGAATCCATTGGTTTGAAACAAAGCTCACCACCACCAAACCTAAAGCAAAGAAAATAAACGAAGGATAAATGACGGCGCTGGCCCCTTTACGATCATAAACTTTCCCGACCCAAGGCCGTACTACAATCATGGAAATTGCAAATACAATAAAAAAGAGACTGGTATAGGCCAGTAAATCCTTGGATTCACTATAAGCAGTAATGAAACTCATAATGCTGGAATAGGCAAATGCAGTCAGTAAGGCCACAAAGCCAATTGGAACTGCACGAATTTCAATAATGTCATGAAAAGCTAAAGGTTTTTCTTCTACTGTGTTGGTTAACTTGTCGAGTTTATTTTCTTGTACCGGAACCATCAAACAGAACATAAAGCCCAGACAAATTACGGCAGTCAATATTGCAAACAAGTTGATAAAGTCAGTAAATTGCAGCACGGTTAAGGCAATCAATGGTCCAAATACCACGGCAAGGTTGGTCGACATCACGAAATAGCCCATCCCCTCGCCCTTACGATGATCAGGAATGAAATCATTGGCAATCGGCACGGTCACGGTAGTCAATATGCTAAACCAAATTCCATGGATAAAACGAATCACCAATAAAGCCCACATGCTATCGGCAAATAAATAGCTAAAAGCAAAAAGGACAAATAAAAACTCGGAACCACGAAAGGATATTTTTTTCCCTAATTTTTCGACAATCAGTCCAGAAAATGGGCGAACTGCAATTGAAGAGATCAGAAATAAAGTCAGTGCCAAACCTGCTTCTTTGACCGTTCCACCTAAATTTTTCATGATATAAATCGGTAAAATGGTCAGTAGCGCATAATAATAAGTAAATAAAAACAGGTTATTGAACAGACACAATATGAAAGAGCGATTCCATAAGCGCTCGGTGTTCGGGGTAGTCATAACGATCAACTTTCTGTGTAGCCATGGCTACTTTTGAACAAGAGCGGGTTGCATAAGTAGATGCACTAGATTTTGAATGTAGCTTTCATCGGGCATGCGATTGAAGAAAATAATTTGATAATGTATCGGCCCATACAGTGCATCCAGCATCAGCTCAAAAGGATAGTCAGCAATAATTTCATGCCGTTCAATTGCAATTTGAATCAGCTTACGGGTTTGCTCACGGCGTGGTAATAAATACTGTTTAAAGAATTCACCCGCAGCTTCGCGATGCTCTGCCATCACCACCAACAAGGCTCGACCAACAGGATGATTCAATGCATGCGATAACTTTAAAAGTTGCTGATTGAGATTAAATTCCAGACTTTGCTGAAAATCCAGTTCAAATACTGAAGCGGTTTGTGCTTTGAAAGCATCAAAGACCAAATCAGACTTATGCTTCCACCAGCGATAAATCGTGGATTTCCCGACCCCTGCCCGTGCCGCAATATCTTCTACAGTCAAATGACTGTAGTCATATTCTTCTAATGCTGTGATTACAGCTTTCAAAATACATTGCTTACGGCGTGAAGTTTTCTCTACCTCTACGTCAGTCATAGCACCACCAAATAAAACGAAACGATACGTATCGTTTTATATTATGCCGATTTAATGCTGCTGTATAGACCAGAAGCACATTTTCATATTAAAAAAAAGACCGCTTCAAAGCGGTCTTTTTCATTCAATACTGATTAGCATTGTGAAGTTTTCTTATAAATACTGCATGATGGATGATGACTTTCTTGTAAACGTGCCACTTTACGATGCTCTGCGGCTTCAAAACGGCAACGTTTCCAGTCATTGTCTAGCTTTAAGGCAGGAATTTGTTTGGGTTTGCCCTCTTCATCCACAGCGACCATGGTGAAATAGCAACTATTGGTATGACGTACAGTGCGCTTTTGAATATTCTGCGCCTCTACACGAATCCCGATCTCCATAGAGGTACGCCCGACATGGTTGACACTGGCAAGGAAAGTAACAAGTTCACCGACATGAATCGGTTCTTTAAAATTGACTTTATCGACCGACAAAGTGACCACGTAGCTACCAGAATAACGGCTGGCACATGCGTATGCGACCTGATCCAACAATTTTAAAATTGTTCCACCGTGAACATTACCTGAAAAATTTGCCATATCTGGAGTCATTAAAACCGACATAGTTAATTCAGACTGGTCATCTAATGCTGGAGCAATTTGATCTAATGGGGACATCGCGTTCTCTAGACTCTTGGATAGACAATAGTATTTAGTCATTATTATATCGTTTTTCTACGAAATAGAATGTCCAAATCGGCAATAAAATCATCATTATTATTTATAGTGATTTCACTATCATTCAAAAAAATATATATCAATCTGTTTAATACACTGTATCTGCTATCTTTTTAATTTATTGCGGTTTTTATAGAATAAATACTCAAAAATATGATTACAAAAAATACATCAGCATTCATTTAAAAGCATTCCATTTTAAATGAATGCTGTGGTTAGTCTGATGAAGACTCAATGCAAATCCATTTGCAGATATTATTTTAAGGATTTAATTGCTCAAAAATAAAATACAGCCTATTAAATAAAATTACGAAGCGATTTTACGCAACATCTCTTTGGAAATATTGCCGTAACTGAGCACATTCTGCTGATCAAGCTGTGTTTCGATACTAAAGGTACCGTCCGCATTTTCTGCAATCACAGTAAAAACAAGATGTTCCATAGTAGCCATTTTGACTTTATGCCCGATGCTAATTTTTTCTATATTCATACTGCTGTTATTCATTTAACTATCCTTACAGAAATATGTTTTGATATCGACTTTAATGAAATGAAGTTTATTGACTTTCCACCTAGCGGTAAACTTAAATCATTGAACAAAAACATATTAATATAAAAATAATATAGTATGAAACTTTTAGCCACTTAATTGATTTTATTCAGCAATATCAATTGATTAATTAATCTTTACAATAGAATCGACCTTAATTAGCTCATTGATTAATCAAAATAAAAATATTCATGACACTATTGAAAGCAGGAACAAGACTTCATCCAGTAAAAAATTTATGCCTTGTTCTTGGTTCACTCATCATTTCAGTTAATTTATAGCTTCAATCATGCGCACTCAATTGTTGAATTTTATTCAGTGGTGAATAGTGCTTTTGATTGAATACTGTTGAAATGGCATTTAATTGATTTTGTGCTGCTTCAGCGCCCGCTCGCATGGTCATTTCACGACCTTTGACATCAAAAATATGTGCTTTTTCTCTTAAATCGGGCTGAATCACAATATCTGCATGTTTAAGTTCTTCTCTGGCCAAATGGTTCTGCATGATATTAATATTTTGGTTAAACAAGCCCCAAACATTGCTGGTTTCAGTATTCACCGGTTGAGCCAGAATATCGACTGCAATAATAATATCTGCACCTAGCTCACGCGCGACATTAACAGGTACAGGACTGACCAAGCCGCCATCTACATATTCATCTTTACCAATTTTAGTGGGCACAAACATACTTGGAATAGATACGGAAGCACGTACTGCTTGCCCGGTGTTGCCATAATTAAAGACCACTTTTTTGCCTTCTTTTAATTCTGTCGCCACTACATACATGGGCGTTTTAAGCAATTCCAACGGTGTATTATTGACTTGCTGATTAACGTAGTTTTCAACTTTTTTGCCGTCAAAAAAACCTTTCATATCCAGTTTTACATCACGGACATCATTGGCTTTCATATTTAAAGCAATTTCACGCAATTCATCCGCGGTTTTGCCGCTGGCATAAATTGAACCCACAATACTTCCTGCGCTGGTACCGACAATAAAATCAGGATGAATGCCTTGTTGTTCTAATACCTGAATGACACCAATATGTGCATAGCCGCGTGCCCCACCACTACCCAGTACCAAAGCTACAATCGGACGATTTTCCTGTTTTTTTAATTTTTTAAAATCAATGCGGTCAGCATGTACTTGTGCATCTACACTTGGGGATTCAGATAAGCCTGTAGAGCCAACAGTAAGCTTAGAGTGTGGAACACTTTGGCATCCCACTACACTTACTACCGCTAAAGCAATATAACCAAATTTGATATTTATCATGAATCACCCAAAGATTAATAAGCTTATCTTTTAAAAGTCGTACAGTTTAAGAACTATATGTTTTTCACATTGTAGTATTTCGTTAAACTGCCATCGAAAAATATTAGACTTTAAAAAATTGACCCTAGTGAAATTGCCAATGCCATCTCTTCATTATCGCACTATTTTTCTGATTTTTTTAAAATTAGGTTGTCTGGCATTCGGTGGTCCCGCCGCACATTTGGTCTTTTTTCATCAAACCTTTGTAAAACAATTAAATTGGTTAGATGACCAGCAATATGTCCAACTGGTCGCATTGGCACAAATTTTACCTGGACCGACCAGTAGCCAAGTTGGTTTAGCCATTGGCTATGTGAAAAAAGGCTATTGGGGTGCCATACTCGCATGGCTGGGTTTCACTTTACCTTCTGCACTACTGATGACCCTAGTGGCACTATTAGGCAAACAATTTTCCCCACTGCTTTCTTCAGCCTTTTTTCATAGTATTCAATTGATTGTTTTGGCTGTGGTGACATGGGCTTTCTGGCAAATGCTACGAAGCTTTTGTACCAAACTTTGGCAATACATTTTAATGCTCTGTTCCACCCTATTTATTTATACTGTTTCACTGCCGATGAATCAAATCATTGTGATTTTTATCGCGGCATTGTTGGGGATATTCTTCGCACAAAAAAGTATTCCCACAAAAGAAAATAAAGTGGAAACCTCTTCTTTAACAGACGCTATTTCTTCTACAAAAAGATCATATGCTTATCTGTGGTTAGTGCTTTTTATTCTGCCTTTCTTTATCTTTTCAGTTCTGAACTGGCTACACAGCAGTGTGTTCAGTCAAAGTGTTGAAAGTTTTTATCGTACAGCTTCGCTGGTGTTTGGTGGTGGTCATATCATTCTGCCTTTTTTACATCAGGATTTCGTTGCCACAGGTTTACTTTCAGCAGAAAAATTCGATTTAGGTTATGCCTTTGCTCAGCTGATGCCAGGTCCTTTATTTAGTTTTGCCAGCTATATTGGTGCGTTAACACCTTTAACCCCATTTCCTGTACTTAATGCAGGTATTGCTACCTTGGCTATATTTACTCCTTCCTTTTTGCTAATTTTTGGAACCCTGCCTTATTGGTCATGGCTGATGAATCAAACTTATATTCGTCATGCGGTAGTTGGTATCAATGCGGCGGTAGTTGGATTGCTCCTGTGCATGGTTATACAAATGGCGCAGCATTATATTGTACAGCTGACTGATCTTTTATTTGTAGTAGTGGTCATTGGATTACTTAAAACCAAACTTCCCGTCTGGTTGTGCCTAATTGGCAGTTGCATAGGCTACCAACTTATCCTGACTTTTTTATAATATTCAGTACTAAAAAAGCCCCAGTTTTCTGGGGCTTTTTTAACATCAATCAATTAACCAAAGATTTGTAAAATCCCTTGAATCACAATGACGTTTACAAGGTCAATAAAGAATGCACCGACCAATGGAACAATTAAGAATGCTTTATGCGATGGTCCATACATGTTGGTAATGGCTTGCATATTGGCAATTGCATTGGGGGTTGCACCCATACCAAAACCACATAAACCCGATGCCAACACGGCAGAGTCATAATTTTTACCCATCACCCGGAATGAGATATAAACGGCAAACACCCACATCGCAATAGATTGAGCAATCAACAAGATAATCATTGGAATCGCCAAATCAGCCAACTGCCACAGTTTCAATGATACCAAGGCCATGGCTAAATACAGTGCTAAGGCTGTATTACCAAATACATCAATTGAACGATCAAAAATTTCACGTTTGAAGCCTGTTTCTACCACATTACGCAGCAGAATACCGCCAGCCAATGCCCAAACAAATGTGGGAAGCTCAAATGCTGTACCTATTGTCAGATTTTTCAAGATTTCTGCAAATGCCAAAGCAAAAGCAAACATTCCTAAGGTGACAATCGCGTTATCGGCAGTAATTAAACGAACTTTATAGGGTGCTTCAAATGCATATTCATGTTCAGTTAAAGGTACTGCATTTTTTTCCTTACGTACTTCATAATTTAACGGTGCAGCCAGTTGATGCTTTTTAATCAGATAGCGCGCTAAAGGTCCACCCATTAAACCGCCAATCACCATACCAAAGGTTGCACTGGCAATCCCCATCGGTAATGCGCCTTCAACGGCATATTTGGTTTCAAAAATTGGACCCCAAGCACCGGCTGTACCCAAACCACCAATTAAAGCAATAGAACCTGCTATTACCCCCATCAATGGATCAAGACCCACCGCACTTGCAACCGCCATTCCTACGCCATTTTGCACCACAACAAAGGCTGAAATTGCAACCAGAAAGATTAACAAAGGTTTGCCACCTTCCCTGAGTTTGGCAAAATTTGCACTTAAACCAATCGATGCAAAGAACATCAACATAAATGTTTCTTGCATCGGCTTGTTAACTGAAATGGTATAGCCTGCAAAGTGGTGAAGAAGATAAAAAATAATTGCACCCACCAGACCACCAGCCACAGGTTCAGGAATATTATATTTGGTCAAAAATGGAATGTATTTATTTAAAATACGTCCCATATACAGCACCAACACAGCAAGCATTAAACTGAATGTTGGACTTAAGATGTAATCCATAACTTTTTCCTAAACGACCAAAACTGCACTTTTGTATGCACTATTGATATAAATCTTAACTTAGCTTTTTACAATGAATCAGGAGAAAACCTCATAAAGCAATCAACAAAAAATAGAACCTTTTCTTGATAAAAAATGTGCCCTATAACACTAAGCTAAAATTCATAACAAACACAAATTTGGTTGATTTCGCACCAAATTTAATGGCATACAATGCGCTAAAACACGATCTAAAAATCAAAATTTTAATCAAACGGACAGCAAGAAATCCCTTTCACAATGTGATTTATAGAATTTCTATGTCATCGGTATTTAATCCATAAAGCACTAATTACCATCAGTGCAGTATTCACATTCACAATGAAATCAAGACCTCAAAAAGATGAATGTGAATAAAAGTGCGACATTATGCAGTTTTTTTGAAAGAAATCTTTAGTTTTTTACAATTTTATCTATCACTGTAAATTATAGTTTTTTTATATTTATTTCTTAAATAAATAGCTTTTACAAACAATGACTCATATTTTCAAACTTTCAATAAAAAAGAGGCGATTTATTCGCCTCTTTTTTCAAATTTCTAGTTTTTAATTAGAAATTATATTTTGCCATTAAGCCTACACGATTATCTTTGAATGACTGTCCAGCAAAGGTATCACGTTTTCCGTTGATGTATTCAATACCTAAGTCAATCGGTGCAGCCGGTGAATAGATAAAGTTAATCCATGCTTGTTGAACCTTTTCATTCGCTGCAGTATTGAGTCGTGCATAGTCAGTACCATCATCAGCAAAGAGTGCACCATACGCCAATGTTGAACGTAACTTAGGCGAAATTTTATAAGTTGCACCCACTTGAACAGCATTAAATTCATTCTGCTCAACACTATTATTCACAGTATCAACTGTATAAGCTGAATTGCTGCCATATAAGTAATTACTGTTACCAACGACATGTGAAACATCAGCGGAAACTTTTAAAGGTTCAGCCACTTGATAATTTACACCTGCAGCTACACCCCAGCCTGTTTGATCATCATCAGTTGTAGTCGCTTTATAATTTTCAAGCAATGCACGTGCAGATACTGAACCCTTACCTTCTGCAAAACCTTGAGTTAATTTTGCTGTCAAATTCGGTAGACGATATTTAATTCCTGTCCCTGAACTATCCCCTTCTTCTGCAGAAATAAGTAACTGAGTAGCAGGAGCGAGTTTAAGACCATAACGTACTTGTGGAACACGGGCCGTACCACCACCAATATTTGTACTGAAGTCAATCATTTCCGGCGCATGATTGGATAGGAAGTTAGAAGTGGTTTGACCGAATAACCAGTCGTTATAAGTCAAATAAGCATGACGAATACGCAAGCTTTCAGTTGTACTTGCAAAGTCAACTTCTACTTTACCACCGACTTTTGCATCACCTACCGGGGTATTAAAATCGAGACCAATACGTGTGGTTTTAGCAGTCGCACGAAGTTTGTCATTTACTGATTTAGGATCTGTAATTCCCGTCCCATTTACTTTATGTACCGCATTAAAGTCATCATCTGCACCTTCAATGATATAGTTCGCATCACCACGGACAAAACCATATAAATTTACACTTGCACCCGCTTTGGATTTAAAGCCGGTTAATGCTGATTCAGACTTCGCTGCAGGTGCTGCCGCAAGTTGAACAGGTTGCGCCTTAACTTGCTCAATTTGAGTTTGCTGCTGTTGTTGAACTTGATGTTGCTGTTGAATTAAAGATTTTAATGCTTCAACTTCTTGACGTAGTTCTTGAATTTGTTGTTGCTCAGCTTTACCTGCATGTGCTGTGCTTACCATTACAGCTGTGACTGCCAATGCTAAACTTTTAGCCATAAATTTACCGTTGAGTAAACGACTCATTCTAATCTCCTATTTAAGTATTTCGCATCCGTGCATAAATGACCCTTAAAAACTCAACAAATCAATAAAAAATCATGATTCAAAATTTTAAAAAGCTTCAAAAATCATTGCATTTTCTGCTTATCAGTACAGTGAAAAAAGCTTAAAATTTTATAAAAGTACAACATATGTAACCCATATGTAGCCATCAATCTATCAAGTTCTCTACTTGATTAAAATCAGTTTTATTGAACAATGATTAAAAAATCATCTTGTTTTTAGATATTATTTCAAAATAATGAATACATTCTTTAACTTAGCAAAAAACCACACAAAGTCTTACGTACAAATATTCGACTAATGTATATAGTCATAAGCGCTAAAAAACTCATTTCAAAAGGAATTTTTATGAATTTGCAACAAGTTCGTCATGTTGATGAGGCAATGACTTCACGCCATTCAGTACGTGCTTTTTTGAATAAAGCGGTTGATCCGCAAATCATTAAAGACATTTTAACTGTGACAAGTCGAGCACCCTCTGGAACCAATACACAACCCTGGAAAGTTTATGTTGTGACTGGGAAAAAACGTGATGAAATGGTTGAACGTGTATATAAGGCACAAGTCGAACTGTTCACCAAGCCAGAACTTGCAAGTCAGTACCAAGAAACATTTGCCTATTATCCAGAAACGTGGATTTCACCCTTTATTGAGCGTCGTCGTGAAAATGGCTGGGGTTTATATAGTTTATTAAATATTCAAAAAGGTGACAAAGAAAAAATGGCGCGCCAACAGCTGCGTAATTTCCAGTTATTTGATGCACCTGTTGGCCTATATTTCACCGTGAATAAAGTCATGGGTATTGGCGCTAAAATGGATATTTCCATGATGATTCAAAATGTCATGGTCGCGGCTAAAGCGCGTGGTCTGGATACCTGCCCTCAAGCAGCCTGGAATCATTTTCATTCCATTGTACTGGATGTACTGAATGCTCCAGAAAATGAAGAACTGGTCTGCACAGTTGCGCTCGGTTATGCCGATACGGACGATATCATCAATACCTTTATTACCCCGCGTATTGCGGTTGAAGAATTTTCCGTATTCTTGGATGAATAAATTGATTCACTTCATCTAAACCCAAAAGAGACCTCATTCAGGTCTCTTTTTAATTCGATTTTTGCTTTTCTTTGCAATATTAAGTGTTTGTTCGCTCATGATGTACAGGCGTGTTTAATTGCATGATTGCCAGAAAAGCCACGACTACAAACATGAGCATCACCAAGCCCATGTTTACGAGTGCATTCCAAATCAGAAAATTCAAGATCACACCACCGAGCAAGCCACAGGCAAACTGCATACTACCCATAATGGCACTGGCTGTTCCTGCGCGCGAACCTTGTTCCGACATCGCCAAGGCCATGGCATTTGGTCCGGTAAAACCAATACCTGCAACCGCCAAAAACATGCCTGAGAGTATAATCCACAACGGGATCTGACCCATTAAACCGGCAATGAATAAAATAGATGAGCCTATCAGCTGAAGCATAGCGCCTATTTTCAAACGACTGAGTACTGAAAATTGATGCGCGAGTCTTTTATTTACAGTTGATAACAACACAATACCAAAAGCATTCATACCGAAGGCATAACCGAATTGCTGCTGATTCAAGCCATAATCATCCATCAATACTGAAGCCGATGAACTGATATAGCAAAACAACACCCCGCCCGAAAAACAGCCGGCCAGCATCGGCAATCTAAAGCTACGGTCAGTAAAAATCACAGCATATAAATTGCCTATCTGGTTTAGATTCAATTTTAAACGGCGTTCAGGCGTTAGACTTTCCTTAAAGAAAAAGTGTACGCACAGCAAGCAGATCACACCTATCAGCGTTAAAAACACAAATACGGCATGCCAAGTAAAGAACTTCAATACCATTGCCCCTAAACTTGGCGCAATAATCGGTGCAATCCCCATCACAATCATCATACTGGCAAAAGCCTGCGCCGAAGCTTGCATATCTAAACGGTCACGAATGGCAGCTCGCGCAATAACGACCCCGACACAGCCCCCAACGGCCTGTAAAATACGTGCTGCAATTAAGCTCCATTCATTGGTCGCAAAAACGCATAGCATGCTTGCCACGATATAAAGCACTAAACCAAAATAAAGTGGCTTTTTACGGCCAATTCGATCGCTCAAAGGCCCATAAATCAGCTGTCCCAATGCCAAACCTAAAAAATATGCAGGTAAAGTATTGGCCACCATTTGTGTGCTTACCCCAAAGTCATTGGCCATTTGTGGCAATGCCGGCAAGTACATATCGATGGAAAGTGGACCCAATGAGGTCAGTAACGCCAACAACATAATCCATGCCGTAGAATATTGTTGAGTAGACTGCTGTTCAGACATATCGATATTTAATTTTTAAATGGCTACCTTGAAGACAAGCTTACACTGTACATAGTATTATTTCCCAGAATTGAGAGTGAAAAATCACATAATTCACCTCGCTGATGCATAGATCACTTTGTGGTAAGGACATAATTTGAAATCTTGGCTCACACGTCTTAAACAAGCGACGTATAACACCACCTTCATGTATAACCTGCGCATGGTGATTGCGTTTTCGGGTACGGCTTTTGTTCCTTATTTTATGGGATATCAAATTGCCACTATTCCGCTCACACTAGGTGTAGTCGCCGCAGGTTTAAGTGATATTGATGACCGTTTCTCGGTTCGGATCATGAACCTAATTTATACCTATATCGGCTTCTTTATTACTGCCTGCTCTGTTTATTTCTTGTTTCCTTATCCGATTTTATTTGCCTTAGGCTTGATTGTCTCCTGTATTGGCTGGATTCTGCTGGGGTCATTGGGACGCCGTTATGCCACCATTTCCTATGGCTGTCTGGTGATTTCAGTTTATTCGATGTTGGGCGTTGAGCTATTTGACAACTGGTATAGCCAAGCCTTGCTGTTGGTTGCAGGTGCTGCATGGTATGGCCTGATTTCAACGATCAGCTTTTTATTGTTTCCTGTTCGCCAAGTGCAAGATAAATTGTCGCAGTGCTATTCATCCTTAGGCGATTTTCTGTTTGCAAAATCAAACCTGTTTGATGTCGACATGACACCAAGCAGTTATCAACAAAGCATGATTGAACTGTCTTTGGAAAATGGCAAACTGGTCGGCATTTTCAATGAAATGAAAACTGCGCTCCTGACCCGTTTAAAGGGTGACCGTGGGCAAAAAGATACCCGTCGCAGCTTACAATATTATTTTGTGGCACAAGATATTCATGAACGCGCCGATTCAGCGCACATTGACTATCAAAAACTGGTTAAAATTTTTGAACATAGTGATATTTTATTTCGCTTCCAACGAGTTTTATACCTTCAAGCAAAAGCCTGCAAAGATCTAAGTTACAGCATTTTGCACCGTGAAACCTATCAGCATAACAAGCGCTTTAAGCCTACTTTTGCCAATTTAAAACTCTCTTTAGAGAAATTACGTGCTGAACAACAATATGACCCAGTCTGGGTCAATGCCCTGTTTTCCCTGTATCAAAATTTAAAGTCGATTGATGCGCAACTACGCAATGTAGAAACAGAACGTCATATCAAATTCGATAAAGCTAAACATATTGAAAACCAGCTTAAAGATGATGACTTAAAAGGTTGGAATGATGTGGTGATCCGCATCAAACAGCACTTAACCCCGGAATCTGTGTTGTTTAGACATGCAATCCGTGTCTCGATTGTGTTGCTGATTGGCTATATTTTTGTCCAGGTCACCAATATTGAATATGGTTACTGGATTTTATTGACAGCTCTTTTTGTTAGCCAACCCAACTTTAATGCCACCAAACGTCGTTTACGCCTGCGTATTGTCGGTACTTTAGTCGGTATTATTCTGGGTTATGCCGTTTTGTACTTTATCCCGTCGATTGAAGGACAATTATTATTATTAGTGTTCAGTGGTGTGCTGTTCTTTGAATTGCGCAGTAAACAATATGCGCAAGCCACCGCATTTATTACCATTCTTGCGCTGATTAACTTTAATCTGGATGGTATGGGCTTTGAAGCAGCCTTACCGCGCATGATTGATACCTTAATTGGCTGTGCTTTGGCATGGTTTGGGGTCAGTTTTATTTTCCCGGATTGGAAATTCCGTCGCCTGTCGCGCACCATCAATCGCTCTCTCACGGCACAATGTGACTATTTGGCCGAAGTGATTGAACAATATAAACAAGGTCGTAATAACGGTTTGAAATATCGTGTGGTTCGTCGTGCCGCACATAATAATGATGCTGAAGTTGCCTCCCTGATTTCAACCCTAGCTACTGAGCCTGATTTCGATCCGACCCAAAAAACTTTAGCTTTTGAATTCTTATGTTTGAATCACACCCTGCTCAGCTATATTGCCGCGCTCGGTGCGCATCGTGAAAAAATACAAGATCAAGAAGTGTTAAAGCTTTTGGACTTGGCTTTAGAGGATATTCAAGGTTCTTTATTAAAAGATGAAGTTCCCGATCTGACAGCGCAAAATATGTTGAATACGATTCGTCAACGCTTAACCCACAATAATGAAGATGATCAGAAATCGCTGATTGTTTTGCAGCAACTCTCTTTGATGTTAAGCATTCTGAATCAACTCAGTCGCTTAAAGCAAAGTTTGAGTCATGACCGTGATGAGAAAGCCACCGAATTGGCTTCCTTATAATTCGAATGATTTTGGAACAATATACTCACTGAATTGGTATAAATAATGCTAAACTTTTTACAGTTCTAAATTTGTTAATTCACTATGACCACGAAAAATTTATACGCTTATACCCTACAGCCTGTGAACTATGAAATTTCAGAGGCTGAACAACGTCAAGCTCAACTTGCTATCTGGCGTAGCACCAACAAAATCGGCACTAAAACATGGGCGATCATGGCTGTCGTGGCTGCTCTATCTATTGTTGGTATTATCTTATTAAAGAACTATTCGACTATTTTTTGTTGGGTTGCATTGGTCTGCGTCGTGGCGTACTTCCTTATCCGTAAATTTGGCCTGGAATGGTACGTTAAACGTAAAATGAATGAATTTCCGGTGCAGGAAATCAAAGGCATTCGTTTAGGCGTACAGCCACACGGCATTATCATGCGTCAAAAAATGGGTGCGCAAGAAGGTGTTGGTTCAATCGGCTGGAAAGATATTTATGAATGGTATAATACACCTGACTTTATGTTGATTAATTTCAAAGTGAAAGGTCAGCAAGGTGCTTATATTCTGCCAAAACGTATGGATTCAAAGAATTTTCCATTCAACACCATTCGTAAGCATTTAACTGAAACAGTGGGCGAAGCTAAACAGGTTTAAGCCCTGCTGTAATCAAAAAAATGGCATAAAAAACCTCCAGAATTTTGGGGGTTTTTTAATAAAACAACTATAAATGATAATGAGAATGAATATTACCTGCAAAATCCATATGATTTGCTAAAAATTCAGTTATAATTTGCGCTAATACCATTCACCTCCCGCATCTTTTTTCAGCTATGTTAAAAAAAATCTTTTTTCAGATCCATTGGTTCCTCGGGATTAGCGCTGGGTTAATCCTCTCGATTATGGGGGTTACCGGTGCCATTTATTCATATGAACAACCGATTCAAAAATGGCTGAATCCAGATAGTTATACCGTACAAGCTGAAAATCGTGACAAGTTAACACCTGCAGAACTGTATCAGCACTTTAATAAAGCTGCTCCAGAGATGAAAATTAATAGCATCACTGTTGCCAAAGACCCCACTGCATCTTCTAGCCTAAATATTGTCAAAGAAGGCGCACGTAAGGGTTATAACATGATGATTAACCCCTACACGGCCGAAGTTTTACCAGAAATCAAAGGGCGAGAGTTTTTTAAGTTTATCGAGCAGTTGCATCGCAATTTAACCATCGGACCAGTCGGCAAGCAGATTACCGGTGCATGTACCCTCATGTTGCTGTTCTTTGTGTTGAGTGGTTTATACTTGCGTTGGCCTAAAAAGCACTCTTTCAAACAATGGTTGATGATTAAACCGCAACTGAAAGGTCGTAATTTCCTTTGGGACTTACATGCGGTTGTGGGTACTTGGGTGGTTATTTTCTTCCTGATTATCGCATGTACCGGCTTAACCTGGTCTTATGGCTGGTGGCGTAGCGGTCTGTATACCGTGATGGGCGTCGAACAACAAAAAGAATCAAAAGGTGAAGCTCCACAGCGTGGCGCTGGAGAAGGACGTGGTGGCGCTGAACTGGCACAATCCAGTAACAAAGATCGAGAAAGTTCTAAACAGGGTTCTCGTGCTGAAGGTGGTGATAAACCTGGTCTAAGCCCTGAGCAAATCAATCTTGCCCTAAGCCAAACCTGGACAGGATTTAATGCACAAGTCGGTCGTGATTATTCAAGCCTGACCGTCAATTTGCCGAAAAAAGCCAATGGCGAAGTTGAACTGAGTTTTGTAGATGCTGTTCCACAACATGAACGTGCACGCAATAAAGCCACATTTGACTATAAAACTTCATCCATTAAAGACATGGAAATTTATGAAGATAAAAAGTTAAATGAAAAAATCATGAGCAGTATGTTACCTGTTCACCGCGGTAGCTTCTTTGGTCCGGTTTACCAATTCTTGGCCATGTTGGCCGCTCTATCTATGCCATTGTTCTTTGTAACGGGTTGGATGCTGTATCTTAAACGCCGTAAACAAAAGAAACTGACTCAAGCTGCGCGGAATAGCTTAACTGCTGTCAATATTGATCCAAATGCCAAACCTTGGCTGATTGCTTATGCCACCCAAACCGGCACTTCTGAACAACTGGCTTGGCGTACAGCAACAAGTTTACAAGAGGCTCATCAACCTGTAACCGTGAAATCCGTACAACATTTAAGTCTAGATGATTTAAAAAATGCTGAACAAGTCTTATTTGTGGCAAGTACTTACGGTATAGGTGAAGCCCCGGATTTAGCTTCAAGTTTTGCCAAAAAAGTACTTTCATCACAGGTTGATTTAAGCCATCTGCACTATGCTGTCTTAGCTTTGGGTTCGAGTGAATATCCAGATACCTTCTGTAGTTTTGGTCATGAAATTGATGCCTGGTTAAAGCAAAATGGCGCGCAACAATTGTTTGCCACCATTGAGGTGGATAATGCCAATAATCAGCAGATTCAGGCATGGAATAGCGCTTTAGCCAAAGTGACCAAACTTGAGTTACAAGCCATGAATATCGAAAAAACTTTCGATACCTGGACATTAACAAAACGCGATGTGCTCAATCCAAATAGCTTAGGTGCACCTGCCTTTAATATCGAATTAAAGCCAACCCATGAAGTGATTTGGCAAGCCGGTGATATTGCAGAGATTCAACCTGGCAATAGTGCTGAACGTATTGCAGCCTTTCTGCAGAAGCATCAAATACAGCCGCATACACAAGTGGATTCGTTACAAATTAGCATTGAACAAGCTCTATGGGATAAAGATTTAACCACAGAGGTTGAACCTTTTGCCAATATGGAACATTTACTGGAACAGCTAAATACGCTGCCTTCGCGTGAATATTCAATTGCCAGCATTCCATCGCAACAAGTGCTGCGTTTAGTGGTGCGTCAACAATCGGATGCTCAAGGGCACTTAGGTTTAGGTTCGGGCTGGCTGACTCAACATGCCGCATTAAATAGCCAGATTGCATTACGTATTCGTACCAATGAATCTTTCCATCTGATTAATGATAATCGCCCAATCATTTGTATTGGTAACGGTACCGGTCTTGCTGGCTTAATGAGCTTGTTACATGCGCGTACCCGTCAGAACTACACGCAAAACTGGCTCATCTTTGGTGAACGTCAACGTGAACATGACTTCTTCTATCAAAGCACGATTGAAGCTTGGCAAACGACAGGCATGCTGCAACGCCTTGATTTAGCCTTCTCCCGTGATCAAGAAGAAAAAGTCTATGTGCACCATAAACTACGTGAGCAAGCCCAAGAACTTAAAGCCTGGGTGGATAATGGTGCGGTGATTTATGTTTGCGGTAGCATTAATGGTATGGCCAGTGATGTTGATCAAGCACTGATTGACATCCTAGGTGAAGCAACTGTCGATCAGCTTCGTCAACAAGGTCGTTACCGTCGTGACGTTTACTAAATATTAAAGCCCAAAAAAACCGAGTCTTAGCGCTCGGTTTTTTATGCTTAAAACATACAAATTGTTTAAACTAACAGCAACATTCACCCAGACTCTCAGCTTATGTCGGACCCTCTAAAACGCAGCTTCAGTTTTATCATAGGCAGTTTATTGGCACTGGATGGCTTATGGTTACTTTCACTGGATAAAATCCATTTAGGCATTATTCTTCCGGTGATTATCGGCATCGGCTTAATCCTGTATGCCCTATGTTTCAAGTGGATTCAAAAATTTATCCAAGCCAGTAAGCTACGACAGACTTTATGGCGTTGTGCCTGGGCAATATTTTTTCTGTGGATTACTACGCTACTGATTTTTTTCGGTTATCTGCAATATACGATTCAGCAGAACACCACACCACAACCGGCAGCCGCCATTATTGTACTCGGTAGTAGCATAGAAAATGGTCAGCCCTCTCCGATTTTAAAACAGCGTTTAGATGTCGGGGCAGCCTACGCCAAGCAATATCCGGAAGCTATCCTGATCATGACTGGAGGTTTAGGTTTTAAAGAACAAATGACTGAAGCAGAGGTGATGTCCACCTATCTGCAAAAACAACATCAAATAGATCAATCACGGATTTTATTAGAAGATCAAAGTACCAGCACGGAAGAAAACCTGCGTAATGTGCAGCCCTTACTTAAAGCACGTCACATTTCATTGAGTGAGCCCATTGTCATTGCCACCAGTGATTTTCATATTTTACGCGCCAAAGCCATCGCCAAACATCAAGGCTATCAACAGATCCTCACGATCAGCGCACCAACACCCTTGTATATTCGCTACAACTCTTGGCTGAGAGAATACTTTGCCTTTATGAGTGGATGGGTATTTAATGAATATTAAACCAATGCACAACCTTAAAAATACTGGATAACAAGCATTAATTTAAACGAATGCTACGTGGCATAGGCAATTTGGTGTCTTTAAATAGCTCTGGTTTTTGCAAATAGATCTGATACAGATAATTTTTGATGTCTAATAATAATTTTTCAGGGGCAACCAAGACATTCTGCCCTTCAGGCGTTAAATCCATAGACACAGAGGTATTTTCTTGACGTAAAAAAGGAATAACTTTTTCAACAAAATCTTTGAGTGAAATATCCTGAATTTGATAATGTTCCCAATTATCTTTGATTAGCAATTTTGCCAGACTTTTATGTTGCCAAACTGCAAAAGAGCGCTGACCTGTAGGCGTCGCACATAAGGCCCAGCCATCATCATATAAAGCACTAACAGAACCTTGAGCAACAATGGTTTCAATGAATTGTTTATAAATATCTTGAGCATTATAGGTGGTATTTAGATTTTTGGAGGCAGCTTTGCGTTGATATGGATTTCTCATCGTTTTTCAATAGTTAAAATTATTATAGTCTTGAGATTCTATGAAAAAAACACGATTTGAGCAAGGATAAATATATGGTGGGCGCTGACGGGATCGAACCGCCGACATTCTGCTTGTAAGGCAGACGCTCTACCAACTGAGCTAAGCGCCCTTGAGGAATAAAAATAGCATGGCCATTTTTATGACGCAAGAAAGAAATCTTGCTGGATGTAACCATGATCTAGAACAAGGAATCTAGAAAATGGCGCAGCGGACGGGACTCGAACCCGCGACCCTCGGCGTGACAGGCCGATATTCTAACCAACTGAACTACCGCTGCACGGCAAACTTATAAAAACAAGTTTCATATCCGAAGATATGGTGGGCGCTGACGGGATCGAACCGCCGACATTCTGCTTGTAAGGCAGACGCTCTACCAACTGAGCTAAGCGCCCTTAAAGGGTGTTACATTTTCGATTTTAGGGATGGCGCAGCGGACGGGACTCGAACCCGCGACCCTCGGCGTGACAGGCCGATATTCTAACCAACTGAACTACCGCTGCATCACAAAAAATCTGGTGGGCGCTGACGGGATCGAACCGCCGACATTCTGCTTGTAAGGCAGACGCTCTACCAACTGAGCTAAGCGCCCTCAAAAGGTCTATCATGTAAATGGCGCAGCGGACGGGACTCGAACCCGCGACCCTCGGCGTGACAGGCCGATATTCTAACCAACTGAACTACCGCTGCATCTACACAATGTCTCTATTGTGGTACAAACAACTTGTTATCTGAATTAAGTGGCGCAGCGGACGGGACTCGAACCCGCGACCCTCGGCGTGACAGGCCGATATTCTAACCAACTGAACTACCGCTGCACTTAAAACATTTAACGTAAAGGCTTGGTGGGCGCTGACGGGATCGAACCGCCGACATTCTGCTTGTAAGGCAGACGCTCTACCAACTGAGCTAAGCGCCCTTTACGACTTCATCGTTTGTGTGGTGCATTATAGAGAATCTATGCAGCCTGTCAAACGCTTTTCTACCTGTTTTTGGTTTTTTACGTTTGAGTGATTAAAAAATAGGTTAATCGCTATAAAAACAAACAATTTCTGTAATTTATTTAGAATTTTATGCAAAAAACCACAAATTCATACTGTAGTTTTGACTTAAATTTCTCAGGTTTTTTGAACAACTGGGAAATAATGCTATTTTTTAGCCAACATCGATAACGGAGTTTTCACTTTTCATCTCTTAAGATGGTGCTTTAGATGTTTGTGCTTATTTTACAGTCAATTAAATTTAAACCGTGTTCAGAAATATAAACCAAAGCTTGTTCAGGAATAAGGTCGAACAGTTCAACCACATCATCATTACGCATACGGATACAGCCATGTGACATCGGGATACCCATAGGCTCTGTATCGGGTGTGCCATGAATGTAGATATAACGTTTAAATGTGTCGCAGCCCTCACCCTGATTAAAGTTCTCTTCCAAACCACTTAACCAGAGAATACGAGAGAGAATCCAATCCCGTTCAGGAAACTGTGCTGCTAATGCTTCATCATAGACTTCGCCAGTTTCCTGTCGCGCTTTGAAAACTGCATTTTTAGGTGCGCTGTGACCAAACTTGAGTGCAACCTTGTGCCAGCCTCTAGGGGTCTTGCCTGAATCTTCCTGCTCCCCAATACCATTCTTACCTGAAGAAATCACATAAAACTTATTATGCTTTGGCAAAGTTAAGCTTTGTTCAGCCAAATCAATCCAGACATCTGCTTGTTCTAAGGCATATGACATGATGGGTATCACTCTGCTTCTTTTATCTGTTCAGTCGAGGGTTCAGGACGTAGCCACAGCCAGATTGAAACTGAAAGCATGGTCAAGTCGGTAAATACCTTGACCAATAACGGCGCATAGGTAAAAAGCATAATCATAGCGCTGATCAGCATCATGATACTGGCGAACCATTTCGCTTTACGCGGTACGGTGCCGTTTTCACGCCATGATCGCAAGGTCGCACCATATTTAGGATGGTTGAGTAACCATGCATCCATTTGCGGCCAACCTTTTGAGGCGGACCAAGCGGCTAAAATAAGAAATACTGTTGTTGGCATACCCGGTATAAGTGCTCCGATAAAGCCCAGGATGACGAAAATCATCACCAAACTTCGCCAAAACAACATCTTCATAGCACTGCCCTACACGACTAATTGCGGTAGTATAAAGTGTTTTTAGCTATTATCCGTTGTAATTCTGCACTTTTAATTTTGCGCTGGGTGTTTCTATGTTTGCTTTAAATCAAGCCTCTGATCTTGATGAATCTTGGCTTCAATTTAAAAATTTACTGGTTCGACAACTGGCATTTTGTGTATCCAGTCCGAATATTTTAGCGACTATTCCACCAGAACTGATACTCAAGCATTCTTTTCAATTACATTCCAATGAAACATGGGCAAGGCATTTTCAGAATTATCGTTCAAGACTGCTTTATTTAGATCAACATCCTCAAGAACTAGAAATCTTTTTACAACAGCTGAAAAGTACCCGTTTAGGTTTGCGCTTTGAAATGTTTATCTGGTTTTGGCTGCTCGATCAAAATTATCATCCTTATGAATTACTCGGTCATAGCATTCAAAAGATAGCGGGCCCTAAAACCTTGGGTGAACTCGATTTTCTATTACTCAATACTGAAACCAATAAAATTGAACATTGGGAAGTTGCTTTAAAATATTATTTGGCTGAACGGGATTTTTCTTTAGCCTATTGGTATGGCTTAAACCGTAGCGACACCTTAATTCGAAAATTAAATCACTTTAGTCAAAAACAGTTTCAATTTGAGGAAGCACTTGATCATCAAATTGATCAACGTTTCGCCATATTAAAAGGTCAACTCTATCTTCCTGTTGAACATACCCAGCAAGTTATTCCGACTTGGGTGAATCTCAAGCGGCGTTTAGGCTATTGGGGAAGCCATGTTCCTCCTCAAAATGCACATTTTTATCGTTTACAACGCCAAGAATGGATTTGCCCGCAACAGCATATCAGTAGCGATACAGCACAGTGGTGGAGCAATGGTTTATATATGCAAAAAGATGAAAACAATTTCTATATGTTCAGACATGCACCGCTGCTTTCTCAGAAGTCTAAGCATTAACTTTATGAGAAAAGTCTACCTTTATAACAATTGATTACTTTTCTACCATCAAAAACTCATATTTTTTACGCTGAGTATTAATTAACCTGAATCCACATCAAAATAATGAAATACTTGGAGATGATGATGAAAAAAATTCTAGCTGCTTCGCTTATTCTTGCGTTTGTTTTAACCGGTTGTAATACATTTAAAGGTATGGGTAAAGATGTATCCAAAGCCGGAGATGCCGTAACCAATACTGCAGAAAAAACTTCTGAAGAAATCCACAAAAGATAGTTGGTCTTTTGTGCATATAGAACCCTATCCAAGATAGGGTTTTTTTATGGCAATTTTATGGCAGTCATTCACATTCAAGGGCATATTCGCCTATTATAGTGCTGACAAATTTATCGACTGATGAAAATCGCATGACATCTTCCGCTACCCTTGATTTAAGCCTGCAACTGTTACGTCAGCCTTCTGTAACACCGATTGATCATAGCTGCCAAAACATTATGGCCGATCGTTTAGAAAAAATTGGTTTTAACATTGAATCGATGCGTTTCGAAGATGTCGATAATTTATGGGCACGGAAAGGAACTGAAGCGCCTGTTTTATGTTTTGCAGGTCATACCGATGTTGTCCCAACAGGCAGTTTAGACGACTGGAACTCCGACCCATTTGTACCCGAAATTCGAGATGGTAAGCTTTACGGTCGTGGTAGTGCAGACATGAAAACTGCACTTGCAGCCATGGTAGTTGCATCTGAACGCTTCGTTGCTAAACATCCAGATCATAAAGGCTCTATTGCATTTCTGATTACTTCTGACGAAGAAGGTCCGTCAATCAACGGAACGGTAAAAGTGGTTGAAGCTTTAGAAGCACGTAATGAGAAAATGACCTGGTGTCTCGTTGGTGAGCCATCAAGCACCAATCAACTCGGTGACATTGTTAAAAATGGTCGTCGTGGTTCGTTAAATGCCAATTTAACCGTTAAAGGCAAACAGGGGCATGTGGCCTACCCTCACCTTGCGATTAACCCAATTCATACCGCTTCTAAAGCCTTAGCTGAACTTTGCGATACAGTTTGGGACAATGGTAACGAATATTTCCCTGCGACTTCTTTCCAAATTTCAAATATCAATGCCGGTACCGGTGCAACCAACGTTGTTCCTGGCACAATGAACGTGTTGTTTAACTTCCGCTATTCAACTGAAGTGACAGCAGAAGAACTCAAGGCACGTACTTTAGAAATTCTTGACCGTCACAATGTGGACTATGACATTTCATGGACGCTTTCAGGTTTACCGTTCCTTACTCCAGTCGGTGAATTGGTTAATGCTGCAAAAAATGCGATTCGCAATGTGACGGGTATTGAAACTGAACTTTCGACCAGTGGTGGTACTTCAGATGGTCGTTTTATTGCTCCTACCGGCGCACAAGTACTTGAGTTAGGTGTTTTAAATGCCAGCATTCATCAAATTGACGAACATGTAAATGTGGCTGATTTGGAACCGCTTGCTGAAATTTACGAACAGATTTTAGAAGGCTTATTGGCTAACTAAAACTCCAACAAAAAAAAGGAACTTAAATAAGTTCCTTTTTTTATCACTCACATTTGAGCTGTCGCTAAAATTACACCCCTAAAGAGGATTGAATTTGCGCCAGATTAGGGATATGAAAAACTTGGTCGGCCATGCGTACGTATTGAAATACAGCCGGATCATTTAAAGCCTGTTCTTCATCGACTACTTCCGAAATACGTAGACGAATGGTTTTTGGCATCTTATTGCACATCAGGGCAAAACGTTGACTCACGTCATCACCTTCAATCACCAAAGCCACCCCTGCTTTCTGTTCTGGATTATTCACCGCATAGACAGGTAGCTTGAGTTCATGCCACTCCACAAATGGAACTTGCGTAGCACTGTCCAGTGCGGACAAGACAATATTTTGCGGCAATAACATCGCCCCTTTACCATGACAATCGATAATATAAGCATCGATAAATCCAGTCGACACGGTAATAAGGTGATGTAACTCTTGTTGCGTCATTTGATGTGCAGCAGAGTTTGAAATGCTATTTTGGCTCATTTATTTACCCCTGACTGGTCTCTAACAAGTTTTCAACATTGCTCACCAATTCGGCTTCCTGGAACGGTTTACCCATATAGTGGCTTACACCCAGACTGAATGCTCGTTCACGATGCTTCTCACCCGTTCTTGAAGTAATCATGATAATTGGTAAATCGCGATGCACTTCATGGTGACGAACCAGATTCGTTACTTCAAAGCCATCCATACGCGGCATTTCAATATCCAGCAACATCAAGTCCGGTTTGACATTTTCCAGTTGTTCCATCGCATCGACACCATCTTTTGCCGTCACAATGTCATAACCATGACGTTCAAGTAAACGTGATGTCACCTTACGTACAGTCACCGAGTCATCCACGATCATAATCAAACGACGTGCATTATTATGACGCGATAGCTCACGCTGATCTGATACGTGTTTAATGCGCTGCGTGGTTTGAATTTGTCGAGCAATGTTTTGACCATCCAGAATCAGACAGACTTGACCATCGCCTAAAATGGTTGCTCCGGCAACAACACCTACACTAGAGAATTGCTGACCAATGGGTTTCACCACAATTTGTGCACGTGAACCAATCAACTGATCCACCAATAATGCGATGGTTTGACCACTATTACCTTTAATGAGCAACACCGGTAAAGAATGCGCAATATTACTTAAACGCGGTAATGGCTGGTTTGAAACAAACTCGGATAAGTAACGCAGTTTGTAGTTGGTATTATCAATTTTAAAGAAGTCATCTTTACTATTGAAATACTCTTCCAAGGTAGAAGGTGCAATTCGGACAATACGTTCAATTTGAGCCAATGAAATCGCAAATTGCTGATCGCCCGCTTTCACCATCAAGGCATCACTTACCGCTACTGTGGTTGGTACACGAATGGTAAAGGTTGTTCCTTTGCCCAGCTCTGAATCTACAGAGACATGACCACCGAGGGCTTTAATTTCACTCTGAACCACGTCCAAACCTACGCCACGACCAGAAATCTGGGTAATTTCTTTCGCAGTACTGAATCCGGGATGGAAAATCAGTTGCAGGATTTCCTGTTTATCAAGGAATTGATCAGCCTTAATTAAACCTAAGTTTAAAGCCTTCTCTTTAATCTTCGACTCATCAATCCCTTTACCATCATCACTAAACGATACCAGTACGTCCGTACCTTGACTGCTGATATTTAAGACTATTCGTCCTACTTCAGGCTTCTGTACTTCTTGTCGTACTTGAGTGTCTTCCAGACCGTGGTCAATCGCATTACGAAGCATATGTTCAAATGGCGTCACCAAACGCTCAAGAATGGTACGATCCAATTCACCTTCAGTATTTTGAACAATCAACTCTGCTGGACGGTTCAAGGTAGACGATGTTTGACGCACGATACGTTGTAAACGTGGCAATAGGCGATCGAATGGTACCAGACGCGTACGCATCAGGCTTTCTTGAATCTCGGCTTGAATACGTGATTGTTGTAACAGCAAACCTTCTGTATCACGAATTTTATCGGCCAACGTTGTTTTAAAGTCAACCAAGTCGGATGCAGATTCCGCCAAAGATTTTGACAATTGATTTAAAGATGAATATTGATCCATCTCTAATGGGTCAAAATCGGCATAGCGTGAATTTTCTGAACCATGTTTTGCAATAATGTGTGATTCTAGCTCACCTTCCATTCGACGTAATTGGTCAGCTAAACGCTTCATCGCCAATTCCATCTCATTCAAGGTGTTGCCGAGTTGGCCCAAGTCCATTTCGATACGTGAACGGTTAATTGAATTTTCACCAGACAAATCGATCATCTTCTCTACCAGGTCGGCAGAAATACGGATCATTTCATTGCTGTTATCTTGTTGCGAACTTAAGTCCCACTCACCCAGCATTGCTGGTGGTTCAGCACCATCACCTTGAACAAATTCAAAGGTTTTCGGTGCAGTTAACAGATCGGATTGCGTAACACGATTTGGTAATTGAACGGTTACATCAACAAATCCAATCGACTCTAAACTTAATTTCAGACTATCAAAATTGCTGTAATCACGTTCGAAGATGGCCTGTTTTAACCATGCAAACGTGGTTTGTAATAATAAGTCGTATGCATTTGAATTAAAGTGATGGACCGCGAACTGCTCGAAGGTGGTTTCCAATTGATACGAAATGACAGCTACAGGTTCATTTTCAACCATACGCGCGCCACCTTTCAGACTGTGGGCAGCACGTTGTAATTGAAGCAGTAAGCTACGGTCGCTTCGTTGATCAAACCATTGTTTTAATAAATTATCGGTAGCTTCCAGAATCTCTTCCGCTTCTTCTAGGAAGGTTTCTTCTGCAATTAAGCGAATACTATCCTCAGGATCCTCAACCGTTGCTACATTTTGTGAAACAGCTTCTTGTTCTGTTTCAAATTTTTGTTCTGTTTCAACTTCTGAAGCGAATATCTCAGCTACTGGTTCTGCTAATTCATGACCCTCGATTTCAGCAGCAACATTTTCAACCACGGCAGCACTTGCAAACTTGCCTTGCGCAATCTGTTGGATATTACGCAAAATCTCAATCGATTCAGCACCAGAGTAATCTATATTATCTTCACGAATGGTTTGAATTCGATCTGATACATCATCTTGGACTAAACGGATAATACTAATCAGCTGTGGCGTAACTGTAATTTGTTGACGAATCACGCGCTCATAAATCGACTCTAATTCATGTGAAATTAAGCCGATATGAGTCGCTTGAATCATATTTGCACCCCCTTTCAAGGTATGCAAATAACGCATTAAATTATTCAATGCAGTGGTATGGGCTGGATCTTTGCTCCAAGTATTTAAATCTTGGTCAATACCCCCCAATAACTCCTCTGCTTCTTCCAGAAAAATATCCAGTAAATCCGCATCAAAATCACTGTTTGCATCCGCTGCATGCATTTGAGCACGATCAGAACGCATTCTTTGTGAAATCTGTGCCAGATCAACCGTCGTAGATGCGGTATCTGGTATTGTTGCAAGCAGTTCTTCAACGACAGATTTACTATTTTCAAACTGTTCAAGGTCTTGCTGAACAAAGGCAGAAAGATCACTCAATATTTTCTGAACTTCATCGGTTAATATGACACGTTGCCCTGCGGCCAAGGTATCAAACAAATGAATAAATTCTTGGTGCGCCTGTCCAAACAACTCATATGCATAATCAATATTGAGTAATTCTGGCTTTAACACCAGCGCTTCATAACCTGACTTTAATTCATGGGTAAATTGGTGAATACCCACCGCGGCACGATTATCAGTATGATCCAATAACTGTTGAGCTTGTTCACTTAAGGCCTGAATATATTCTGGATATTCAACTTTGGCGCGTTTTTCAAATTCGAATTCAGCATCCAACAACAAATCAATATTTAGTGCGATCAGCTTGGAAACCAGACCTTGAGGATTAACATCTTCATCTAGTTCTGCTGAAGTAAAGCCATAGTTATTCCATGCCGTATTAAAGGTTTCATAAATCGCATCAAGTTTCTGCATTTCACCTTGTCTGAGGGTATGCAAATAATCACGCACAAATTCGGCATACTGAATCAGCAAAGCCGTTTGCTTAGAGGTCGAAACGATTTCTTCTTGCAATAAAGTTTTAAATAAATTCTCTGCCTTGGTACTGGCTTCAAAAATTTGCTCGATATGAGCCATTGATGAACTGCCACGCAAGGTATGTAATGCACGAATCAGAGCATTATAATCTTGTTTATTTTCATGCTCATTCTGCAAGAACTGGTCAATGGTTGCTAAATGATCTTCAGCCTCTTCAATAAAGATAGCAACAGTTTCTTCGATATCATTATTTGCTTCTGTTTCTGTTTCTGCTTCTACTTCTGTGTCTAGTTGAGTTGATACTTCATCATTCAACTCTAAACCAGTAACACCATCTTCAGCAGTCAAGCTTCTAGAAAGCTGCAGTAATTCTTCCAGAGCAGGTTCTAAACTTAATCTTTGCTGTATTTGCTGACCCAGTAAAACCAAAGGACGCAAATCAATATCAGCAAGCTGAACAGTTTTAAAAATTGGATATAACTTATATTGATAAATTTTAAATACAGTTTGCGCGAAGCGTTGAACCGTTGTATCTAATGGCACAGCGCCTGAAATGACACGATTTAAAGTGTCTTCAACTGCCCAAGCCACTTCACCGGCAGATTTCGCCCCCACCATGCGTCCAGAGCCTTTAAGCGTATGGAAATGACGGCGAATGGTGTTCAAAATTTCTTGGTCATTGGGATTTGCAAACCAAGTTGGAAATAAAGTACTTAATTCAACGAAGATTTCCTCGATTTCTTCAACAAAAATTTCTAGAATTTCTGCATCTTGATCAAGATAACTATCTTCAGGAAGCGTAGTCGTTTCAACTAAATTTTTTAATATTTCTTTCATAGCTTAGGCTTCTTACGTTTATCTGCCACCAAGAAGGGCGCTCAAACTTAATTGTCACCATCACGCGAGACCTAACTTTGAGGTTAAGTTCATCTTGTCGATGCTTTATCTGTGATTTATTGATGCACCTTACCCGAAAGTAAGGCACATCACCCCAAAGCTTTCGTATTACCTTAATCAGGTAATTTAAAGTCAGTTACAGATTCACGTAACGATTCGGCCATATTTGCCAATTCAGATACTGAACGTGCGGTATCAAACGTTGCTGTAGTGGTTTGTGAGGTAATTTCCTGTACAACATTCATCGTGGTTGCAATATGACCTGCAGAAGCAGACTGTAGTTTTGCAGCATCCGAAATGTTGGCAATCAATTTTGCCAAGTTGCTGGATACGGTTTGAATTTCATCCAGTGCCACACCGGCATCTTTAGACAAGTTCGCGCCACGTACAACCTCGGAAGTGGTTTGTTCCATCGAGATTACGGCTTCGTTGGTATCCGTCTGAATGGTTTTTACCAAGCCTTCAATCTGTTTGGTTGCAGATGCTGAACGTTCCGCAAGACGCTGTACTTCATCGGCTACCACGGCGAAACCACGACCTGCTTCACCTGCCATCGACGCCTGAATTGCAGCGTTTAATGCCAAGATGTTGGTTTGGTCGGCAATATCGTTAATCAAGGCAACGATGTTACCAATCTCTTGCGAAGATTCACCCAGACGTTTAATACGTTTCGAGGTTTCCTGAATCTGTTCACGAATCGTATCCATACCTTCAATTGAACGGTTTACGACATCCGCACCATTGGCAGCAATTTGTACTGAACGCTCCGCAACGACCGCAGATTCTGTTGCATTTGAAGATACCTGGTCAATCGACATGGCCATTTCGTTAATCGCGGCAGATGCACCGGCAATTTCTTGCGCCTGATGTTCAGATGCTTCCGCTAGCTGGTTGGTAATGCCCTGTGTATTCGCAGTATATTGTGCAACTTCTTGAGATGTTTCAGTAATACGCGATACCAGGTCACGTAATTGGTCAATCGCGAAGTTAATCGAATCGGCAATCGCACCAGTAAAGTCTTCCGATACCGTTGCGTATGAGCGTAAGTCACCGTCTGCCAAGTCAGCAATCTCATCCAGTAAACGTAAAATCGCGTTTTGGTTACGGTCATATTCTTCTTGCAGGTTAGCCACACGCTGTTTATCTGACTGACCACGTAATGTAAGCAATTTAAATACACAGATCAAAAAGCCAACTAAACACAAGATTAAAAATAGTGCAGGAATAGCAATCGACAAACTTGAACCGACAGATAACTTATTCAGGTTGGCCAACAATTCATCTGATTGGGCAAAAATTGAAGATGAGGCTTGACGTACTTTTACAATTTGCGTTGAGTTTTTAAGAATCGTTGCAGAAGCTGTTTTTAGTACATCATCGTATTCGCTCTTAATCCCTTCCAGTGATTCACGCAATGCTGGATCATTAATACGTTCTACACCCAGTTCTTCACTACCATTTAACTGTGCATTGAGGTAAGAACCGAAGGTTTCAGTATCGGCACTAAAGTCATCCGCAGATTCACGCGAGTTGTCGTTACCTGTGAGTACCGAACTGATCGAACGAAGAATACGTTCTGCAATGAATACCTGGTTTTTCGCAATAACTACCTGGTTACTCGGCATGTCTTGACGTGCCATTTGGTCAACCATCAAATTATATTCAGCCTGAATCCCAGGAATCGTTTCACCAATGGCAATATTGGTATCATAAAGCTGGTTAATCATTTTTTGTTGAGAAGAAATTAAATCAATCCCTTCTGATACCATTTTCCATTGCTTTTCAACTTCACCCAACGCTAGAGTCTGCGGATGAATATCCTTCACTGTTTCAAGATTTTCCGCAAAACCTTTTTGAGATTGGATTAACTTCTCAATCGACTCTTTAGTCCCTGAAGCTGTTGCTTCGGTTGCCTGACGAGAAATCGTCTGTGATAAAAGACGTAAATCACCCACACTACGGGTTAATTCATTGTTACGCGGCACGCTATAGAATAAGTACAGCAATAGGAATAGTGCGACGACCAGACAGAATGCTGCGCCCAAAATTAAGGGTTTGGACTTCTCACTGTCACCAAATACACGTGATAATTGATCAGTTTGTGATTGAATCTTTGCCAATAAAGCATTACCAACCTTACGGTTGCTGCCTTCACTTGTATTTTTCTTTTTAAGTTTAAAGCCCATCCAGCCTCTCCCCGACTTTCGCCATCATTCTTCAGCGCGCGACTATTAGTTTATAAATTTTATAGATGCATTCATGTATTTTGGGTTTTGCAATAAACGACTAAATAAGAAAACATGCCAGTGTTGATTATGTTGATAAAAATATCCCTGACAATATTCTTGTAAATTGCTGTCTAATTCACTGTGTTTAGAAAAGAAACTTTTCTTATTAAAGTGTTGAATCCCCAAAACTTGATCTACAACCAAACCGACATAATGGTCATTATGACTAATACACAGTACTTTTTGAGTGGGTGAAAACTGACTTCGATGCCCGGAAACATATTGAGCCAAATCAGCCACTGAAAGTAACCGCCCCCGAATATTAGCCAGCCCCATCACCCATGATTGAGTATTCGGAACCGGCGTATATTTAGGTGGATAAATCACTTCAGATACTTCACCTAAGGGGGCAACAAAGTATTGCCCCATCATCTCAAAAGCAATGCCTGACCATCGGTTTACTTCATTTTCAGTTGAAACGTAGTTTTTGTTACCACGTTTAGCAAGCCGAAGTAATTCGATAAATCCATTAGCTGCCATAGAGCTTATCCTGCATTGAGGTGTTGTTTAATCACATCAATTAATTGTTTTTCGTCTACAGGTTTTGTTAAATAATCACTTGCCCCTTGACGTTTCCCCCAAACTCGGTCAGTTGCTTGATCTTTGGTGCTGACAATCACAATCGGAATGTGTTTTGTCGTAGCGCCACGCGCAATTTGACGTGTTGCTTGGAAACCATTTACCCCAGGCATCACCACATCCATTAACACAAGATCCGGCAACTCTGCTTGTGCCATTGTGACACCATCAGCTCCATTCGCTGCTTCAATAACATCAAAGCCGTGTTTAGTTAAAATCTCTTTAAAACGAAATGTTTCTGTTGGTGAATCATCAACAATAAGGATACGTGACATGCTTTCTTTTCCCCAAAAAATAAACTTATGCTGTTACGTGATTACGGATTGCGTTTAACAATTCATCTTTACTAAAAGGTTTAGTTAAATATTCATCTGAACCGACAACACGACCTTTGGCCTGATCAAATAGACCATCTTTACTTGACAGCATAATGACCGGGATATTTTGATAATTTTGAGAGTTTTTGATTAAGGCACAAGTTTGATAACCATCCAGACGCGGCATCATAATATCGACAAACACGATATCTGGATTTGCTTCAGCAATTTTTGCCAATGCTTCAAAACCATCTACTGCGGTTACCACTTCACAACCTTCACGCTGGAGTAATGTCTCTGCTGTACGACGAATGGTTTTTGAATCATCAATCACCATCACTTTTAGATTTTGGAATTTATCGTCCATTTAATGACCCTTCCCATTTTTAGAATGTACAAACAATTTGAGTAGAAAGTTTGATTACAAGTTACAAACATTTTTAACATATCTTTACTTGCGTTTTCAATGCGCATTTTCTGCCCAAAGACTCATTTTCCAAGGTTTTCAACAACAGCTTCACACTTTCTGTCGACCAATGATTTTTTTTTGACTAAGAGAGGTTTTTTATTCATGATTTTGAGTCTAATATAGCATTTTTATTACTTAAAAATAAGTAATTTAGTCAACTTTAAATTGGGGGTTACAATGCAAAGTCAGTTTAAACAAAAACTTGCTTTCATTGCGCAAAAAAAAATGACTAGAAAATTCATGTTTCTAGTTTTGATGTTTTTTCAATCGA
Organism: Acinetobacter terrae; assembly: GCF_013004375.1. Lineage (GTDB taxonomy): Bacteria > Pseudomonadota > Gammaproteobacteria > Pseudomonadales > Moraxellaceae > Acinetobacter > Acinetobacter terrae. Next base: position 18,988 of record NZ_JABERI010000012.1, on the reverse strand, counting down.
TCGCTATTTTTGCCGAGACTCCAGCTAAAGCGACATGGTATCGTTACTATGATAGTAAAGGCGTCGCTAATATTAGTAGCAATGTAACGCCAAATCACATTCGTCATGGTTATGAAGCCTTAGACCAGAACATGCAAGTGATTCAACGTAACCGTGCCTACAACACCGAAGCAGATATAAAAAAAGCACCGCTACGTGCCGCACAAGCAAGACAAAATGCAGCGGACTTAAAACTTAAAACGGCATATACCAACAGTCAGGTTGCGGCAACCAAGCGCGATGATGCATTGAGGCACGTTAAAAAACAAATTGCCTTTCAACAAGACCAGCTTAAACAGCTGCAAAATGATCGGATCTACTTTAAACGTCAGCAAATTGAACATTTACGTAAAGCCGAAAGCCTTCCAACAACTTTAAAGAATAGCCTCGATAACAACCAAAAAAATATTGAAGCAAAAAAAGAAAGTATTCAGTCGTTACAAATGCACTATCGAAATACACAGCTAGAATACGACAGAATCATCGCTCGTTTAAAAGCTATTGAATAAATTGCATTTGTTATAACACGGCTTAATTTATGCCACGATAAATAAAAAGGATTTGCCTGCATGCTATTTGGACAGCGTATTATAAAAAGAACCAAATTAAGCCACAACAAGAAATATTTAACCTATAGCACCCTCTGTTTGAGCCTGCTGCTGTGTGCTTGTCAAAAAAATGAGACAGAACAGCCAGTTCAGACTACAAATAAAACTGAACTGATTCAACAAGATTTAGTTTTAGTCAAGGATGGTTTTTCTGTTGCTAAAACAGCATTTACCGGCACACTTCGTGCAGTGAATCAAAGCAGCATACAGGCTCAAGTCACTGCAACTGCAACGGCTGTCAATGCACAAGTGGGACAAGCCGTTTCCAAAGGTCAGGTCTTGGTTCGCTTAAATAATCAGGATAATGCTGCACGTCTTGCACAAGCTCAAGCCAATCTTAGTGCGACTCAGGCACAAGCCACCCTTGCAAAAAACATGATGCAGCGAAAAAAACGCTTACTGGATCAAGGTTTTATTTCCAAAGTCGAATATGAACAGGCAGCGGTGGATTATCAAGCGCAACTTGAAAACGTGCGTGCACAACAGGCCAATGTCAATATTGCTCAAAAAGCCGATCGTGATGGAACCATCTTGAGTCCGATATCGGGTGTCATCACCAAACGTGAGGTTGAATCTGGGCAAACTGTAGCGGCTGGCCAAACCCTATTTGAAATAGTGGATCCGAATCAACTCGAAATACAAGCCAAATTACCAAGTGACATGCAGGCAGCATTAAAAGTCGGTCAAAAAATTGAATATACCATTCAAGGGAACCCTGCCCAATTGACGGCGGTATTGACCCGGATCTCCCCTGTTGCCGATCCTGCAAGTCGTCAAATTGAATTCTTTGCCAAGCCAAATGAAACCATCAACTCACTCAGTATTGGCTCTTTTGTCGAAGGCAGTATTCTGTCCTCTACCCAAATTAACGGCCAGTTGATTCCACTGGATGTGATCCAGAATTTGAAAGATAAGCCCTATGTATGGGTAATCCGCCAGAAAAAAATCGAAAAAGTAAATCTAGTCATTTTAGAACAGCGCTATCGCGACAATCTAGCCGTGGTTCAAGGACTGCAACCCGGTGACCAAATCAGCCGTATTAAATTCAATGACCAAGACCTTCATCAAGAAGTCATAATCACTCAAAAATAAAAATAAGCACAGGATTGCTGTTATGTGGTTTACCCGAATTAGTGTTAAGTATCCTGTTTTCACCATCATGATGATGTTGTGTTTACTGGTGTTGGGGTTCGCGTCTTGGCAACGGATGAGCGTTGAAGAATTTCCGGATGTCGATTTTCCATTTGTGGTGGTCTATACCAGCTATCCTGGTGCATCTCCTGAAATGATTGAATCTGAAGTGACCAAGAAACTGGAAGAAAGAATCAACACCATTTCAGGCTTAAAACAGGTGATTTCACAGTCAAGTGAAGGGCTGTCGACCATTATTGTCGAGTTTAATCTGGATGTTTCGTCCACTGTCGCAGCACAGGATATTCGCGATAAAATTTCTACTGTCACTGCCGGATTTCGTGATGAAATTCAGGATCCTGTGGTGGAGCGTTATGACCCAACAGCCAATGCGGTGATGTCGATTGTTTTTGAATCGGATACCATGCCGTTACGCGACTTAAGTTCCTATTTAGATCAACGCATTGTCCCGCAATTGCAAACCGTGACTGGCGTGGGTGCGGTCAATTTACTCGGTGATGCACAACGTCAAATCCGTATTGAAGTCGAACCGCAAAAACTACAAAGCTTCGGCATTGGGATAGACCAGGTCATCAACACCTTAAAAGGTGAAAATATTGAAGTTCCAGGCGGAACTTTGAAACAGCCGACATCAGAGCTGGTGGTTGAAATCAAATCCAAGGTGCTTCATCCACAAGCATTTGGTGATTTAATTATTGCCAATAAAAATGGTGCACCGATTTTCTTAAAACAAGTGGCGAAAATTGAAGACAGTCAAGCGGACTTAGAATCAAGCGCCTATTTAAATGGTAAAACAGCCGTCGCCATTGATATCTTGCGCAGCTCTGATTCCAATGTCATTGAAGTGGTGGATGCAACTTATAAAGCCATGGAGAAAATTGAAAAACAATTACCTCAGGGCACCGTTGCCAAAGTCGTGGTGGATAGCTCTAAAAGTATTCGCGGCAGCATTAAAGATGTTGCACGTACGATTATTGAAGGGGCTGTTTTAGCCGTTCTGATTGTGTTGCTTTTTTTAGGTTCATTACGCTCTACTATAATTACCGGCTTAACCCTTCCCATTGCCTTACTCGGAACACTCACCTTTATTTGGGCCTTTGGTTTCTCAATCAATATGATGACGCTATTAGCGCTCTCTTTGAGTATTGGTCTTTTGATTGATGATGCCATTGTGGTTCGGGAAAATATTGTTCGCCATGCCGATATGGGCAAAGACCATGTTACCGCAGCACTGGATGGCACGAAAGAAATTGGGCTTGCGGTTTTAGCCACAACGTTGACGATTGTGGCGGTGTTCTTGCCCGTTGCTTTTATGGGCGGAATTATTGGTAAATTTTTCTATCAGTTTGGGGTAACGGTCAGTGCTGCAGTGCTGATTTCGATGTTTGTCAGCTTCACCCTCGATCCGATGCTTTCTGCACACTGGGCTGAAAAGCATGATCCAAATAAGCAACCGGGAAAAATCAAACGCTTTTTTAACTGGATCTCCAACAAACTCGACAATTTAAGTCACTACTACGAAAAACTGTTAAAACTGGCGCTACGTTTCCGCATTCTTACCCTCATGATTGCAGTCGCATCACTTTTTGGCGCATTAGGACTATCCAAACTGGTGGGTACAGAATTTGTTCCGGTTCCTGATAAAAGTGAAATTCGGATTAAGTTTGAAACACCGGTAGATGCCTCTTTGGAATATTCACAAGCCAAGTTATTGCAAGTTGAGCATATTATTCGCCAACACCCTAATGTACTTACTACTTACAGTATTATTAACGGCGTGACTGACCGGGGTAAAAACCATGTCAGTATCCGGGTTAGCGTAACCCCTCGTTTAGAGCGTAATAAAACCCTGACACAGCTCAATAACGAGTTTCGTCAACGCTTGCAAAGCGTAGCGGGTATTACCATTACTTCAGTTGCCTCTGCCGATGAAACGGTCTCTGGTGGGCAAAAGCCGGTTCTTATTTCCATTAAAGGCCCTGAACTGGATGAGCTACAAAAAATCTCGGATCGCTTTCTTGCAGAAATCTCTAAAGTGAATGGTATTGTCGATCTGGAAAGCTCACTTAAAGAACCGAAGCCGACCTTAGCCGTTCATATTAACCGCTTGCTTGCGAGTGATTTGGGTCTTTCAGTCAATCAAATTGCCAATGTAGTTCGCCCATTGCTTGCGGGTGATGATGTGACGACTTGGCAAGATGAAAAAGGTGAAACATATGATGTCAATCTTCGCCTGACCGAAAATAAACGCAGCTTGCCGAGTGACATCGAAAATCTTTATTTAAGCTCACAAAAAACCGATGCTTCCGGTCAGCCTATTTTAGTCCCACTGGCAAGTGTCGCATCCTTTAAAGAAAGTATGGGTGCATCACAAATTAATCGTCGCGATTTGGCACGTGAGGTATTGGTTAAAGCCAATACGGCAGGTCGTCCTGCGGGTGATATTGGCCAAGATCTTAAAAAGATTCAAGATAACTTTGATTTGCCACCGGGTTATAGTTTCGTCACCCAAGGCGCAAATAAAGATATGGCTGAATCTGCAGGTTATGCCATGACTGCGATTACCCTCTCCATTGTATTTATCTATATTGTGCTTGGATCACAGTTCAATAGCTTTATTCACCCTGCTGCAATTATGGCATCCCTCCCCCTCTCACTGATTGGGGTCTTTTTGGCCTTGTTCCTGTTTAATTCAACCATGAATCTATTCTCCATTATTGGCATCATCATGCTGATGGGATTGGTTACTAAAAATGCCATCCTGCTCATCGACTTCATCAAGAAAGCCATGGATCGTGGTGAAGATCGTTACGATGCAATTATTGCTGCAGGTAAAACCCGTTTACGTCCTATTTTAATGACCACCAGTGCCATGGTGATGGGGATGATTCCCCTGGCATTAGGTTTAGGTGAAGGCGGTGAACAAAGTGCGCCTATGGCGCATGCCGTGATTGGCGGTGTAATTACTTCTACGCTATTGACCTTAGTGGTCGTGCCGGTGATCTTTACCTACCTGGATGACTTTAAGAATTTTATGACGCGCCAAATACGAAAAATCATGTCATAATTTATGACATCACAATGAGGTGACATTCAGAAATGTTCACCTCATTTTTTATTGTATAATCTTGGCTTTCAAGGCTTAATTTTTAGGACAGCTTCCATGCGCGCGAGTCGCTTTTTATTTGCTACGTTAAGAGAAACCCCAAACGATGCTGAAGTTATTTCACATCAGCTCATGTTACGTGCGGGTATGATTCGTAAATTGGCTTCGGGTTTATACACTTGGTTGCCGATGGGCGTACGTGTGCTAAATAAAGTTGAAGCGATTGTACGTGAAGAAATGAACCGTGCGGGCTCACTTGAAGTGTTCATGCCGGTGACTCAACCTTCAAGTTTATGGGAAGAATCAGGTCGCTTTGTGCAATATGGTCCTGAACTGCTACGTTTCAAAGATCGTCATAACAATGATTTTGTGCTTGGGCCTACCCACGAAGAAGTAATTACCGATCTTGCGCGTAACGAATTGAAAAGTTACAAACAACTTCCGATCAATTTCTACCAAATTCAAACCAAATTCCGTGACGAAATTCGTCCACGTTTTGGTGTAATGCGTTCACGTGAATTCATCATGAAAGATGCTTATTCTTTCCATATAGATCAAGCATCATTACAAGAAACCTATGACGTGATGTACGACACCTATTGCCGTATCTTTACCCGTTTAGGTTTGGATTTCCGTCCAGTTCAGGCGGATACTGGCTCAATTGGTGGTTCAGGTTCACATGAATTCCACGTATTGGCATCAAGCGGTGAAGATGATATCGCCTTCTCGACTGAATCTGACTATGCAGCCAATGTTGAAATGGCTGAAGCTGTACTTGTTGGCGAACGTGCTGCACCGACTAAAGAATTAACTTTGGTGGATACGCCAAATCAAAAAACTATTGCTGATGTCTCTGCATTCCTTAAAACAGAAACCAAAGATTCAGTTAAAGCCTTATTGGTTCAAGGTATCGCAGACGAAAATGGCCATGTTCCAGTCGTTGCATTATTCCTTCGCGGCGACCATGAACTCAATGAAATTAAAGCGGAAAAACATGCTGCTATTGCTGTGCCTTTAACTTTTGCCACTGAAGAACAAATTTCTGCACTCGGTTTAACTACAGGTTTCATCGGTCCTCAAGGTTTAGTTGAGAAAGGCTTAACCGTGATTGTGGATCGTGCAGCCTCTGTATTGTCTGATTTTGTTGCGGGTGCTAACGAAGCCGATAAACACGCAACTGGCGTAAACTGGGAACGTGATGCAAAATTCACAGAAGTTTATGACTTGCGTAATGTGGTTGAAGGCGATCCATCACCTGATGGCAAAGGTACTATCCTTATTAAACGTGGTATTGAAGTCGGTCATATCTTCCAACTCGGTAAAAAATACTCCGAAGCTTTAGACTGTAAAGTACTTGGTGAAGATGGTAAACCGCAGGTTGTAACGATGGGTTGTTACGGTATTGGGGTGACACGTGTGGTTGCTTCTGCCATTGAACAAAACTTCGATGATAAAGGTATTATCTGGCCTGCTGCCATTGCACCTTTTGATGTTGCGATTGTGCCAATGAACGCGCATAAATCACCACGTGCTTTAGCTGCGGCAGAAGAGCTATATGCTGAACTTCAAGCTGCGGGTTATGACGTGATTTTAGATGACCGTAATGAACGTCCAGGGGTTAAATTCTCTGATCTTGAGTTAACGGGTATACCACACCGTATTGTGATTGGTGAGAAAGGTTTGGATGCAGGCACCTTTGAATATAAAGGTCGTACTGATGCAGAATCTGTGAATATTTCGAAAGAAGAGTTACTTGCGAAATTCGCAAAATAATTTTGATTTGATATAAAAAATCCCGCTTAGGCGGGATTTTTTATGAGACAAAGAAATTAACAGAATTTATGCCCACCAAAGCAGTTTGTAGGAACTGTCTGGTTTTTCAATATCTTATCCTGCAATGTTAAGCTTGCAGGTCGACCAGTGTCATAGCTGGTAAAACCACCCACATTAATGTTCAATTTTTTAACTACAGGAACATCGGCAATTGTTCCCAAAGCCTCAGTCAAACTCACATTGATCAAGTTTTCAGGTCTTAATAAAAAGTCTGAAATTGCTGTAGCAACTTGCGGCAGTACGTAAGAAATATCAACTTCATCTTGTGTTTGCAAATAGCCCAATTGAATGGGGTCTTTAAATGACATCCACCAACCTGGGCGCGCTATATCGGCTGCATCTGTACCCTGCCATTTCACGTTCTGATTCTGTAAAGACAAATATCCACCGGTACCGTTCAATGGAATATTATGAATCATGCTCAGTGCCTGAACAAAAGTAATGTCCATGTTCAAGTTATCAAGTGAAGAGCCTGTATCCATTTTGAAGAAAGAATGCTCACCTACATTCAGGCCCAAAAGACTAATCAAGGGATCAAAGGTTACAAAAAGCTGGTCATTGGTAAAGTTCGGGTTACCAATGACATTTGCAGGCATCGCAGCAGTCGGTGCTGCCAAAGGAATACTCGCAATACTTGAACGAATACCCGATACCGTTGCCGATTTCATACGCGAACCGGTCACAATGGTTTCTGGCATGACAAACTCTACGCGCATTGATGGAACGGTAATACCGGTATGACCTTCTGTCTGCTGACCATTGGTAATGGGCTTACTGGTAAATTCACGTGTTTGCCCTAGTGCCTTTAAATTACCTGAAATTTTTTCATTTTCGGCCAACCCAAACTTGGTGGCTTTGGTTTTTGATTCGCCTGCCGTTTGCGCCATCTTCATATAGCCGGTAAAGCTTTGAATACCATCACTTGGATTTTGTCCGTTTTCAGTCCCTAAGGTCAGGAGACCCATAATATTTTGTGCACCTAGACGGAAGCCGGCAACTTCACGTGTCGCAGCAGTATTTCCTTTGATTGCAAATTCAATAAAAGGGTTGGTGATTGAGGCACTCGTAGCAGCACGGCCATCACCACTAAATGTAGGGCTACCATTTGCATCGGTACCAGTATTCAACCCACTTAAGGAGATGTTGGAAATATCAATATCACAGCCTACTTTAATACTGTTGTTAGTGCCACCACAGCCTAGCTGCAGAGATTTAATATTGACGTTAAGTTCCATCAATGCTGCAATACTTAACTTATGGAAATTTAAGCCTTGAGAAGCATCTGAACTATTTTCTAAATTTAATAACGCCTGCCCATCAACTTTCGACAATTCGCTGTCATCTAAAACAATCATTGCATGACTATAATGGCTTAGATTCAATGCAGCAAAAATTAAACCACTTAATAATTTCTTTTTCATTGTTATATCTTCCTGATTTTAACGTGGTGTAATGCCCAAAGTGCTACGAATCATGCCACCCGTCAGTGCGATTGATGCGATATTCTGCATATTGCCATTGGTCGACATGGCAAAATTGGTTCTAAATGGTGTTGCGATATTATTGCCAGCATTTAATTTAACTTGATTATCAAAGGTTACGGTATCTGCACTCACACGAACTTTCGCTTTCATCGCAAGATCTCCTTCAATACGGTTAAAATGAATCCCTGAAGTCTTTAATTTACCATCTACATCAATATCTTCATTGGTAAGACTAAAATAACTACCTAAGTTTGCGATGTCAGCGACCTCAGCTGTGCTTAATGGTCTAAATTTAAATTTTGCATCGAAGGCTAAGAAATTACTATCCGGATTCTCAGTTGTTGGGTCTATGCCTGGAATAATTAACAACTCTCCACTGCCATCAAGCTTAAAAGCGATATTAGTGATTACATCGTCACGCTTCGAAAAATTATCATGTGGCACATAGGTGCCACATTTAGCGTAAGTACCTGATGCACAGTTATATTTTGAACCAGGTAATTGGCCAATCGCAAGTTCCGCTTTTGCAGCAATTAACAACTTGTCGGCACGAATATAAATCCCTTCATTTTCATAACCAATAACGCCGTCAGATTGAAAAAAAGCATCTATATTTCGAAAACCAGCATAATAATTAACAGGTTCACTATGAACCCCATTTTGACCATCAATTAATATAATAGACGTGGTACTTGGTAAACCTGTTTTTGAATCTATGCCATAGCCCTCTGTAGATGCCATAACATTGTAAGCAATTCCGCTCTTGTTGGCTGTCCCATAGGTACCAGCAGACAATGCGACATTGGCATTCAAGTTATAAATGGGAATACCAATCCCCCACGTCCCCCCATTACCATTCAGTTTTTGCAACGAATTGTCTGAAATAATGCGCGCTTTTGCTGCAATGGATTGGAAATCCATACCACGAATAGCAATTAAAACAACATCTTTAGGATTAGCTGCGGTGGTTAAAGTTTGTTTCAGTATTGGACTGGTAACAACAAGCGTTTTTTGAATATTTTCATTAATAATGAAATCAAGGGTTTTCGTTGTTACCGTATTAATATAAATGTCACCAAAGTCGATATATGCATTTTTCTTATGTAAGGTGCCATCTGCGGCCCGAGTGGTAAGCTGTCTTAAATTTGAAAATTCAATAGCATGACTGCCTTTACCCGTATGCCCAATTTCAAGCGTTGTTGCTGACATCGTCGCAGGAAGATTAGTATCAGATGCATTGGTGAAATCCGCCGCTAAACTTAAATGCAAACCACCGGAGCCAACAAGTCCAGGGTCATTGCCCGCACCATTATAGCCTGATGCTGTTTTAGTCTCTTTCGTTAATACGCCATTGACCTTGTTATTGACTTCAAAATTAGCGACCTTTGTTTGGTTACCATTCACAGCCAATTTGGCATTCGTTACTGCACCGGAAGCACCTAAGCGCATAATATTTTTACGTTCATTGCTCGGAGTATTATAACGTAAATCGATATTTACACCTGGATTCGTCGCATCAGTACGCCCAATGGCAATATCTGTCGTATCGGTAACGCGTTTTAGATCAACATAGTGATTTTGATTTTCATTATATGTACTTAATACAAGCCCTTCGTCTTGGTCGATATACATATAACCGTCACCGGAAAAATTAAAATTAAAATCATTCAAAATAAGGCTATTAAGGCCTAATTTGTGACTAATGGTGGCATTTTTTAATTGAAAATCGATACTCGCTTTTGCATATTTATTAAACAAACCACCGGTCGTTTGCAAAACGAAATTCAGTGGCGTAGAAGTGCTGATCCCAAGCATACCTAAACTTTGATTAGATTTAACCCCCGGGGTACGTAAACTATTCGCTGCTTGCTGACATGGATTGGTACTACAGGTATTTTTAACCAGTACTAAATCTGCTGTTGCTGTAAATGGGGCTACACTTGCGGCAAGACGAATCCCTGCACCACTAGATGTTCCACCCACGTCAAATTCAATCTGGCTGACAATAGGCTTATTATTCGCACCATCAATCTGCACGTTATGTAATCCTAAACCCATTTGCACATTTGCTGCTGGATTTGGATCATACCAATTTGCTTGCTCAATTTTGACACGCGACACTTCATGCGTGATCACGATGCCATCTTGCCCCGTCACACTGCTCAGTTCTTGCTCGTCAATTTGCTCTAATGCATATCCTTGCTGTGCAAGACATATACATACCGTCAGCACATTTAACTTCATTGTCGTTTTTATCATATTCATACCCTTATTATGTACTGAAGCCTCTAGCAACGGATGTTTACACCGCCAGTACAGTTATAGCTAAATATTTTTAAATTACCCGACATATGTAAGTTGCCATGCATATTCAGTCCCAGGAAGCCTTTCTCTGTATTTCTATCAAATGTTGGAACATTCGTCACAATATCAGTAATAGTGCCATCATCTTGAATGGTCTTGGCTGTATAGGTGCTATAGGTAGATGTATTGGCATAGCCTTCATTGGCCCCTGTGCCTGTACCGGTTTCAACACCGACCGTACTAAAACCCAAGTTACGTATTTTTAACGGTTTATTGTCATAAAAAGTCACTTGCATCGCGGTTTGTGCTTCGTTACGACTGTTGCCAACTGTTACAGCATCAATAGAAAATTGATCAATTTGCAAGGTGCCTTGAATGCCTTTGAAAACTAGCCATCTTTTATTACCCAAAGCATCTACATGATTATTCGGTGCAATAGCTAAACGACAAAGTTGCTTTTCTGTGCCACATACCGTTGGATCGAGTGAATAAAAAACTGAGGTTGGCTTACCATTAGCATCGAGTATCGAAATCGAATTTTTCGTCATATCTGTGGCATAAAGATGGTTTAACGATAAAGTCCAACTCAAGTCAGCGCCCCCTTGACCCACTGTATCTTTAAGCTCTTGTGGACTCATAGCTTCAAGACCCGCATGGGCTGTAAGTGCCGCACTTAACAGTGCAAAAAGTGTCATTTGCTTTAGCATTGCTGTACTCCCTTACAAACCTGTTGTTTTAATTTTAAGGTGTTGAATCAGAACACCATCAATGACGGCAGATCCATAATTTTTAATATCCCCATTGGCATTTTTAAACATAATCCCGGTTGAGTTATTGTCTTGCTTGGCACGCAACAGATTGGTGCCCGGAATACGTTCTGTACTGCCAATGGCTATACTGCTGTGGGTTGCTGTACGTCCTTGATAAAGTGCAGAAGCATCAGTAGATACGTTTTTAATCGCCTCACCACATTGATATACATTACAGGTTGAGCCTTTTAAGGCCATTGTGCCTAATCCACTGCCATAGTTTTGATAAATTTTATTATAAATTTCAGGCACGTTTGGAATACGCGTCACTTCCAAAATAATGTTATTACCATCTGAGGCAACAATAAATGGCTGATCCATGGTGCCCAAGACCAAGTTAATATTTGGGCTATAAATATACATACCTTCCAATTCGTGGAAGGTCGGTGCGGCAGACGAATTCAGCGCTGGTGTTGAGGCAGTGCCATCCGATTGATCATTCTTGGCTGCGGTACTGATACGAATTCCCTTGCTGTCTAGATTCGTAGAAGCAGTGGTTAAATTTTCGGGCGTATCATTGGTATTGATTCGAATAACACTAGCTAAACCCAAAGTTTGACTATAATCCTTCGTCGGAGAAGTGAAGGTTTGAAACAGGCGGAATTGAGAGCCATTGAGACTTAAACCATTAGCAACAAATTGCAGTCTTAAACGCTCTGATACCAAAAGATCACCTGGTACATTAGGTGCTCCTGTAATTGGATCGACAGAATTAGATGAGCTAAAACTGCGTGCAAAAATATCCGTCCAGAAACCCAGTTTAATATTATTGTCTGCTTCATTGGCTGCCACAGTAGCCAATGGTGCCTCCAGAGCAATATATCCAAGGTCTTTTTCTGTAGCACTGAATTGTCTTACTTTTTCCGTACCTGCGCGGAATAGCCATGGGTTAACCGTCGAACCCCAATTAAAACCCTGATTACTGTAACGCGTATTTAATGAACCATCACTCTTGGATAAAGCTAAACCATAAATAAACACATCTGCTTTGGTTCTTTTATTACTGATTTGTGCCGCTGTTAATGAAACAGCCGAAGCATTTCCAGCTTTAATCCCTTCAGCAATTGGATCTTTCTGAGACAACTGAGCTTGCCTAATTGCCTCGGCAGTGATCCATGTTCTAGTATCTGTGACAACTTTAGCTGTTGCATCAGTAATAACGGGTTTTTCAGCTTTGATCTTTTCTATTGTTCGACGTTCAGCTTCTGCAGCACCACGCCAAATAATAGAGTTATAGTAAGCTTGATACTCATTAAAAGGTTTACTTCTGTCCCAATATCTATCTATTTCTGCTTTTTCATAAATTGTATATTTGCTTGAATAAAATTCATTATATTTAGAAGTATATAAAACTGGATCGTTATTTACGCTATTTTGAATCGTTGTATACGTTGTTGCATTTGTAGTGACTGTATTTTGATAGGTACTATTGTAGGCTACAGAATAATTTTTTTCGAACGCTGTATCATATAGTTGTTGGTAGTTTTCACCCGTGGGAATAATGCGAATAAGACCTGTATCAAGCTGCCAAGGATTCGCTACGCCTCGCGCATAACTCGACCCTGTCGAAGTATCATAAATACTTCTTGAAATATCATTTAACGCTGTTGAACGGTCGTTCGCTCCTTGAAAAACCATTTTGAAATTTTCAAGGCTTAAACCAATCCCCTCACCTGTTGTTTCAGCAAGATGGTCATCTGATAAAGATTCAAGTGCATAAACTGACGGGCTAAGTAAAACTGCGATTAAACTCGCCAAACAAGATTTTTTAAATCTTGCATTATTCCAACTTTGAGTCATCACGACCTTCCTTTTTATCAGATGCTCCGCATCATTATTTTTTAGTTCATCCTAAGCTTGGTATATCTCTTTTATTTATTTGTCATTACAACAATGTTCTTACCAAGTTTGTACAACTTTTTATTATGCTGAATATTTACCCAATTGCAAAAAAAACTGGGCGAATGAACCCAGTTTCCGATGAATGAATCCCACAAAAAATAAGCGGACCACAATGATCCGCTTATTCAATTATTTATAGCATTTATGCTTTCGGTAGTGTCACGCCAGTCTGACCTTGGTATTTACCACCACGGTCTTTATATGATGTTTCACATACTTCATCTGATTCAAAGAACAACATTTGAGCTACACCTTCACCCGCATAAATACGAGCAGGCAAGTTGGTTGTATTTGAAAATTCCAAAGTCACGTGACCTTCCCACTCAGGCTCAAGCGGAGTCACATTCACAATAATACCGCAACGTGCATAGGTAGATTTACCTAAACATACGGTCAATACATTACGTGGAATACGGAAATATTCTACTGTACGTGCTAAGGCAAATGAATTTGGCGGAATAATACATACATCCGATTCAATATCGATAAAGCTTTTATCATCAAAGTTTTTGGGATCGACAATTACTGAATGGACATTGGTAAATACTTTAAATTCACGCGCACAACGAACATCATAACCATAGCTTGAAACGCCATATGAAATGAGTTTTTCACCTGTTTCATCATAACGCACTTGGTTTTCTGCATACGGTTCAATCATGCCGTGATTTTCGCTCATTTCACGAATCCAACGATCAGACTTAATTGCCATTATTTCTATACCCAAAAATAGTTAAATCAATTATTGCGCTGTACTTTAACTGAAATTGGCTGCAATGGAAATGATGATGAGGCGATGATGTCATTTTTTACAAAATGCGTATTTTCATCGCCTCATCTTAAAGACTTAAAAGAGCAGAATAACCCAGAGGAATAGAGAAACTGACCAAAACTAAAGAAGCGGTTTTTTGTAAGTTAGATTGATTCAGCCAACGTACTTTATTCGAGGCCAAGATAGAACCAATAAAAGTCCAAAACAAAGCAATTGGCACAATTAAAATGAGAAACATGCCAATATGAACTAAATAATTATTCAGTGTTAACCACGCTGAACTTGGAAAGATAGCAGAAGCAAAGAGTAATGCTTTAGGGTTTAATAAGGTTGCACAAAACAATTCACGTGCACGAATGGTCGGCAGATTATAGCTGGCTTCGATATCTGCCGTTTTCCAAAGTTTAATCGCGAGAAAAATAATATACAGCGCGCTTAATAACTTCAGAAATATCGGGAGAATAGGAAATCGACTTGAAACTGTACCAATAATGATTCCCCAAACAGTAATTGAAATTAAATAACCAATTGATTCTGCGGGGATAAGTCGTAATGATTTGCGCACACCTACCTGTATACCAGAAGATGCAAGCAATGTATTTGTTGGGCCCGGTGTCAATAAAATAGTGACCACTAAACCGATGAACAGCCATGAAATCATATGCGACCTCTCTATAGAGTGCGCGAAGAGTAAATCAGTTTATTGTACTTAGCAAATACGGAATTTTACATCTTTTCTAAAGCCTTCAGAACAACCAAATAAATATATAAATTTCAATTATTTAATAAATTAAATAACATATAACTTGATAGTCATTTGTTATAAAAAATTTCAAAAATCATATTTTTAAACACTCATCATCACATTCGCTCATGCTTGAACTGTCACTCAGTGATCAATTCAGGCACAATGTATCATTCCTTAAGCACCCTACTTTTATGGCAAAACAATTCTTTCAATCATGGCTTCCCTCTCCTCATAAAGTCGCAGAGACGAAACTGATGAAGATTTTTGGTCAACGCACCTTAAATCCTTTGCTGTGGTATGTGAACAGAAAGTCTATTTCAAAAGCCATTTTTATTGGTACGTTTTGGGGCATGTTGCCTTTGCCTTTTCACAGTATTTTAATTGTTTTGACGGTGTTACTCTTTGAAGTCAATTTACCGGTGAGTTTATGTCTCGCGTGGCTGACAAACCCCTTCACGCTTGTTCCCATTTTATATATTGGCTTTTGGTTGGGTGCGAAGGTGTTTCAAGTGAATATGATTGATCAAGATATGATATTGGGTGTTCTGCATCAGATCAGTCACTGGATTACTCACTTTGGGAATGGACATATCGATTTGAGTCTGGCGAAAATTCTATTATCCGGTTTATTGTTGGAAGCTTTAATTTTTGCCGTGATATTATTTGTCATTACGCGGCTGTTTTGGCGCTGGAATATTATTCAACATTATAAGCGTCGTCGTTATATGAAATAATATCAAATAATCATCAAACCTTTAAATATAAGAATGTCACTAGACGCATTATTGCAACTGCCTTTGCCTATAAAGTTTGCTTTATGAAATTTTTCCTGACGGAGCCAACTTGTTTTTGCTCTGCGATTAATACTCTTCCACAACGCAGTTTTGATATTTTTATTAAGCATTATTGAATCCTGCTTTTGAACAGCTTTATCCTATTACTTTGTACTTCAAAAAACACAATCCTACTCAATAAAAAAGCCCCACTGAAGCAGGGCTTTTTAAATATGACTATTTAATCAGCAATTAGAAAATTCTATTTTGCGGTTTCTCTACTTTCGGTAATTGATCTGCAATTTTTTGAGCAATCGACATATAGCTTTCAGCCGCATCATCCCCTACAAGTACAGAAGGTTTGCCTGCATCGGCATTTTCGCGAATTTGAACATTTAAAGGCAAACGGCCCAGTAACGGAATATTGTATTGTTCAGATAACTTGTCGCCACCACCTGTACCAAAAATCTGCTCCTCATAACCACAATTCGAACAAATATGTGTCGACATATTTTCCACGACACCCATGACAGGAATCTGAACTTTATTAAACAGTTCAATTCCTTTTGTTGCATCTAAAAGTGCCACATTTTGCGGCGTAGTCACAATCACAGCACCAGTTACTGGAATTCGCTGCGCAAGTGTCAATTGAATATCCCCTGTCCCTGGTGGCATATCAATCATCAGAACATCTAGATCTGGCCATAAAGTTTGGTTAAACAACTGCATCAATGCACCGGTTGCTTTCGGACCACGCCAAGCCACAGGGGTATTGTTATCCCCCGTTAAATGCCCAATCGATAGAACCGCCATACCATACGCATCGATTGGAACAAAATTTTCCGCTTCAATCATTGGGGTACGCCCTGCATTACCCAACATGGTTGGAATACTTGGACCATAGATATCAGCATCTAACACACCGACTTTTAAACCTAATTTTTGCAATGCCAATGCAAGGTTTACAGTGGTCGTCGATTTACCCACACCACCTTTACCCGATGAAACTAAGATCACATTTTTAATACGTGGATGCTTAGGTACATCCCTTTGTTGCGGTGCCGGTTTTTGAATCGGTGGATTGTTTGGATCTTCCTCATTTTTTGTTTCAGCTTGAGCTATTTTGCCTGAAGCATCCACTACAGGCGGAAGTTTTTGGGCTTGAGGAGTTGCATTTTCACCCTGAGGTTTGCTTGAACAGCTATGTCCTTCTTTTCCATGATCATGATTAGAACAGCTTTCACCTTGTGCATGTTTTTGCTGAATCACATGCATATTGAGTTCTTGGATACCACATTTTTCTAAGGCATCAGCCAAATCATCATGGATTTTTTGCAAATGATCCGCTTCCTCAGGATAAGTATTAATGGTTATTTGTAATACTCGCCCTTCGACATTGACTTGGGTAATTCGGTCTTTCAGTGCATTGTTTGAATTTGGCAATATATAGCCTTGTAGCACATTCTGGATTTCTTCCTCCTTCACCTCCTGCGAGGGTGAAAAAACAGATTTAAGCGAAGAAAGCCACGACATAAGTTTACTCCAAGTACGAACATACAGCTGAATATCATAGTTTAGCTTTAAATGAGGCGAAGGTTAAGTAAAGTTCTAGCTTGCTTTATGAATGTTGCTAAAAATCCGACCTAATCAGTAGGTTTTAGAGCTTAACTCTTTATTTTAAAGATGATATTGCATTATTACTGAACCATCTATAAATATACTTTTATTAAATCATCCACTAGCATGAGCTAAAGCAGATACATTCGAAATAGTTCAAAAAATTTACTTTTTGGTTTACCTATCTAAATAACGATTATTTTTCGTAACAATTATTATGCAGACATATCTTTATTTTGTTCTTTATATTGGATGCACATTATTATTTTTATCATAACAATATTTTTATTTGGGGATCATATTTTGCTAAAACAATTACTTGCATGCATTTTATTGACTGCTATGTCATTTGCCCACGCTGCAAATGAAACTTCTTCTATACGTACCCCGGAAGGACAATTAATCAGTTTAGGCGATACTTTTACGGATATGCAAAATCGACTAACGTTATCTCCAAATTCAATGATTACACGTGAATTCAAAGAAGGTAAAAATCTTAATTTAGCAATGGACTACAAATACGAGATAGAAAATATGATGTATACCATCACCATTGTGAACGACCGTGTAAAGAAAATTGAATGGCTCAATACCGATCAGGAAATTAAAGATAAAATAACCCAATAACTTTTTTATTTTGTAGGAAATCCTTATTCTTACCTCTGATCATTCCAGCTAAATGCTCTTTAATTTAGCTGGAATAGTTAGTTAAAACTTAACTGAATTAACCTTGGTCATCTTTTTTAAATTTGTTAAGTTTGTCTGTTGCTGTTTTCTTTAACTCATCCAATTTAGTACCTGCCTGCGCTTTTAGTTCATCAAATTTAACTGAGGCTTCATGCTTAAATTCAGTCGCTTTTAATTTTGCTTCCTCAAATTTATGGCTGACTTCCGTTTTTAAGTGCTCTAATTTATCGTGCACCTTATTTTCTGTCTCTGAAGATTCAGTTTTTACATCATCCATTTTTTGATTAAATGACACTTTAGCTTCAGTATATTTAGCCTCAGTTTCCTTGTGTAAATTATGAAGCGCCTTTTCACTTTCAAGCTTAATTTCAGAAGCTTTATGTTTTAAATCATCAACTGTTTTTTCACCTTGAAATTGTACTTCTTTAGCTTTGAGCTTTAGGTTTTCACTTAAATCAGATGCTTTGTTTTTTAAGTCGTCTAATTTATTTTCATTTGTCATGATTTTTTCCTTTATGTTATTCAATATTTAGCTCACTTATTAGTTATACAAGGACTTTTCTATCAATAAAATCCAAAACTGCATTTTGAAACAAAGGGTGTACAGGATGTAGCGAAGTGATATAAGACATTAAATTAAAAGTATCTGTAGGATTTTTATAGATACTTTCATAGTAAAGATTAAATAATTAATTGTTCGGCTGAATAACTATAACCATTTGAAAATTTTGCATAAATTTAATATGTATCATTTAGTTTATACACTGCACCTAAATTAGATCACTCTCGGCATCTGCCGAACATATGGCACATCTATTATGCTGGATGATCTCCGGAGGCTTAACCCTGGATGAGATATTGGATAAACCGTTCTACCATCCCACCCTGGAAGAAGGCCTCAGAACGGCCTTTAAACATGCCCGACGGCAGCTGGAATAAAAACAGGATTCTAGTTTCTCTTTATCTTTGAGCTTATTGCGGAAGCCTTCTTTTTGCTTTCTTTTTTATGCATAAAAAAACACCCTGACCGATTAGATCAGGGTGTTTTCGGAATAATGAGCTGGCGATGACTTACTCTCACATGGGTAACCCCACACTACCATCAGCGCAAAGAGGTTTCACTTCTGAGTTCGGGAAGGGATCAGGTGGTTCAC
>NZ_JABERI010000011.1 GCF_013004375.1 Acinetobacter terrae | reverse complement strand
GTAAGTATCCGGCAAAGCACCTCCTTACCAATCTCTCTAATTAGCCTTATGTTAGTCCCCACTTAAAAATAAGTGGGGACTTAATTTATGACCACAAATATCCATGCATCAACCGTATCTGCTTCCAAAAAGCGAAGAACATACAGTGCTGAATTTAAAAATAGTATTGTTCAAGCCTGTAAAGAACCCAATACTTCAATCGCCTCAGTCGCTTTGCAGTATGGCCTGAATGCAAATCTCGTATGTAAATGGATTCGCCTTCTTGATGGCAGACAAACTCTGCACAACCCGGCACTACCCAAGCCCGCATTTATTGCCTTGCCTTACCCTGCAACATTCAATACATCTACTGCAGGAATGTTGCACGTTCACATTACTTTGCCTGATTCGAGCAGAGAGATCGGGCTGAAATGGCAGGCATCAGAAATGTCTGCCTTGGCAGAACTACTCAAGGCACTGGCAACATGATCCGTATCGATGAAATCTGGCTCTCTACCCAGCCGATGGACATGCGTGCAGGTATGGATACTGCCATGGCTCAGGTGCTGAGAGCCTTTGGCTACATCAAACCGCATTGCGCCTATCTGTTCTGTAATAAGCGTGGCCATCGCATGAAAGTGCTGGTGCATGATGGATTGGGTGTCTGGTTGTGTGCCCGACGGCTGGAACAGGGTAAATTTCACTGGGCTAAAGTTCACCAGGGTGAAACCGTGGCGATCAGCCCGGAACAGTTACAGGCCTTAATTCAGGGTCTGCCCTGGCAGAGAATCGGATTGCAGCAGGTGGTCACTATGCTCTAAACCAGGCTCGTGCATTCTGCTATTCTCCAAACGTTCTATTTCATTCTTCTCATGACCTCAGGCATACTGCGGTCATGAATATGCTGCCTGATTTAAACCAACTGACTCATGAACAACTGCTGGAATTCACCAGACAGTTGGCGATGCAGCATCAACAACTCGCAGAAGATAAACAACAATTAGATGCCAAAGTTCAACATCTCTCCATTCTCACGCAAAAATACGAGCATGAACTGGCGCTGTTTAAACGGCATAAATTCGGCTGTAAAAATGAACATTTAACCCAGAAACAAATCCATCTGTGGGATGAAGCGGTCGAAGAAGATATCGCAGCGGTTGATCTGGAGCTTGAACGACTTAATGCTAGTGAGACTGCTGTGCAAATACAAAAATTCAAGGTGAATAAACCTAAACGCCGAGCACTGCCAGATCACCTGGAAACGATCCGTATTGAGCATGAACCCACATCGACACAGTGTCACTGTGGTTGCACGCTGCGTCGTATCGGCGAAGATATCAGTGAAAAACTGAATTTCAGACCGGCACAGTTCTATAAGGAACAGCATGTGCGTGGTAAATGGGTCTGTGATCAGTGTGATACCCTGATTCAGCAACCAATGCCTGCACAAGCAATTGATAAAGGCATTGCTACACCTGAATTGCTCAGCCATGTGCTGGTATCCAAATATGCCGATCATTTACCCCTGTACCGTCAGCGCCTGATCTATCAACGAGCTGGAGTTGACTTGGCTCGATCTACTTTAGCTGACTGGGTCGGCCGCTGCGGTGTGGAGCTGGAGCCCTTGGTGGATACCTTGAAAGAGATGTTGCTGCAACAACAGGTGATCCATGCGGATGAAACGCCAGTAACGGTGATGCAGATCGGTGAGAAAAAGCCGAAAAAGGGTTATGTCTGGGCTTATGCGACGACACAGTACAATTCAATTCAGGCAGTCATCTATGACTTTCAAGATAGCCGTTCTGGTCAGCATGCTGAAGAGTTCCTGAAAGGCTGGCAGGGTCATCTGGTCTGTGATGATTATAGTGGTTATAAAGCACGCTTTAGATCAGGCCAGGTCATTGAGGTGGGCTGCATGGCGCATGCGCGTCGTAAGTTTCATGAACTGCATGTGACCGGGAAAAGTCAGATCGCTGAACATGCATTACAACTGATTCAGCAACTGTATGCTATAGAGGCTGAATTAAAAGAAACAGCCAACTGTACAGCAGAATATCGTCTACAGCGAAGGCAACAAGAGAGCCAGCCGATCATGCAGCAGTTACATGAATGGTTGACAGCACACCAGATGAAGGTGCCACCAAGTTCTGCAACCGCCAAGGCAATCAACTACAGCCTAAAACGTTGGACTGTATTAAGCCGCTATCTGGATGATGGCAATCTGCCGATTGATAATAATTGGCTCGAGAACCAAATGCGTCCCTGGGCTTTAGGACGTAAGAACTGGCTGTTTGCTGGCTCACTGCGCAGTGGTCAGCGAGCGGCAAATATTATGACGCTGATTCAGTCAGCAAAACTGAATGGGCTGAATCCGTATGCCTATCTCAGTGATGTGCTGAAAAGACTGCCGACACAGAAAATGAGCCAGATTGAAGAATTGTTGCCGCATAAGTGGAAGCCTGCCTGACTGAAGTAGGCTTCACCGGATGCTTAC
>NZ_JABERI010000001.1 GCF_013004375.1 Acinetobacter terrae | reverse complement strand
CAAGAGTGAACCACCTGATCCCTTCCCGAACTCAGAAGTGAAACCTCTTTGCGCTGATGGTAGTGTGGGGTTACCCATGTGAGAGTAAGTCATCGCCAGCTCATTATTCCTGAAAACACCCTGATCTAATCGGTCAGGGTGTTTTTTTATGCGCGGAATAAAGAGAAAAATAATGTAAAAGTTGCTAAAAAAGGCTCAAAACCCCCTCCTCATCAGCGCATTCATACCCAGAAAAAATCCTGTAAACGTTACTGTGGCTTCGCCCTCGTTAAATACATGTTTGTTGTAAGCTCATATTTCCGATATATACAGTTCACCTCATGCCGCTCATTGGGGAGCTAAGTTTGGATGAGAAAAAGTACTTGCTGCAATGTTGATGATCATGCCCATAGGTTTATGGTTGATGCTGATTTCTGCGATTGGGTAGGTTTTATTGGGACTGGTATTATTTACTTTTTCATTTTTTGCTGCACATTCAACCTCAAGTAGCTAGGTATCCGTACAATCCTTACAGTATCGTGTAGTGGGTTCTTCACTTTATCTATTTAGTTACTATATGGGATCCAGTATTTTGGGCAGTAGTAGCGGTTTAGTATGGGAAAACTAGGGTTGGAATGGCTTAACCTTGTTTATTAGCTGTGTGCTTGATGTTAGGTTTATTTTTTGCTATCCGACTCCATCTTTATAAACAACAAATAATTAAAGATTTAAATCACTGTTTTAGTATGTTTTTTAATCAAGAAAGTGGGCGGAATTCATGGTAAAATGATCGGCTTTCATCTTTGATCTAATTTTAAGATCTTCCATCTGCCAGCCGAGAATTTGCTAGCCATGTCTACAGCTTATACCGCACAGACAGCGCCGACCGCGTTGTTTGATTACGACAAATATTGGGCGTCTTGTTTTGAACCCGCACCATTTTTGCCGATGTCACGCGAGGAAATGGATCTACTCGGCTGGGATGCCTGTGACTTTATTTTAGTTTGTGGCGATGCTTATATCGACCACCCATCTTTCTGTTCAGGCATTATTGGACGTACCCTTGAAGCGCAAGGCTTCCGTGTGGGAATCATTGCTCAGCCAGATTGGACCGATCCTGAAGCATTCCGCGTATTGGGTAAACCGACCATTGCTTGGGGCGTGACCGCCGGCAATATGGATTCCATGATCAACCGTTATACGGCTGACCGTAAAATCCGTTCCGATGATGCTTATTCACCAGATAATCAGCCGAACAAACGCCCAGACCGTGCAGCAACTGTGTATTGTCAGCGCTGCCGTGAAGCATTCCCTGATGTGCCCGTACTTTTGGGTGGTATTGAAGCATCATTGCGTCGTATTGCACATTATGACTATTGGTCAGACAAAGTCCGTCGCTCGGTGTTGATGGATTCAAAAGCGGATTTATTGATGTACGGTAATGGCGAACGCTCTATTACTGAAGTAATGCACCGTTTGGCTAAAGGTGAAAAAATCCACGAAATTACCGATGTTCGTGGTACAGCATTTATTGTTAATAAACATAACCGTGCATCTAAAGCCAAGTTTGTTGAAATTGCATCGAATGATGTCGATAGCATTGGACGTGTTGATCCAATCATCAATCCGTATGTGATGACTGAAGATTTAGATGGTTGTGAAATAGAAAAAGATAAAGGTAATTCTTTAACTCAATATCAAAATTTCCAAAAAGAACCTGTTGCTAATCCAATTATCCGCGAAGGCGATAATCTGGATGCCGATACGCAAATTGTTCAGCTTCAGCCTGCGCCATCAAAAGCCATCAAACATAAATTGCCACCACGTGAACTGGCTGTCATTCGTTTACCTGCATTTGAAGAAGTGGCTGAAGATCCTGTTTTATATGCACATGCCAACCGTATTTTGCATTTGGAAACCAATCCCGGAAATGCTCGTGCCATGGTACAAAAACATGGTGAACGTGATGTCTGGTTAAATGCACCACCAATTCCGTTAACGACAGAAGAAATGGATTATGTGTTTGACTTGCCTTATGCACGTTTGCCACATCCAGTTTATGGTGAGGCACGTTTCCCCGCATTTGACATGATCAAGTTCTCCGTGAACATCATGCGTGGCTGTTTTGGCGGGTGTACTTTCTGTTCGATTACTGAACATGAAGGTCGTATTATTCAAAACCGTTCTGAAGAATCGATTCTGCGTGAAGTGGAAAAAATTCGTGATACAGCGCCTGGCTTTACCGGAATTATCTCTGACCTAGGTGGGCCGACTGCGAACATGTATCGTTTGCAGTGTAAAGATCCTGAAATTGAGAAAAACTGTCGTAAACCATCGTGTGTATTCCCAGGTGTTTGTCAAAACTTGCATACTGATCATGCACCGTTGACACAGTTATATCGTAAGGCACGTGAACTAAAAGGCATTAAAAAGATTCTGATTAGTTCAGGTTTGCGTTATGACCTGGCTGTATTGAACCCTGAATATGTGAAAGAACTGGTTCAGCATCATGTCGGTGGTTATCTGAAAATTGCACCGGAACATACCGAAAAAGGTCCATTGTCGAAGATGATGAAACCGGGTATTGGTACCTATGACCGTTTCAAACAGATGTTTGACCGTTTTAGTAAGGAAGCAGGGAAAGAGCAGTACCTTATTCCTTACTTCATCGCGGCGCATCCGGGTACTACCGATTATGACATGATGAACTTAGCGATTTGGTTGAAGAAAAATGGTTTCCGTGCTGATCAGGTACAGAATTTTTATCCTTCACCAATGGCAACAGCAACCACCATGTACCACACTGGTAAAAACCCGTTGGCGAAAGTGGCACGTTATACTGAAAATGTCGACATTGTGAAAGGGGACAAGCGTCGTCGCTTGCATAAAGCCTTCCTGCGTTACCATGATTCGAATAACTGGCCATTACTGCGTGAAGCATTGAAAGAAATGGGCCGTTCAGACCTGATTGGTAACTCGAAACAGCATTTGATTCCGACCTATCAGCCTGCAGGCACCGAAGGTCAGTATCAATCAGCACGTAAGAAAAACTCGACTGTTGCCGGTGATTCGCAAAAACGCAGCGGTGACAATGCTGTTCGTAATAATTCCGCAGCGAACCCGTCACGCCCGTCGAATACCAAAAAACGTCCTGAAAAAGGTCAGATCTTGACTCAGCATACCGGTTTACCACCCCGTGAAACAGGTGATGCTAAAAAACCGTTTGGTGGTCCTAAACCAAAAGGTAAATCTAAGCCGAAATCGAGAGCTTAGCCTTAAAAATAAAAAAGGATGCTACGGCATCCTTTTTTATGAATAACTGAAATAAATCATGCAGAAACATTTCGTCGGAATTGTCCGACAATATCCCATCGTCTTATTGCATCAGGGCTTAGGCTTGATATACCCTATTTATAGTGTCTAATAACGGATTTAATTTAGGCATCAATCATGAGCATAAAATCAGTGCAACTTTTTGTCAGCTTTTAAGATGATTTCGTCGTCATTTAAATGCAGTTTGTTTACTTAAAAAATTTAATAAAAATAAGAGTTGTATACTGAATTTGATAACAATCGGTGTGACACCGAAAAAGATTATAAAAATTTAAAGGACTAAGAGGATGATGGTTTATATTTTGGTCGGGAGTTTACTCCTATTTTGCGTACTGTGTATGGCTTGGAAAAGTCTGGAAAGCAGTAGCAAACAGCAAGATAGCGCTTTAAAGCAAAGGGCTATCTTTAATATTAACGAACAATTAACCTATACGCGACTCAAGGGAATATTGCCACAGAGCACTATATTGGCCCATGTTTCATTTGATGCGCTATTGACGACCAAATACTCTCGTACCCGCCATAAATATCGCAATATGGTGGCAGACTTTGTTGTGCTTGATGAACATCATCAAGTCACAGCCATTATTGCACTTGATGATCCCATGGCATTAAGACGTCCACAGAATGCGCAATATCAAGATGCACTTTTAGCTATGGCGGGATATCGTGTCATTCGCTATGAGGATGTGCCTGAGTATTATGAGTTAAGACAAGATTTCCTTCTTGAAAAATCTCCTCACAATCAGTTAGATATACAAGTTGCAGATACACCAAAGAAGTATAGTTTTTATCCTGAGCTGGAACGAAAGAAAATCCGAATCGTGGGGTAATAACAACAAGCATGAATTCATATGCGTTCATGCTTATTTATATCTATCGCTTTAATTTTCTGTACGGACAGCAGTAACCATCATTTCCACCAAAACGTCCGGTGCATAGAGTTTAGATTCAACACAGGTTCGTGCAGGCGCTTGACCTTCAGCCACCCAGGCATCCCAAACTTCGTTCATTGCAGCATAGTCTTGTTGTATATCTTTTAAGAAAATCATCACCGACAAGATATTGCTTTTATCTGTTCCCGCATCTGCCAATAAGCGGTCAATATTATCTAAGGTTTCTTGCGTTTGCGCTTTAATATCCAGTGATGTGTCATTGGCCAATTGACCGGCTAAATGCACCAGATTACCTGAAATCGCCACTTCGCAATAACGCTTTTCTACATGTAGACGCTGAACATTCATCAAATTTTAATCCTGTGTTTTGGGTATTATTGCTGCGACAATTATAATCAGTAAATTGCCACACATTGTCAGCCATACTTGGGAAAAATTGGTTTTTTAAAATGAGTGTGGCAACAATGCCAAAGTAGAAATCGTACCAATCGACAACAGCATCAATGAAACTACTGAGTGCGGTTTTAAGCGCGTGTTGTTCTTAGAGTAGAGGTTCTTGGAGATTTACAGAAATATTCGCAGAAGATATGCAAGAGGGAGTTCCATGGTTTACAACAGAGTTGCCCTGTAATATTCGGATTTGATCGTCACGCCAATCACAGGACAGCATGCTAAAAGTAAAGGTGATTTTTAGCATCTCAGCGGCTACATGGATAAATGTATCGCGCCAATAGAGTACCGCAAAAATAGCAGTTGTGTATCATCAATTGGTCTAATTTTATTCTTTTGATTGAAAAACATTCAAATGCTTACCACAACGAAAGCTGCGGCTGATCCAGCTGGTCAGAAAGTTGGTGAACCCCAACCCCGATTAAGCGAAATTGAACATGTTCAGGAATCTGCATTTCAATCAACAATTGCTGCAGTACATCTTCCAGTTGCTTCTGATTTTCTAGGGGCTGTTTAAAGCTCTTACTATGCTGTAAAACCTGGAAATTTTTCAGTTTCAGTTTGGCCGAAACGCCGCGTGCACAAAGTTGTTTTTTCTCTAAAATTTGCCAGACTTGATCCATCAGTTTGGACCAATAATTCTGACATTGGGTTAAGGTGAGGTCATCATCAAAGGTGGTTTCCTTGGAAATCTGCTGGCGTTCACGTTCAGCTTGCACCGGTCGCTCATCAATCCCTTGGGCATAGAGAAACAGCTGCTTGCCGTATTTTCCAAAATGCTGAATCAGCACCGCTTCGTCAATTTGCTGTAAATCGCCCAAAGTTTCCAATTGCAAAATTTTGAGTTTTTCTTGGGTGACTTTACCCACACCGGGAATTTTCTTTAAAGGCAAATCCTGAATAAAGTTCTGCACTTGTGAGGGTTTAATTACACAGATGCCATTGGGTTTATGCCAGTCCGAAGCAATTTTCGCTAAAAATTTATTTGGAGCGACACCCGCTGATGCGGTTAAGCCTGTGGCTTGGAAAATATCTTCCCGGATTCGCATGGCCACTTCGGTTGCACTGGGAACGTTCTGTAAATTTTCTGTGACATCTAAATAGGCTTCATCTAAAGACAACGGTTCAATGAGCGGTGTATAACGCTGAAAAATATGATGAATTTTGACAGAGATAGCACGATATTTTTCAAAATTGGGTTCAATCACCACCACTTGTGGACAGCGTTTTTTAGCTTGTGACATCGACATGGCTGAGCGCAAACCAAACTCGCGTGCAGGATAAGAGGCAGCACAAATCACAGCACGTGGATGATGCGAGGAAACCACCACAGGTAAATGCTTTAGGTCAGGTCGGTCTTTGAGTTCCACGGATGCAAAAAAGGCATCCATATCGATGTGAATGATTTTTCTCATGCAGCCCTAATTCTGCCTCTAATTCTATATACCTTCAGTATCTCATCTTCATGGCTGAGATTGTAGAGCAGGATCAAGTGGATACGACACAGGCTGACTGAGTAAAACCACTTGTATTTTTTGTTGTTCTGCAGCCTGAATCAGAATTTTTAAGCTTTTTTCTGTGTTATCGGCCAGATAAGGTAGAAACTCTAAAGGCTGATCCACAGGTTTGAAAAAGTCATCCCAGTGGATGGGCACAACGACTTTCGGTTTTAAAGTTTTAAGTGTTTGATCCAGATAATTTTGCTGAAATTCAGTCGACTGCCGTGACAGCTGGGCAATGCCTAAAAATAAAGTATCGACCTTTAAATTTTTCAGTTGATCCGGAACAGCCCCGGTACTGGCTTTGACCAAAACAGTATGCCCTTGATGTTCAATTAAATAATCAAAGCTATGACCTTCTTTAAATTCAGAAAAGCGCGTTGGTTGTTGAAGCGGTTGGGAAATTTCTTCACCCAAATCATTATTCACTGCAGTGGGCGGGGTATGTTGTGAAGCAATGGCCGTGACTTTGAACTCACCAAAGGACATGGGGTGTAAGGGTTGAATCTGGATTAATTGTTGTTCTGCAACTTGTCCGCCTCGTGCAATATTTAAAGTACTGCTTGAACCGATAATTTTTGTATTTGGAAGTCGTTTGCCAAGCTCGGCAATATCTAGCGCATGGTCATAATGTGAATGAGTCACTAAAATCGCCCGAGTACGCTGTAAGTGCTGTTGCTGAATCATTCGCTGGATCACTTCAGGCTGACTTTGAATTTTTTGAAACAGCACTTGAGATAGGGAAGGGCGACTAAAGAATCCATCAATCAAAATCTGAGTTTTGCCATCATCGAAAAGTAGCGTTGAAACACCAAAGAATTTAACCTTAAGTGTTGGAGGTGCAGAAGATTTTTCAGATGGCTGATATTGCCATTTTTGAAAATCAGACATTTGACCGGAAGGTTGCAGTAAAAAAACCATGCCAGCCACCAAGCACAGAATAAGCAGTCTCAATGAAACCAAAAGTCCTTTTTTAATCGACATAATTTTCCTATTTTGTAATTGGGTATTATTTTTATTTTGATGAAAAATATGGACTTATCTTGTTATTTTTTCGGTAAATTTTCAACATTTTTTAAGGGGTGGATGCCATTTCGTTGTAAAAAGCTGATCCAGTCAGATTCATCGCCATTAAACACATTTAAGTCGACTGCTTTAGCAATGCCCTTGATGGTGCCCTGATTGGTATGTTGCCAGAACAGCCATTTCGGCTTGCCTTTTAAATCCGGTTTTCCATCATATTCACGTACCCACAGCGGAGTTTTTGGAAATTCCCCAGCCAAAATAATGTTATAAAATGACTTGGAAATATAGAAAATCGGTTGTTTGCCATAATGCTGATACAGCCGATCATGCATGATCTGGATTTCTTTCAGCAGTTGTTCTTTAGTGTAGGTGTTGATGCAATTACTGTCATATTCCAGATCAATCACCGGCGGTAAAGCATCGGCTTTATTGGGTACGGTTTCAATAAAATTTTGCGCCTGAATTTCACCGTCACGACATAGACGATAAAAATGATAGGCACCGACCATCAAGCCATTTTCACGCGCTTGCAGCCAATATTCCTGAAATTTTCGATCTTTAAAATCACCACCTTCCGTGGCTTTCAGATAAACAAACCGATAGCTCTTGGGGGAAATCTGTTTCCACTGAATATCGCCTTGATGATGCGATACATCAAAACCTTTGACCGGATAGTCTTGTGCCGAGGCAGGATTATGATGCAATACAAAAACATAAACGACGATTGCAACGCAAATCAGCACTAAGCCTGCGCAAGAGGCGTAAAGCTTTTTATGGCTGTTTGGGGCTAATCGTTTTTTAGGCATAAATAATTTACGGGTGATTTATCCAGCACATGATAACGCGATCTGAAGCTTCAAACCACGCTGTTTCTTCAATCAGTTTAAACAGGCGTATTGCGTGGAATGCGCCAAAAAATGCAGGCCGTGATGATATTAATACAGCCCAAGAAAATTAAGGTGCTATGAAATGCACTAGTGATGTGTTCGACACCATAGTATGCGGTGAAGACGTTAACTAAAGTCCCTGCCAAAGCCACGCCAATACTCATCGACACCATCATGATCATCGATAAGAAACTGTTACCACTACTGGCATCTTGTTGCGGTAAATCCTTCAAAGTTAATGTATTCATCGATACAAATTGCAGAGAATTCAGCATACCAAAGATAAAGAAGTGCAAAGCGCGCAACCAGATTGGAGTATCTGCCGTAGTGAGGGCAAAACTGGCAATACAAGCGCCCACCAATAAGGTATTGACCAACAATACCTTACGATAGCCAAAGCGTTGAATAATTTGACGAATAATCGGTTTAGATGCCAATGAGCCGAGTACAGTAGGAATCATCAGCAGACCAGTAATAAATGGCTCAAATCCAAATACCACTTGTAACATCAGGGGCATAAGAAAGGGCATGGCATTGCCGCCTAAGCGGGCAAAGAAATTACCCACAATACCAATGGCATAAATTTGATTACTAAATAATTTACTACGAAACAGTGCATTTTGATGACTATGTGCATGATAAGCATAAATAGCTGCCGCCATTAAACCTGCAGTGATTAATCCACTACTCCACCATAAAGACAGGTGTGGGCTAGAAAAGTTTTCGATCCCCATTGAAACGCCGACCATGGCGATTACCAGCAGTATGAAACCGGAAAAGTCGAATGATTTAACCGTAGGCTCTGTGACATTCGGCATGGCTTTAACTGTAATTAAACAACCTAAAAGCCCCATCGGAATATTAATTAAAAAGATCCAGTGCCAGGTCGCCACTTCTACCATCCAGCCACCCAGGGTGGGGCCGATGAGCGGACCCATTAGTCCTGCAAGACTCATCAAACTCATGGCAGATAAAAATTGAGTACGCGGAATAACCTTGAGCATGGCCAAACGCCCGACAGGTAACAATAATGCTCCGCCAATCCCCTGAATGACACGATAGAGCAGCAGTTCATTTAAGCTGTTGGCCAGACCACAACCTAAAGATGCCAAGGTAAAGATAACAATCGCGCTAAAGTACGTATTGCGTACCCCAAATCGATCTGCGAGCCAGCCACTTAATGGAATACAGGCCGCCACGGAAAGCACATATGCCACCACGACACTATGCATCTGGAGAGGATCTTCACCTAAATTTACCGCCATCGCGGGAAGAGCAGTATTGACGATGGTGGTGTCCAAACCTTGCATAAAAAAGCCAATAGATACCAACAAGACCAAGAGTCTAAATTCAGGTTGTAAGGCTTGATGTGATGGCGTGGCGTTCATAAAATTATAAAAGTGAAATTTTTAAATAGTTTAAAGTAATCATCTAAACATGGTGTAAGAAAAAGTTCTTCTATCGATAGTGAGTAAAGCGTAATAAAGTAGACCATCATGCGATGCAAATTCTTGGTTTAAAAAATTTGAAATTTCAAGCAAAGAAAATAAAATCCAGATCAAAGTTCAGCTTTTTAAACTTCTCCTTGCAATGAAGTTGATCATTCAACGGCAATCACTCCAATTCATTGGAAATAAAAAAATGCAGATAAAAACAACATTAAGCTGCTTTTTAATCGACGGTAACAAAATCCTGTCATGTTGATGTCATTAAAGTGACATAAAAATGTCATAATTCGGCCCAACCTCCAGTAGCGCTGGATGAGTACTTTTAATTGGTGAAAAAGGTTTTGTTTTTATGACAATCGAAATTTTGATGATTGTTGGCTTCTGTCTAGCCGCTTATTCAATTGTCGGAAATGATGTGCCGCAGACCTTAGGTACCTTTATTTCATCCAATGCCCATCGTCCCTGGTGGATGCTGTGGTTATATACCAGCAGTATTTTAAGCGTGGTCTTGCTGTATGGCTGGTGGGCTTCAGGTATTGGCGATGCATCTTATGGGCGTCTGGAAACCATTCCTTTTCCTGAGGGTGGCATTACCTGGCTGTATATTGTTCCGCCTATATTGCTGATTATTTTGACCAAATACGGGATTCCGGTCAGTACTACATTCTTGGTACTCACCATTTTTTCGCCGAGCAGTTTGGGTTCAATGCTGACCAAATCGATGATGGGTTATGCCGTCGCATTTGTGGTCGCAATCATTGTTTATCGTTTTGTGATTAAAGGCATTTCGGTTTATTTTAGTAAAACCCGGGATCATAAAGTCTCTCATGTCTGGATTGGTTTGCAGTGGGTGTCCACGGCGTTTCTGTGGAGCCAATGGCTGATTCAGGATCTGGCGAATATTTTCGTCTATGTACCCCGTCAGGTTCCGCTGGAATTTTTGATTTTTGCGATTCTGGTTTTTATCATTCTATTGGGCATGATTTTCTACCAACGTGGCGGTGCAATCCAAAAAATTATCGATACCAAAACCGGTGTGGCCGATATTCGTTCCGCGACCATTATCGATTTTATTTATGCCATTATTTTGCTGGTCTTCAAAGAGTGGAGCAACATTCCAATGAGTACCACATGGGTATTCTTGGGCTTACTCGCAGGTCGTGAATTTGCGATGTCGATGCATCTGGCTGAAGTGAATAAATATCGGACTTCACGCAATGTCAGTAAAGATGCGATGAAGTTGATGGTCGGTTTAATCATGAGTATTGTTTTAGCAACGACACTACCGTGGTTCTATAACTTTATTTCAAATTTATAGAACATACAGGGTAATCAAAAAAAGCGAGCCATGAGCTCGCTTTTTTGTTGTTTTTTAGGGTTTTTATGGTTATGAAATAGATTTAAATGGCAAAGTGTTTCGGAGAGCCGAGATTTTTAATTGCATTGATAATCTGATCTGCATGATTGCAAATAATCAGTTTCGCCCGATGCTGTGGCGGTAAAAAACCTTCACTGACTGCATGATCAAGCTGGGCAATTAAAGCATCATAAAAGCCATTCACGTTATATAGCATCATGGGTTTTTGATGCTGATTCAACTGGCCCCAAGTGGCAATTTCTAAAATTTCTTCAAAAGTTCCCAAGCCACCGGGCAGCGCAACAAAAGCACTGGCACGTTCTGCCATCATGGCTTTGCGTTCATGCATGCTGTCTACAATATGCAATTCGGTGAGTTGGTTATGTGCAATTTCATAATCCAGCATAAATTCAGGAATTACCCCGACCGTTTGACCGCCACGTTGTCTGACCGCATCAGCGACTTGTCCCATTAAGCCAATACTTGCACCCCCATACACCAGTCCAAAACCCAAGTCAGAAAGACCTTGAGCCAGAGCAATGGCTTTTTCTTGGTAAATGGGCTTGTTGCCTGAACGCGAACCACAATAGAACGCAATTAAAGGTTGAGTTGTTTTGGGCGTTGGATTTTTATGTTTTGGAGTCATTTTTAATACACTGATCATCATTATATTTTTACCATAGCACTTTATTTTTTCATGCTCTAGCTTAGATAGAAAATATGACACAGCATGTGATGTCATGAACAGGCTTTGCAAAGATTTGTTAAAACTTGCCGAGAGAAAGAGGGGGAGAACTGAAAAAAAGATGAATTTCCAGTTCAGCTTGCTATACTAAAAATCTGTTTTCCAATAAATGAATCAACATGGGTAGTGGTTGTCCTCACTCTGAACATCTCAATTCTTCCGCAAAAATTATACAGAATGCTGTTCATAGAATATTCACCGATTTTAATATGAACATCCTAAAATCAGACCTCAATCCCCTGCAGGAGAACATCCAATGATCTTTGAATGGATGTCAGATCCATCTGCATGGATTGGACTGGCCACTTTAGTGGTTTTAGAAATTGTTCTCGGTATCGACAATCTGGTCTTTATTGCCATTTTGGCGGAAAAACTTCCACCAGAACAGCGCAACACAGGTCGTATTGTCGGATTGCTACTCGCTTTGGCTATGCGCTTGGTTTTACTGGCTTCCATTGCCTGGGTCGTGACCTTAACCGAACCCCTGTTCCATATTTCGGAGCATCCTTTTTCCGGTCGAGACTTGATTCTGTTGTTTGGTGGTGTGTTCCTTTTATTTAAAGGCACCATGGAACTGCATGAACGCATTGAGGGAACTCAGCCACAGAAAGAAGAAAACCCGGTACATGCCGCTTTCTGGATGGTGATTGTTCAAATTGTGGTGCTGGATGCAGTTTTCTCTCTAGACAGCGTGATTACTGCAGTCGGAATGGTGAAAGACCTTTCTGTAATGATGATTGCAGTGATTATTGCGGTCGGCATTATGCTTTGGGCATCGAAACCGCTGATGGATTTCGTCAACAAGCATCCAACCGTGGTGATTCTATGTTTGGGCTTCTTGATGATGATTGGTTTCTCACTCATCGTTGAAGGATTTGGTTTCCATATTCCAAAAGGTTATTTATACGCTGCAATTGGTTTCTCTGTGGTGGTTGAGTTTGTCAATCAAACCATGCGCCGTAATCAGGAGAAAATGGTGACCACGACGGACTTACGTTACCGTACAGCTTCTGCTGTGATGCGTATGCTCGGCGGGAAGTCAGAGTCGCAAAATAATGATGCTGAAGATGTGCTTGCAACCCGTGCATTTGCCGATGAAGTCTTTAATGAACAAAATGGCGCTTATCACAGTGTGATGGTGCAAGGCGTGCTTGGATTGTCGGAACGACCGGTGAAATCGGTGATGACACCACGTCCTGAATTGGAATGGATTGATTTAGACGAAGACGATACTGCCATTAAAGAACAATTATTGAGCATGACCCATTCGCGTTTAATTGTTGCGCATGGTGAGCTGGACAATATTGCCGGTGTGGTCCTGACCCATAAAGTGATGAATGAATACATTGAAACCGGTGTACTCAATTTTGAACGTCACTTACGTGAACCGGTGATTGTGCATGAGAATGCCCAAGTGTTGATGGTGATGGAGCAGTTACGCCAAGCACCGTTACAATTGGCCATCGTCCTGAATGAATATGGTTCGATTGAAGGGATTGCAACCCCGATTGATGTGCTTGAAGCGATTGCAGGTGAATTCCCGGATGAAGATGAATTTGAAACTGCAGCAGAAAGTTTGGAAGACGGCACTTTAATTCTGGAAGGTTCTACCGATATTCGTCACGTTTCCTTACTTTTAGGCCGTGACTTGGTGGATGAGTCTGAACAGTATTCAACCTTGTCGGGATATATCTTGCATCACTTGGGTCATTTACCACAAAGTGGTGCAAAACTCGAAGCCGATGGTTATATCTTTGAAGTTGTGACGATGGACGGTCATAAAATTGATAAAGTCCATATCATTCCGCAAATTGAAAACCATGCCGACGATTAACTAAATTACGGCATATTATCTTTAAACCAAGATAATTGATTAAAATAGCTCGCATCGTCGGGCTATTTTTTATTGGGAAAATTTGATGTCAGAAAGCAATTGTCCATGTGGTCTTGGAATTTATGCCAGCTGTTGCCAACCGCTACATTTGGGGCAGGTGAAGGCGCAAACCGCAGAACAGCTAATGCGTTCACGTTATAGTGCATTTGCCAAACATGAGATTGACTATATTGTTAAAACCACAGCCATTGGACAACAACAGGCCTTGGATGTGGCTGCTATTCGTGACTGGAGTAAATCCAATCAATGGCTTAAGCTTGAAGTGGTGCAAGCCAAAGAAAAAATAGATAAAAATCATGCACAAGTAGAATTCAAGGCACATTACCACGATGGCAAACAGGCTCAGCTTCATCATGAAGTTTCACATTTTGTGCTACATGATGGAGCTTGGTATTTCCTTGATCCGACCACAGAGATGCAAATTACCATGAAGCAATCCTGCGTTTGTGGATCGGGGAAAAAATTTAAACAATGTTGTGCACAATATCTGTAAATTTCATCTGAATTTGCCTTAGAATAGCGCGCATCGATTACCCTCAGTGGAAGAAGGGCAATGTTGCTATTAGTGATTTATATTATTGCGATTACCGCCGAAGCCATGACAGGGGCTTTGTCCGCTGGTCGGCGTAGTATGGATTGGTTTGGGGTAACGCTGATTGCTTGTGTGACTGCACTTGGTGGCGGTTCAGTTCGAGATGTCTTGCTCGGACATTATCCACTGACCTGGGTCAAACATCCTGAATATCTGGTGCTGACCTGCGCTGCTGCCTTTGTCACGATCCTGATTGCCAAATGGATGCGTCATTTACGCTCGATCTTCTTGATTCTGGATGCCATGGGTCTGATCGGCTTTACCGTGATTGGTTGCCAGATTGCACTGGAAATGGGACATGGTTTCGTGGTTTCAGCTGTGGCTGGTGTTCTTACCGGTGTGTCTGGCGGTATTCTGCGTGACATCCTCTGTAACGATGTACCCTTGGTGTTCCGCCGTGAACTGTATGCCAGTATTTCTTTTGTGTCAGTCATCTGTTATTGGGTCTGTCAGGAGATTGGCTTTTCGTTGGAAGTGACCGTTATTTCGACCCTGATTTTCGGTTTTTCTTTACGCTGTATCGCCATTTATTTTGGTTTAGAAATGCCAAAATTCATTTATAAAGATGATGATGATCAGTCGGCATCTTCCAAAGATGCTTCATAAGAATTTGCACAAAAAAACGAGAAATGACCGACTAAATGAGCGGTCATAATCTTCAAATTAGCGTATAAAAATCAGCAAAATCATAAATCCTGTTGGGAAAGCAGTATACATCCTTTCACAAAATCAGAGATCTTGTTATGGATTTAGTCTCACGTGTACAACGCTTACCCATCGGTAAGTTTCACTATACTTTGCTATGGGTGATCGGACTTGGCTGGATGTTCGATGCAATGGATACTGGTCTGATTGCATTTATTTTGACCACCATGGCCGAAGAATGGAACATGACCCCGACTGAAAAAGGCTGGGTGGTGTCTATCGGTTTTGTCGGTATGGCCATTGGGGCGGTTTTCTCTGGCGGATTAGCGGATCGTATTGGGCGTCGTACCGTATTTGCGATTACTTTGGTGACCTATAGTATTGCCACTGCTTTATGTGCCTTTGCACCGAATTTAACCTGGTTATTGGTGTTTCGTTTCATCGTGGGTTTAGGTTTAGGTGGACAGCTTCCTGTTGCCGTGACTTTGGTCAGTGAATATATTCCTGCGCAAGTTCGTGGACGTTTTATTGTTTTACTGGAAAGTTTTTGGGGCTTGGGCTGGCTGGTTGCCGCTTTGGTTTCCTACTTTGTGATTCCAAGTTATGGTTGGCATATCGCATTTTTAATTGGCGGTTTGCCTGCCATTTATGTGTTTATGATTCTAAAAAAAGTGCCAGAATCTGTTCCGTATTTGATTAACCGTGGACGCATTGAAGAAGCGCATGCTCTGGTTCAGAAACTGGAACGTCAATGTGGCGTGGAAGTAATTGAACACATTGAAGTCAAACCGGTTGCAGAAAAACAGAATATTTCTTTTAAACAGCTTTGGACAGGACCGTTTGCCCGCCGGACCTTAATGCTGTGGCTGATCTGGTTCGGTATTGTCTATTCTTATTATGGTATTTTTACCTGGTTGCCAAGTTTGTTAGTAAAACAAGGCTATACCATCGTGCAGTCTTTTGAATATGTGCTGATTATGATTTTGGCGCAGCTTCCGGGTTATGTCGCGGCAGCATGGCTGGTGGAAAAACTGGGGCGTAAAGCGACACTGGCAGGCTTTATTGGCATGTGTGCTGTTTCGGCTTATTTCTTTGGTCAAGCGGATACCGTGAACATGATTATGTTCTGGGGTTGCCTGATGTCCTTCTTTAACTTGGGTGCATGGGGCGTGCTTTATACCTATACGCCAGAACAGTATCCAACCAATATTCGTGCCTTTGGTTCAGGTTGGGCATCTGCGGTGGGGCGTATGGGTGGTATTGTGGCACCGATGGTGGTCACCCATATGATGATCATGAACAATGGTTTCACTCATGTCTTTACGATGTTTACTGCAGTATTACTGGCAGTAGCTTTGGTGGTTTTAGTATTAGGCGAAGAAACTAAAGGCAAGACTTTAGAATCGATGGGTTTATAAAATTGCTGATTTTTTAGTTGATCGAACATTATAAAGTGGATATTTTTAGGCCATAAGACACAATTTGTCGCAGAGTGTTCAGTACTGCCCTTGTATAGAGTACACCTGCGACTTAGCATAACAACGTAGATACAAAAACGAATTATTTAGGATTTCACGCTTTTATGACCAGCCTTGTGCATCAAGCCACAGAAAATCGTTCCGTAGCAGAATTTACTGAACAAGCTTACCTTAACTATGCCATGTACGTGATTATGGATCGTGCATTACCGCATATCAGTGATGGTTTAAAACCGGTGCAGCGCCGTATCGTTTATGCGATGAGTGAACTGGGCTTAAAGCATAGCGGTAAGCCGAAAAAATCTGCCCGTACGGTAGGTGATGTACTCGGTAAGTATCATCCACATGGTGACTCTGCGTGTTATGAAGCGATGGTATTGATGGCACAGCCGTTTAGTTATCGCTATCCTTTTATTGAAGGTCAGGGCAACTGGGGTTCACCCGATGATCCGAAATCCTTCGCTGCAATGCGTTATACCGAAGCCAAACTTTCGCTTTATAGTGAAGTGCTGTTGTCTGAACTTGGTCAAGGCACGTGTGATTGGCAGGACAACTTTGATGGCTCGATGAAAGAACCGGTCAATTTGCCTGCTCGTGTTCCGAATATCTTGTTGAATGGTACCACCGGTATTGCTGTAGGGATGGCAACCGATATTCCGCCACACAACCTGCGTGAAGTGATCAAAGGCACCATCGCCCTGATTCGTAATCCGAACTTAACGGATGAAAAAGTTGCAGAATATATTCCAGCACCAGATTTACCGACCAAAGCGGAAATTATTACCTCACCTGAAGATTTATTAAAGATTCAAACCACAGGTCGTGGCAGTTATCGCATGCGTGCAGTGTACACGATAGAAAAAAATGAAATCGTGATTACAGAGTTACCGTATCAGGTTTCAGGTTCAAAACTCATCAGCCAGATTGCAGATCAAATGCAGGCGAAGAAACTGCCTTTGGTGAGTGATGTTCGAGATGAATCGGATCATAAAAATCCAACCCGTTTGGTGATTGTGCTACGTTCAAATCGTATTGATGCCGAAGCAGTGATGAGTCACTTGTTCGCAACGACCGATTTAGAGTCGAGCTATCGTGTCAATATGAACATGATTGGTGCTGATGGTCGTCCGCAAGTGAAATCGATTCGTCGGATTTTGCTGGAATGGATTGAAATCCGTAAGAATACCGTGACCCGTCGTCTGCAATATCATTTAAATAAAATTGAAAAACGCCTGCATATCTTGGCCGGTCTTTTGATTGCGTATCTGGATCTGGATACGGTGATCCGCATTATTCGCGAAGAAGATCATCCTAAAGTAGAACTGATCGCACATTTCGGCATTGATGAAATTCAGGCCGAAGCCATTTTAGAACTCAAGTTACGTCATTTGGCAAAACTTGAAGAAATGGAAATTCGCCGTGAACAGGAAGAGTTAGAGGCCAGAGCCGAGATTATCCGTGAACAATTGGCAAATCCGGAATCATTGAAGAATCTGATCATTACTGAACTGAAAGATGATGCCAAGAAATTTGGTGATGACCGCCGTTCGCCAATCGTACAACGTGCGGAAGCCGCAGCAATTAGCGAACAAGATTTAATGCCGGCTGACCCTGTCACCGTAGTATTGTCTGAAGCGGGTTGGATTCGTTGTGCTAAAGGTCATGAGGTGGATGCTGAAAACCTGAATTTCCGAGCAGGGGATCAGTACTTAAGTCATGCAACAGGTAAGTCGAATCAACGTGCGTATGTGC
Organism: Acinetobacter terrae; assembly: GCF_013004375.1. Taxonomy (GTDB): domain Bacteria; phylum Pseudomonadota; class Gammaproteobacteria; order Pseudomonadales; family Moraxellaceae; genus Acinetobacter; species Acinetobacter terrae. The sequence continues at coordinate 374,178 of NZ_JABERI010000001.1, read as the reverse complement.
TGGATGAAACAGGGCGCAGTTATGCACTTTCAATTAACAGTTTGCCATCGGCACGAGGTTTGGGTGAGCCTTTAAGCTCCAAACTTGCTCCAGCAAATGGAATTGGCTTTATTCAAGTCATGATTGCAGATGATGAGCAGGAAATTATTGCAGTGAGCTCTAAAGGCTACGGCTTTAAATCAAATGCAAAACAGCTCGATACCAATGCAAAAGCGGGTAAAGCCTTCTTAACCATATCTGATGATGCCAAAGCATTACCATTGCAAACGGTGGATACCAATACCCATTTAGCTATCTTGAGTACCGCTGGTCGGTTATTGGTGATTGATTTGTCAGAATTACCAATCCTGAACAAAGGTAAAGGAAACAAGTTGATACAACTTGAACCGAAAGAGCAAATTTTGTCCATGACATTGCTTTGTTTAAATGAAATAATTCAAGTGGTTGCGGGACAGCAGCAATTAAAACTAAAAGGTGATGATCTTCAGAAATATATAGGTAAAAGAGCGACTAAAGGTCAACTCTTACCACGAGGATATCAAAAAGCAAATAAACTGTTCATTCAAAGATAAAACTAGCATCCATTGATCAAAATACGTTATATATGATTCGTATTCGTGTAAATGGATGTCGTGTTATGCCTAAACAAGTTTAATAATGACGCATAACATTGAAAAAACAGTTGAAAACTAAAGATTACAGATTGGAGAGAAGGGCATAATGGAAAAGATTTGGTTGGCTGAATACCAAAAAACAGGGATTCCGGAAACTGTAGAATTACCACCAGAAAACACCTCGCTTAATGATGTTTTTGAACGTAATTTTCAAAAATTTGGTTCACGTGATGCCTTTATCTTTATGGATAAAGTATTAACATTTAATGAACTAGAAGAAGCAAGCCGTAAATTTGCAACCTACTTACAAAGCTTAGGTTTGGCAAAAGGTTCTCGCGTCGCAGTGATGATGCCAAACGTGCTGCAATATCCAGTGGTTGCATTGGGTGTATTCCGTGCAGGTCTGGTTCTAGTGAATGTGAATCCACTATATACCTCGCGTGAACTTGAGCATCAACTCAATGACTCTGGCTCTGAAGTGCTGGTCATTATTGAAAACTTTGCAACTGTTTACCAGGCAATTATTGGTAAAACACCTGTGAAGCATGTGGTCGTAGCTTCTGTAGGGGATATGTTGGGTGCCTTAAAAGGTACGCTGGTGAACTTTGTTTTACGTTCAGTACGTAAACAAATTCCAGCTTGGGATATTCCAGGCCATATTAAGTTCAATGCTGCAATGTCTAAAGTCAATGCGAGCAACTACAAACGTCCAAGCCTGACTTTAAGTGATACGGCTGTACTGCAATATACTGGCGGTACTACGGGCGTTTCTAAAGGTGCAGAACTGACACATCGCAATCTTGTCGCGAACATGTTGCAGTGTGACGGCATTTTCCAAAGTAAGTTTGGTGCACAAGATGGTTCGAAAGATGACCGCATTTTCTGTGCATTGCCGCTTTATCACATTTTTGCGTTCATGGTTTGTGCTATGTACGGCATGTATAAAGGTCAAGCCAATATTCTGATTCCAAACCCGCGTGACTTACCTGCGGTAATAAAAGAATTGCGCAAATACCGTCCGTCATTCTTCCCTGCAGTAAACACTTTGTTTAATGCATTGGTGAACAATGAAGAGTTTAAACAACTCGACCATAGCAATCTTAAAATGGCGATGGGTGGTGGTATGGCTGTCCTTGCTTCTACAGCTGAAGCATGGAAAAAAATTACCGGCACTAACATCATTGAAGGTTATGGTTTATCCGAAACTTCGCCTGTTGCGACTGCAAACCCACCTTCATCAATGGAATTCAGCGGCACGATTGGTGTTCCGTTGCCACTGACTGAAGTTGCGATTCTTGATGATGACGGCAATGAAGTGCCACTTGGTGAACAAGGCGAAATCTCGATTCGTGGTCCACAAGTCATGAAAGGCTATTGGAACCGTCCAGATGAAACTGAACAAGTCATGACCAATGGTTTCTTCCGTACAGGTGACATCGGTATTATGGATGCTCGCGGCTATATTAAAATTGTAGACCGTAAGAAAGACATGATTCTGGTTTCTGGTTTCAATGTTTATCCATCTGAAATTGAAGACGTGGTTTCTAAACATCCAAAAGTATTGGAAGTTGCAGCGATTGGTGTGCCTGATGAAAAATCAGGTGAAGTGCCTAAGTTATTCGTGGTGAAAAAAGATCCTTCTTTAACCACTGAAGAAGTACTGGCTTACGCTAAAGAAAACTTAACCGGTTATAAACGCCCGCGTTATGTTGAATTTATGGATGAATTGCCAAAATCAAACGTAGGTAAAATCTTACGTAAAGATTTACGTAAAACAGCATAAACCCTGCAATAAAAAAAGCGCCGTTTTCGGCGCTTTTTTTATACTTGAACTTTTAATCTTTCATCAGCCAGCGATCAATATAAGGTCGGCCAATACCCATAATCCATACAAAGGTCGTGATGCTGCCGAACTGATAAACGTATCGCTTTAAATCAAATGAACCAAAGCTGTAGAAATTATCCAGTAAACAGTAAAGTGCAACGACTGTCGTCCATATCCAAAGTGCTTGACGTTTAATCCCCACCTTCCAAAGTGCGATAATTGAGATGACAATGGTGAAAATAAGAGACAGTCTATTTAGATTTGCACACATGACTGAAAGTAAAAATCCCACAATCGGCAACACGATTTTGAGTACACGATCCACTTTAAGTTGATGCTGGCGCTGTTTTTCCAGGACATCAAACATTTGTTGTTGATCTGGGTTGACCATACTGGATCCTTATTCCTCATTAATAAAAACATTATAATTTAACAAAAATTATTACTGAAACGCCATGCTATGATATTGGGCAGAAAATCTTAATGAGAAAAATGAGATGCAAAGCATAAGCGGAATAATCTATCTCATCTTAATTGCATGTTTATTGCCTTACGTTTTTACAGTAATTGCAAAAAAAACCGCTGGCTTTAAAGGACGAGATAACCAAAACCCGCGCGATTTTTTAGCCAAAACCACTGGCTTGGCAGCACGTGCCAATGCGGCACAGCAAAATAGTTTTGAAAGTTTACCATTGTTTATTGCTGCCATTTTAATGGCGGAATATATGGTGGTTCCTCAAACTGTAATTATGACCTTTGGTATTGCCTATATTGTACTCCGTATTGTTTACGGCATTTGCTATTTAGCCAATTGGGCAACTTTGCGTACAATTGTTTGGACCTTGTCTTTACTTTGTCCAATTTGCTTATTACTTCTGGTCATTAAATTAACTTAAGATTGCATCAATCTGTGGAAATACATATTTTGCTGTGGCGGATGTATAATCGCAAAGTTATTTAATTCTCAAAAACCGTTATAATCGTGCCGGTTTAAATAAGATTTAACTTGTTAAAGAGTGATGCTATGAGCTACAGCAATATCCCAGCGGGTAAAGATGCACCAAACGACATCTATGTCATTATTGAAATTCCTGCAAATGCAGCACCAATCAAATACGAAATCGACAAAGATTCTGATGCATTATTTGTAGACCGTTTCATGGGTACAGCAATGTTCTACCCAGCGAACTACGGTTATGTACCGAATACCTTGTCTTTAGATGGCGATCCATTAGACGTATTGGTTGTAACACCACACCCAGTTGAACCAGGTTCAGTGATTCGTTGCCGCCCTGTCGGTAAATTGAACATGGAAGATGACGGTGGTATCGATGCGAAATTGGTTGCTGTACCGCACGACAAATTGACTCCAATCTACAAAGATATTCAGGAATATACGGATCTTCCACCGTTATTGATCAGCCAAATTGAACATTTCTTCCAACACTACAAAGACTTAGAGCCAGGAAAATGGGTTAAGTTAAGTGGTTGGGAAGGTGCTGATGTTGCGAAACAAGAAGTACTTAGCTCAATTGCAGCTTATGCAGAAGCAAACAAATAATTGTTTGTTTCGAATTTAGCCTGAAAGGCTTAGATAAAAAAACCTGCACATTGTGCAGGTTTTTTTATCTCTTGAACTTACTGTGAATTAAAATAATTTCACAGGAATATCCAAGAATAAACGCCATTCGTTAGTGTCGCCGATGTAAGCGCCATCATAGACATCATTTGCACGATAGATTGAGTTACGAACACGCAAGCTCGCATCTTTGGCAAAACCACTTTGCACTGTGTATTTCACCTGGTTAAAGAATTCATTTTCCTTACCTTCGCCTGTTTTGCCTGCAACATTAATGTCCCAACCATAAACATAAGCAGTGGTCCAAGTTAAGCCAGGAACATTCATTGCACTGAAGTCATAGGTATACTGAACTTGTGCTGATTTCTCATGGTTGCCGACGAAGTCAGACAAGTAAGAGTTTGGCAAGTAAATGCTTTGGTAGCCGTCGGCATTTTGGCCATAATCGTAACCAACATTACCTGTATTTTGTTGATAAGCCAACATTACGTTATGCGCGCCAGTATTATAAGTCCCTGAAATTGCCCAAATATTATTGGTTTTTTCTACACCCGCAATACCTGTGTTTGCATAATCAGCCGCAGTTTCACCTGTTGCAGAATAAGTAGATGCATTTTTATCAAATTTAGTGTGATAACCACTGAAGTCATAAGTGAGCGAGCTGTCGTTAGCCAAAGCTTGTTTATAGTTGGCATTTACATAATGACGCTCTAATTTATTTTTGCTGTCTAGGCCATAGTAAGACGCATTCAAAGCATCATTAAATTTGTATTTTGCGCCCCAAACCACTGCACGGTCTAAGTTTTCACCATCAGTATTGATTTGATCAGAGTATTGGTTTTTAGTGAATTTACCCGCAATAACTTCCAAATTCTCAATTTCATGGCTTGTTGCAAGTACACCAGTGAAATATTCAGGAACCATACGGCCAGTGTTGCTTGCAAGAACAGGAATATCTAATACTTGAGTACCGTATTCAACCGTCGTATTTGAAACACGCGCTTTAACACTTGCACCACCACGAGCCCAATGGTCATAAGCATCACCATTTGGGTTTTCTGCAGTCGGTGCATGTTTAGGAATCATGCCATTATTCGCATTTTTGTTTTCGCCCAGTTTAAATGAAGCATCACCTACTGCATTTACACCAAAACCTACCACACCTTTGGTAAAACCAGACTCGAGCTTGACGATCGCAGATTGTGCAGCAGAGCTTTGATCTTTGACACCAGGTGCTTTCTTGTCACGGTTGATATAACCGGTACGGAATAAAACAGTTCCTTCAGCATCTTCAACAAAGCCTTTAGATTCACTTTGCTCGCTAGCATATGCCGTTGAGATTAATGCAGCTTGAATCAAAACTGCTAAGGTAAGTTTTTGTGCTTTTTGCATTGGGAGGTGGCCTTATACAAAAGAGGGAGAAATTAAATTGGAGGAATTGTATACGTAATGTAGAGCAAAAAAATCTTTTTTTTATTCATTTTATTTCATTAAAGTTATGCATTCTTTGAATATAAACGCATGTAAGAAATTGAATAAATGTTCAAAAAAATCGATTCCATTTAAAATATTATTTAAAACAATAATATATTTAAATGAAAGATGATTCTTTATGTAATTTTTTATAAAGAATAGATAAGTAGGACCTTGATTTGTACTTTCATTTTATTGGATTTCAACGCTTACTACTTTGGTCTAATAAAGGCTTTAAGCAGTAATTAAAAGTCTTGATGGTGCATTTTGATCAGATCTTGCTGATCATCTAAATCCTCAGATAATCATGATATTTAATGTGAATATCCTCTAATTTCTACAATAAAAATATAGTTTGCTTAAATGTTAAGCACCGTTATTTACCTAAAATTAAATAAAAGAAAGATGCTGTTATTTAATAAATTTGAACAAAAATTATAAAAAAGCTTTAGAATCCGCAGCTAAATTTGTCATCGAAAAAGAATCTTAGTCGGGTTCTCTAAGGGGTAGGAATGCATCAAACTTCACACAAAATTGCGTTATCTTTATTGTTTGCAATGTGCACAATGCCTGCATTTGCTGAAGAAGATACAATTTTACCAACAGCGGGAAAATTAACAGGTAGTTTTGCCGTGGTGAATAAATATATTTACCGCGGTGGTGTGGAAAATGATGATGTTGCTCTACAAGCTGGTCTTGAGTATGCACTTCAAAGTGGTGTTAGCGTAGGATACTGGGGTTCAACGCTTGATTATGATCTGTCTGATGAGAATAAAGATCATGGTTTTGAACATGATTTTTATGTGGCGTACGGCAATGAAATTAATCAAAACTGGAGCTATAAAGTTCAAGGGACTGCCTATTACTACCAAGATGGCGGTACAGTTTATAGTGAAGGTGGCGATAAACGTAAAACCACAGCATTCGATGTATTGGGCGAATTGGCTTATAAAGACTTAACTTTAGCTGCATCCGTAATGCTTGCAGATGCTTCCTTCGCGAACGCGGGAGATGTGTATTTAAGTGCAGCGTATAGTTATGCTTTGCCGCAAAATTTTATGTTGAATACTTCAGTTGGTGCATCCATCTATAACAGCCGCCGCGATGACAGCATTATTGAAACTAAAAATGATGTTGTTTTTAGTGAGGCACGTATGGGTGTGAGTAAAGAAATTGCAAATACGGGGGCTACCGCATCTTTAGATTATGTCGTCGGCGGTAAAGATCGAGTTGGCGAAGATTTTGATGATCAGGTTGTATTCGGTTTGAATTTTAGTTTTTAAGCCTAAAACTGCAAGAATTTTTAAAAGTGCATAAATTGCTTTAAATTTGTGCACTTTTTTTGCGCATGATGAAATAATGTGATTAAAAAATAGCCTTAAAAAGAGGCATGATGTAAGTAAATATGAATCTTACGCTAAAGTTGAAGTGAGTTTTAATAATGAATAAATTGGCTATAGCAGCGAATAAACCATATTTCAGATAAATTCATGATAATTAATTAAAATTTAATAAAAACAAAATGATAGGTCTGTTTATTTTTTATTTTAGATGACTTGTAGATAGCTCATTTTGCTTTTGGCATAGCAATTGCTATTACCTCATTGAGTTTATCGAAATAACCAAAAAAACCGTCGTAGCACGATGTGGGGGAATCAAACAATGAAATTAACTTTAAAAGCATTATCTCTGGCTGTATTAGGCGCAGCATCTACCTTCACTTTTGCAGAAGAGGCACCTGCATCAGAACATACAGTGACAGGTAATATTGGAGTGGTGTCTCAATATGTATTACGTGGTAATACTGCAGGTTTAGAAAACTCGGGGGCAGCGGTTCAAGGCGGTTTAGATTACAGTCATGCTTCAGGTTTCTATGCTGGATATTGGGGTTCTACACTAGATATAAGTTATGCAGAATCTGGTGAGAAAAGCTTTGAACATGATTTTTATGCGGGTTTCAGTGGTAAAATTACTGAAGACTTAGGCTTTAAAGTAGGTGGTACTTACTACGTTTATTATCCGTCTGATGATTCAAATGTTTTTGAAACCATGGTGGGCTTAAACTATAAGAGTTTTGGTCTTACTGCTCAAACGCTTACAGACGATGTCACTTGGGGCAATGCAGGGGATACCTATTTTCTTGCCGGTTATAGCTATGGTTTACCGAAAGACTTTACTTTGAATACATCATTAGGCGCGTATTACTATTCTGATAGTGGTGATTTTGAAGGTCTCACTTTAAATACCACAGAGGATTTCAATTTGCGTCATTTAACAGTGGGTCTAAGCCATCCATTGGGTGATACAGGTGCATCAGTTTCTATGGACTATATCATTGGTGGTAAATTACGTGATGATACTGATTTGAAAAATAAAGTTGTCTTAGGTTTGAAATATGGATTCTAATCCAAAAATGTAACTAAAAAGGCGACTCATGAGAGTCGCCTTTTTAGTTTGATAGAATGTTACGAGGTCGCATTAAAAGCCTCATGATAAGTGACTATTCCTTGTGGAAATTTCCCATCAAATGACAAAGCCTGAAAATATTCAGCAGGAACATTTGCTAAAATAAGATCAGGCACAGCTTTAAAACTGAATCCAGAATAAAAATTCGGATCACCTAAAACTACACAACCTTTTGCGCTAATCATTTTCAATTGATTCAATGCTGATTGAATCAGTGCTGAACCGATTCCTTGCAGTTGCCATTCAGGTAAAACTGCAACCGGTCCCAAACCATACCAACCTTGTACGCCTGAAGAAATTTGTACCGGTGAAATGGCAATATGCCCCACAATTTTTTTATTTAAAACAGCGACTAAAGAAAGAGTCAGTGCATCTGCCCGTCTCAAGGCATCTACAATGAAATGCTCAGTATGACTCGAGTATTGCTGATTTTTAAATGCCTGTTCAATCACATGGCTAATTGCCCCATGATCAGTACGATTTTCACGACGGATAAGTAAGTTATGCATCTCAAATTAGCCCTGTTGCGCCCGATAAGACAAAGCTTCGGTTAAATGTTGGCTTTGAATTTCCGAATGCTGGGATAGATCGGCAATACTTCGCGCGACACGTAATACCCGATGATAAGCACGGGCAGACAAGTTTAAGCGCTGCTGTGCCATTTCCATGATTTTTTGTGCTTGCGTATCCAATGGTACAAATTGCTCAAGCTGTTTAGGGCTTAAAGCGTGATTCAGACATTGCTGTCGGTGTATTTGTAGGTTATAGGCTTGAATCACGCGCTCACGCACAGTCTGTGAATTTTCGACCGGTGTTGTATCTTGCAATTCATGCACTTGTAAGGGTGGAACATCCAGATGCAAATCAATACGATCGAGTAGTGGACCTGAAATACGATTCTGATAACGTTTAATTGCATCAGCGGAACATTGGCAACGAATATCCTGATTAAAAGCATAACCACAAGGACAGGGATTCATTGCGGCAATCAGTTGAAAGTTTGCCGGAAAGGTAATTTGCCGTGAAGCACGAGAAATCACAATTTCTTTAGATTCCAACGGTTGTCTTAAAACTTCTAATACTTTGCGATCGAATTCAGGTAGTTCATCTAAAAATAAAACCCCTAAATGCGCCAAGGTGATTTCACCGGGTTTCGGATGTGAACCGCCACCGACTAAAGCGACCGCTGAAGCAGTATGATGGGGTGCGCGAAAAGGCCGCTGTCCAAAGGGATGTGAGGTATTGGAAACGGAATAAATACTGGCCACTTCCAAATTTTCCTGTGCATCTAAAGGTGGCAAAATACTGGCAAGCCGTGATGCTAACAGTGTTTTTCCTGTACCCGGTGGACCTTTAAATAATAAGGAATGCCCACCTGCTGCGGCAATTTCCAAAGCGCGTCGTGGACGGAGCTGACCTTTAACATCGGCTAAATCAAATTTGTACTGATCTGGTGCAGCAGAGTGACTGGCTTGATATTGCTGGATGGGCTGTTGATTAGAAATATGATCGCACACATCTTTTAAATGTTTGGCTGAAAACACTTCAAAATTAGGCAGTTGAGAGGCTTGCTCGGCATTTTGTTCTGGCAAAATCAGTTGATGTCCTAGCTGCTGGCAAGCAATGGCAATACTCAAGATACCGGTGATGGGGCGAAGTTGCCCGTCCAAAGCCAGTTCACCAATAAATTCCAGATTATCTGTAATATTTTCAGATATTTGCCCAGATGCGATAAGAATCCCTAAAGCGATCGGTAAATCAAGACGTGAACCATCTTTTGGCAAGTCTGCCGGGGCTAAATTGATGGTTAAGCGCTTAGTCGGAAATTGAAAACCACTATTGATAATGGCTGAGCGTACCCGATCTTTACTTTCACGAACTGCCGCTTCAGGCAGTCCCACAATGGTTAAAGAGGGTAGGCCCTGACTGACATGAACTTCCACCTCAATTAAAGGTGCATGAAGTCCAAGCAGACCTCGAGTGTAAATTTTAGCAAAAGACATTCTTATTGTTCCGTTATAGTGCGTTATTTTTAGTCGTTTTGTGTCTTTTAGTGCACCAAAAAAGTGCTTATTTATTGTTCTTAATTTTAAGTTCTAATGCTTCAACTTGTTTAAGCAGTTCATTCAAGTGTAAATTGGCATTATTTAGCGCAGTACGTTGACGTTCAATTTCATCTTTTGAAACCAGATCCATCTTGGAAACAGCTTCATTGAGTAAGGCGCGCAAATTATGTTCAATATCTTTTTTGGGTTGGTCGATTTGTTCCATGATTGCTTGTAATAAAGTTTCGATCATTGCTGATTCCCTAACGGTGCAGAAGTATGAGCAGTGTAGCATTGCTCAAACCTAGACTATAGTCCCCATCGATCAGATATAGTTTTGTTCGATGAGTAAAATCGTAAATTTTATAATAAAAATGACTCTTTTTTTAAGATCGGACTACGTTTAAAAGTATAAAATAGGTTATAAAGAAAACTCGTGTCAAAACTCTCTATTTTCCCCCAACCTTAGAAATTTTGGCACGAAATTTGAACATAAAACCTTACTGGTGAAAGAAGCCGAAGGAAAACAAACATGAAGCTCGTAACTGCAATTGTAAAACCCTTTAAATTAGATGACGTGCGTGAAGCACTCTCTGACATTGGTGTTCAAGGGATCACCGTAACTGAAGTCAAAGGCTTTGGTCGTCAAAAAGGTCATACTGAACTTTATCGTGGCGCTGAATATGTCGTTGATTTCTTGCCTAAAGTAAAAATTGAAATCGCTATTAGCGATGACATGGTTGATTCAGTGATTGAATCGATTACCCGTGTTGCAAGCACAGGAAAAATTGGTGACGGTAAAATTTTCGTTACTAATTTAGAACAAGTCATCCGTATTCGTACCGGTGAAACAGGTGCAGACGCTGTCTAATTTGGCACGAAGTTTGCTGAGTACCTAATAACTCAAAAAATACTAGGTTGGGGGATACGAATGAAAAAAATGCTCATTGCGCTGAGTTTGTCTGGCGCACTTTTAGGTGGTTCTGTTGCATGGGCTGAAGAAGCCGTAACAACATCCGCTGCTTCTGAAGATGTCACAGTAGTTGAAACTGCTGATACATCGTTAACAAATTCTGAATTAGCTGCGGCACCTGCTTCAGCTGAAGCAACAGCAGCACCTGTCGAAGAAGAAGTAAAATTAGACACAGGTGATACCGCATGGATTTTAGTGTCTACAGCACTGGTTTTATTGATGACTATTCCAGGTTTGGCCCTGTTCTACGGTGGTATGGTTCGCAAGAAAAATGTCCTCGGCACAATGGCACATAGCTTTGTTGCAGCGGCAGTCGTAAGTATTACTTGGGTGGTGATCGGTTATAGCTTAGCCTTTGGCGAAGGAAATGCATTCATTGGTAGCTTGGATAAAATCATGTTATCCGGCATTACCACAGATGCCTTAACCGGAACAATTCCAGAAATTCTATTTGTTATTTTCCAAATGACCTTTGCGATCATTACCGTAGCTATCATTACAGGTTCGATTGCAGAACGTATGAAATTCAGCGCTTTCGTTGCATTCATTACCATTTGGAGTGTTGTGGTTTACGCACCAATTACCCACTGGGTATGGGGTGGCGGCTGGTTAGGTAACGACGGTGCACTGGATTTTGCTGGTGGTACGGTCGTTCACATTAACTCGGGTGTCGCAGGTCTGGTTGCTGCCTACATGCTTGGCAAACGTATGGGCTTGGGCCGTGAATCAATGGCGCCACATAACCTGACTTTAACTGTGGTCGGTGCAAGCCTGGTTTGGGTAGGCTGGTTCGGTTTCAACGGTGGTTCTGCACTGGGTGCTAACGGTTCTGCTGGTTATGCATTAGTTGTAACTCAAGTTGCAGCGGCGGCCGCAGCAATTGCATGGTTAATTACTGAAAAAGTGGTTCGTGGTAAAGCTTCTGTATTGGGTGGTGCATCTGGTGCGGTTGCCGGTCTGGTGGTGATTACCCCTGCAGCAGGTTTCGTGACTGTAGGCGGTGCAATGGCAATGGGCTTAATTGGCGGTGTCGTGTGCTTCTGGGGTATTACTGCGCTTAAACGTGCACTTAAAGCCGATGACTCTTTAGATGCTTTTGGTCTACATGGTGTGGGTGGTATTGTCGGTGCAATCTTAACGGCAGTGTTCGCGAGTGAATTCATCATGGGTGATAAAGTCCCTGCAGATATGATGCATCAATTATGGGTGCAAATTGAAGGTGTACTTGCAACGATTGCTTACTCTGCAGTACTGACTTTCATCATTCTTAAATTGATTGACTTGGTGATTGGGATTCGTGTTGAAGCGGATGACGAACGTATGGGTCTAGACTTAAGTCAACATGGTGAACGTGTCGAATAATATAAAAACCGATAATCAATATATTGTGTAAAACAGCCCGTAAGGGCTGTTTTTTTTCCATATCTTGCGTAAGTCTCTACAAAGGGCAGAATTTTTGCTACACTCTAAATCCGATTTGATTTGTTCAATTAAACCGCTATGCATTGTCCGTTTTGCAACGCCGCAGATAGTAAAGTTATCGATTCGCGTTTGGCTGCTGAAGGCTGTCAAATTCGTCGACGTCGTGAATGTATTAGTTGCGGAGAACGCTTTACCACCTTTGAAACCTATGAAGTTGTGATGCCCCGGGTGATTAAATCTGACGGCAAGAGCGAACCTTTTGATGAAGCGAAAATGCGCCGTTCATTGATGCATGCTTTACAAAAAAGACCAGTCACACAAGAGCAAATTGAAACTGTCCTCAGCGATATCCAATTACAAATTCGCCGCCTGGGTGAGCGTGATGTCAAATCACGAATGATTGGTGAAATTGTCATGCAATCCTTATTTGCTCTCGATCATGTGGCCTATGTACGTTTTGCCTCGGTGTATCAAGACTTTCAGGATGTAGAAGCTTTTCGACGTCAAATTGAACAAATGCAACACCGTGAACACTAAAAGAGTTTGAAGATGTCTAAGTTAAGCCAAGATCCCATTCACCAAGATCAGCTGTGGATGCAACGTGCGATTGAATTAGCGCAACTTGGACAATACTCAACCAAACCGAATCCAAATGTCGGCTGTGTGATCATTAAAGATGGTCAACTGGTCGGAGAAGGCTTTCATCCTCGAGCAGGACAACCGCATGCGGAAGTCTTTGCCATGCGTCAGGCAGCAGATCATGCCAAAGGCGCAACTGCTTATGTGACTTTAGAACCTTGTGCACATTATGGTCGTACACCACCTTGTGCCAAAGGCTTGGTGGAAGCAGGTGTGGCTAAAGTAATTGTCGCTTGTCCTGATCCGAATCCACTGGTGGCAGGCAAGGGTGTACAAATTCTAAAAGATGCCGGCATTGAAGTTGAAGTGGGCATTTGTGAACAAGAAGCAGAAAAACTCAATCTTGGTTTTCTTAAAGCCATGGCAACCGGTATACCTTATGTCCGTTTAAAAGTGGCTTCAAGCCTTGATGGTCGTACAGCCATGGCATCAGGGGAATCGAAATGGATTACCGGACCTGAAGCCCGTCAAGATGTGCAGCATTGGCGTGCCATTTCTGGTGTGGTCATTACCGGGATTGAAACGGTACTTGCAGACGATTGTCGGCTTAATGTGCGTCAGCTGAATGGTATTGAAGATATCACCAGCATTGTTCAGCCCAAACGTCTGGTGCTCGATCGTCAGGGACGTTTACCCCTCAACGCAAAAATACTTCAGCAGCCCGATACGCTCATGGTCATGGGACCGTTCCGTCAGGAACTTGCTGATTTAGGCGTGCTACAATTTGCAGTACAACCTTTAAAAGACTTGCTACAGACCCTATCTACGCAACATCAAATTTATGATGTGCTGGTGGAAGCGGGGGCAACATTATCGACTGCCTTTTTACAACAACAGTTAGTCGATGAAATGATCAGCTATGTTGCACCAACATTTTTAGGTCAAACAGCACGTGCAATGTTTAGTGCGGAATTTAGCCGTATGGCAGAGCAACTTCGATTTAAGCTCATGGAGGTCACCCAATTGGGGGATGATGTGCGCTTAAGGTTAATCCCTTCTCAAGAGACAGTATGAATTCAGAGTCTTCGGTTTATCATAAACGTCGTCATTCAGCACGTACCACAGACGAATATCTTTTCAATCAGCTTGTTCCGTATTTAGGCAATAAGCGTCGTTTACTTCATCTGATTTTGGAAGCACTTGAGAGCACGGGAACATTAAATAGCAAAAATGGTCGTGCCCCGATTTTCGCTGACTTTTTTGCAGGCTCTGGTGTGGTTTCACGTCTGGCGCGTCAAAATGGTTATCGTGTGATTGCCAATGACTGGGAACCGTATAGCCATGCTTTAAATAGTGCAATTTTATCCTGCACAGAAGCACCGGCATTTAAAGAGTTGGGTGGTTATCAGAAAGCTATTGATTACCTGAATCGTTTGCCGGAAGTCAAAGGCTGGGTAACGCATAACCTGTGTCCGCGTAATGACGAAATTTATGATCCGGCACGTGATCGTCTATTTTTCAAACGCCGTAATGGCATGCGTATCGATGCGATCCGTCAGCAAATTGCCGCGTGGCAGGCACAAGGGGCAATTGATGATGTCGAGATGAGTGCCTTGCTTGCGCCCTTGCTTTATTCAGCCAGTTTTGTCAGCAATACCAGTGGGGTATTCAAAAGTTTCCATCATGGTTGGGGTGGTAAAACCCAAACCGCTTTGGAACGAATTGAATCATTACTCTGGCTGACACCCAGTCGTTTCTGTGCCATTGGCGAACCGAAAAAACCGGCAGCAGAAATGTGGTGTGTCGATGCTCAGCATCTTGCCAATCAAATGAGCAGCTTTGAAGTGGATGTGGCTTATCTGGATCCACCGTATAACCAGCATGCGTATGGTAGTAACTATCATGTACTGAATGCTTTAACCTTGTGGGATCAGGCTGATTTGCCGACTCCAGATACCAAAGGCTACAAGAGCGGGATTGACCGTGCATGGCGTAAAGAGCGTCCAAGTCAATACAACTCTTCCAAGCATGCCAAAGAAGCCTATGAGAAATTGGTTGCGACAATTAATGCACGTTATATTCTGACCAGTTATTCTACCGATGGTAATATTGAAGCCGGTGATTTGCTACAGGCGAACTTAAAACGTGGTCGTGTGACTTTGCTCACGCAAGATGTACCACGCTATCGTGTCAGCAAACAACGCCAGTCAGAACGCGCACGTGTACTAGAGTTTATTGTGATTACCGATACCCATGCCAAATCTGGTCCACCGCTGCGCCAACTCTTGGGTCAGTTGTATCATTTTGCTGAACTGGGTGGTGTCGATACCACCGGCGTGAGTACACAACTGGCATTGTGGTAAAACAAAAATATAAATAGAGAACAAGTTATGTTTACAGGCATTATTGAAAGTCTAGGCAAAGTGGAAAGTTTACAAAGCGTGGGCGGTGATGTCCGTTTGCGTATTGGCACCAGTCTCGACATGTCGGATGTTCATTTGGGCGATTCAATTGCCACTAACGGCATTTGCCTCACTGTGATTGAATGGGGCGAAAACTGGTACGCTGCCGATGTCTCGCGCGAGAGTTTAAATCGCACCACCTTAGGCACATGGAAAGTGGGTCAGCGCGTGAACGTGGAAAAAGCCATGCTGCCAACCACACGTTTTGGCGGTCATATTGTCAGTGGTCATGTCGATGCTGTCGGTGAAATTACTGTTGTGCGTGAAGATGCCCGTTCAATTTATTATGAAGTGACTGCGCCGGCTGAAATTGCCAAATATTTAGCTGAAAAAGGTTCGGTGACTGTGGATGGTATTAGTCTGACCATTAACCATTTACGCGGTAATGTGATTAGTCTCAATCTTATTCCGCATACGGCTGAAAGAACCAATATTGGCACATGGAAAACCGGTGCTAAAGTCAACTTGGAAGTCGATGTTTTAGCGCGCTATATCGAACGTTTAATGCTTGGTGATAAAGCGGCTGAAACAAAAGAACAATCCAAATTAAGTATGGCATTTCTGGCAGAAAATGGCTTCTTGAAGTAAAAATCCATAGAATAGAAAACAGTCTGGTTGAAAAATTAGGCTGTTTTTTTATTTTTATTTATGGTTTTTAGTAATTTATGCAAATAATAAAGTGCAAGTGGGTAGGTGCAAATGCTTGATTTTTTAATGCATATTGAACAATGGTTACCGACTTTACTGGACAACTATGGTCAGTGGATTTACGCCATTTTATTTCTGATCATTTTTGCAGAAACTGGTTCTGTATTCATGTTCTTCTTGCCTGGGGACAGCTTGCTGATTGCCATTGGCGCACTATGTTCAACCACCGATGTGATCCATTTACACTATATGGGGCTATTACTTTTTAGTGCTTCTGTATTGGGCTATATCGTCAATTATTATACTGGTCAGGTGTTGGGATTTAAATTTTTTCATGAACATTCACGGTTTTTGAAACCTGAATATATTGTTAAAACCAATCATTATTTTACCAGACATGGTGGAAAAACCATTCTGGTTGCACGCTTTGTGCCGTTTGTCCGTTCATTTGCACCTTTTGCTGCAGGGGCGGGGCACATGAATATTTTTAGTTTTATGCTTTATAACGTAGTAGGCGGGCTGATCTGGATTAGCTTGTTATTAGGTATGGGCTATGGCGTAGGCAATATGCTGGGACTTGCCGTAGATTTAATTTAGTTTTTAATGATTCGGGTCGTATTTAAATTTACTTGAATTGAATAAAAAATTAAATTTATTATATTGATTAAAATAACAATAGCCCACCGAAGTGGACTGTTTTGATTGATCTATTTCAGTGTTTGGTAATCGTGACAGATGTGCTGGCAACCCAAGAGCTTAATGCCACTGGAGTAGAAACAGAAAATTGTCCTTTTTCCGCTTCTCGGGAAATATAAATTGAAACTGAGTGGAAGTCGGCATGGCTAATCCATAAATCTTGAGCAGATACACTCCATTTTTCACCCGAATCCAGTGCCGCAATTTGAGTGGAAATTTGGTTCAAGATATCCATTTTTTCTTCCTGAATAAGATGATGTTTAAGCATTTCAATAGTCATGTTTTTAAATCTATTTAAAAACATGACTATCTTGTGACATAAACATGTCATTTATATGACAGTAGAAAAATAGCCTAGATCAATAGAGATAAGAAATTAGTGCTTTGGTTTCTCTGTTGATAAATCAGAGTTTTTCAAAATATAGTCAATTTCTTCTTGGCTGGCTTGATGTAACTTGGCACGAAATACCGTCACCGCCTGTTCAATGAGGGTCTCAGCTTCTAACTCTAAACGTAAACGCACGCTTTCCAGTTCCGAGAGTACTTCATGGTCATGAATCGACAGCATGCCTCTGGAGAAATTCAGTGCTGAGCCTTCAGGATTCTTATGATAACGCGCTGTATAAACTTGGGTTTCATGATCTAAAGTTTGACGAATAAAGGCCAAGGTTTGAGTTTGTTCGGCAAACTGTCTGGCTTCATCTAACTGCAATGCTTGAGCATAGGCAGCTTGTGCTGCACGGTTTTTTTCCAGTGACTGTTCTAAAGCACGTTGCTTGCGCAAGCGGGCTTCTTCAATCAATTGTGCCTTACGTTCGATATAAGCACGTTCAATTTTTTCATAAGAGAGCTGTTGTGCTTCTTTATCTTTTTCTAACCACTTTTGAATATTGGTTTCAGGTTTCAGCACATTGCAGACGCGGTGTAGGTCATCAATAAATGCCTGACGAACAGCCTCAGGCACATTTAACCAGCGCTGTTTAAAATCTTGACCGACATTTAATGCCACCACATATCTCCTTATTGCAATTGATCGGCTAAAGCTTGAAAGTTCGCGGTTCAATACCTAGGCGTCGATATTGTTTAAATTTTTCACGCCCCAGCTGTTTTGCCGATTCATTATTTTCGATGATTTCTATAATGTGACTAAATTTATCAATCTGTTCAATAGCTTGATTGTTAAAATTAAACACAATCCAGTCAGATTGCTGCGGCAGTCGAGCTGAAATACAAATTGTAGCGCGTTCTTGATCAATCCCATGCGGAATAAAACTGCTGGGATCAAAACTCCACAATCGTTCATCTAACTGCTGTTGCAAGTCCAAATCTTCACAATACAACCAGATATGTTCAGGCTGTTTCAGAATCTTACGGCACAAACGGCAAGTGCTTTCCACTTGCCGTTCGGGACTTTTTTCAAATAAGTAAAAGCTAACTTTAGCCATTCGACTGCGCACGATTCGCCAGGAATTGAACCAGTAATGGAACAGGGCGACCAGTTGCACCTTTCGCTGTACCTGAGTTCCATGCTGTTCCAGCGATGTCTAAATGTGCCCAACGGTATTCACGGGTGAAGCGTTGCAAGAAACATGCTGCAGTCACCGAGCCGGCTTTCGGTCCACCAATATTGGCAATGTCGGCAAATGGAGAATCAAGTTGCTCTTGATAATCTTCAAGCACCGGCATGCGCCATACACGGTCAAATGAGGTTTGACCAGCAGCACTGATTTCCGCAGCCAGTTCATCATCCGGTGTAAACAGGCCAGTTAGAACCGAACCTAAGGCAACCACACATGCACCGGTTAAGGTTGCGATATCAATCACCAGAGCAGGGTTGAAACGTTTGATGTAGGTCAAGGTATCGCATAAAACCAAACGACCTTCAGCATCGGTATTTAAAATTTCTACCGTTTGACCGCTCATCGTGGTCACGATATCACCCGGACGGGTTGCATGACCTGAAGGCATATTTTCAGCTGCAGCAATGGTACCGACTACATGAATTGGCAGTTTGGATTCACAGAGTGCGCGCATCGTACCGAGTACAGAAGCTGCACCACACATGTCAAATTTCATTTCATCCATACCCGCACCAGGTTTGAGTGAAATGCCGCCGGTATCAAAAGTCACGCCTTTGCCCACCAGTACGATAGGCGCCTGTTCGGTATTGGCCTGGTATTCCATGGTAATGATGCGTCCCGGACGATCTGAACCTTTGCTGACTGCCAGGAAAGCGCCCATGCCGAGGTCAGCCATTTGCTGCTCATCAAGAACGGTGACTTTTAATAGTTCAGGATATTCAGCCGCCAATGCTTGTGCTTGTTCCGCCAGATATTCAGGGAAACAGATATTTCCCGGACGATTGCCTAAATCACGTGCCAAGCTTTGACCCGATTGCACTGCATGGATCAAGCTGAGTTGTTGTGAATTTAAAGTGCTATTGCTTGAAATGAGATGAATTTCTTCAAGGATGAATTCATTTTTCTTCGATTTATATTCATCAAAAGCATAACCGGCTTGGGTTAAAGCCAAAGCAAATAAATAATGATGTTCAGGTGCTAAGGCAGAAATATCAATACTGATCTGTTTGAATTTTTTTTGTGACGCTTTGATAATGGTTTGTGCGATTTTTGCTAATTTAGCCGGCTGAATTTCAGCTGCTTTATCGATCCCAATGAGCGCACTATTGCTACATGCCGCCACTTTCCCGATAAGGGGTAAAGATTCGCTTAGACCAGCTTTGAATTGTGCGGCTTCTACTAAAGTATTTAAATCATTGATTTCATAGGCAGTCGCTGCCTTTTGAAGCTGCTCGGAATCGACTAATATCAACAAATAGGGGCTAGATGCATTCTCTTGGAATGACGTATTAATTGTCAGTTTCATGTTCTGTATTCATGCCTTTGAAAGTTTGCAAACCATTAAACCATTGAAACATTTCTATGAATAGAGTTTCAATGCGCAACAACAGTATAGGTTTTATATTTTCACCATTCGGGTAAACTAGCGCTAGTTTTTATTAGCCTCTTTTTTGGAAGAATTAATTTGATTATTCGGCGTTATCTGGTCAAGCAAGTGGTGTCTACATCCTTGGTTGTGATTGCCTTGCTTACCTTGATCATGATGGGTGGTCGACTGATCAAGTACTTTGGTGTGGCGGCACAAGGTCGTTTAGATGTCAGTATTTTGTTCAGTATTATTGGTTACCGACTGCCAGAATTTTTAACCCTGATTCTTCCACTCGGCTTTTTTATCGGTTTGATGCTGGTGTTTGGTCGTTTGTATGTCGACCATGAAATGGCAGTCCTCAACGGCAGTGGTGTCAGTCGGCATCAGCTGGGGCGCTTACTGATTCCGCTTACTGTGGTTTTTCTTGCTGTTCAAACCGTGTTGATGGTGTGGATGTCTCCGTGGGGGATTCGCCAGTTTGAAGAGCTGACGACCAATCAGGCGGTCAGAACCGGTTTCGATTTAGTGCGTCCAAAAGAGTTTATTTCCTCAGGCCCCTATACCATTTATGCCGGGGATTTGTCAGAAGATCGTCGTAATCTCAAAGATGTGTTTTTCTATCAACGCGCGGAAAACCCGGGTAAACCTGACGTGATGATTTTGGCCAAGGAAGCAACTCGTGTAGAAGTTGCCAATGAAACGGCCAGTATTGTCGATTTATATGAAGGGCGCCGTTACGAAATTTTCCCCGGAAAACCGAAATATACTCAAGCAGAGTTTCAATCTTATCGTTTACGTTTAGAAAGTGATACCGAAGCCAAATTTGAAAGTGCCGAAGTCGAAGCGTTACCCATAGCGAAACTATGGAGCAATCGTGATGATCCTGTAGTTGCGAGTGAACTGGGTTGGCGGATCTTCGTTCCATTTTCAGTGGTTGCGGCTTTAATCTTGGCGATTGCACTTTCAGAAGTGAGTCCTCGTCAAGGACGCTATTTAAAACTATTCCCGGCTTTACTTATTTTCGCCAGTTTGATTGTGGCACTGATGGCAGTGAAAACCCGTGTCAGTAAAGATGAGTTAGGGATTTGGGCATATCCTTTGGTGTTGATCGTGTATGGCATTGCTGGAGCATTGTTCTCCCGAAAACAAAAGCTCGCCCCTAAAATCAAGAAACGAATTCAGCAGGTGAGGTCTTAAAAATGTTAGCACGTCGAATCATTGCCAAACATGTGACCAAAACCACGGCATTAGCCATGTTGGGTGCAACGGTTATTTTATCGGTTCTGCAAGTTTTATTTACCTATTTAGGTGAATTGGGTTCCTTGAATGAAACTTATAATGCATGGCAGGCACTGCAATATGTGTTATGGAGTGCACCCAATTATCTGTATGAAATTTTACCGATCTCTGCATTGATTGGGGCTGTGCTTGGTCTGGGCACTTTGGCTTCCAATAGTGAACTGGTAGTGATGCGTTCAGTCGGTATTAGCTTATGGCGCATTGTCGGTTGGGTGATTCGTTCCGCATTAATCTTAGTGGTTTTGTCCTTTGTACTCAGTGAATGGGTGATTCCTTATACCAACGAGCAAGCCAAAAGCGTGAAAGATCACCGCAGTGTCAGTTCACTGGGTGAAGTCAATGGTTACTGGACTCGCGAAGGTCAGCGTTTTATCTATATTGATTATGCCAATGCCAAAGGTCAGCTGAAACATGTCCAGGTGGTTGACTTTGATGATAGTTATCGCTTGAAAGGTGTTTTAAATGCCGAGCAAGGTCAGTTCGTTAAAGATGGTGATTGGAATCTAAAAAGTGCTGCGCAAATGGATATTTTGCCGCAAGGTAATTCAACCCTGGTAAAAACCGATCAGTTGCCTCTGGCTTTAGCCTTGCAACCAAAATATGTGCATATGGTTACGATTGACCCTGAAGATTTATCGCCGAGTCAATTGGTGAGCTTTATGAGTTATATGCATCAATACAGCCAAGTACCGAAAACCTATAAGCTGGCATTTTGGCAAAAAGTCGGTTCGCCATTTGCACTCATTGCCTTGGTACTGATTGCATGTTCCTTTATTTTTGGTCCCTTGCGTCAACAGTCGATGGGTTTTCGTTTGGTGATTGCCTTATTTATTGGCTTGGGATTCTTCTATCTGCAAGACTTCTTGGGCTATGCAAGTTTGGTGTATTCACCTTCGCCGGCATGGTTCGTATTTGTACCGATTATTTTCATGACTTTAGTGGGCGGTTATCTGCTGCGACGCGCACGTTAACTGTTGAATAGGGTCTGTTAACATTTCATAAATGGCAAACATAGACGAAGTCTCAACAGACCCTACAGTGATAAAA
Source organism: Acinetobacter terrae (assembly GCF_013004375.1). GTDB lineage: Bacteria > Pseudomonadota > Gammaproteobacteria > Pseudomonadales > Moraxellaceae > Acinetobacter > Acinetobacter terrae. The sequence goes on along the minus strand of NZ_JABERI010000001.1, from coordinate 352,101 downwards.
ACAATGTGCATGATCCGCTTTAGTCATGATCTGCACATAGAGTCTTGACCGAAAATTCGGTAAGATATGACGATGAAATTGTAAACAAAAGAGTGTTCATTATGACGGATGCAACTGCTGGCAAAATCCCTCACGTATTGGTAATTATGGATGGTGTGGGTCATCGCGAAGCGGTCGAAGACAATGCTTTTCTGGCAGCAAAACGACCAAATTTAACTGCTATGCAACAAAAGCATCCACATGGTTTGATTTCAGGTTCGGGCGAAGATGTCGGACTGCCGGATGGTCAAATGGGCAACTCTGAAGTGGGTCACATGAACCTCGGTGCAGGTCGTGTGCTGTATCAAGATTTTACCCGGATCACCAAAGATATTCGTACCGGCGCTTTTTTTGAACATGAAGTATTGATTGATGCGGTAGAAAAAGCCAAAGCAGCGGGTGGTGCTGTACATATCATGGGTTTATTGTCACAAGGTGGCGTGCATGCGCATGAAGACCACATTGTTGCAATGGTGGAATTGGCACTGAAACGTGGTGCAAAAGTTTATTTGCATGCTTTTCTGGATGGCCGTGATACTCCGCCAAAAAGTGCACAACCATCACTGGAAAAATTAGATGCAGTCTTTGCACAATATCCGGGTCAAGGTCGTATTGCGACCATGATTGGCCGTTATTTTGCCATGGATCGTGATAACCGTTGGGATCGTGTTGAACAAGCCTATCGTCTATTGACTGAAGGTGAAGCTGCACGTACCGCAGCAACCGCGGTTGAAGGTCTGGAACAGGCTTATGCGGCAAATGAGTCGGATGAATTTGTCAAAGCTACCCGTATTGGTGAGTTGGCTAAAATTCAGGATGGCGACAGCGTTGTATTTATGAACTTCCGTGCCGACCGTGCGCGTGAAATCACCAAAGCCTTTGTCGAAAAAGAGTTTGCTGGTTTTGAGCGTAAAGTAGTTCCAAACCTGTCTAAATTTGTGATGTTGACGCGTTACCAAGCGACAATCGATGCGCCTGTTGCCTATATGCCAGAAGCATTGAAAAACTCGATTGGTGAATATTTATCAAACTTGGGTAAAACCCAACTGCGTATTGCTGAAACTGAAAAATATGCGCACGTGACCTTCTTCTTCAGTGGTGGCCGTGAAGATGAATATCCAGGTGAAAAACGTATCCTGATTCCATCTCCAAATGTGGCGACTTATGATCTTAAGCCTGAAATGAGTGCTTATGAAGTTACCGATGAATTGGTTGCCGCAATCAACTCGGGTGAATATGACTTGTTGGTGGTGAACTTTGCCAATGGTGATATGGTTGGACATACCGGTGTATTTGATGCTGCGGTGAAAGCCGTTGAAGCGGTCGATACCTGCCTAGGTCGTGTATATGAAGCAGTGATGGCACAAAAAGGCCATATGCTGATTACCGCTGACCATGGTAATGTCGAGCAAATGCAGGATTATAAAAGTGGTCAGGTACATACTCAGCATACGACGGAATTGGTTCCTTTCATTTACGTAGGACCAACCTCTGCGACGATTGCTGAAGGTGGTGTACTGGCAGATGTGGCACCAACATTGTTGAGCTTAATGCAAATTCCTGTACCTGAAGAAATGAAAGGTCGCAATTTGATTACTTTAAAATCATAAAATTAACACGATAAACAGGTGAAAGGATGGCTTTACAACGCTGGAAGATGGTTGTCACTTTAACAACGTTATTCATCTGTGTGAGCCATTCTGCACTTGCTGCATCGAAAGACCAACCTGTTTTGGATTTTGATGATGAAGTCGAACAAAATTATGCTGAAGTTCCGGTGGAATCGATTCAGCAATTTGTTCAAATCTATAGCATTGTCAAAGAAAATTATGTTGATGCCAAAAATGATGATGCATTATTTCAACAAGCGATTAAAGGTCTGGTTAGTGGTCTAGACCGTTATTCACGTTATTTAAGTCCTGAAGATTATAAGCAGCTATTACAATATACCGAAGGTGATATCGCCTCTGTCGATTTTGAACTGATGTATGATCAGCAGTTACATCAGTGGGTCATTCATGGTTTAAAGGATAATGCCGATTCGGCCAAGCAAGGTTTGCGCAATGGTGTGGCTGTATTTAAGATTGATGATCAAGAACTGAAAAAACTCAATCCAAATCAGGTCAATAGTCTGCTCAATGGCTCGATTGGTTCGACCTTAACTTTGCAACTGGCACAAAATAGCAGTCCGATTATTTTGGTTCGTAATAAAAAAATAGAAACCGATATACAAGCCAGTGTCTTGCATAATCAAGTTTTAGTGATCAAAGTCAGAGTTTTTCAGCAAGATACTGCCAATGAGATTAAACGCTTAATTGAAGAACATTCTTCCTCACGTCTGAAAGCAGTGTTGCTTGATTTAAGAAATAATCCAGGCGGATTATTATCTGCCGCGGTTGAAACGGCTGATTTATTTTTGAATCAAGGGGTGATTGTTTCCACCAAAAGTCGTTCTGAAGGCGATCAACAATTTCAAGCTTTACCGAGTTTTGAATTTCAAAATTTAAAGCTAGGCATTTTAATCAATAACCGTTCTGCCTCAGCCGCTGAAGTTTTTACTGCGGCAATGAAAGACCATGGTCGCGCATGGGTCGTCGGGGAGAAAAGCTATGGAAAAGGGGTGGTGCAAAAGCTATTTCCTCTTTCCAACGGTGCCGCTTTACAGATGACGGTATCGCATTACTACACCCCTAAAGGGCAGATGATTGAAGGTGTCGGGATTCAGCCGAATCAGCAATACCTGCTGCAACATGAGATGAAAGAGGAAAACTATCTTGAACATGTTGCAGAAATCATTCTAAACCGTAAATAACAGTTTATTCATCATCCGTATCCAAGCCAAATTTCTTTAAGCGGTAACGTAGAGAACGAAAAGACATGCCCAGTTTTTTGGCTGCAAGCGTTCTGTTCCAATGGGTTAAGTTTAGGGCATTGAGTAAAATATCTTTTTCAATATTTTCCAGATAAAGCTCTAAACCTTCATCGGGTAACTTTTTAGCAGAAACTAAAATGTCACTACGAAAAACATTACTAGCTTCTTGCTGATGATCCAAAGGTGTCACCGTTGGATAACGCAACGGCGCACTTTGTAGATGCGGTAAATCAATTTTATCCTCATCACTCAGGGTGATGGCGCGTTCGATAATATTACGCAGCTCTCGAACATTACCCGGATAATATTGGCTCAGCAAAAAGTTTCTCGCGCGTTCAGTCAGTTGTTTTTGAGGGATACTCCATTCCTGACTAATTTTTTGAATAAAATGATGCGCCAATAAAATAATATCATCACCACGTTCACGCAGTGGCGGAAGAACCAGATCCATCACATGAATACGGAAGAATAAATCTTGTCGAAATCTACCTTGTTGCACCAATGCTTCCAAGTCTTGATGGCTGGCACTAATCACACGAAAATCGACATCAATTTCAGCATCTGAACCGACGGGACGAATCCGTTTTTCTTGTACGGCACGAAGCAGTTTGACCTGCATGGTTAAAGGCAGTTCAGCAATTTCATCTAAAAACAGACTACCACCGTGTGCAGATTGAATCAGACCTTGTTTGTCCTGAGTTGCACCGCTAAAGCTGCCTTTCTTATGTCCAAACAGTTCACTTTCCATCAGTTCCGTTGGAATAGCGCCACAGTTAATTGCAATAAAAGGCCCTTCATTACGATTGCTGAGTCGATGTACCAGATTGGCAATGACTTCTTTTCCTGTGCCGGATTCACCGGTAATAAAGACTGGTGCTTGAGAACGGGCAATTTTATTTAAAGTAATGCGTAATTGTTGAATCGGCAGCGATTGGCCAATCAATAATTTTTGTTCCAGACTATCTTCTTTGCTTTGGAAGTTTTCGATTGGTTTATTCAAAGCTTTTTGTAAGAGTTGTTCCAGGTGTTTCTGATTGATGGGCTTGCTGACAAAATCAAAAGCCCCTGCTTTTAATGCCGCAATCGCAATTTCCATATTGCCATATGCGGTCAGCACAGCCACAGGTAGGGCTGGAAGATGTTGACCAATCCATTCTACCAATTGCAGTCCATTACCATCTGGTAAATTCAAATCCGTTAAACAGGCATCATATTTATTTTCAGATAAGCGTTTTTTCGCCTGTTCAAGACGATGTGCGATATGCGTTTTGATGCCCATGCGTGATAAAGACATTTGCATCAGCGTACACAAATCTTCCTCATCATCCACCAATAAAACAAGTGGTTGTCTTTCCACAATTACACCCCAGCAATATTAATTTAAAGCAACACGTAGGCATTCAATTCGAAAGCATGCCCCTTGTTTTTGTTCTACATAGTTGAGTTTTGCTTGGTTTGCTTCACAAAAACTATGTGATAAGTACAATCCTAAACCAGTTCCCGTGATTTCGGTACTAAAAAAAGGTTGAAATAAATAGCTCAAATCTTTGGATGCCACACCTGTACCAAAATCGAGAACGTCAATTCGGACATTGGATTCATGTGAGTAAATGTTTAACTCAATATGAGAGTATTCAGGTGAATTATGACGAATGGCGTTACGAATCAGGTTAATCAGGACTTGGCGAAATTGTGCTTCATCAAAAGTAATCGAAATTTTATTTTGTATGTTGCATCGAATTTGGTGGATGATATCAGATAAATCTTCTTGAATCATTTGAGGGATAAATTGATTCAGCTGGATCTTAGCCGGATGCGTTTCTCTATTTCGCACCATATTCAGTGTATCCTGAATAATACGATCAATGCGCTGTGCTTGCTTTGCAATCATCTGACTTAATAGGTTTTGTTGATTTAGATCACTGTCTAGCAACAGTTCATTGGCTTGAACAATCGCCGCCAGAGGATTGCGAATTTCATGGGCAATACTGGCAGACAATTGTCCTAAGGCAGCCAGTTTTAATTGTTGTACCCTTTGATTGAGCTTGCCGGCATCTTGCAGCACCAACAGGGTCAGGGTTTGATGGGGAACCATTAATTTTTGCACTTCGATATGCATATGATAACGGCTCAGCTGGGATTCGAATTGAAATCTTTCACCATCTTGCAGTTGCTCAAATTTAATTAATTCAAATAAATCAGGCTGTATTTTGTATAAAGGAGATTTGTCATAGGCATAGAATGGGGGAATGCCTAACAGCATACACGCCGCAGGATTGCTCAGCACGATGTGACAGTTTTCATCTAAAACCAGATAACCCAGTTCAATCTGTTCCAGAATATAACGGTTCAAATTTTGCAGTCGATTGAGTTCCAAGGATTGAGAAAAATTCAAATTTTCCAGCAATTGGAAACGCCGTACCACAATTTGCGCACTGCCATAAACCACAAAAAACAGAAAAGCCAATAAGGCACTATTGCCAATATTATTCAGTGAAGAAAAATCAAAAATGCTGCCTAAAAATATTTGATAAATCACACTAATAACAGCAATGAGAGTAATAATTAAGGCTTTTTTTGCATCTAATAATAAAGAAGCGGCAAAAATGGTAATCACGAATAGCAGGCTTAAATGCAGATTCGGACCATCCAATGCGAAAGTCAGTAAGCTTAAAGCAATGACATCGACAGCAAATAACAGCGTCAGTTGTTGGGGAATGTTGGCTCGTATTTTTTTAAGACTAAGCAGTTGCATGCAGCCTATCGCTACAAAGCAAATGAGTACATAAAGATAGAGCTGTGGATAGCGGTAATCTGTATTTAAGTGTTGATAAGTGAGTAGAAAAATCAGCAGAAGACATGTCGCAATAATCAGTCTGTAGGCGCCATACCAGATGCCTAAATGATACTGATTAAACTCAAAGTTTTTGGTGTTTTGCGTCATGCATGTCTTCTAAAAAGCTTAAGGGAAGTTCTCAAGGAAAGTCATTAAGGTTTAATCAGCCCATAACGAATGGCTAAATGAGTCAGTTTCACATCACTATCTAAATTTAACTTTTCAAAGATACGATAACGATAAGTATTCACGGTTTTGACACTGACAAAAAGTTTATCGGCAATTTCCTGTGCACTAATACAATTCACTACCATCATCGCAACCTGCATTTCACGTTCAGAGAGTGCATCAAATGGTGATTGCTGGGTATCTGAAAGATATGAACTGGCCAGTTGCTCGGCAATGTCTGCACTAAAATATTTGCCACCTTGCATGACTTTATTGATGGCACGAACCATTTCAGTCACAGGTGCGCCTTTGGTGATATAACCTTTTGCGCCTGCTTTAAGCAATAATGACGGATAGGGTTCTTCAGCCAAGCCACTCACAGCGACAACTTTGGTTTCAGGTGCGGTTTGCAACAGACGGCGGGTGGTTTCTACCCCACCGATGCCCGGCATATTCACATCAAGTAAAACCACATTGGGATGATGGTGACGGACTAAGGTAATCGCTTCTTCCCCAGATTCAGCCTGACCAATCACTTGAACATCCGCATGGTCTTCGAGCATTCGGCAAATCCCGGTACGTACTAACTCATGATCATCTACTACTAAAACTGTGATCACCTATTTCTCCCCTCATATAAAAAAAGCAATTTTTTTGTTACATAAAGCAAAATAAGCTTGCAATGAAATGACAAAATTAGCAATCCTATTATCAATCTTTAAGTGAAATGTTAAGCATAAAGGTTTATGCGTAAAAAATGTTCACCTTTATGTTTAAATGTAAGGCATATTTGAGGTAATACACAAATGTATCTTGCCTCCATGAGTTGAGTAAACCATCGTGAAAAATTCGAACAAGTCTTTAATGCATGTGCTGGGTATGTCCATCTTACTTAGCATGAGTTCTAGTAGTTTTGCAGAACTCATCATGGATGCTTCTGGAGGCACAGGTCAAGCTGCGTTAAATTGGTCTTCTGAAGATGCCAAACAATTACTCAATGGTGATGGTTCGGCATTGACCGAAGAACCCACGCCACAAGGTTCAACTAAAATTACCACTTCGGTACGTAGTTCTAATGGTGTGGTTAGTCATTCTGCACCTAAAACTGTGCAAATTCTGAATAATTCAAGCTTTGGCGATCAACCCTCTGTCAATGCACGTGCTGCTTTAGTGATGGACGGTCAAACAGGCGAAGTTTTATATAGCAAAAACAGTAATACCGCTTTCCCGATTGCATCCATTACTAAACTCATGACCGCAGTGGTGATCTCTGACGGACGTTTGAATATGTCGGAAAAGATCACTTTGCAACAAGCAGACTTTTCCTGTTCAGGTTGTAAAAGCTCAAGTTCAACCTTGCGTGCCGGTGACAGCATGAACCGTGCAGAAGCCTTGCTTTTTGCTTTGATGAAATCTGAAAATCCAGCAGCAGCTGCTTTAGCCCGGACTTATCCAGGTGGTCGTGCCGCTTTTGTGAGTGCGATGAATGCCAAAGCCAAATCTCTGGGTATGAATTCTGCACATTTTATGGAATCCACAGGCCTACATCCACGTAATGTCGCTTCAGCACGTGATTTGGGTATTTTAGTCAATGCGGCATCACAATATAGTTTGATTCGTCAATTCTCGACTACACCTAACTATGACTTCAATTTAGGTTATCGGGTATTGAAATCAAACAACACCAATGCTTTAGTTCGTAATGGGGGCTGGAATATCAATATTTCAAAAACTGGTTATATCAATGAAGCAGGACGTTGTGTAGTGATGCATACCACCTTAAATAATCGTCCGGCGGTTGTAGTGTTGCTGGGTGCAGATTCTTCACAAGCACGTACCAATGATGCAACCCGTTTAATGAGTTGGGCAAGCCAGTTACCAAAACGTATCTAATTTCGTTGATCTAATATCGCTTTATTCATAACGTAAAAAAAGTCCTGCAATTGCAGGACTTTTTTTATTTCTAATGATGCTAAGAATTACATATTAGAAAGAATCGATTCTTTCACTTGATTCATTGTTGCATCAATAGACAGCATGACAGCATCAGAACATTGTTTGATCGCAGTATCAGGGTCTTTCAAACCATTACCTGTAACAGTACAAACAATCACTGAACCTTCTTTAATTTTGCCAGCTTTGATGTCACGAATTGCGCCGCCCACAGACGCTGCAGAAGCAGGTTCTACGAACACGCCTTCGTACATTGAAAGTAAACGCTGTGCTTCAAGAATTTCAGCATCAGTCAGTTCATCAAACCAACCGTTTGAGTCACGAACAACCGCTTTCGCATGGTTCCAGCTTTGTGGGTTACCAATACGGATGGCAGTCGCAACAGTTTCAGGGTTTGCAACAGGGCCACCACGTAGGAACGGTGCAGCGCCAGATGCTTGATAACCTGCCATAATTGGAAGGCCAGCAGGTTTAGGACCAGTGAAAGCATCTGTTTCAGCGTCGTAAATCACTTGCTCAAACTGTTCTTTCGGCTGATTTGCAACTGCTTCGGTATAACCCATCCAGTGTGCAGTGATGTTACCTGCGTTACCGACTGGCAAGCAGTGGTAATCAGGCGCACGACCTAAAGCTTCAACGATTTCGTAAGCAATGGTTTTTTGACCTTGCAAACGGTAAGGGTTGATTGAGTTTACAATGGTTACAGGTGCTTGATCAGCCACTTCTTTAACAAGACGCATGCCGTCATCGAAGTTGCCGCGAATTTGCATAGTGATTGCACCATACATCATTGCCTGTGCCATTTTACCCATGGCAATTTTGCCTTCCGGGATTAAAACGAATGCTTTGATGCCTGCGCGTGCAGCATAAGCAGCAGCTGCAGCTGAGGTGTTACCGGTAGAGGCACAAATAATGGCTTTAGAGCCTTCTTCAACCGCTTTGGTTACGGCCATGGTCATACCACGGTCTTTAAATGAACCAGTCGGGTTTAAGCCTTCGTACTTCACATAGATTTCAACATCTTTACCAATAATGCGTGGAATGTTCTCAAGCTTGATCAGTGGCGTATTACCTTCGCCTAAAGAGATTGCACGAGTGGTTGCAGATACTGGTAAACGGTCACGATAACGGTCAACTAAACCAGTATAACGATTGGCATTAGACATGATGATGTTCCAATTGTGTGTAGAGCTTGGCAAGGGGAAATACTCCCCTCAACCCGATTAATTATCAAGCGATTCTAAACGAATCCGTACAATTTCGCCATGAATGAAAGGCAATGCTTGAATCTGTTTTAACGCTTCATCCATTTTTGATTCAACGATAGGATCAGTTAAAATCACGATCGGAATAAGGTCTTTTAAGCGCGGTTGCTGCATGATGGCATCAATACTGATTCCGGCACGACTTAAAATAGTCGTTACATCTGCAAGGACGCCCATTTGATCTTCGGCATTAATACGAATGTAGTAGCCAGTGGTCATTTGTTCACGCGTTAAAATTGGCAAATCCGTGAGCGCTTCAAAGGCCAATTGCGGAATGGTTCCGGCACCATCTTCGGTATAAATGATGTCGCGGACAATATCGACGACGTCAGCAACCACAGCAGAAGCTGTTGGACCTGCACCTGCGCCTGCACCGTAATACAGTGTTGGACCGACGGCATTGGCTTGTACCAAGATGGCATTTTTCACGCCGTTGACATTGGCAATCAGTTGATCATCTGGAATGAGGGTCGGGTGTACGCGTAATTCAATTCCGGCATCGGTACGGCGTGCAATACCTAAGTGTTTGATACGGAAACCTAAGTCTTCTGCATATTTCACATCTTGTGCAGTGACTTTGCCAATCCCTTCAGTAAATACTTTGTCAAACTGTAGCGGAATACCAAATGCACATGAAGCCAAAATCGTCAGTTTATGTGCAGCATCAATCCCTTCTACATCAAAGGTAGGATCTGCTTCGGCATAACCGAGTTCTTGCGCTTCTTTCAGCACATCTTCAAAAGCACGACCTTTTTCACGCATTTCACTGAGGATGAAGTTGCCTGTGCCATTAATAATACCTGCCAGCCAGTCAATTTTATTGGCTGCCAAGCCTTCACGAATCACTTTGATAATTGGAATGCCGCCGGCAACCGCTGCTTCATAGGCAATCTGCACGGCATTGTCTTCGGCCGCTTTAAATAGCTCATTGCCATGTTCAGCCAGTAAAGCTTTATTTGCAGTAACAATATGCTTGCCATGTTTCATGGCTTCCATGATGACTTCATAGGCAGGGTGGATACCGCCCATCACTTCAACCACAACGTCAACATCTGGCTGACGTACAATTTCTAGAAGATCAGCACTTTGTTTAATTGATTCTGGAAGATCCAAATCAGGACGCGGACGACGTGTACCCACATGGGTAATTTCAATTTCTCGACCGGTGCGACGTCTGATCTCAGCAGCGTTTTCTTTTAAAAGTTTAAGGGCACCACCACCTACAGTACCAAGACCGAGGATTGCCAGACGAACTGGTTTCACGTCACACTCCAATATCTAATCAATTTTAAGCGAACCTAGATCATAGCTAAAAAAAGCATGAGACTCTAGGAAAGAAATCACTTTATCTTCAACTATAAAAAACAGTAATTTAACGAATAAAAATTAGTTATTTAAACGTTCTGCTAATTCTTCAGGAGACAAGTATCCACCCAGGTAAACACCCTCTTCATTGTAAATAGCAGGGGTGCCATTCACGCCCATATTCAGACCGAGTTGATACTGATCTTTAACGGGATTCTTGCATGTTGCTGGAGCAAGTGGTGTACCTGCAATGGCTTGATTAAAGGCAGCCTGACGATCTTCACTACACCAGACACTTTCCATGGCTGGCATGAACTGTTCGCCACGTGGCCATGCGATATAACGCACTTCAATGCCTTTGGCGTTAATTTCGCTCATATGTTCATGCAGTTTATGGCAATACGGGCAGCTAACATCAGTAAACACATACACAATATGTTTGGTTTTGCCTTGCGCTTTATAAACCAGCAGGTCTTCGGTTTTTAAGCCCGCCAGAAGCTTTTTATTGGCAGCAGATTGCAGGTTTTCACTGACATTGTGAATTTTGCTGTCACCTAAACGAAGCACATCCCCCTGAATAATGTATTTACCATCTGCGGTTGCATAAACAGAGGACATGCCTTCAAGAGTGACCCAATACAGATTTGGTACTTCAGTGGCTTTAATATCTAGAACTTTGGCGTTGATATTGGCTTTTTTAAAGTGCTGTTGCAGGGTGTTAATCAGACGCTGCTGTGCATTGCGTTCGGAAAGATTCGATGCCTGTCCGGTTGCAGGTGCGCTAGCGGTTAAAGTGCTTTGCTTTTTTTCATCGTTGTTTGAGTTGGAACACGCAGTAATTGCCAGGCTGCTTGCCAAAGTGCATGCAATAAAAAGTTTTGAGCGGGTAAATGACATAAGTAACCCTTTCTTTTAGCTATAGATAAAAATTGATGGCCTAGCATAACAAAAAAAAAGCCAGGCTCGTTAACACTTCTTGGTCTTAGATGATGAATGAAGACCAGACTAAGCACGAGGGTGATGTGTGGCATGCAGTTGCTGCATTCGAACTTGAGCAACGTGAGTATAAATTTGGGTGGTAGATAAATCACTATGACCCAATAACATCTGAACGACACGCAAATCCGCGCCATGATTGAGTAAATGGGTGGCGAAAGCATGCCTTAAAGTATGCGGTGACAATTCAGCCTGTACACCTGCCTGTAGCGCATAGCGTTTAATAGCATACCAAAAATTTTGCCGACTCATAATGCCGCCGTGTTGGGTTAAAAACACATAGTCAGTGGCAGATTTATATAAACTGGAACGTGCCTCATTCAGGTATTTTTCAATCCATTCACAAGCCACTTGTCCCAAAGGCACCAAGCGTTCTTTATTGCCTTTACCAACAATACGTAAATAACCCTGTTTTAAATTAATCAATTCAAGACGCAAATTGAGCAATTCAGTCACCCGTAACCCACAGGCATACAGCACTTCAAGCATGGCACGATCACGTAAACCCAAAGCCGTTTCGACATCGGGGGCATGAATTAAGGCTTCAACTTCTTGTTCAGAAATATCTTTGGGGAGTGAACGACCAATTTTGGGCGTTTTGTGGGTTGCAACCGGATTGTCGGAGCGAAGTTTTTGTTCACGTAAAAATTTATAAAAAGAACGCAGTGCAGAAAGTGATCGGGCAATCGAGCGCGGGCTTTTGCCTTGTTTTGTTAATGCCAGTAAAACATCAGCCACATCATCGCTGGACCAATTCGGCATTGAATTGGAATTGCATTGACTACATTGAACCAAATCAGACAGATAGGCGTTACGTGTATGCGGACTTACGGTTTGTGCAATTAAATAATCTCGGAAACCCTGTAAAAAACTTAAATGTTCAGGAATGCTCACCGGAGCAGGAATACGAGGTTTTTTATTAAGCATGTCACTTCTACATTGAATGAAAAATCCAAGTTTTTCTTGGCTTGGATCAATTTAGAACAATTCTTTGCCAATGTCGATGTGAGAGAAGATGAGAATTGGAATCAAACCTTACTTGGTAATTATTCTCATTTGTTTGTATACTGTTCAAAATATTTTAGGATTAGATGCGGTGCGTTTATCTGATTTAAAAGTGAAACAAACGGCCATCATCAGCAAAGTCAACAGAACTTTAGATGGCAATAATTCTCAAAATGATTTGGTCGCAAGTCGTTTAGAGACTCTAGGTTTTGTTCCGGGCACAAAAGTACAGGTCATTACCAAAGGTATTTTTGGTGGAGACCCGATTTTGATTCAAGTTGGATTTACCCGATTCGCACTGCGTAAAGTTGAAGCTGAAAAAATTGAAATTAATCTTGAGGGAGCACCTGCATGAGTGATGCGCTGCGTATTGCCCTGGTAGGTAACCCAAACTGCGGTAAAACATCATTATTTAACCATCTTACTGGTACCCGTCAGAAAGTCGCGAACTATGCCGGTGTCACAGTTGAGCGTAAAGTGGGGCAGTTCACATTGCCATCCGGTAAACCGGTTCGTGTTCTGGATTTACCCGGAACTTATAGTTTAAATGCGACCAGTCCGGATGAAGCGATTACCCGCGATGTGGTGCAAGGCAAAATTGCCGAAGAAGAGCAGCAAGATGCGTTCTTGTGTGTGGTTGATGCCACCAATCTAAAATTGCATTTAGGTCTGGTTTTGGAAATGATCGAGCTGGGTCGTCCGATTCTACTTGTGCTGAACATGATGGATGAAGCACGTCGCCGTGGCATGCAAATCAATACGCAAAAGTTGGCGGAACGTTTAGGTATTCCTGTGGTGGAAACCGTTGCCGTGCGTAATTCAGGTATTGAAAACCTGATGAATGCGCTCGATCAAGGTAAATATTCGATCCCACATACCGAACTCAGCGGTTTAACTGGCGATAATCATCATAAAATCACCACGATTTTGCATGATGTGGTGCATTCAGTCGATCAAGAAGATAAACGCTCTGACTTCCTCGATAAAATATTTTTACATCCTGTTTTGGGGCTGGTTAGTCTCGCGCTGATGATGTTTGTGGTTTTCCAGGCGGTATTTGCTTGGGCTGCCCCTTTTATGGATGGCATTGAAGCCTTCTTCGGCTGGCTCGGTGAATATGTCGGACAGCACATATCACATCCATTACTGAACAGCTTGGTGGTGGATGGGGTGATTGCCGGAGCCGGTGGAGTGGTGGTGTTCTTGCCACAAATCTTGATTCTATTCTTCTTCATTCTAGTCCTGGAAGAATCGGGTTATTTACCACGTGCTGCGTTCTTGCTGGATAAACTGATGTTTAAAGCCGGCTTAAGTGGTCGTGCCTTTATTCCATTACTTTCAAGCTTTGCATGTGCTGTACCCGGAATTATGGCAACACGCAGTATTAGCGACCCACGAGATCGTTTAACCACGATTTTTGTTGCGCCGTTAATGACCTGTTCCGCACGTTTACCTGTATATGCATTATTGATTGCCGCATTTATTCCTGAATATATGGTTTGGGGCGTTTTTAACCTGCAAGGTTTGGTGCTGTTTGCTTTATATATGGCAGGGATTGTCAGTGCGCTGATTGTGTCTTTCATATTGAAATTCTTCCAAAAAGATAAATCGCAACATATGTTGCTGATGGAATTGCCAAGCTACCGCTTTCCTGACGTGAAAAGTATTTGGATTGGTTTGCTGGACCGCGCCAAAATTTTCTTGAAACGTGTCGGTGGCATCATCTTCGCGTTATCTATTCTGCTTTGGTTCTTGTGTACCTTCCCGCAACCCCCAGAAGGCGCGACTTTACCTGCTATTGATTATTCTCTTGCAGGGATGCTCGGACACCTCATGCAACCGATTTTTGCACCGCTAGGTTTTAACTGGCAGATCTGTATTGCCTTGATTCCTGCCATGGCAGCACGTGAAGTGGTGGTGGCTGCACTGGGTACGGTTTACGCGTTGTCTGCGACCAATGATGATGCAATATCACAAGGGTTGGCATCCATTATTAGCAGTGATGGTCGCCTTGGCTGGTCACTGGCTACCGGTTTATCCCTTCTGGTCTGGTTTATTTACGCGCCACATTGTCTTGCAACCTTGGCAACTGTGAAACGTGAAACCGGGTCATGGAAAACCGTGAGCTTTATGACGGCTTATTTATTTGGTTTGGCTTATTTGATGTCGTTTCTGACGTATCAAATTGCATCGCACTATTTGGGTTAACTGGACTGGGTTCAGTTGACTAAAAATAATCTGCACGGGAGATTGAGATGATTGAAGTTGTAATTGTTGCGGCATTGGTGCTTTGGAGCGCTGTTGTGGTCTTCAAAAAAGTGTTTCCTCAGACGGCAAACTCAGTCTTCATGCAATTATCCACTGCCTGTGCCAAGCAGGGCTGGCTCACTTTAGCCAAATGGTTAAAACCTGCTACAGTTTTGGGTTGCGGTGGAAGCTGTGGTTGTTCGGCAACTGAGGACAGTGCGCAGAAAAAACCAGAAGTCCAAGCAGTAAAATGGAAATAAATTCCGAGTTTTCGCCCAATTTAAAAAAACCGTCTTTTTTATGACGGTTTTTTTACGCGCGGACACAAAAAAAGACGCATAAAGTTAAAACAGAAAAAGCATTCAAAAGAGCAAAGTGCTAACATTTTGTCAGTTTTAAAACATACCAAAATATGGGGTAAAAATGTTAATTCAACGTGGTGGATTAAAAGTCGTTGCAGGACTCGGAATTTCAGGTGTTGCAGCAGTAAATTTCTTACATGAAAATGGCTACCGCGTTGCAGTAACAGATTCTCGAAAGACGCCTCCGGGACACGATCAAATTCCAAGCGAAGTTCAAACCAGTTTTGGTCAGCTCGATCAAGAGCTGTTATTAGGAGCTGAGGAAATTGTGATTAGCCCGGGACTTGATCCAAAACTTCCTGAAATTCAGGCAGCAGTTGCCAAAGGCATTCCTGTGGTCAGTGAAATCCAGATTTTACGCCGTGCGACTGATAAGCCGATTATGGCAATCACCGGTTCAAACGCAAAAAGTACCGTCACTACGCTCATTGGTTTAATGGCGAAAGATGCGGGAATCAAGGTGGCAGTCGGTGGCAATCTCGGTCGTCCTGCACTGGATTTAATCAAAGATGATCCGGAACTTTATATCTTGGAACTTTCAAGCTTCCAGTTAGAAACCACATCCAACTTGGCCGCGGAAGTCGCTGTAGTCCTTAATTTGAGTGAAGACCACTTGGACCGTCATGGCGATATGATGGGCTATCACACTGCAAAACACCGTATTTTCCAAGCTGTCAAAAAAGTCGTATTTAACCGTGATGACTCGCTCACTCGTCCACTGGTTCCAGATAGTACACCCATGCAAAGCTTTGGTTTAAATGCACCCGATATCAATCAATATGGTGTATTGAGAGATACCGATGGCACCATCTGGTTGGCACGTGGTCGTGAGCGTTTACTGAAAAGCTCGGAGATGTACATTCAAGGCACCCATAATGTTGCCAATGCTTTGGCATGTTTGGCTTTGGGTGAAGCGATTGGTTTGCCACTTGAGTCTATGCTTGAAACTTTGAAAACCTTTAAAGGCTTGGAGCATCGCTGTGAATTCGTGAAAGAAGTGAATGGTGTGCGTTATTACAATGACTCTAAAGGTACCAACATTGGCGCAACATTGGCTGCCATTGATGGTTTGGGTGCTGCTATTGAGCCGCAACATGGCAAAGTCGCGATTATTTTAGGCGGGCAAGGTAAAGGACAGGATTTTACTGCCTTACGTGATGCCTTAAGCAAATATGCAAAAGTTGCGGTATTGATTGGTGAAGATTGTCCAGTGATTGAAAAAGCCATTGCAGGAACAACGACTTTGATTCATGCGGACTCTTTAAAAGAAGCTGTGGAATTATGCCAGCAACATACCCAAGCCAATGATGTGGTGTTATTGTCACCTGCATGCGCAAGTTTTGATATGTTTAAAGGTTATAGTGAACGTGGGCACCAGTTTGTTGAATGTGTGAACACACTTGCTTAGAAGAATGATAAGGAAAGTTGTATGGCTGGGTTAGCTCAGACGACCATAAGTAAAATTAATCAGGTCTATAATGAGTGGGGAGCAAAAATCCCCGCTGAAGTTACACCGCGTAATGTGCTGATTTTTTGCGTGATTGCCTTGCTGTGTATCGGTTCAATCATGGTGGCATCAGCATCGATGCCCTATGCAGACCGTTTACATGAAAATGCATTTCACTATGTGATCCGACATGGGATTTCAATTTTTGTGGCCGCTGTAGCCGCATTTTTAACCTATAAAGTGTCGTTGAATATCTGGTTCAATAATACTTTCCCTTTGTGGATCATGACCATTCTGTTACTGGCTGTGGTTTTGGTTGTCGGCACCGAGGTAAATGGTTCAACCCGATGGATTCGTATTGCCGGCTTTACTTTACAGGCATCCGAAGTGGCCAAAGTCATGATGGCTATTTTCACTGCAGACTATGTGGTACGAAGGGCAGAAGAGGTTCGAAATAACCTTTCCGGTCTGTTCCGTTTAGGCGGGGTTATGGTGATTACTGTCGGTTTAATTCTGGCTGAACCGGACTTGGGTGCAACTGCGGTTATTGTTTTGATGATTTTGGGTGTGTTCTTTTTAGCAGGCGCACCACCGATTCAGTTTATTGGTTTCATGCTGGCGATTATTCTGGGCTTAGCGGCCGCGATTATTTTTGAGCCCTACCGCTTACAACGGGCCTTGTCTTTTACCGATCCTTGGGCTGACCCCTTAGGTACCGGTTACCAGCTTTCCAATGCACTGATGGCCTTTGGTCGGGGTGAATGGGTCGGAGTCGGTCTAGGACACAGTATCCAAAAAATGTCTTATCTTCCTGAAGCGCATACTGACTTTATGTTGGCAATTTTAGGTGAAGAGTTTGGCTTCTTTGGAATCAGCACCGTATTGATCTTGTCCTTCGTGATGCTGGTCTGTTGTATCAAGATCGGCCATCGTGCGTTGCAGCATCAATATTTACGTGCAGGCTATTTGGCTTATGGCATCAGTATTATTTTCTTGCTGCAAATTCTGGTGAATGCAGGGATGAATATGGGTATGCTGCCAACCAAAGGTTTGACCCTGCCGTTTATTAGTTATGGCGGTTCATCGTTAATTATGTGTGCGGTGATGATCAGTCTGATTTTAAAAATTGATGCCACCACGCAAAAAGCCAATCCAAGTAAAGAAGAATCCAGCTTCTAAGCTTGGCTATTATTCCTAATCTGGCTGAGCATGGTTTAACACTGTGCTTGGCATTTCAGTTCCACAATTCAGACATTTCACAAATTCTCCTTTCGCTTTTGAAAGGGGAATCAGTGGGATAAAAAATAAAGAAAAATAATTACGCTGTTGTTTTAATTCATATGTACTTCTGGTTCTACATACCGGACAAAGAAACTGACTTTTCTGAATGACTTTGGTTTTAGGACCAATTCCAAAAATAAAAAACATAGACCTGTCTCTTTCCTGAAGACTCTCTTTGAGCTTAGCCCAGTTTTTATTTTATAAATAAGTGCCTTCTAGTTCCTTTGTGTGGGGAATATGTTGTATGTCCCACTGGTCAATGGCTTGTTTTAGCATATGTGTTGGGGTGTCTAAATCAACTTCTGGCTGATGCAAAGCACGAATCGCTTGTTGTAAGAGTTCTGGTGCACGGCTGAGATCGAGTGCTTGCGCCATGTTCTGTTTAGAGAGCTTTTGTCCCTGATCATTCATCGCAAGCGGCAGGTGCATATATTCAAGTTTTGGATAATTCAATATCGAACCGAGCCAGATTTGCCGTTCAGTGTTATCAAGCAGATCTGCACCACGAACCACATGGGTCATGCCTTGCAGATAATCATCCACCACCACAGCCAGTTGATAGTTAATAATGCCATCACGACGCTTGAGGACAAAATCGCCTAAGTCCTGTTGCAGATTGGAACAGTGTGTTCCTTGCAGACGATCGCTAAAGCAAATTTCTTGATCGGATACTTTGACACGAATGGCTTGCTGCTCAAAAGGCAGATTTAAATCGCGGCACGTTCCAGCATAGATATGATTTGAACCCAGCATTTTGCGGGTGCATTGGCAGGCATACACCAGATGATTTTGATTGAGTTGATCGATTACTGCATCGTAGAGGTCTAAGCGGTCTTTTTGAAAGATGATGGCATCATCAGCTTCGAACTGAAATGCATCTATACAGCGCAGGATATGCTCTTCACTGCCGGGATAAATACGCGGAATGTCGGTATCTTCAATCCGAACCAGCCATTTGCCATTATGCGCACGTGCATCGCAGTAACTGGCCACAGCGGTAATCAGTGAGCCAAAATGCAAAGGGCCGGTTGGCGATGGCGCAAACCGGCCCACATAAGCCATCCTGTCCCCCTCCTTGATTAAAGGAGGGGTTAGGGGAGGATTATTAAGCATTAACTGCAATTAACCGTTATTTTGCTTCTCTTTGATTTCTGCTAAAGTTTTGCAGTCAATACAAAGGGTTGCAGTTGGACGCGCTTCAAGACGGCGCAGACCAATTTCAATACCACAAGTTTCACAGAAACCATAATCATCGTTTTTAATCGCTTCAATTGATTGCTCAATTTTACGAATTAATTTACGTTCACGGTCACGTGTACGGAGTTCAATTGCAAACTCTTCTTCTTGTGTCGCACGGTCATTGACGTCAGGTAATGCAGTATTTTCATCCTGCATTGTATTTAAGGTACGATCCACTTCAGACATTAGCTCTTCTTTCCATGCCAACAGAATTTGGCGGAAATGTTCAAGCTGTCCTTCGGACATGTATTCTTCATTTTTTTTCGGCTGATAAGGTGCAATACCAAATAAGCTAGCAGTAGAACCACTTTCTGACGCTTTTGGCTTTGTTTTACGCACGCGTTTTGTAGACTTTTCGTCTACAACATCAGTTTGTTCGTCCAAGACTTGATTTTGGTTGTCATTCGCCATATAGGGCATTCCTCATCATATACGTATTATCTATACGCAAAAAATATGGTGATATGCAAGTGTTTTTATCCAACTCTTAGGAGATTCTCCTTCGAGGGGCGTCATCATATAGACTTTTTGTGCTTTTTGATAGTCTTTGATGCTTGGATTCAATCTATCACGCTTCCTTTTGAAGCCATAAAGTAATAGAAAAAAAGCAAAATGAAAAGTTAATAACCTGAAATTTCAACATTAATTTTTTGTGACGCCTTTTCAGTACGATAAATTTCAGTTTGTAACTCACCATTTGCTTTCAAATGTAGTACACGAAACCCCGGTGCTTCTTCATCTAGCGCAAAATCATCACTTAAAGGTTTGAACTGAACACAGGTTGAAGGGGTTGAAAAAAACTGAATATTTTTCCATTCATTCAAGGAGTCTTGATGAACATGACCACTTATTACCGCTTTGACATTAGTGTGCCTGGCTAAAATATCGGTTAAATTTTCAGTGTTTTTCAATTTATGTTGATCAATCCATTTTGATTGCATATCGAAAGGATGATGATGACACGCAACAATCACAAATTGCTGTTGGAATTTAGATAAAATTTGATCCAGTTGTTGCAGTTGCTCTTCCTCAATCCAGCCATCAATTTTGCCACGCACAGCGCTATTTAATAACACCATGCTCCATGGGCCAAAATGAATAGCATGAACTTGATTTTGATTGTGATAGAAAGGGAAGAGATCCATATCATCGTGGTTGCCCGGAATTTGATAAAACGGGATACCTAAACGCTGCATAAATGCCAAATAACGCGTATAGGTTTCTTTCACAGGCACTTGTGCTAAATCGCCCGTATGAATGATCGCATCCACATTTGGATATTGCTGCTGAATTTTCTCGATCACGGCATGAAAGCTCTGTTCAGGATTCATATCCACAAATTCTAAATCTTCCTGATTCATCAAGTGTGTATCTGAAATTTGAATAATGGTCCAGTCTTGCTGGGTTTCATTGTAATTGGATAAAGTCATGTCTGACTCCTTAGACATTCCTTGTAGTTTTAATATGTTGTTGCAACCATTGCAATGCCATAATGACCGGTGCATTTCTTAATCGACTATTGGTAAATAAATTTGTAATTTCACTGTAGTCAATTAGATGCAATTGAATATTTTCGCCTTCATCAGGCATCCCAAAGATCCCGCCTTGTTCAGGAAGATTCGCGTGTGCACTGTATAAATGAAACAGTTCAGAACAGGCACCTGCAGATGGATAAAAGCTGAATAGATGCTGTAATTCATCAATTTCACAACCAGATTCTTCTAAACTTTCACGGCGAATACAGCTTTCAGGGGATTCATCACCATCGAGCACACCGGCAATAATTTCCAGTTGCCAGGCTGAATCTGAATCATCCATCGCACCGACACGGAATTGTTCAATTAAGGCAAATTTTTGTTGGGCATCATCATAAATCAGTACCCCGGCAGCTTCAGGTCGGTGAATAAGTTCACGTTGAATCACTGGCGTGTATTCAGTTTGATTAAATAAACGATGTTGGAGACTGACTTTTTCAACCTGAATGAAGCCACGGAAAAGATATTCGCGTGACTGGATTTTGACTTCGTCGCTGTTATATGTTGCTTGTCTAATAATATTCATATAGCTCAGTCAGGATGAAAAGCAATCATTCATCCTAACCGAGAATTTTATGAAAATAAAAGATTTTTTTTCCAGATTAAAGCTTATGGTACAATTTTTGACCATGTTCTTGATAGGTGGTTTTCATCGTTTCGAATCCCGCTGCTATCTCTGCATTTTGTTCTTGGGTATGCTCCGCATTGCTTTGATTTTTCGCATAATCTCTCACATTTTGGGTGATTTTCATCGAACAGAACTTAGGTCCGCACATCGAACAAAAATGCGCTGATTTATGGGCTTCCTTCGGCATGGTTTCATCATGCATGCTGCGTGCGGTATCTGGGTCAAGACTCAAGTTGAACTGGTCTTCCCAACGGAATTCAAAACGTGCTTTGGATAAGGCATTGTCACGCACTTGTGAACCCGGATGACCTTTGGCTAAATCGGCAGCATGAGCAGCAATTTTATAGGTGATAATGCCATCTTTAACATCCTTCTTGTTCGGCAAACCCAAATGCTCTTTCGGTGTGACATAACACAACATAGCTGTGCCGTACCAACCAATCATCGCAGCACCAATTGCTGAAGTAATATGGTCATAGCCCGGAGCAATATCTGTAGTTAAAGGTCCTAGCGTATAGAAAGGTGCTTCCTGACACACTTCAAGTTGCAGATCCATGTTTTCTTTAATCATATGCATCGGCACATGACCCGGACCTTCAATCATCACTTGAACATCATGTTGCCACGCGCGATGGGTCAGTTCACCTAAAGTCCGTAATTCTGAAAATTGTGCTTCATCATTGGCGTCCTGAATACAACCCGGACGTAAGCCATCGCCTAGACTGAACGATACGTCATAGGCTTTCATGATTTCGCAGATTTCATCAAAATGGGTATACAGGAAGTTTTCTTGATGATGAGCTAAACACCACTGCGCCATGATGGAACCACCACGCGAGACAATACCGGTCAAACGATTTGCGGTGAGGGGAACATAGCGAAGCAGTACACCGGCATGAATGGTGAAGTAATCTACGCCTTGTTCAGCTTGTTCAATCAGGGTGTCTTTAAAGATTTCCCAAGTTAAGTCTTCAGCCACACCATCGACTTTTTCCAGTGCTTGATAGATCGGAACGGTACCAATCGGAACAGGGGAGTTACGGATAATCCATTCCCGTGTTTCATGGATGTTTTTACCGGTCGATAAATCCATGATGGTATCTGCGCCCCAGCGTGTCGCCCAGGTCATCTTCGCCACTTCTTCATCAATGCTTGAACCGAGTGCCGAGTTACCAATATTGGCATTGATTTTGACCAGAAAATTACGCCCAATAATCATCGGTTCAATTTCAGGATGGTTAATGTTTGCCGGAATAATCGCACGACCTTCAGCCACTTCCTGACGCACAAATTCAGGCGTAATTTCGGTTAGGTTTTTCGCTCCGAAGTTTTGACCGACATGTTGGCGTGCATCGACCCCTTCAAGCTGGCGCTGATTTTCACGGATGGCGATATATTCCATTTCCGGGGTAATCACACCCTGACGTGCATAATGCATTTGAGTGACATTTTTGCCTGATTTGGCACGACGCGGCTTTTGAATATGGGCAAAGCGAATCTCTGCTGTGCGAATATCTTTTAAGCGTTCCTGTCCGAAGGCAGAAGTTAAAGTATCTAGGCGTTCGGTATCTTGACGTTCTTCAATCCAGGCTTCACGCACATTCGGCAGACCTTTATTCAGGTCAATTGCAACTTTAGGATCGGTATACACACCTGAAGTGTCATAAACCAGAATATCCGGATTCTGTTCGCCGCCTAAACCGGTCGGGGTATCGGTCAGTTCAATGGCACGCATCGGTACTTGAATGTCCGCGCGGGAACCCTGGATATAGACTTTTTTTGAAGCGGGTAAAATACGGGTGAGATCTTTAGCATCTTGCTCATGTTGAGCAGAAATATCTGTTGCAGATAGATTCGTTAACTGGTTCATTGCAATGATCCTTATGAATGACATCAACGAATCAAGCACGACCAAAAACGTGGCAGATTTATCTGGTTTAATTCATTGAGAAAATCAATAAACAGATAAATTGGGGGCTTAAGTTTTTAGATGCTTGATTCCTACGCAGGTCTTAACCTGATCAGGTTCAACGGTACTCGTGCTTAAGTTCTTTATAAAACGAACTGACACAATCTCAGCGAGGAATTACTCGCGCTCCGTCAAGCGATGGACAAATATTAACACGCCTAAGCACTAAAAATCATTCACATTAAATATCGCTTTTATAGGCTTCTATGGACTTTTAATTTAAAGCAAGGATTAAAGACATACCGCATCACTAAAACAATCACGTGTTTTAGACAGGCTTAAATTTTGCAAAGCTAAATACTGATCTAACTGTTTGAGTGTGAGCTGATTTTCAGACATCGATTGTTGTTCTTTGGGGCTTAACTGAACAGGAATTTCTTTTAAGCGCTGCTGTTCGGATAATTGTAGAAATTGTAGAAACTTTGTCGCTTGAAGCGCTAAATACGAATTTTTGACTCGAGCTAATTTTTCAATTTCATCCATCGAGTTACTTTGAATTGTATATTTATCCGTATAAGTGTCAGAGACAGGCGAGTCATTCATACCCTTAAATAAAAACAGGGTATACATCTGCAAAAGATACTCTGCATCTTTGCGATAGCTGCTTTTAGGGTATTGATTTAAATATTCCTCCCAAAATAAGGCACGGGTTGCGATCTCGTGCGGTTCAATCATTAAGGTGTCTTCAACAAACACGGGCATCATATTCTGTGTCGCCAAATTTTCGATAAAGACCTGTTCTGCTCGTGGCAGATAGGGGGCAAAAATTTTGGCTAAATATTCAGGGCTACGACGATAATTGACCAAACCTTTGCCTGCATCAAACAGCTCGATATAGGCTCCCTTATGTTTTAATAAATATTGGTCACGTAAAGTCAGCTGTTCAAAATGGCTTTGCTGAATGGTTGGATGCTGGGATAAATCAAAAGCATAGGCTTCAAAAGCCACTTGTTGTGGCGGTGTTCTATCTACTGTTAAGAAATTGTTATACATTTGAGTAGACAGTGCCAACAAATGCTGTTGTTCAGCAAATGTAGAGAGCGGCAGGCATAATTTTAAATCTTGATTGATCTGTTCTAATGCAAAAGTGGTACGTTCCGCATTAATTTCCGCCATATTCTTTTCAATATTTTTACATAATAAAGATAAATCCACCGTTTCATCTTGCTGTGATTGTTTTTGTAGCTGTTCTGGAATAGGCTGAGGTTCATGTTTTTGACAGCCGAGCAAAAGCATAAAAATGACAAAAGGAAGGCATCGCTTTACAGAGGATTTTTTTTTGAAAGGCACAGTCATTCGATATCTGGATACATGCGGCAATGATTTTGGTGGATTGCGGCTATTTTATAGCTGAAAAGGATTTTGTCTGTGTAGTATTGTGCAGGAGTTTAGTTACGCGGTGTGATCATTGACTAGCATTTTATAGATGAATCGATATAGCATGGGCGGATTGTAAAAATTAATAAAAATCATACGGAAAATTAAGGAGATCACTCTAATATTGGATAGTTTCCTTTGAAATATGCATGTTTGCAGATGGTCAGGTACGGTGCAGGGATTTACCATAAAAAATGAATATAAAAATAGTCATCAGTGCATGTGTTTTACTGATAAGTCCATGCAGTTATGCGTTGGATTTGGTTGAGGCTTATCAACGTGCAAAAAGTACAGATCCAAACTGGCAAGCCAATCTTTTACAGTATGAAGCGGACCAATTAAATCTGGGGATTGCGAAAGGTAATTTACTTCCAACCATTACTGTTTCTGGAAATGTCATGCGTAAAAGCCAAGATGCGAACCAGACCAGTGTTCCGGGTTTTCCTGCGGATGCATTTAGCTCATCATCTACTACCACCAAACAAATTGCCATGACTGTTCGCCAACCGATCTTCCGTTGGGATGCGTGGGAAGGTTTAAAGCAGGTGAGAACTTCGGTGAGTTTGAGTGAAGTCAATTTACAACTACAACGCCAGGAACATATTTTAAATGTCTCTGAGTCTTATTTTAATGTGTTACGTCAACAGAGTTTAACCACTGCAAATCTGCAAGAAGAAAAAGCCTTGTTGGAACAGCTCAACTTGATGAATGCAAAATTGCGAGAAGGTCTGGTTGCAAAAAGTGATGTCAGTGAAGCCAATGCGCAATATGAAAGTGCACGAGCCAATCGTATTGCCACTCACGTGCAATTGATTTTGGCACAAGAGCAACTGGGGCAAATTATTGGACCCTATCGTGAAAATTTAGCGGTACTCAGAGACGACTTTCAATTTCAAAAACCGTATCCAGCTGATTTAGAGGCCTGGACGGCTTTAGCACAAAGTCAGAATCTGTCAATTCAGCAAGCACGGATACAACAGCATTATGCAGAAGATCAAAAACGCGTCGAACAAGCCGCGCTATATCCACAAATTGAGGCGGTAGGCAGCTATGGTTATGCCAAGCAATCTCCACAAAATGTCATATCGAGTGATGGTCAGTTTGATCAGATCGGCGTGGAGATGAACTGGAATGTGTATAACGGTGGGCGAACGCAAAAATCCATTCAAAAAGCTGCTGTGAATGTGAAAAAAAGTGAAGCTCAGTTGGATGCCGCGATTCGAAAAGCCAATACCGATGTGAAAAAGTCCTATATGCAGGTTGAAACCGATCAAGCCAAATTACAAGCCCGTAAAGCGGCAATGGATTCATCCAATGTCGTATCTCAAGCGTCCAAGGCGCAATATCAGGAAGGCTTAAAAACCATGGTAGATGTGCTGTTGGCACAACGAAATGCTTTTTCTGCCAAACAAGATTACGTGAATGCACAATATGATTATTTAATTAATGTATTGCGCCTAAAAGCCTCGGTTGGAAAATTAACAGAACAAGATATTAAAGAAATGAATGCTTGGCTGATCGATAAAGCAGCCACGCAACCAAGCTAAACATTTGGATTTTTGTCATGAAAGTTTCATGTTAGATGTGATTTAATATTGAACAAGATTTATCATCCTAAAATCGCTGTTGTGGAGTAAGCCCCTTGCCAAATAATCCGGTGTTGAATCACCATATTTCTTCGCAATTTAATGAAGAATTGCAGGATGTAAATACTAAATTTATGACCATGGGCGGTTTAGTTGAACAACAAGTTGCCAATGGTATTCGTGCTTTATTGGACACCGATGCAAGCTTGGCGATTGATGTTCAATTCCAAGACAATGCCGTCAATCGTTTAGAGACGGAAATTGATGAAGCCTTAACGCTGATTTTGGCGCGCCGTCATCCGGCTGCAATTGATTTGCGTATGGTAATAGCCATGTCTAAAGCCAATACAGATTTAGAGCGTATTGGTGATGAAGCGGCAAAGATTGCACGTATTGCGCAGAATTTGTGTGAAGAAGGTAATTCACCGCGCGGCTACATGGAAACCCGTCATATTGGCAATCAAGTGCGAGTGATGATTCATGATGCCCTAGATGCATTTGCGCGTTTAGATGTCGATCAGGCTTTGCGGGTGTTACTTGCCGATGCCGACATTGACCGTGAATATCAATCGGCAACACGTACCTTAATGACGTATATGATTGAAGATCCGCGTCATATTTCACGGGTGATTAATGTGTTATGGGTGCTGCGTTCTTTAGAGCGTATTGGTGACCATGCACGCAATATTTCTGAACAGGTGATTTATATGGTCAAAGGTTTAGACGTACGCCATACCAGCGTTGCAGAAATTGAAGAAAAAGTTCAAGAACGTTAATTTCTAAATCAATTCTCAAAAAAGCCTGCTTATTGCAGGCTTTTTTATCAGTATCAGCTTCATTGAAATCAAATTTGAAGAACAGATTCAAAAAAGAGCTTGGGTCTAACTATGCGTTTCTTCCTCGGGATCCTCTTCAAAAGTTTTGGCAATTTTTTCAATGTTTAAACTCTTGGCCATCGCATCAAAAATTTCTTTATACACGCCTTCTTGATGATAGAGCGCATCATGTTCGCCGTGTTCGGCAATGCAGCCTTCTTTCATCACATAGGTATAATCTGCATCAATAATTTGCGACAAACTATGTGAAATCATAATCACGGTGCGCCCTTGCTTGATTTGATCCAGACTTTGTTTGATTTGCTCCGAAGCAATCGCATCTAAACTGGCAGTCGGTTCATCCAGAAAAATAATTGGTGGATTTTTCAAGAACATTCGCGCAAGGGCGATCCGTTGTTGTTGACCGCCTGAAAGCATCAAGGCATCGGCTTCATAAGCATGCGGAAGCTGTAAAATTTGCTCATGAATCGAGGCTTTTTGGGCAGCCGTCATGACATCTTCGATACTGGCATCGGTTTTACCATAGCGAATATTTTCAAAAATAGAACCTTGGAAAATATGATTTTTTTGTAGCACTAAACCAATATGATCACGTAGATATTGAGTGTCGATGTCTTCCAGATTGATGCCATCGAGTTGGATTTGCCCTGATGCTGGCTGATAGAATTTATCCAGCAAGCTGATCAATGTCGATTTCCCCGCACCGGATAAACCCACCAAAGCGGTGATTTTATTCGGTTGAATCACCATGTTGATGTTCTTTAAGGCATGATGACCATTGGGATAATAAAATTCGACATTTTTAAGTTCGAACTTACCGGTGATGGTAGGTTTTTGTGCACCACTTGGCTCGATTTCATGATCGGCTTCCAATATTTTAAAGAAGCTTTCCGAGTAAATCATTGCATCATTCACTTCATCATAAATACGATGTAGCGAACGAATCGGGGCAGAGACGTTATTGAATAACAGCACATGGTACATAATCATACCGATACTCATTTGCCCATCCAGCACAAAATAAGCGGTCAAAATGATGATCAGCACAATACCAATCTGTTCGATAAAGGTTTTTAAGCCGTCAAATAGGAAACTGGTTTGACGGGTCTGCATTTGATTTTGGGTCAGTTCTTTTTGTAGTTTGAGTTGTTTGTCGGATTCAATCGATTCACGGTTAAAGGATTTAATCACGGTAATAGAGTTAATAATACTGAGGATGCCTTGGCTCTTTTTTTCACGTCCATCACGCAGCTTACGTCGCCATCCCCCCAGTTTTTGTGCCTGTTTATAGGTCAGCCAAAAATAAATGGGCACAATACTTAAAGCCACCAATCCGACATAGAAATTGGCATAGAACATCAGGCCGAGCGCTACAATAGCACTGGTAAATAACGGTAAAATATCAATAAAAAAGATTTGAACCAGACGCGTGAGCGAGCCAATACCACGGTCGATACGGGTTTGCAATTTACCGGCCTGATTATTGTCTTCATTAAAAAAAGCCAGTCGATAGGTCAGGAATTTTTCAATGATGCCTTGAGCTAAATCCTGCGAGACGAAAATCCTCAGCTTTTCGCCATAAAATTTTTGTCCAAATTGCACGAAGGCGTTAATGACTTCTTTTCCCAATAAAATGGCAGAGATGGTGATCAGAATATGCCAGCCTTCAGACAGCCCTGAACCGGCTTCAATCAGGCGATTAATGCTATCAACCGCATATTGCAAAGTCAGTGCATTAACCTGTGCGGTTAAGGAACCAATCAGGGTTAAAGCCAGCGTTGCGATGACGAGTAAGCGATAGGGACGCACAAAAGGTCGAAGTTTTTGAAATAAGTGCCATAAATTCATATGCAATTTTTTTATTGTTCAGCTTGATTTGAGTCTAAGCCTGATTTTCTGATGTCACAAGCGCATACAATGTTTTGAATTGTGACCAGAGATCATCCGCTAAAATAAAAGTGAATCTTAAACTTATTTTTGACCATGAACTTTGAATTGTTTGCGCCTAATGCTCAAGCCAATCTATTGCCCTGTGACGGGATTGTAGAAGATTATGGCCTGATTTTAACGTCGGAACAGAGTGAACAATATCTCCGCTATTTTTTAGCACATTTGGCCTGGCAACATGATGAAGTGATTTTGCATGGTCAATATTATAAAACTGCGCGTAAAGTGGCATGGTATGGCGATGAAAACTATCAATATCACTATTCAGGCACCTTTAAGCAGGCACATTTGTGGAATCCGGCATTATTTCGTCTAAAGCAGCATATTGAAAAATTGGTCGGGCATTCTTTTAATTCATGCTTAGCCAATTTATATGAAAATGGCATTCAAGCAGTGGGTTGGCATAGCGATGATGAACCTGCGCTTGTAAAAGCAGGTCAAGAAACCGTAATAGCGTCTTTAAGTTTCGGCGCCACACGTAAATTTAGTTTTAAGCATAAACACAAGGCAGAAAAAGTCGATTTGCTTCTACACAGTGGTCAGCTGATTGTGATGCGAGGCAAGACGCAGCAATATTGGAAGCATGCCTTGATGAAATCGACAAAAATTGTAGAACCGCGGATTAATCTAACTTTTCGTTATTTTTTCTAAACAGATGTATTTAATCGGCTAAAAATAAAGGCA
The DNA here is from genome assembly GCF_013004375.1 of Acinetobacter terrae. Taxonomy (GTDB): domain Bacteria; phylum Pseudomonadota; class Gammaproteobacteria; order Pseudomonadales; family Moraxellaceae; genus Acinetobacter; species Acinetobacter terrae. Next base: position 322,524 of record NZ_JABERI010000001.1, on the reverse strand, counting down.
AAAAAAAGCTCATGCATAGGCACAAGCTTTTTCTCTGAGGATGTCGCTCAAATTGTCATGGAATACAATGGGCCACATGAAGAACAATAATCATATTATGAGAATGGCTTTAATATTACAATCCTTGAAATAGGCTTTATTTAACATAAATTGATATTTGATTGAATCTACATAAAATTTTAAAGATCTTCATCTTTAGATAATTCAGCAAATTTTTTCTCAATCAGTGCAGCATTTTCCTGCAAAATTTCGACCAGTTTGTGGAAGTTAATAAATTCAAAGCGATTTTTAGAAGCCAGTAAGGTCAAAGCCAAAGGCGGTTCTTTGCTAGAAAATTTCACAGGAATAGAAAGACTGGCCAAATTCGGATCCACTTCGCCATGGGAAAAATAATAACCCTGCTTTTTAATCTGTTTCATCTGCAACATGAACGCTTCTTCGCTATGGGCAAATCCAATTTCAGACAGTTCAGTCGCAAAGCGTTGGTAGTAATCCAAAATACGCTGTTTGGGCAAATGCGCCAAAATCACTTTAGCAGAGGAACCCTTATAGATGGGGCGAGGGCAACCACGACCATAAATCAGGGTGGTCATGTCTTTATACAGTTCGTGATGAATGTCGATACATGAATCATAATTCAAATGCGTGAGCAGACAGCTAAATTCAGTACGTTCCACAATTTGCTGCATAAACGGAATGCTAATTTGCACCAAAGGATCGGTGGTACGGGAAATGTAGTCCAGTACTGCAATTTTGGAACCCAGCGTATAGTCACCCGAAGTGCCGCTTAAGCGTTGTAATAATTCTGAGGATACGAGTTCTTTCAAATACCGGTAACTGGTGGGTTTAGACAGTCCTAATTCCTCACTAATGATATCGACATTAATGATAGGGCGAGACACCGAAAATAGATCTAAAACGGTGAGAATCTTACCAAAACTAGAAATTGCCATAAGTACCTGCTTGGTCAAAGCATATAAAAAGAGAAAGTAACATGTATTACTTTATAACAAAAAATTAGCGGGAGGAGAGCTTTTGTTGGGGCAATGCTGTATTTGTCAGCATTTAAAATATTTTATATCCAGTATGAGAAATTTAATGACTGCGGGTTAAATATATTCTATTAATTTTAGTTAAATTATCATAATAAGATATTACTATTGACTTATTGTGATTTTATTGGAAAAATAGGCCAAATAAATATCCAATGATGAATTTTTAGTCTGCTTGGGCTGACTGTTTTTTTATTTTATTTCGCATAAAGAACACGATGCGAAAATTTCTCCATTCATTTTGAATGACGATCATTTCTGATGACATGTTTACCCATGTATATTTTTTACACGGTGTATCTTTAAGATATTTCGTGCACTTTAGTCGTCGTTAAAAAATCTGTGGAGTGAAGCGTTAAACCTGAATCTGAGATAAACCCATGCTGCTAACCAAACAATTACTCGCATTTCGTCCAAACAAAATGGACTGGATTTTTGCGACTAAAACTTTTGTGGCAGGCATGTTGGCCCTTTATATCGCATTTTCTTTGAATCTGGCTTATCCGATTTGGGCCATTGGTACCGTATTTATCATTGCCAACCCATACTCTGGTATGACCTCTTCAAAAAGTATTTATCGGGTTTTGGGAACCTTGTTGGGTGCAATTGTCTCGATTGCAGTCACCCCACTTTTGATGAATACACCATGGTTATTTACCTTTTTCTTGGCGGCTTGGGTGGGATTTTGCCTGTATATTTCACTGCTGGATCGAACACCACGCAGTTATGTTTCCATGCTGGCGGGTTATACCACGGTCATTATTTGCTACAACATTGTTTATTATGCCGATACGGTATCTATCTTTGATATGGCGATTGGGCGTTTTCTGGAAATCACTGTAGGAGTAGTCTGCAGTGCGATTGTCAGCACCACCATTTTCCCGCTGCATATCGGGCCGGCTGTGGAAACCCGTGTTGCAAAAACCATTCAGGATACCAGTGTATTATTTGATCAGATCTTGCTGGATCAAAAACAACTGGATAGCTACAACCAGTTGTTGGGGAATATCACCCGGGATACCTCGGATATCCATGCGATGGCGGTGCATTTATCGTATGAAAAATCCAGCCTTCAGGGCATGACCAAACCGCTGCAGGAAATGCTGCATCAATTAACCGTATTGGTGGCAAATCTGGTGGCGATGTCTGAGCGCCTGAAACAGCTCGATCAAATTGATATGACCTATCGTGCCCATCTAAAAGCTGTGCATGCCCATATTTCAGAATTTTTAAAAGATGAACATAAGATCAAACAACAAGAACTCAATCTTTTACCCAGCCAGTTTGAATCCGATTTTGATGCCTTGGTGACATCAGCACGACCTGAACAAGGAATTATTTTAAATGGCTTAAAGATGGATATTCGGCATTTTATTCAGAATGTCCGTGCAGTGAAACTGATTTGGCAGCGAATTCAGCAAGGGGATGATTCCTTGCCTGAAAGTATTACCCCGTTAACCACGACCTATCCGAGTTTGCATCGGGATCATGGTGTGGCAGTACGTGGGGGAGTTTCGGCATTTATTATTATTATGATTGCCACCGCTTTCTGGATTTTAAGTGGCTGGAAAGCAGGGTTCATGTTGGCGGAAATGGCCGCAATCACGGCCTGCATTTTAACTGCCATGGATAATCCGGTACCGGCCTTAAAAATGTTTATTCGTGCCAGTATTTATGCGGTTGTGATGGTGTTTATTTATGCCTACGGGATTTTTCCGCATGTTACGACCTTTTGGGAACTGATGTTGGTTCTGGCGCCATTCATCATCTTCTGTCTGATGTTATTTCCTCATCCCCCCTTAACAGGACTGAGTCTGCCTTTACTGATGGGAACGGTGATGGGGCTGAATTTTCAGAACACTTATGCGCTAGATCAGATTACATTTTTTGATGCGTCTATTGCTTCGCTGATTGGTCCGATGATTTCGGTGTATGTGATTCACCTCGTTCGGGCAATGTCTCCCGATATTACCGTACAACGTATTTTAGCTGTGCATTATAAAGCGGTCAGAAAGGCCTTATATCTGCCTTATGGTGCAGATTTTAAACGGCATTTACGTAGCATGCTGGATCGGATTGGCGTGCTCAATAGTAAAGCCGCTGTCCAGTCGCAAAGTTTAAACAAAGAAATTCATTTGGCACTGATTGAAACCAGTGCGGTGGTTGACCTGACGCGACTGCAGGAATTAATCGAAAAACTGCCCGAGCAAGAATCTATCGTTTCTTCAATAGAAGATTTACAGCAGTCGCTTGATGACTATTTTCGCGCTAAAGAAATGCAGCGACCCCATGCCGATATTTTACAAAATTTATTGCATAGCCTTGCCGTGGTTCAGTCGGCAACAGATGAGGTGGAAAATCAGGATGTTGCACAGCGCCTGAAGATTTCACTCAACAATATTCGCAGCAGTCTGTGTCATCAAAACACAGTAAATAAGGCTGAACAGAAAATTTTGGCAGGGAGCTAAGCATGGGTGAACTTAATCTTTACGGGGTCTATGTCCCGATCCTTTTAATCCAAAGCATTCTTGCTTATGTGCTGCTTAAAATCGTCATGATTGGAACAGATCGACTGGTTGAGCAGGGCTGGATTGCATGGCCGAGCATATTCAATTTGTGCCTGTATGTCGTGCTACTTTTTCTGGTGCATGGGCTCTTTATTCTGTGTGCCATCTAAGATGAACATCACTACTTCCCAAATTGAAATGAATGAGGTAAAGCTGAAATGACATCCTTTGATCTACGCAAAATAATCCGACCGATTATTTTGCTGGTGGTGGCGCTGATCGCGATTTTCGCCATTATCCATATCTGGAATTATTACAATTCCGAACCGTGGACGCGTGATGGTCGTGTACGTGGCGATGTTATTCAGGTCTCTTCTGACGTTTCAGGTCTGGTGATTGAGGTCTTGGTACAAGATAACCAAAGCGTTAAAAAAGGGCAGGTGCTATTTAAAATTGATGTCGCCCGTCAAGCGATTGATGTCGAACAAGCCAAATCTGATTTAGCCAAAGCTAAAGCCGGTTTAGCCGCAGCCGAAGCAGAATTGGCCCAAGCTCAAGCCAATGTGGTGAAGTCGGAAGCCAATATCAACCTAGCAGATAAAAATGCTAATCGCTATTCCAACCTGATGGAGGGTGCGATTTCAAAACAAGAACAAGATCAGATGTTTGCCACTCGTGATCAATCCCATGCAGAACATGAGCAAATAGTTGCAGCCATTGCACAAGCCAAAGCGCATATTGTGCAGCAAAAAGCGCTCATTGAAGTGGCGACCAGTCATCTGCACCTGACACAACTGAATCTGAATCGCTCTGAAGTGGTTGCACCTGCCGATGGCACCTTGTCCAATTTTGAACTGCAGCAAGGGAATTATGTCAAAGTGGGGCAAGCGGTTGCAGCACTGTTAAACCGTCAGCAGTTATACATTGTGGGTTATTTTGAAGAAACCAAACTGAATAAAATTTATGTCGGTGCGCCTGCAACCATTCAAATGATGGGTGATTCTGAAAAGTTAAAAGGCCATGTACAAGGGATTGCATCGGGTATTGAAGACCGTGAACGCACATCGACTTCTGGGCTTTTAGCCAATGTAAATCCAACTTTTAGCTGGGTGCGTTTGGCACAGCGCGTGCCGGTGAAAATTATCCTCGATGAAATGCCAAAAAATGAATTGGCTTTTGTGGCAGGGCGTACCGCAACCATTCATATTGAAAAATCAGCCAAGTAATTGCGTTTGTCTTTATTCATTTCAATTAAAAAGCCATTCAGTTTTGAATGGCTTTTTTGCATTAATAGCTGTTCAGAAAATTAAGGTGTAAGCCCTTCAGGATTACGATACCAGCTTTCAATAAAAAGTGCAGCCGCAACACTATCCGCAGATAGTTTTTTTGCGCGACCTTGGGCTTGATAATGACCCAATTCATCACGCGCTTCACGAGTAGTCAAGCGTTCATCGACCATCAAGGTTTCAATATTGGTTTGATGGCGCAAACGGCGGGCAAACTTGCGTGAACGTGTCGAAAGTTCAGATTCACTATCATCCATATTCAGCGGCAAACCGACTAAAAATAGAGTCGGTTGATACTGTTTCACAATTTTTAGTAATTCATCCCAGTTAGGGATACCATCTTTCATCGGAAACAGGGCAAGGGGATTGGCACTTTCAATCAATGATTGACCGACCGCCATGCCCATTTTTTGTGTACCAAAATCGAATGCCATAATCAGCTGGGGTTGTGATAAATCAGGCATGTCCAATCTCTGATGAAAGCCAGGTGCGGTCTACGCCCATTTTTTTATAGGCAGCATCCCAGCGGTCGTCGTAAGGTAAGTTAAAAATTAAATCCATATCTGAATCACAGATGAGCCAGTCACCACGTGCCAGTTCTTTTTCAAGTTGGTTTTTACCCCAACTCGCATAACCCAAGGCAATTTGATAACGTCCAACGCCTTCGTTATGTGCAATGGCATCTAAAATATCTTTAGATGTGGTGATGCAGACATTTTCACCCACCGCAATGGATGAATGCCAGGTCGGTTGACCGGTATGCAGCACAAAGCCTGCTTCCGGGCGTAAAGGCCCACCCTGTAATACATCATGGGGATTTACATTATCCGCTTCAATTTCCAGATCATTCAATAACTCTTTGATTGAAAGACCGGAAGGGCGGTTAATGATAATGCCTTGAGCACCATCTTCATCATGTCGTGCCAAATAGATTACTGTATTGGCAAAAAAATCATCGGCTAAATCAGGAGGTGCAATCAGACAGCGATGTGTCAGATATTGTTTAGTCATCTAAGCCATTCCCCCCCTTACAATCAAAAAAATTGATTAAATTAATAATAATGCTCTTATAACCAAATTACTAAACTAATTGGGTTTAGCCAATCATTTTTTGTGATTTAGCCTACAAACTTATACCTGATGAAACTTAAGTTGACGTAATTGCTTGGCATGTTGCAGTGTCGTGTCGTTAATTTCGACACCGCCAGTCATGCGCGCCAACTCATCAATCCGTTGTTCTTCGCTCAGGTCGATAATGGTGCTGCTCGCAGGATCCGTTTGGCGCTTTTTAACCAGCAGGTGGTGGTCTGATTGTGCAGCCACTTGTGCTTGATGGGTGATACATAAAATTTGCACGTGTTGAGCTAAATCTGCCAATAAGCGTCCCACCATTTCTGCCGTACCGCCACTGATCCCGACATCAATTTCATCGAACACCAACACTTCAGATTCTGTTTTTTCCGCATTCATCACTTGCATCACCAGAGCAATACGTGACAGTTCACCCCCAGAAGCTACACGTGCCAACGGTTGCGCAGGAATGCCTTTATTTGCGGTAAACAGCAGTTGAATAAAGCTAAGACCTTCTGATGATGCCTGTTCCAACGGCTCAAACTTGAATTCAAAATAGGCTTCAGGTAATGCCAGTTGTTTCACCTGTTCTGTAAGTTTTTTAGCCAAAGGAACAGCTGCTTCGCGGCGGATATCATCTAAGTGTTGTGCTTTGGCTAAAAAGTCTTGATGAGACAATTCGACTTGCTCAGCTAAAGTTTCAGGATCTTCCAGCTGATGCAGCTGTTCAAGCTCAGTTTGCCAAGCTTCATATTCTTGTTTCAGCATTTCAGGCTGAGTGCGATATTTACGTGCTAAACGATGGAAAATTTCCAGTTGTACATTCAGTTCATCGACGCGTTCGGGGTCAAAACTTTGACGGTCAATAAATTGACGCAAATTGGCGGTTGCATCATCAAGTTCACTTTGTGCATTCACTAGCGAATTATAAATTTCTGCGAGTTGCTCACTGCGACCGGCATGTGATTCCAGGCGGCGAATAATCGCAGAAACTTCTTGGGTGATATTTTGTTCCGCTTCATCCAACGCATTTAAACTATAACTACAATCCAGCATGATATGTTCATGATGGCTTAAACGGTCGAACTCTTGCTCAATCTCTTTATAGTCAATTTGAGTAATTTCTTCGAGTTCTTCAAGCTGTAACTCTAAAGTTTCGATGCGTTGTTTGCGGGTCGCTTGCGCATCCAATGCAGCTTGATGCTGACGAATATCTTTTTGCCAGGTGCTATAAGCATCACGGACATCTTGTGCAGGTTGATAAAAGTTGTTGTAACGATCTAACCAATGCTTGGGATAAGGATGTTCCAACAATTGTTGCTGACTGTGCTGACTATACAGTTGCACCAGTAAACGACCAATTTCTTTCAGTTCAGCCAAGCTGCTTGGGCGACCGTTAATCCACGCTTTACTGCGACCAGTGGCAAAAATTACCCGTCTTAAATGAATCTCGCCAGATTCATCATCCAACTCATGTGCTTTAAGCCATTCAGCTTCGGGACTTTGCTCTTTATAACTAAAAACAGCGGTAACATCGGCTTTATCTGAACCAAAACGCACATAATTGGTATCGGTGCGCTCACCTAAACAGGCAGACAGGGCATCCAATAATAAAGATTTACCCGCACCTGTCTCACCGGTCAGGACATTGAAACCTGGTTCAATATCAATGGCTAAATGATCGGCTAAAGCAAAGTTGATCAGAGTTAAGTGTGTCAGCATAAACGCATCCGAGCTGCGAAAAGTTTTAATCTAAGATAGTGAAATTTTGTTTTGGTCACAAGCCAGCTTTTATTTTAAGATGACGTAAAACATCACTATTTTACCTGATATTCAAGATGAAAATACCTTTTAACCAAGATACGCTATAAAAACAACATCTGCTTGAATAGTCTGCGTGATTTTTATCTACATGCTCGGTTAATTTTAGAAATATTTTTGAGCTGCGATCTTTTTCATCATATTGAAAACATGTTTCATGATGATACAAAAATGGCTAAATATCTCTTGAGACAAGTCATGGATCGGTATCTCTGAATAAGTATCTTGGGTTGAGGTTTAAATACTGAATTGAGTCATCCAACGAAGCTTTAGGTCTATAGCGAATTGCTTGGTTGATTGTCATTGTTTTGGTACAACATTTGCTACGTAGAAAAGCAGATAGACCTTTAGTCGATACAATACAAAAACTTATTTGTGCTTATGCTAAGGTTGATTTAGACTCTCGCAAATTCGTGCTAAATCGTGCTCTTATTGATGCAAAAAAATAACTGCAACAATTTGTAAAATATTGATTTAGCCGTATGAAACACCGATTGATTAGTTGAATACAGACATTTAAACTACATCAATCAAAAATTATAAATGCGCATTATCTGGAGAATACGCATGTCAAATCAGTTTGATCATGTTTCTGTTATCAAAAAATCGAATGTTTATTTCGGCGGTTCATGTATTAGTCATACCGTGCAATTCGAAGATGGCACAAAAAAGACCTTAGGGGTAATTTTACCGACTGAACAAGCACTGACTTTCGAAACGCATGTACCTGAACGTATGGAAATTATTTCAGGCGAATGCCGTGTACAAATCGCGGATAAAATCGAGAGTGAATTGTTCCGTGCTGGACAGTCTTTTTATGTCCCAGGCAATAGCCGTTTTAAAATCGAGACTGATGAAGTACTCGATTATATCTGCCATTTAGAAGGCTGAGCATAAGTCGGATTAAGGCAAAGAAATTTTAGCCTGAATCAGTTAAACTAGATTTAAGCATCAATCCTGTAAAGTCAGCTTTGCAGGATTTTTCTTTTTGCATTGTATATATACATTTTAGAGGCCGTTCATGGCAAAAACCGAATATTTTTATGGCGTTCACTCAGTGGAGTCATTACTTGAGCTTGAGCCAGAGCGTGTACTTACTTTATTTACGCTAAAAGGTCGTGACGATCAACGTTTGAAAAACGTTTTGGCTTTGGCTGATCCTTTCGGGATCAGTGTACAACAAGCCAGTCGTGACAAACTGGAAAAATTGGCGGGTCAGCCTTTTCATCAGGGTGTGGTTGCCGCAGTTCGTCCGCATCCCACACTGAATGAAGAAGATCTGGATGATTTGCTGAAACAGAATCCTCAAGCACTGTTGTTGGCTTTAGACCAAGTCACTGATCCACATAACCTGGGTGCGTGTATCCGTACAGCAGCGGCTATGGGTGTTGAAGCAGTGATTGTATCGCGTGATCGTTCTGCAAGCTTAACCCCGACAGCACGTAAAATTGCTGCAGGTGGCGCAGAGAAAGTGAAGTTTATCCAAGTGACCAATCTTGCACGTACCTTGGGTAACATCAAGGATGAATTCAATGTGCGTGTTGTCGGCACCATGCTGGATGAAAAAGCATTACCTGTGCAACAGTTTGATTTCACCGGAACTGGTGTATGTATCGTGATGGGCGCTGAAGATACGGGCTTGCGTCCAATTACCCAGTCACAGTGCGATCAGACAGTTTACATTCCGATGGCAGGAAACTTGCAAAGTTTAAATGTCAGTGTGGCAACAGGTATGGCTTTGTATGAAGCTTGCCGTCAGCGTAATGTGTAATTTTATTATCTAAGTTTAAAAGTTGTTTGCTATGTCTCCCCGGTCTCAAGGTTATCTCTATGTCGCCATTACCATGTGCATCTGGGGGGGATTTACCATTACTTCCCGCTTAAATGCACAGTGGGGAATCAGCGCTTGGGATATCACGGCTTTACGTTTTGCTTTGGCATTTTGTATTTTAATGCCGATCCTGATCTATAAGAAAGACCTCGCCTTTTTATGGAAAAAAGAACCGTTTCTTTTGGCAATGATTGGTGGGGTCGGATACTGTCTGACTTCATACAGCGCATTTCACTATGTGCCTGCAGCCCATGCAGCCATCTTTCTAAATGGCTGTCTTCCTCTATGTACAGCGCTTGCCGCATTTTTTCTGTTTAAACAGCCTTTTGATAAACATACCTGGATCAGCCTGATCATTATGCTGGCTGCAATCAGTGCAATGAGCTTCTTAATGTATCAGGAAACAGGTATCGCTTTTGGTTTTGGCGACATGCTGTTTTTGTTGAGCGCAATCTGGTGGGGTGTATTTACCGTATTACTCCGTCAATGGAAACTATCTGCCTGGCATTCCATGGCCGGTGTCGCAATCTGGTCTGCGATCGTTTATGTGCCGATTTATCTGTTGTTTTTACCAAAAAATTTAACTGAACCTGAGCCGCTCCATTTACTGATGCAGGTGATTTTTCACGGTATCTTTGTGGTGATTGTGGCGACACTGACTTATGTGGAAGCCATCAAGCGACTAGGTGCATTTAAGACCGGCAGTATCGTGACTTTGGCACCGTTTATGGCAGCAATTTTAGCTGTGCCGCTTTTAGGTGAACCCTTAAGTCTGGCAATTATTTGTGGCTTGATTGGGATGGCGATTGGTGCTTTGCAACCATGGCGCTGGATCATGCATAAAGACAGTTTGCAGCAGCAACTTGATCAACAAAAAAAGCAGTCTTAATTGACTGCTTTTTTTTGCTTGCTGCGTTGTAAATAAGTTTCATGCAGGGGTTTTAAATGGCTGTATAAATGGTCGAGATGTCCATCGTTGAGCACAATATCATCAGCGAGACTCCGCTTTTTTTCACGTGGCATTTGTGACTGAATAATTTTCTGAATCTGAGCAATCGATTGGTGATCACGCATGGCAGCCCGCTGGATTTGCAAGTCAATCGATGCGTCAATCAGCAAGGTATGATCGGTCAGTTCATGCTGGTTGGTTTCAAACAGCAGGGGAGAGACCAGAATCACATAAGGACTGGTTGCAGCCTGCAGCTGCTGAATAATCGATTGGCGAATGGCAGGGTGGGTGATGCTTTCTAGCATTTTACGTGCATCTGGATCTTTGAAAATATGTTCACGTAAAGCACGGCGATTAAGTTCTCCATTGTCTAAAAGAACCCAATCCCCAAAAGCAGCGTGAATTTGTTGTAACGCAGGTTGCCCTTTTTCAACAATCTCGCGTGCCACAATATCGGCATCAACAACGGTGATTCCTTGAGTTTCGAACCATGTACTTGCTGCAGATTTCCCGCTGCCAATACCACCTGTTAAACCCAAGATAAAAGTCATGTACTCACCTAAAAATTATTGTCCTAAATAAACTTTCATAATTTGCTCGCCCCAAATAAATGCAATCCAGCCTGCAATGGCAATATAGGGACCAAAAGCAAAAGGTTGGTTTTCTTTGCGGATTTTGAGCAGGATAATGCCAATGATTGCACCGACCATTGATGAAAGTAGCACAATCAGTGGCAGCATTAAAGGACCCATCCAGGCACCTAAAGCAGCAAGTAACTTGAAGTCTCCATAGCCCATGCCTTCTTTGCCGGTAATGATTTTAAACAGGTAATACACGATCCAAAGACACAAGAAGCCAATAATATAGCCCCAGATTGCAGAGGTAGGAGAGGTATAAATAGCATAACTATTAATACCTAAACCTAGTGCTGCTAAAGTCAGGGTATAACGATCCGGTAGAAGCTGGGTATCAAAATCAATAAAGGTGAGTGCGATGAGTATCCAGGTCAAAAGCAAACCAAAGAGCATTTGTAGGGTCGGTCCAAAGACTGTAACAATAACCAATGAACAGACTGCAGTGAGTAGCTCAATCAATGGATAACGAATACTGATTGGATTTTTGCAAGAACCACATTTTCCACCTAAAGCAAGCCAGCTAATCACAGGAATATTTTGATACCAGCGAATTTCAGTATGGCATTTAGGGCAGGTCGATGCAGGTTTGCTCAGGGTGAGTTTGGATTCATCAATAATGGGCTGTTCGGGATGCAAAAACAATTGGCAATCGGTGCGCCATTCCTGCTCCATCATCTTGGGTGTACGGTAGATGACGACATTGAGAAAACTACCAATACAAAGACTAAAAAGCCCAACTGCAAGATAAAGTGCAGTTGGGTTATTGATAAAATAAGAGATAAATTCTTGCATTAAACGACAGAACCCATTTGGAAAATTGGGAGGTACATGGCGATAACTAGACCGCCAACGAGGACGCCAAGCACAGCCATAATTAACGGCTCCATCATTGAGGTTAAGCCGTCGACTGCATTGTCGACTTCATTTTCAAAATGGGTGGCTACTTTATCAAGCATGGCATCGAGTGCACCTGACTCTTCACCAATTGCGACCATTTGCACGGCCATAGAAGGGAATTTATTGGTTACACGCATGGCAAATTGCAATTGTTGACCTGTGGCAACATCATCACGAATTTTCATTACTGCTGCTTCATAGACACAATTGTTGGTTGCACCAGCAGTAGATTCTAATGCATCAATCAGGGGTACACCGGCAGCAAATGTGGTCGCTAAAGTTCGACTGTAACGCGCGATAATGGCTTTATAAACTAGGTCACCAAAAATAGGGGCTTTGAGCGCTGCTTTATCGAGGAAATCACGAAATTTTTTACTGCGTTTTTTTGCTTCCATAAAGCCTGCAATCATGGCACCAATCGCAATAATCAGAATAAACCAGTATTTTTGCATCCACTCAGACATATTGACCACCATTTTTGTAAATGCCGGCAAATCTGCACCAAATGAACTAAACAAATCTTGGAATACGGGAACAACTTTCACCATCAAAATAATGGTTACGATCAGTGCAACAACAATAACAGCCATAGGATATTTCATGGCTTTTTTAATTTTTTGCTTTAAAAGTTCACTTTTTTCTTTATAGATTGCGACCCGGTCTAGCATGGTCTCTAATGCACCGGACTGTTCACCGGATTCAACGAGTGAGCAAAAAAGATTGTCAAAATACTGAGGATATTTTTTAAGTGCGCCTGCAAAGGTATTACCGCCTTCAACCTCACCTTTAATGCCTAAGACTACTTCACGCATCGACGGGTTTTCAAGCCCTTCAGCAACAATTTCAAAGCTTTGTACCAGAGGGACACCCGCTTTCATCATGGTCGCCAGTTGGCGCGTGAAGATGGTGATATCGAGTGCAGATACCTTTTTTTTCATTAAGCCTTCGAGAATATTTTTTCTCTTTTCCCGAATAGTCTTAATGGTAATTCCTTGCTTACGTAAGGTCACTTTCGCCAGTGCCATGTTACGTGCAGGTAATTCTCCTTTAAGTTTTTCCCCTCTACGATCAACCCCTTCATAACTGAAGGTTGGCATCATCTGTGCTTTTTTGACAGCCATGAATTTATCCTTATTTTTAAATACTTTATTTATTCGCTAGTCACACGATTGACTTCTTGAAGAGAAGTCACCCCCTGCATGACCTTGATTAATCCTGAACGACGTAAATTATTAAACCCCGACCTTAAAGATGCTGCAGCAATTTCGAGTGCATTGCCATCTTCCATAATAATTTTCGAAATTTCAGGTGTCACTTTCATTACTTCATAAATACCGACACGACCCTTATAACCTTCCCGACATTCTGAACAGCCGACAGGTTGATAAACTTTAAAATCTGGATGTTTAAGATCTTCTTCTTTAAATCCCATTTCCAACAAACTTGGTTCGGGAACATCAGCAGGAATTTTACATTGTGGACATAAACGTCGAGCTAAACGTTGTGCAATCACCAAGTTTACAGAAGTTGCAATGTTAAAAGAAGGTACGCCCATATTCCTTAAGCGCGTCAATGTTTCAGGTGCACTGTTGGTGTGGAGTGTTGACATCACCATATGACCCGTCTGGGCCGCTTTAATGGCGATTTCTGCCGTTTCTAAATCTCGAATCTCACCGACCATCACAATATCAGGATCCTGACGCAAGAATGACTTGAGAGCAGCAGAGAAGGTCAAGCCCACTTTAGCATTGACATTGACTTGGTTAATACCTTCCAGGTTAATTTCCACCGGGTCTTCGGCCGTTGAAATATTGGTATCTTCACGATTAAGAATATTCAAACCCGTATATAAAGAAACCGTTTTACCAGAACCTGTCGGACCTGTAATGAGGAGCATGCCTTGAGGTTTGTCCAGAGCTTGCATAAATAACTCTTTTTGCTCTGGTTCATAACCCAATGCATCAATACCCAGCATCGCGCTTGATGGATCAAGAATACGCAGTACTAATTTTTCCCCAAACAACGTGGGTAATGAGTTGACACGGAAGTCGATGGCTTTGCTTTTGGAAAGTTTGAGTTTAATACGTCCATCTTGAGGTAAGCGCTTTTCAGAAATATCCATTTGGGACATGACCTTTAAACGCGAGGCTAAGCGGGTAGCAAGTTGTAATGGCGGGGTAGCAATTTGACGTAACACACCATCAACTCGATAACGTACACGATAACTTTTTTCATAAGGTTCAAAATGTAAGTCTGAAGCCCCCATACGAATGGCATCAATCAGTAATTTATTAATATATTTAACAATCGGTGCTTCATCCGCCTGCTGATTATTATCTTCATCATCTTTTTGACTGAGATCTTCTTGCTCAAGATTTAAGTCGATATCATCATCAGAGAATTCAAAGCTATCTGCTTCAGCAAAGTTTTGTTCAATCAGTTTTATTAATTTTTGATGTTCAACAATTACGGCTTCAATATTCATTTTGCTACTGAAGCGAATCGCATCCATTGCATCCATATTGGTTGGATTGCTGGTGGCTACATAAAGTAAATTACCGCGTTTAAAAATAGGCAGCACGCGATGTTTGGTAATCAGTTTTTCATCGATTCCTTCACGAATAATTTGTGCAGAATCATAAACACTGAGGTCGAAAAGTGGCTCCCCAAACTCTTGAGAAATTTTTTCTGCAATATCCAAAGACGAAATTTTTAATTGATCAATTAAAAAAGGAACAATATCTTGATTGGCTTTTTTTGCACTTAATACTGCATTCTGCATGTTTTCAGCAGAAACTAAGCCATCTTCAACCAAACGGCGAATAAAACCAGTGAATCTTGGTGAACCTTGTAATGCTGCCATGCTTTAATATGCCTGCTCAATCAATTTGTTTATAATTGGTATCTTTAAATTATACTTTTGTTATATAAAAATACCATATCTGAAAACGTTGTCATCTACTTAATATTAGATAAAACTTTGAACCAGTCGTAATTACATGCTGAAGTTTTTCTTGAGAATGCCGTGATGACTTGCAAAAATTAACAATGGCGTAAAAAAGCCAAGTGAAAATTTTCTAAAAAATACTGAATTCCGTGTAGAATGTGCGCGGTTAAATGAATTGTTTTTAATAGGTTACTGTATGTCGGGTTCGGCTATTACTCCTTGGGTTGTTGGCAATTGGAAAATGAACCCAATGCAGGCAGATGCCAAAGAGCTGGTAAGTAGTTTTAAAGAATTATTGCAAAATAATGAAATTAAAGAAGAAAATTGTCATTTAGGTGTTGCGCCTACCATGCTTGCCTTGGTCAGTGTTCAGGCGGAATTAGCAAATTCAGTTCGATCTGTTTATACCGTTGCACAGAATGTTTCGCGTATCGCAGGTACGGGTGCATATACCGGTGAAGTGAGTGCTGAACTTCTGAAAGATCATCAAATTGATTTTGTACTGATTGGTCATTCAGAGCGTCGTGAGATCTTTGGCGAAACTGCGCAAATACTCAATGAAAAAGTTAAAAATGCTTTAAATGCAGGATTAACCATTATTTACTGCGTGGGTGAAAGTCTGGAGCAACGTGAAAATGGTCAAGCAGAGCAGGTGGTATTGCAACAAATCTGTGATATTGCCTCGGTTGTGCAAGCGGAACAGTGGCAAAAGATTGTAATTGCCTATGAACCGATTTGGGCAATTGGAACTGGTAAAACAGCTTCACCTGAAGATGCACAGGCCATGCATGCCAAGATTCGTGAAGGCTTAACTCAAATTACATCGTTCGGCCCAAGTATCGCCATTCTGTATGGCGGTAGTGTTAAAGCTGAAAATGCAGTAGAGTTGGCTGCCTGTCCAGATATTAATGGTGCACTGGTTGGTGGTGCGTCTTTAAATGCAGAGTCTTTCTATAAAATTGCTCAGGCTTTTGCAAATACAAAATAATTAGGAGTTCAGCATGCAAACTTTTGTGCTGGTAGTACATATTATCTTAGCCGTTTTAATGATTGTATTGATTCTGGTACAACATGGTAAAGGTGCAGATGCAGGCGCATCATTTGGTGGTGGCGGTGCTGCAACTGTATTTGGTGCTTCAGGTTCAGCGAATTTCATGACTCGCTTAACTGGCGTTTTGACGGCTTTATTCTTTGTCACCAGTTTAACTTTAGCAGTGTTTGCCAAAAAACAAACTACAGATGCTTATAGCTTAAAATCAGTGCAAACAACCACGACTGCTCCGGCGAATTCGAATGAAACTTCGCCAGTCGCACCGAAAACAGGTGAATAACCTGATTTAGTTCTTTCTTTTTGGACTTGATCCTACTAGAATGCGACACAGCTGCGGTGGTGGTGGAATTGGTAGACACGCTACCTTGAGGTGGTAGTGCCTTCGGGCGTGGGGGTTCAAGTCCCCCCTTCCGCACCAACTTGTAATCCAGAACATAAGTTGGTGTTGTGCAGCAAATCTGTTGATGCGGGATGGAGCAGTCTGGTAGCTCGTCGGGCTCATAACCCGAAGGTCGTTGGTTCAAATCCAGCTCCCGCTACCAATACTATTTAGAAGCAAACTAAATAGGCGATTTAAATAATATTTAAATGGTGATTGATTTTTGCATGTTGTTGTTGCGGGATGGAGCAGTCTGGTAGCTCGTCGGGCTCATAACCCGAAGGTCGTTGGTTCAAATCCAGCTCCCGCTACCACTTTTTGATTAGGGTGCAACTTAATCAAGCAACCATTGAACAGTTTTTGATTGAAAATGCTCAGTGAATTGTATATAATTTTTGCACGTTGTTGCGGGATGGAGCAGTCTGGTAGCTCGTCGGGCTCATAACCCGAAGGTCGTTGGTTCAAATCCAGCTCCCGCTACCAAGTTTCTAAAAGGCTCACAAAAATGGTGGGCCTTTTTGCACAGTGGACTTTGGTTTTTCTGTGTACACAGGGGCGATTACGCCCTTTTTTATTGGCTATCGTGTAGTGTCGACATCCATTGGTCAAATTGTCATGTTTCACTACTAATATAGTTGAGTTAGTCTGAACCGGTCACAGCGACTATTGAATCGCACAACAATGACGAGAGTAAATGAAGCTATCAAATAAAACTCAAGCACTCCAAGACCTTATAGCTCCTGCAGTGCAAGCTTGTAATGTAGAACTTTGGGGAATCGAATTCCTTCCTCAGGGTAAACGTTCTTTATTACGTATCTATATTGATAAAACCAACCAAAACAACACGCAACCTGTCATGAATGAAGATGGCGAGCTTGAAGAAGGTCGTGGTATTGGCGTGCAAGATTGTGTCCGCGTAACCCAGCAAGTTGGCGCAATGCTTGACGTGCATGATCCAATTTCTGGCGAATACTCACTTGAAGTATCTTCTCCAGGATGGGATCGACCATTCTTTCAGCTTGACCAAATGCCAGCATATATTGGACATCAAATTGCTTTACGTCTGATTAGTGCGGTAGATAACCGTCGTAAATTTCAAGCAAAACTCATTGCTGTTGATCTTGAAAATGAAGTCATTCAAGTCGAAGTTGAAAATCAACAAGTACTTGAAATCGACAGTCATAATATCGACAAATCAAATTTGATCTTTCAAGATTAATTCATTCAATAAATAAGAATCTGAACGAATAGGTGACTTATGGCTCGTGAAATTCTTACCGTAGTAGAAACGGTTAGTAACGAAAAAGGTGTAAGTCGTGATGCAATTTTTGAAGCGCTTGAACAAGCTTTAGTTGCTGCGACTAAAAAGAAATTTTACGAAGGCACCCATGCAGAAGAAGCACGTTTACGTGTGGAAATCGATCGTAAAACCGGTGACTACCGTACTTTCCGTCAATGGGAAGTGGTAGCTGACGAAGATCACGAAATGCCTGCTTGTCAGGATGCGATCTCGGATCTTGACCCGGAACAATGGGCAATCGGTGATATTCGTGAGCTTGAAGTTGAGTCGATTGACTTCGGTCGAATTGCTGCACAAATTGCAAAACAGGTGATTGTGCAAAAAATTCGTGAAGCTGAGCGTGCTTTAGTTGCTGATGCGTACGAATCGAAAGTTGGTGAACTCATCTACGGTGAAGTTAAAAAACAAACCAAAGATGGCTTTATTATTGACTTAGGTGACAATGCTGAAGCATATCTTGCTCGTGAAGAAATGATTCCTAAAGAAATTCTTCGCCCTAAGCAACGTATGAGCGCCATTTTATATAGCGTGAACCGTGAAGGTCGTGGTGCACAATTATTATTGTCACGTGCGCGTCCTGAAATGCTGATTGCTTTGATGAAGAAAGAAATTCCTGAAATTTCTGAAGAAATCATTGAAATTAAAGCAGCTGCACGCCAACCGGGTGTTCGTGCTAAAATTGCTGTGAAAACGAACGATCATCGTATTGATCCTGTCGGTGCTTGTATTGGTATGCGTGGTACACGTATCCAGGCAGTACAATCAGAATTGAACGGTGAGCGTATTGATGTTGTTGTATGGTCTGATGATCCAGCACAGTATATTGCAAGCGCTTTAGAGCCTGCTGATGTATCAAGTATTGTGATTGATGAAGATGCACATAGCGCTGATATCATTTTCGCCGCAACGGATCAGTTGGCACGTGCCATTGGTTCACAAGGGCAGAATGTTCGTTTAGCATCTGAATTGACTGGCTACAAATTGGATATGATGCTCGAAGAAGAATTCTACGCGCGTCAACAAAATGAAGCTCAACAATACCTCGACATGTTTGTGACACGTCTTGATATTGAAGAAGATTTGGCAATGGCTTTGGTTGAAATGGGCTTTACTTCTCTTGAAGAGATTGCTTATGTTCCAGCTGAAACATTCGATGAGATTGAACTTGATGCTGAAACTGTTGAATTATTGCAAAGCCGTGCGAAAGAAATTACATTGGCAGATGCATTAAAACAACAAGAAAACATCCAAGAACCAAGTGCAGAACTTGTTGCAATGGCTGGGATGACACAGGAAATCGCGTATGCACTTGCAGCTCGCGGTGTGGTAACAGTAGATGATTTGGCTGACCAAGCAACTGACGATATTGAAGATATTGAAGGTTTAGGCGCTGAAAAAGCAGGTCAACTTATTATGAAAGCGCGCGAATCATGGTTTAACTAGGAGGAAATATATGACGGACAAGTCGATTAAAGAGTTAGCTCTCAGCGTAGAACGTCCAGTTGAGAAGCTCCTAGAGCAGGTTCGTGACGCAGGTTTACCACAACGTAAAGCTGAAGATATTATTTCCACTGAACAACAAAATACCCTCGTTAACCATTTGAAGAAACTTCATGGTCAAGACGATGGGAATGCAGGAAAAATCACGTTGAAACGTAAAACAACCAGTACTGCTAAAGTAGCCAGTACATCAGGTAAGGCGAAGACAATTAATGTGGAAGTTCGTAAGAAGCATACATTCGTTAAGCCAGATCCTGAACAAATTAAAGCTGAAGCTTTAGCGAAAGCACAGGCAGACAAGAATGCAACTGCATCTACTGCTAATGCAGAACAAAAAGCGGATGACGTACCTCAAACAGGCGTATCTAAAGCGAAACAAGCTTTAGAAGCAATGCGTGCTGCTGCGAAGCAAACAAGCGACAAACAAGAAGTATCGAAAGCTGCTGTTGTCGTGACGCGTAAGTCAAACAACAAACCGATTGTAAAACAAACGGTTAAACAAGTTGAAACAGCTGAACAGAAAAAATTACGTGAAGCTCAATCAGCGCAATTAAAAGCAGTTGAAGAAGCAGCACGTCGTAAATCGGCTGAAGAAGCGCAACAACGTACGCTTGAACAAATGCGTCAAATGGCGTCGAAATATACCACTGAAGATACTACTGCAACGATTCGTGTTGTCGATGATTCTCCGTTGGCTGCTGGCCTTGTTGGTCAGGCTTATGAAGATTCATTTGCGAAAGAAGACCGCGAAATCAAACGTGGTACCAATACGCCAACTGCACGTGCACCGAAAAAAGGTGGACGTCGTGGTCAAGAAGAGCAAAGCTTCAGTAAACAGCCTAAACGTGGTTTGAAAACCAGCCAAGGCAACAAGCATGGCTTTGAAAAACCTGTTAAAAAACAAGTTTATGATGTTGAAATTGGTGAAACCATCGTTGTTGCTGACTTAGCTGCAAAAATGGCGATCAAGGTTCGCGAAGTTATCAAATCACTCATGAAAATGGGTGAGCTTGTGACTCAAAACCAAGCCATTGAGCAAGAAGTTGCGGCACTTGTGGTTGAAGAAATGGGGCATAACCCAGTTCTGGTTTCTGATACTCAAGCTGAAGATAACTTACTTGAAGCAGCTGAAGAAGCGCGTGGTGTTCAAACGACTCGTGCTCCTGTTGTTACCATCATGGGTCACGTTGACCATGGTAAAACATCGCTTCTTGACCGTATTCGTCGTACCAAAGTGGCTGCGGGCGAAGCGGGCGGTATCACACAGCATATCGGTGCATATCACGTTAAAACGGATAAAGGCATTATCACTTTCTTAGACACACCGGGACACGCAGCATTTACTTCAATGCGTTCACGTGGTGCGAAAGCGACTGATATCGTGGTTCTTGTTGTTGCTGCTGATGATGGTGTAATGCCACAAACTGCTGAAGCAATTGACCATGCACGTGCTGCAGGTACGCCAATCATTGTTGCAATCAACAAGATGGATAAAGAATCTGCCGATCCAGATCGCGTATTGAACGAATTGACCACCAAAGAAATCGTGCCTGAACAATGGGGCGGTGACGTACCTGTGGCAATGGTTTCTGCACATTCGGGTCAAGGTATCGATGAACTGCTTGACCTTATTTTAATTCAATCAGAAATGCTTGAATTGAAAGCATCTGAAGAAGGTGCTGCGCAAGGTGTAGTAATTGAAGCGCGTGTAGACAAAGACCGCGGTGCAGTTGCTTCTATTCTTGTACAAAACGGTACATTGAATGTAGGTGATTTAGTGCTTGCCGGTGCATCTTACGGTCGTGTTCGTGCGATGGTGGATGAAAACGGTAAACGTATTAAATCAGCAGGTCCTTCGATTCCAGTAGAAATCTTGGGTCTTCCTGAAGCGCCAATGGCGGGTGACGAAGTTCTTGTTGTGAACGACGAGAAGAAAGCACGCGAAGTCGCTGATGCACGTATGGCACGTGAGCGTGAAAAACGTCTTGAGCGTCAAAGTGCGATGCGTCTTGAAAACATCATGGCGTCTATGGGCAAAAAAGATGTTCCTTATGTGAACGTTGTGCTTAAAACTGATGTACGCGGTACCTTGGAAGCATTGACTGTAGCCTTGCAAGCATTGGCAACAGATGAAGTTCGCGTTCGTGTAATCGGTTCTGGCGTAGGTGCAATCACTGAGTCTGACGTTACCCTTGCTGAATCTTCAGAAGCGGTACTTCTAGGCTTTAACGTACGTGCTGATAACACTGCACGTCAAAAAGCTGATGCAGACGGCATCGACATTCGTTATTACAGCATCATCTATGAATTGATTGATGATGTGAAAGCGGCAATGAGCGGTAAACTTGCTCCTGAGCATCGTGAAACGATTCTGGGCGTTGCTCAAGTACGTGAAGTGTTCCACTCAAGCAAATTTGGTGCTGCAGCGGGCTGTATGGTTCTTGAAGGCATGCTACACCGTAATAAACCAATCCGTGTCCTTCGTGATGATGTGGTTGTGTTCCAAGGTGAGCTTGAATCTCTTCGTCGCTATAAAGAAGTGGTTGAAGAAGTTCGTGCCGGTATGGAATGTGGTCTTGCGGTGAAAGGCTATAAAGACATCAAAGCGCTCGATAAGATCGAAGTGTACGATGTTCAATTGATTAAACGGAGTCTTTAATGGCGGGTAGTCAGCGTCTTAAGCGTATGGCTGATACAGTTCAGAGAGAACTCTCTGAACTGATTCGTCAAGAGCTTAAAGATCCACGCTTAGGTGGTCTGGTGACCATCTCTGCGGTGAAAGTTAGCGCAGACTTAGGATATGCCGAAGTTTATGTGACTGTAATGGGTCGTGAACTTGGTGATGACCAAAGCGAAGCCGCGAATAAAGAAACTTTAGATGTTTTAAACAAAGCATCTGGTTTCTTGCGTCACGAATTGAGTCGTAGTATCAAGACACGTATTACGCCACGTTTGCGTTTCCATTATGACAAAACCAATGCGTACGGCAATTATATGTTCGGTCTGATTGCAGAAGCAGTGAAGGATTTACCACCTGCTGAAGCAAAGCAAGATGATGAATAATTGATCTAATAAAAAAGCCACCTTCGGGTGGCTTTTTTATGTGCTGAAACCTTGTTTAGAGCAAGTTTGATATTAGGACATTGCAGAAGGCTGAATTGAATATAGCTAAATAACTGAAATAATAAAGGAGCTAACCTCCGTTTAGGTTGGATCATCATGTGAGTTATTTTTGTCTTGAGTCGGAGCACGACGACGGCTGCGTTGCCAAGGTAAAGGGCGCTCAATCGCTTCAGGCACTTCACCACCGGTTGAGCGTAAACGTAGATGCAGTGCGGCTTGCGCCATTAAATTTGCAGATACAGGTGCGGTAATGAATGCCAATAAAGTCAATAAAATTTCGGCAAAACCAAAACGTCCCTGAAATGCTGAAAAAATCATGGCAGCGATTAAAAAACTACCTAAGCCTAAGGTACTTGATTTTGTCGGAGCATGCAGGCGCATAAATAAATCGGGAAGGCGAACCATACCAATGCCCCCGACCAACATAAAGAATGAGCCAATCAATAAAAAAATTGAGACCAGAATTTCCATCACGAGTTGCATCACTGTTTCTCCTAATCTACGACATGGCCAGTAGTAAAGTAGCGGGCTAAGGCTGCGGTAGATACGAAGCCCAGCATAGCAACCAATAAAGCCCCTTCAAATAAGGAGCTACTTGCCCAATAAATGCCAAGGATCACCACGAGGCAAGTGGCATTTAGAAACAGCGTATCCAAGGCTAAAAGACGATCCACAATGGATGGACCCATAACTAAACGGACCAGGCAAAGAAACATTGAGATGGTGATAGCCACCATGCATATGCCGAGTGCATAAGGCAAAATGGTCATGAATCCTCTCCTACTTCTACAGCAAAAATAGCCATGAGTGCCTTTTCATAACGATTTTTAATTTCTAGAATGTCTACTTCAGCATTATCAGTACTTAAGGCATGCACTAAAATATCACCGCGATCATCATCAATTCCTGCGGTCACTGTACCCGGAGTAGTAGTGATAATCAGCGCCAGTAAGACATTGACTTGTTCATGCTGAGTTTCTAAGGGTACCCGGAACCATTTGGGATGCAGATTACGTGTTGGTCCAAGAACCAGTTTAGCCACTTGAATATTACAAACAATAATGTCCCACAGCACCACAAAAAATAATTTTACCGCCATTCGCCAGTTGATATCAGGGGTACGGGTAATAAACGGATTGACCATTCGCGGAATCAGAAGCCCGAGCAACAACGCCATAAGCAGTGTTGCTGCATCGAGGCTATGCGCCAGCATAATCCAGCTTAAAGCCACAATCACCGATACAAATGGATGCGGTAACCAATTTTCCCAGAAAGATGTTTTTTGCATGATTAAGGCTCCGTCGGCTTGAGCTTGGCATCATCCTGATGAGCAGGTTCCTGCACTTGCTGCTCTTCAATTTGACGCTGCTTATACTCTGAAATGTGCTCACCTTCTAAAGTATCTTCCGAAATAATGTAAGGAATAAGGTGCGCATTCGGATCCACGGTTTCACCACCATATTTGGTTTCAGGCAGGTTTTCAGCATCATAGGGTTGAACGCTAATCACCTGATTAAGATTATCTTTATGCAGAATAATCTCTTCATATAAGGCGTTATTTTGTATTTGTTCAGCCGTTTTAAACATATATTGCTGAATAGGACCCGCACAGACCATATATACGATTAAACCTGAAAGCAGTAAATAGATGGTTTTGTCATTTCGTGCAGGCGATTGCTCAGGCAAAGCTTGATAGGCCTTAAACTCGTCCGTGTCTGGATTGTTTTCGGGTGTTGTGGCACGCCAAAACAGCACAAAGCCAATTCGGGTAAACGCAATAATACTGAGTAAACTGACTATCAGCACGACAGTAATAATCACCAGTTGATAAGGTGAGTGTGAAGTGGCTTGCAAGATAAAGACCTTGCCCAAAAAGCCACTAAATGGAGGTAAACCTGCCATCATCAAAGTAATTAAAAAGAAGACTAATGACACCACCTTGTGCTGTTTCATTTGCGGTGCAATATTGAAATGGTCCTTGAATGCTCCACGTTGTGAAGTAATCCAGCCCGAGAGCAAATAAAATGCAGCCCCAATCAGGGTGCTATGCACTAAATAATAAAGTGCTGCAGCCCATGCCAAGGTATTAAACAGGGAAATCGCGATTAAGATGGTTCCGATCGAGGACAGAATCATAAAACCGACGAAGCGACGTAAGCGTTCTGCCCCAATCGCTCCAATTACACCGTAAATAGAGGTAATTAAACCAATCGGAAGTAACCAGTTTGCCAAAATGCTGTGGCTCAAGTCATCTTCAAAAATGGTGCCATTAATCCGTAAGATGGCGTAGATACCCACTTTCGTCATAATGGTAAAAATCGCTGCGACAGGTGTTGTTGCCACGGCATAGGTTTTCGGTAACCAAAAACCAACCGGCAACATGGCTGCTTTAATTCCAAACACCACAAATAACAGTAAGCCACCCGCTACGGCAAGTTTGTGCTGATCGTGTTCTAATAGGGGGATTAGACGTGCGACATCTGCCATGTTTAAACTACCGACACTGCCGTAAATGATGCCGAGTCCAATTAAAAACAGGGCTGAGGCCAGTAAGTTAATGGTGACGTAATGAATGCCGAGTTGAAAACGTGCTTTGCCTTGTCCGTGTACCAGCAGCACATAAGATGCCATCAACAAAATTTCAAAGAATACGAATAAGTTAAATAAGTCGCCTGTCAGGAATGCACCACATAAGCCCATCAGCAAGAAATGGAACATGGCATGGAAATAACGGCCACGTATATCCCATTCATGGCTGGCAAACCATAAAATTGGGGTTGCCAAGGCATAAGTCAGCACGATCATTAATGCAGAGAGTTGATCCAAAACCAGGACAATGCCGAAGGGTGCAGACCATTCACCTAAATTGTAGGTGCTGATTTGACCGCTGCTGGCCGAAATCAAATAAACAATCGCGGTGGCTAAACCTAGAATTGAAGAAACGTAACTAATTCCACGACGCCAAGGTTGACGCCAATCGCCAGACAATGCACCTGCGCCTGGATTCCCCAGAATAACCAATAAAAAAGCAGTAAAAGCTGGAATTAAAATACTAAAAATAGGGGTGTGTTCAGTCCAAAACTGGATAACAGCATTCATTAAGGCTGATCCTCACGCGGGTCAATCGGCACAATATCTTCTTTAGAGTCAACGTGATCTGTGCCTGTTTCATAGCGACTGCGTAAAGCCAGTTGCACAATAAAAGCCGTGGTTGCAAAACCAATCACAATGGCAGTTAACACCAAGGCTTGGGGCAGGGGATCGGTGGCTTTGGTGGTTTCAGTCAGAACCGCTGGGGCATTGATCTGAATCCGTCCCATCGCGAACAGGAATAAATTGACCGCATAACCAATCATGGCGAGACCTAAAACCACCGGGAAAGTACGGGCACGTAAAATAAGATAAATTCCCGTTGCAGTCAGTAATCCAATAGCTGAGGCGAGTAAAAATTCTATACTGATCATTTTATTCTCCCTTGAGTACTGGGCCAGCCATGCTGGAGTGACGTGAGTCGCCTAAGACTGAAATCATCAGCATGGTTGCACCGACAACAGTGACATAGACCCCGACATCAAATAAGGCAGCAGAAGCGAGGTGGATTTCACCTAAAACTGGTGGTGAGATATAAATGTGTGCGCTGGTGAGGAATGGACGTCCCCAAAACCAGGCACCTAATCCGGTCAGTCCTGCAATCACTAAGCCAGAACCAATCCAGATCTCATATAAACGTCCAGATTGGGCTTTCAGCATTTGCTCTGCCTGATCTTGACCCAGGGCAATATATTGGATGATTAAAGCTAAAGCAGTAATCAAGCCGGCAATAAATCCGCCGCCTGGTAAGTTATGACCGCGCAGGAAGATATATAGGCTCACCACGAGTGCCAAAGGTAAAACCCATGATGCGGTAATACGGAACATCAAGGGAGATGGATTAAAACGGTAGGTCAAGCCTTGGGTGATAATTGTACCGTGGGTACGCATGCCATCCATTAAACATAAGGCACCAATGGCAGCAATACCAAGTACAGTAATTTCACCAAAGGTATCGAAACCACGGAAGTCGACCAGAATCACATTGACCACATTGGTGCCGCCACCCAGTGGAATCGATTGCTGCATGAAGAACCATGAAATCGAGTTGTGATCACGGGTCAAAATTAACCAGCTAATCCAGCCAATACCGAGACCGCCCCCAATCGCAATCAGCGCATCACGCCAGCGACGTGAAACACTGGACTCATAAGGCGTAAGCTGGGGCAGTAATGATAAGCTCATCAGCAAGAGTACGGTGGTGACCACATCAACGGTAATTTGGGTTAAAGCCAAATCCGGTGCAGACAAGGTCACAAAAACCATGGTCACGACTAAACCGACCGCACCGCTAATCAGCACCGCTTTAATCCGTTCATGGTGGAACCACAACATCATCCAGCATGCAGAGAACAATAATAGCCAAAGTACAATGGCAAGCGCAGGCGCGTGGGTTAATTCACGCGTACCTGTGGTGAGTCCCTGATTAATGAGTGGCATGGCAAGCAAAGCGGCACTAAATAACACAATCCAGATTAAATAGCTTTGCAGTGAACCATTTTCAGTTTTACGTTTGAACTTGCGTGAATTCAGTAACAGATGCTTTAAAAACAAATCAAACAAGATTCTGCCTTGGAATTTACCCAGCACCAAATCAAGGTCAATTTCACGAATTTTACCGTTTTTGGCAAAAGCAAAATAGAAAATCACCCCACCAAACAGCGCGATAATACTCATCACTAAAGGCAGATTGAAGCCATGCCAAATGGCTAAATGTGTGCCGGAAAAGTCAGGGAGTTGGGTGCTGGCGCGCGCAGTCGAATTGACAATTTTTTCAACCAAAAGGGCAGGTGCCAGACCGACCAAAATACATAAAACTGCAAGCAGAAGCGCAGGTGCACGCATGCCAAAAGGTGGTTCATGGGCATTTTTATTGGGGACTTGTGGTCCCAGCGGGCCATCGAAAAATACCCCGTGAACCAAACGCACCGAATAGGCGACCGCAAAGATTCCCGCCAACGTAGCTACAATCGCCGAGAAAATCATCACTGGACCAGAAAGATTGGCTAGTAGTTCAGTAAAGAACATTTCTTTAGACAAGAATCCGTTGGTCAGTGGTACACCCGCCATCGAGGCAGCGGTGATCATGGTCAGGGTTGCAGTAAACGGTAGCAGTTGCCAAATCCCGTTTAACTTGCGTAAATCACGGGTTCCGGTTTCATGGTCAATGATTCCGGCAATCATGAACAATGCCGCTTTAAAGGTCGCATGGTTAATAATATGGAAAATGGCGGCGGCAATCGCGAGCGGTGATCCAAGCCCCAATAGGCAGACAATCAAACCTAAATGACTGATGGTGGAATAGGCGAGTAAGCCTTTTAAATCTTCTTTAAAAATGGCAAAAAAGGCCGCCATACAGAGGGTAAACAACCCCACAAAAGTCACAATATTATGATAAAGCGCTGCACCGACAAAAATAGGGGTAAAACGTGCAAGCAGGAAAATCCCCGCTTTGACCATGGTCGCAGAATGCAGATATGCCGATACTGGGGTCGGTGCTGCCATGGCATTCGGCAGCCAAAAATGAAACGGGAACTGGGCACTTTTGGTAAAAGCACCCATTAAAATAAACAGTAAGGTAGGTACAAATAACGAATGGTTTTGAATCTGATCCTTCATTGTTAAAATTTGGTCTATCTGATAAGTCCCGGTAATTTGACCGAGCAGAATAAAGCCACCGAGCATCGACAGGCCGCCCATCCCGGTGATGGTCAGTGCCATACGTGAACCACGTTGCGCAGCTTCGTAATTATTCCAGTAACCAACCAGAAGGAACGAGGAAATACTGGTGAGTTCCCAAAAAATAAGCAATAAAATTAAATTGTTAGAAAGTGATATTCCCAGCATTGCCGCCATGAACAGCATCAGCAATACATACAATTTACTCAGGGAGCTTTTAGGGCTTAAATAATAATAAGCATAAATGTAAATGAGGGTGCCGATACCGCTAATCAGCAAAGAAAATAATAGGCCTAAGGCATCCATACGGAAGCTTAAATCGATACCTAACTGGGGTAACCACGTCCAGGTTTGGGTGATTGTTCCACCATTAAAGACATGTTTTGTTTGAGTCAGTAACAAGATCAGGCTGCTTAAACTGACTCCAATAGCCGCTAAAGCCGTTACCCCGCGTGAAAATTTCTTCAGCCACG
Source organism: Acinetobacter terrae (assembly GCF_013004375.1). Lineage (GTDB taxonomy): Bacteria > Pseudomonadota > Gammaproteobacteria > Pseudomonadales > Moraxellaceae > Acinetobacter > Acinetobacter terrae. Next base: position 293,933 of record NZ_JABERI010000001.1, on the reverse strand, counting down.
AGACAAGGGTAGTGCCCAGTACTAACGGTAACAATATAATAATCGGTAGCACACTCATATCCATTGTCGTGAATCAGGTTTGTAAAAACCTAAGGGTGAATCTTATCTTTCAAGGACTACAGGACAGCAAAGAACCATCCAAACTTCTCAATCTTGAAAGCCAAATTAAATTAAAAATATGGAAAAACAAGCTGTGTTGCGCAACTTGTAAAAAGCGATAGTAAAATCGGATTTTACTATAAAACTTTAAATATACTTGATCTTATTACATGAGGAAAACAACATCAATTATTTTTGCGCACACCTAACATATTATACGCGCATCAATTCTTTCTGGGCGTCGAGTGTTTAGACAGATGAAAACTTAAAAATGAATCTTGAAAATGGCGCTTTGAAATATTGAATCTGTTTTGTAATTAAATTCAATATTAGGGATTATGACAGGGGATGGGATGAAGACGTATCATCTGACTGATCCATTAAACGACGCAATTCAGTTTGTTGTTCTACGCTTAAATGCTGTTGAATCTGTTGCATGATAGTTTGTGGCGTGATGCTTTCTAATTCGGGTTCAAGCAATGTATCTGTTTCAATCACTTCTTCATTAAAAACCAGTTGCTCATAAATGGTATCAAACTTGTCTTGCAAAGGTTGTAGCTGCATATCAAAGATCTGTTTATTTTCCAGTTTTAAACATTGATAGTCTGCTGCATGTTCCAGTAATTCAGTCCGGTTTCCTGTAGCAATAATTTGCAGACGGGGAAAAGCCTGATGTAAGCGTTGTAATATCACTTGGCAGGTACTTTGATCGAGCTGATGATCAATCGCATCAATCAATAAAATCCCATCCCCTTCAAGGCACGGATACAGACTGTTCGGATTGAGCAAGCATAAGCGGCGCACGATATCACCGACCAAAGCAACCCAGTTTTTAATGCTATTGGAGAGTTGTTGATAGAGCATGGTTTTATTTTGGTAGCTCACCATCAACTGTAATTTAGGTTGGTACTGGATATAAATGTCTTCTAAAGCAGGAATGACCGTGCTTAAGGCTTGTTTTAAAGCATCCAGGCTCGGTGCATTCATTTGTTTTTGGGCATTGATCAATTGCTGCAGGAAGTCATTATCTTTGTTTTTCTGGATGGATGGGTTGGACAGCAATTGTTGAAACAGTTGTGCAATCTGGGCATTTTCAATATCACTGATTTCACGAAACCACTCAAAAAAACGGGTAAAGGTGGTGTAAGGAATAGTTGAAATTTCATATGCGTGTGAGGCTTGGAAAATGACAGGATTATTCTTGCTCAGAATATTCATTTCATTGACGAAGCGTTCTGCAGGATAATAGGCAATTAAGGGTAAGCCTTGCAGTTGATCATGTTTGATCGCATTTTGATAAAGTTCGATCAAATTTTCTAATTGTTGGGTTTCCGCTTTGCTGGTGGCAATACCATGACTATTTAAGGTTTTATAGAGTTGCCAATCGCAGTAAGAAAGCGCTTTGTCTTGTGGCTCACTGGCTTCAGTTAAAGTACCAATATCATTGGGGATTCGAACCCGAATATCAATTTTGGATTGCAGGCGCGTGAACATAATGTCCTGATCAAGCATCACTACACCTGCAGCACGAAAGTCTTTATAACGCGCTGCAAACCAGGTTAATGCTTGATAAGTGAATTTTAAAATCGCGGTTTTACCCGAGCTTTGATCGCCCAGAATCAGGGTGATAGGTTTATCGTTAAATTTCAGCTTGAGATCGGCAAAATGAAGTGCGTGTTTGAGTTGAACAGATTCGATTTTCATAAAACACCTACATTGCGAAATGAGCTGAATTATTCTCCCACGGCTTTACGCAACGATAATGGCATTTGCTTTTTAAGTTGTTGCACCAAATCGTAAATGTGGTGAATATTTAAACTTACTTTAGCACGTGTACAGGCAACGTAAAGCAATCTTAACTCTTCGTCACTAATTTTATGGTCTTTTTCATTAACCTTAAATTGATAGTCATCTTCGATATGCACGCGATCCCACTCCAAACCTTTGGCTTTGTGTGCAGTCGAGATAATGTAGTCGGCATGTTCAATCGGGGTGATTTTTGCCAAGGCTCTTTTGAGTGGATCGGTACCGTGATCATCGACCAGTTTCACCAAAGGTTTAATGTCACTGCCGTCATTGGTTTCACAGTATTCATGCACGTCATGCCATGAATTAAACCACGCCAGTTCAGGCACATCAGTTACTCGTTTGCCTTGTTTCAGCATGCTGGCGGCATCGACAAAACGGTTCAGTTTGACATGGTCAGCTTGCAAACTGACTTTTTCGCCATGCAGCAAACCGGCAAGCAATAACTCCATCGCACGGGCATTGGTACGACATAAAATCGCATCGCGTTGTTTGGTATGCGGTTTATTGACTACTTTAGAATGGAGATGCGGATTACCGAGCAAAGGCACGGTTTCATTTAAAGCACCCAAAATCGCATTGGCATTTAAGGCAATCTCTTCACCAAAACGAAATGAGGTGGTTAAACGAGATTCAGGCAAGGGCAGCTGCTTCATGGCATTGACTGCACCGCGCCATGCATAAATCTGTTGATGAGCATCACCAACATAAATCACCTGGGTATTTCTTTGGCGCAGTAAAATCCCCAGCATCAGTGGGTCGGCATCTTGTGCTTCATCAAACAACACATAATCTGTGGGGATATTCGGTTCAGATAAAGCCCAAAGTTTCAGGTAAATATCGTGACCAATCCCGGCTTGATGATTCTGGTCAATCGACTCTAACCAGCGCCGCTCAATTGCTGGATAAAGATGCTTTTGCAATTCAACGATATCATCTGGATGTAACCAGCTTGGTGCTTGCAAGTGGCGTGGCGCAGGATATTGCGAACTGGTCGAACAGAAATAGCTCACTGCATTGGCAACTAAACTGGCCAAACGACTCGGCATCATGACGTATTTTTCATAACGTCCACCCATCATTCGGCGCAAGGTAATCGGTTGCAGTCGATATTCCTTGGCAATAAAACTTGGACTTAAACGCGGTAAACGCAGTTTATCAGTCACACCACGTGGAACACTACGAAAAGCCAGCGAGTGAAAAGTACGACAGTCGACACCACGATGAAATTTACTTTGCGCTTCTGAGGCAATGGCTTTGTTAAACGCCAGATACATGCCACGCCGCTCGGGCATGGCATCACTGATCATTTGTAAAGTGGTGGTTTTACCTGTGCCTGCATAAGCAATCACTTTAAAGGATTTGCCCAAACGCGCATTATCTATGGCAATGGCTTGCTCATAGGTTGCACTCGGTTTTTGCGAATTAGACACAGTCACCGGCTTAGTGTTGACGATTGGCTTTTTCAACCAATCCGGATAAGCCTTGGCGACGCGCCAGTTCGTTTAAAACCACTTGTGGTTCAAGATCGAAATAGCCCAACATCACAATGGTATGGAACCATAAATCAGCCACTTCATAAATCAGGTCATTTTTATTATCTTCATGCGCTTCAGCTTTAAAGTCTTTGGCTGCAATGATGGTTTCAATGCTTTCTTCACCGACTTTTTCTAAGATTTTGTTTAAGCCTTTGTGATACAGCTTCGCCACATATGAGGAGTCCGGATCTGCCGCTTTGCGCTCGGTCATCATCTGACCTAAATAATCCAGCACTTCCACTTGTTCAGATTGGGCAGTTGAGGCATTCATGGCCAGAGTATGTGGATTATGTGAATGGGCAGGTTTTTCAGCATAAATCTGGCTTGGATCTTTTAATTGCGCATCGACAATTTCCCAGCCGTTTGAGGTCAATTTACGGTAGAAACACGATTCACGACCGGTATGACAGGCAATGCCGCCATGTTGTTCAATTTGCAATACAATCACGTCCGCATCACAGTCTAGACGGATTTCATGCACGGTTTGGAAATGACCTGATTCTTCACCTTTATGCCATAATTTTTTGCGTGAACGTGAGAAGTAAACTGCTTGGTTTTTTTCTGCAGTTAAAGCCAAAGCTTCACGATTCATCCATGCGACCATGAGCACACGACCGGTTTGATGATGCTGTGCAATGGCAGGGATTAGACCTTGTTCGTTAAATTTTACTTCATCGAGCCATTGCAAGTTGTTCATGAGAATTTCACCAAAAATATGTTCAAAATGGAAAAGAGCGAATTAAAATCGCAACTACATAGTGTACGTGATTAGCGACTGTTTGAGAAAAAAATATGCCTATGATCATTTGGTTTACTCATCACGCAGTTGCATGTTTTTTTCGTGCAAATGTATTTCTTTATTTTTATATGCAAAAATTGATTAAAAACCAAATGATTGAAAACATGTATCTTAAGTAAGATTAAGCCTATCGATGGATAGGCTCAACTCAAAGTGGTTTTATAAATCCTGCATAAACTGCGGGAAGTTCTGTTTTTCCACCATTTCCAAAAATTCATCCCCCAAGCGCTGACTTTCGGCTACACACTGGTTCCACATTTGAATGCGCTGTTTCTGATCTAAATCCTTTAAAGTGAAGTCTTTACGATCGGGCAGGCGTCCGAGCGGCAAGGATTGCAAATATTCTGCAGACGGGGATAGCAATAAAGTTCGTGCCTGATTTTCAGGATTGGCTTTACGATTTTTAAACATTTTATCGAACCAGCCTGGTGTAATGCGGTCGCTAAAGTGTGGATACAGCACAATGCCTTGGCTCTCAAAAGGCAGGTCGATGTGATAATCAATTAAACCGCCATCACGGTAACTGCCTTTGGGTGCATCAGGAATATCACGAATAGCCGCCATAACACCTGGAATAGACGCAGAAGCCATGAGCCAAGGCGTGACATTGTCGCTATTTAAAGTTTGATAATGGGTGACAAAGTCATCCTCCACTTTAAATTGCTGACCGGATGAGGGTTGGCTGATCACGCGCTGCATAAACAGACGATTGTGTTTGCGACCGAGTGCATTACTACCAACAATGCCCGCGATAGAGGCAAGGAGGGGAAAGCTCTTATCACTTTGGAAAATATGCTGTGCTTTAATTGAAATCACAGTGAGATGATAGTCAGGATGATTAACCAGTTGTTGTTCTTTGCCTTGAATCAGATCAATCAACATGCCTCGGCAAATATTACCGACATCTTGACGCGACATTTTTTTATGAAAATATAGGTTTGTATAAAGTTCTGAAAGACGTTCAGTCCCTTCTTTAGCACCCCACGCCAAAATACTGGCAAAACGCCAACTACCAATCGAAGAACCAATCAGGGTTCTGCGTTGTGGTGCTTGTGCAAAGAAATCGCCAAAAATGGCCTGATCTAAACCTTGAATGCCAATACCTTTCGGACCACCTGCAGCGCCGGGAATAGTATCGACAAAGCTTGCCTGTAAACCTTCTTTTTTAATCAGTTGACGTGCGAGGTATCCGGCACGAACGCTCAGGGCAGGGGCACGTTTTTGCAAAATCTGGGTCATGGCAGAATCAATACAAGACAAGTGTTTGTTTATTCTAGGGCAAACATTTTTTGACCCAATGGCGAGAAGTACCCAAAAATGACTTTAAAGTCATTACATATTTAAAACCGTAAAAAATGAAGTTATTCAATAACTCAGAAACCTTTAAATTGCACACCTAAAGAGGCAAGGCCATAGCGCTTATCAAGTCGCGAGGCTGTAACTGCATTGTATAAAAAGGGTATGTGCCCGACAAAGTTATGGTGATATAGTTCGCCTTTAATAAAAGCCGTAATTTTGGGTGTGAAATCGTAACTAAATTTCCCACCTAAACTATGGTTATCTCTAATAGCTTGATTGCCAAAGTTGCTTACACGATCATCAATGTCGTTACGCCATAAATATTGATACTGGTATGCAAGTTGACTTTCAAAGTTTTGAAAGCGCAAGTTCCAAGACCCCCCAAAGCTTGCATAGTAACTCTCATAATTTAAATCTTTTTGTATATCAATACCGTATTCATTCGCATCGCCAGAAACGTTTAATTGAGTGATTGGTATATTACCGATAGAGCATGGTTGAACTAAATTCCCAGTAAATTGATTGTTTGAGTGAATATTTATATTCATTAAGCACCCATTAGATTGGGCCTGGATATTTAAATTTTTTACCTCGACTTTACTAAATCCAAATGAAGTAAATATATTGATTTGATTCATGTGGTCAATTTTGCGTGAAAAAACAGTATCTAGCTGAAAGTTAAGGTCTTGTGGCTGGTTAACCGTCACTTGTTCAAAAGTTTTTTGGTTCACTGCTGTGGGTGTTGATTTGTTTAATTCATCAGCTGCATTTTTCCAAACACTGGCCCTAAACAATAATGTATTATTTTTATCAAGTTGAAAGTCAGGAAAATAGCGTATACCTAATAGCGTGCTATGAATGGTATTGGTATCTTGAGAATAATCAATCTCTCTATACCAGTAAGATCCTTCTAATAACCATTGAGGATGGAACTTATATTCAGCGGCAAGGTGGGCACCAAGATAATCACCGGTACTATTATCTGTTACACCTTCATTTTGTCGAATATCAAAAAAATCAATCGTTTCATCAACTGCATCCAAACCCAGTGTTAATTTAAACGGAGATGAGGTCTTTTCCGTAAAATTATCTGCTTGAAGAAAGAGATCTTCAGGTGCTGCATATATTGAAGATCCATATATTAGGCCGAGACATAAAGGCAAAAAATTAAATTTCATATAGCCACATCACTAAAATAATTTTTATTACACAAGAAAAAATCCAGCTTTAAGGTTGGATTTTCATTAATTAATTTAATTTAAAATAGCCAGTCAATGCAGAACTTTTGAATGTTGAAGTACCGATAGTGACAGTTTCTTGGGGTAGATTTAGTTGGGGATTAATTGTATAAGTGCTAGGTAATATATAAGCAGTTACTTGGATTAAACTTCCAGTTGGCAATTTGTTGATATAATTATTGTAATAATCTTTTAATGCGCCATGACTTTGGATTAAATAATTTACAGAAATATTACCATTAGAATTGATAACTAGATCTTGTGGAACACTAAATTGAAACTGCTGGATATTTTTAAAAGAAGAGGAAATATTAATAATGGTATTTTTAGGTATTTTTGCCGATATGATTGAACCCTGATTATTAAATTTAACTTGAATGTTGTTAATACTTACATTTAAATTTTCGCGATATGAGCCCTTACTTCCCTCTAATTTGAAGGCCAATGCTACAGTATCATTTAATTCTGATTTTGTATTTGCCAACTTAAATTGTACAGCCAGAGTATTATTCAAATTTGCAAAATTGATATTTAGTGGGTTGGTCGCACTAGAAGCTTTAATGGCAGCAATATCGTAATTTGCTAAAAATAAATCATTATATATAGGGGATTTTAAATTCTCTGTAATGGTTTCAAGTACGTCAGGATTTTTTTGCAATTCTGATAATAAATTAGCACTTGTTCCACCATTCTGAGCAATGTTAGCAATTGCAGTTGAAACAGCAATGATATTGCTGCTAATTTGATCTGTAAATGTTGTATCTATAATGATATTTGAATCATTCATTTTAGCTTTTGCATTATCGATAGCCTTATTAATAATATTTTTTAATACAGCAGAATCAATTTTAGCCGAGTTTGTAGCAAATAATGGTTGAGTTGATAATTGACTAATCAATGTGTCGAAAGTAATTTGAGCCGCTTGTTCCTGAGTAAATGCAGTTGAGCCATCACTTTTATTGATTGTTTGTAGACGATCCTCAATTTGAGTGGCAAGTTGCTGGAAAATAAATACCACAGCCATCGTATGAGCATCACCATCTTTTGCCGGATCAAATTGCGAAATATTGTTAATATTACTCAAGCCTAAATTCGTTAAAATTTTATCTAATTTGCCAGATTGTCCTGCTTTTTCTAAATAATATTCTAATGACGTTAAAGGACTAACAACGAGGGTTCCATTTTTTAGATTTTTTAAATCCATTTTTTTAAATTTTAATGTACCCGTAAACGGCAGGTTAGTACCAATATCTATACCACCTGTAATGGTAAGAGCAGACTCATTGCAAGCAGCGGTTGTTGTAAATGAAAAATTACCCTTTGCATCTGTTTTTATGGACTTGTTTTCACAGTCATCAAATTTTATATCCGCATTTTTTAAATAAAAATCTACGGCCGTACCGTTAATGGGGGTAGGAGTGAAATTGCTACTTTCTGTATTATCGCTTCCATCACCACAAGCAGTTAAAAAACTTGAAATGGCAATTGTAAATACATGAATTTTTGAAATTTTAGTTAACATTTTTCTTATCCGAGTATTATTGTTATTCTTTCTCTTATATCAAAAAAAAGGATCAAAATAAGTATTGATATATATATCTATTAATTATTACATTTACATGTATTCTTGTTTTAAAAATTTAAATATCGATAATATTATGGTTTATATTTTATATCTAATTGTTGTTATTGGTTATTTGGTGGTGGTATTTTTATTTTAAATAAAAATAGTGTTTTAATTTCTTGGTTAAATAATTTTTATTTATATTAATGCGTAGGTGTTTTTAAGTTGGTATGAAGAATAAATTTTTTATTGATCATAAAAATAAAGAAATAGATTGGTTGATTTTTTGTCTATTTTAATCTTGTAAATAGTCTTAATAATACGAGAATATTAAAATAAAAATCTATTCCGATCTTTGTGTCGAAATAGACTTGAATAGGAAGGTATTTAATTGTTTTAAATAGAGTTAATTAAAGAATAACTCTATTTAAATACACGCCAAACAGCAAGTAAGCTGGAAAATGCAATCAAAAGAATCGAAACATACCAAGGTGCAATAATCGCAATCGATAAGAAAATTGCCATCATGCTGCCGAAAATCCAGCTGCGTTTTTGCTGATGTTCCATCTGCAAACGCATGCTTTGCAGTTCATGCAACTGCTTGGAATGCCAAGCCGATTGATTTTTTAGACCGTTTAAACTGTCGATCATTAAGCTTGGCAAGTCTTGTGCACCCAGAAGAAGATCAGGAATTTTTTGTCCCAATTCCTTCAGATTCTTCTGAGGATTCATTTGCGCTTTAATCCAATCCCTGAGAATTGGTTTTGCCAGTTTCCAAATGTCCAGTTCCGGATAAAGGTCTGTTCCCAAACCTTCGACATGAACCAGTGTTTTCAGCAATAGCATCAACTGTGGTGGAATTTCCAGATGGAAACGACGCGCAATATCCATCACTTGAATCAAAATGCCGGCAAAGTCCAATTCATGCATCGGCTTCGATACCATTGGCCCCACGGTACGACGCATTTCACGTGCTAAAGCATCCTGATCTGTACCAGGCGGAATCCAGCCGGCTTGATGCACCACCAGAATAAGCTGCATAAAGTCACTGTTCATCACCGCCAGTAACATGCGCGCCACGGTCATTTGATCGTGTTTAGACAGCTCACCCATAATCGCGCAATCCAGTGCAATAAAGCGTGGATTGCTTGGATTAATGGTTTCGACAAATACGTTACCGGGGTGCATGTCGGCATGGAAAAAGTTGTCACGGAACACTTGGGTAAAGAAAATGGTTAAACCTTTCTCTGCCAATTCCGCACGATTCATCCCCATGCGATCAAAAGTGGCAATGTCTGAAATTGGTACACCAGTGATGCGTTCAGCGACCATCACATCTTTGCTATCCATATACACTTCAGGCACATACATCATGCTTGAGCCAGTGAAGTAATGGCGCATACGACGAGTGTTGTCGGCTTCTAAAGTCAGATCAAGTTCATTTAAAATGATTTGACGATAGTTCTGAATAATTTCAGATAAATGCAGTGCACGTGCCGCTTCCAGGCGTTTTTCTAAGGCAGCACCTAACCAGTCGAGAATTTCAAAATCTTGTAAAATTTGCTGACGAATATTGGGGCGGGTGACTTTTACCACCACTTCACGACCATCATGTAAAGCCGCAGTATGCACCTGAGCAATGGAAGCCGCAGCAAGCGGTTGTGTGTCAAAACGGGCAAACAAGGTATTCACATCGGCTTTCAATGATTCCTGAATACGCATTTTGGCAACATCGTTATCAAAAGGTTTTACCCGGTCTTGCAGCAGTACCAGTTGTTGTAAAACTTCAGGTGGAATCAAATCACGACGGGTGGATAATAATTGCCCCAGTTTGATCGCAAGTGGTCCCATTTCCTCTAAAGCTTGTTTCAGCTTCAGTGGATTTTTACGTTCACGACTGGACCATGCCGCAGGGTGCATGCGAATTAAGCTTAAAACATGACGGGCTTTTTCAGGTAATTCTTCCGCAGGAAACAACGTGTCGAGTCTATAGTGCGCGGCGATGCGCCAAAGTTCGAGTAAACGTGAAACGTGCGGAATCATAAATGCTTATACCTAGTTTTGAGTTGAATCAATCTGTGCCTGAAGTTGTTGAATTTTAGCTTCAGCACGATCTAAATTTTGATTGAAAATTCGAGTGTCTTGGTTTAAATCATCCATCTGCCAGCGTGAGGCAAACAAACCGGTATCTTCTTTTAATGCATCTTCAGCAAAAAATGCATAGCTTTCAAGCGTGCGTTTTAAATGTTTCGGTGCAAGTTGAATCTTACCCAGTTCATGTGCCAGACCAGGACCAATCCAAGGACTTAAATGCGAAGCTAAATCGGGTTCAGCCTGTTGCATGATGCGCTGAATATCCTGCAACAAATGATAGTCACCTTGCAGCGGAATATTACCGACATCATCAGCCAGTAACAGCTTCAAAAGCTCGACCACATTTTTAACCTGCAAAGTGGCAGTCGCTTCAGAAACCTGTTCATTTTTATCGAATGGACGTTGTTCGAAGATAGATGGCGTATCACTTTGACCTGTGATTGTCGGTTCTAAGCGAACTTTGTTTTGGTCAAAGAATACATCGACAGACAGTTGCGGTGAGTCAATGACCACCCGCAATATTTTGCCTTGCAGTTCATTTAATTGGATACGAGTAATCGCATCCAGATCAATCACATGATGAATTAATCGTTCAACTGCACCCAGTGCCAGAATCGACCACATAGCATAAAACCTTAAAGTTTAAAGCCGCGGTGAACCGCTACAATACCACCGGTTAAGTTGTGGTAATCACAGTTCTGGAAGCCCGCATTTTCCATCATACCTTTAAGGGTACGTTGGTCAGGGTGCATACGAATTGATTCGGCCAAGTATTTATAGCTTTCCGAGTCATTGGCAATGATTTTGCCCATGATCGGTAAAGCGGTAAATGAATACAGGTCATATAGTTTAGAGAATGGCTCAAACACAGGTTTCGAGAATTCAAGCACCAACAAGCGACCGCCTGGCTTAAGTACGCGGTACATCGCAGCAAGTGCAGCATCTTTGTCGGTCACGTTACGTAAACCGAAGCTGATGGTCAGTAAGTCAAAACTGTTGTCTGCAAATGGCTCTAAAGTTTCAGCATTGGCTAAAACGAAGTCCACATTGGTACAGCCGGCATCGATTAAACGGTCACGGCCAACATTGAGCATTGATTCATTAATGTCTGAAAGAACCACATGACCGGTAGGGCCGACTTCACGACTGAAGACTTTAGCCAAGTCACCTGTACCGCCTGCAATATCAAGTACATGCTGACCACGACGTACGCCAGACATGTTAATGGCAAAGCGCTTCCATAAACGGTGAATACCGAATGACATCAAGTCATTCATGATGTCGTATTTACTCGCTACAGAGTGGAACACTTCCGCCACTTTTTGTGCTTTGTCTTGGCTACTTACAGTTTGAAAGCCAAAGTGTGTGGTTTCGCCCACATTGCCGGTGTTTGCGCCACGTGGCAAATTGTATTTAGGAACTGAACCGGTGACAGGCGTATCGGCCAACTGTTGTTGTAAGGTTTGTTGCTGACCTTGTGCTGTCCCTTGCGGTAATGGTTCAGTTAAGAATGGACTCACTTTGTCTATATTTTGTGCCGACTCAGGTGTCGAGGTAGGCGTTTGATTTTCGTTAGACATAGAGTCACTCCTAACATAAAAATAGGGTTAATATTGCAGTGCTTGCATGATGACAGATTCTAAGACGTTGTACAGCAATCCGCATGCAATTGTTATGAATAATATACAGAAATCTGTCCTGTATTTTTATTCGCGGCTCATTGTGTTATTTCCATCACAGCATGACGTTATTGAAATGGATGGGGATCACCGGCATGAACTTTATGAATGATTTGACGTTCAACCGCAGTAAAATCTTTGACAAACTTCTCTGCCGACTTTAACGGTTTCATGGCTAAAAAGCCATCCTGCATAAATTCATACATCACCTGAAAGTTGTATTTATGAGCGGTGCCTTTACACATTTTAAACGCAGTGTAGACCACAAATGAGCGCATATATTTATCTAGACTCAAGCCCAGTTGATCCAGTAAGTCCAGCTGTTTTAAACGCTGTTGTCCTTGATCCAATTTAAGATAAGTCAGACGCATCATCTCATCGGTTAAGCTTTCATAGGGATGATAATCTTCGAGCAGTTGCATCGCCACTTGTTCATCCAGTTGCACCGCTAAAATTGCGAGTTCAACACCAGAGGTACCGGTCTTAATGGCATTTTCAGGAATGATTTTTTCTGCTTTATGTGCATATTTTGCTAAACGTGCAATTTGCTCTGCCAAAGCATCGAAATCTGGACCACCATACAGACGATTCAGAAAATATTCGGACATTAAAATATTGTGTTTTTCTGCAAACTGTTTGACATGCGTGTTTTGCATGCGCTGTTTTTGCCAGGCTTGCACATCTTGAAGACGTTGGAAAATGTCAGGATTTTGATGATAATTCAATTGATAGTACAACTCTAACAAATCATCCAATGCAGCCAGTTTCGACATCATGCGTCTCTATTATTTTTCAGATGGGTAAATCTTAGAGGTAGATTGGCAAAGTCGCTATGACAAAATGATAAAAAAATGACTTTAAATAGGTCAGTTCGATCTGGAAATAAGCAATTTTAAGCAACATAAATTGCACATCTTGCTATGTTGTGTGGTTTTTAGCTTCGCTATACTGCAATGAAGAACGATAGATTTGAGAATAATATGCCTTCAGAAAAAATAGAAAGTCAGCTGCTGGATGAAAGTGAGCTCTCCTTGAATCTGATTGAAGCGCAATATTTTTTAAAAAATACCCGCGATCAAAAGAATGCCAAAAGCGTGCTGATTTTAGTCAATGGAATTGAATTGGCGGGCAAGGGGGAGTCAGTCAAGCAACTGCGTGAATGGGTCGATCCCCGTTATTTACGAGTCAAAGCAGATCCGCCAATCATGTTGAATCAGAAGCAAACTTTTTGGCAGCCTTATGCACCTTCTATTCCTGCTGAAGGTGAAATTATGGTGATGTTTGGTAATTGGTACAGTGATTTGCTGGTCACCGCCTTGCATGTGTCCAAGCCCTTAGATGAAACGCTGTTTGATGTGTACATTGAAGATATGCGTGCTTTTGAGCAGGACTTAAAAAACAATCATGTTGACGTGATTAAAGTCTGGTTTGACTTGTCATGGAAATCTTTGCAGAAACGACTCGACAATATGGATCCGAGTGAAGTGCATTGGCATAAATTGCATGGTCTAGATTGGCGCAATAAAAAACAATATGACAACGTGCAAAAACTGCGTCAGCGCTTTACCCAAGACTGGACGATTATCGATTGTGAAGATGAAAAAGCGCGAGATCAGCAATTTGCACAGACCATTTTGGCGGCCATGAAGCATTGTCCTAAACATTTAAGTCAAAGCACAGCCAAATGGAAACAAGCTGCTATTCCAGAACTATTATTGCATCCTGAAAATCAGCCGATTACCAAAGAAGACTATAAAAAAGAGCTGAAAAACCTGTCTCTTAAAGTGGCAGAAGCCCTACGTTTTGATGATCTTAAGGCCATTGTGGTTCTGGAAGGAATGGATGCTGCAGGTAAAGGCGGAGCGATTAAACGCATTGTTAAAAATCTTGATCCACGTGAATATGATATTCACCCCATCTCAGCGCCTGAGACGTATGAAATGCGTCATCCCTATTTATGGCGTTTTTGGACCAAGTTACAAACTGAGGAAGACATTACCATTTTTGACCGTTCCTGGTATGGCCGGGTATTGGTTGAGCGTGTTGAGGGTTTTGTCAACGAGGCAGAATGGCAACGTGCCTATGATGAAATTAACCGTTTTGAAAAAGATTTAGTCAATAGTCAAACGGTGGTGATTAAATTGTGGCTGGCGATTAGTAAGGATGAACAGGAGGCGCGCTTTAAAGTACGTGAAGCAACCCCGCATAAACGCTTCAAAATTACCGCGGATGATTGGCGTAATCGTGAAAAATGGGATGAATATTTAAGTGCCGCAGCAGATATGTTTGAAAGAACAAGTACAGCCCATGCCCCTTGGTATATTATTGCCACCAATGATAAAAATACTGCACGTTTAGAAGTATTACGGGCCATTTTAAAACAGCTGAGAGCGAATTAAGCTTTCAGCTGTGAGATATTTGCCTTGATAGGCCAATACTTACTACAGATGATTTAATTCACCACATGTGCTTTTTGTTTTTGTTGAATGCCGTTGGCAATTTTGTAACATTCTTCTACATGCGCTTCAGCCACTTTTTTCATCACAAAATAGCCTAAACTTGCTGCAACAATTTGTCCGCCTAAAGGAATAAATTTAGTCACCTGTTTGGTGATGACCTTGGCTGCTACATTATTGAGGGATTTTTTGACAGCGGTACGGGCAACCACCAAGCCAGAAAATTCGACCCCGCGTTTACGCAGTTCGTTCCACTGTACTTGTTTGGTTTCTGAATCATAGACACTGATTTGTTCAGGGGCTAAACCAAAACGTGCATTCACTTCTGGAATGAGTTGTGACAAAATCCCGACGTCGATGACGACATCTAGAAATGGAACAGGCACGACGGCAGCACCAGCAGAAAAATAAGCACGTTTTTTGACAAGTTCTAAGCATTCTGCACGAATGGCTTCCAAATCTAATGCTGGGTCTATTGAGTCTGGAATTTTATCTATTTTCATAATGTAAATACCTTGAACTTGGTGTTGGTTTTTCTATTCAATCATTATTAAGATCCGAATTTAAAAGCATTTTTGAATCGAATCGAAATCTAAAAGTGACATAGACAGATGCAGATGTATAGTAAATAATCTTTGTGGTTTTGTAGATATTTCATTTTGAAAAAAACAGGAGTAGGTAATTAATGGCAATTCATGTGATTCAAAGTCAGCGTATTGATGTACTTGTACATGCAATGCTGACGACCGTGAATAAGCCTGCTCATACGCCTTTTCAGGTTCTGCAAACCCAACATTTTATTGTACCGTCGCATGCTATGGAAACATGGCTCACGCAAAAACTGGCAGAACAAAAGGGCATCAGTGCCAATACCCAGTTTCATCACCGTATTCGCGGTTTTCAATGGTCAGCCTATCAATGGGTGCTGGTCGATCAAAAAGAACAAGTCCGTAAAGCCAATATTCCCCGCATTATTATTAAATGGCGCGTGTTTCAGGCACTGAAAAGCTTTATTCAGGCCGAACAAAATCCTTTAGAATTAGACCATCCTTTACATTCCATTGTGCAGCGGATTTATGACAGTGCTGACCGTTTGGAACCAGGCATCGAAAAACAGCTGAAAAAGCAGGGCATGCTGTATTGGGTGGCGGAGCAGGTGTCACGCCTATTTAGCCATTACATGGAATATCGGGGGCATTGCCAGAAAAATTGTCCAGCTAATATGTGCAATTGCCAGACCAACTGGTTACAGGCTTGGGGGAAAAATAAAGAACTCTCAATTGAAGACATGTTCTTTAAAACCAATACTGAAATTTCTGAATTTACCTTAAATCAGGCACGTGAACTGGAAGCATGGCAGCGCTGGTTATGGCAGGAAGTGTTTCATCAAGATTTTGAGCAAATGCAAAGTATTGACGCGATGTTCTGGGAAATTCTGGACAATCCAGAAACACGTAAAGTGGCCTTAAAAAAACTGCCGCGACAATTGGTGATTTTTACCCTACTCGATTTGCCACCGATGCAACTGGAGTTTTTACGCCGTTTGGGGCAGTACCTTGACATCTATATTCTGCATTACAACCCTTCGCAAGAGTATTGGGCAGACAGCGTCGATCCGAACTGGAAAGCGCGTTACGACGTACGCGTGAAAGAACGTTTTATTGCCAAAAACCCGAAAGCCAGTGATGCCGACATTGAAAAATTCTTTCAGGAATTTACCTTAAATTTCAATGCAGAACAGCGTGAATCTCGACATCCCTTACTGACCCGTTTTGGTAAACAGGCACGTGATCATTTTTCTTTGTTGTCCAACTTGTCTTCAGGTGAAGATGGGGTCTGGGCAGATGCCTTTGTCGATGAATATAAAGATAACCTGCTCGGTAAAATCCAGTCCGATGTTTTGTATCTGGTCGAGCCTGAAAAGCATCAATATGTCTTGGATGAACAGGATGATTCGATTCAGATTCATGTTTGTCATTCCAGTTTAAGACAGCTGGAAGTTTTAAAGGAACAACTGATTCACTGGTTAGCACAAGGCACAAAAGATGCACCACGCAGGCCAAGTGATATTTTGGTTTTAAGCCCAAGTTTGAGTGAACTTGAACCGCTAATTCGTAGTGTATTTGCACCGCCACCAAGTGAACGCGATCTGATTCAGCAAAAAACGGGGAGCAGTCATCAACTCTCCAAAGACAGTGTTTATTTACCGATTAAAATTGCCGGCGTGACCCAGCTAGATGCGCTGAATGCCTGGAAAGCCGTGCTAGGGCGAATTGAATTGATTCAAAGGCGTTTTACCATTGAAGATTTTGCCGACTGGCTGAGTCTGGGTGCTACCCAGCAGCTCTACGGTTTAGAAGTCAATTCGATTGAACGCATCACAGAATTGCTGGTGGATGCCGGCTTTAAACGTGGACTGGATGCCCAGCATTTACAGCGCAGTTTGTCCGCAGGCGATGAAGACTATCGTTTTAGTTTTAAATTCGCGCTTGATCGTCTGGCTTTGGGGATTGCCATTCCCGAACATACCTTGTTTCAAGGCACGCTGAGTTTTGCCAAAGTCTTGCCAAGCGACTTTGAACTGATTGCCAAGTTGATTCAGATTTATCAGGATTTTGATGCACGCCGTGACTGGATGATTGCGCATGAACAAGGTCGAACTGTGCCTGTGGAACAATGGCTAAAACATCTGATGCAGGACATTGCCGAGTTTGAACAGGCAGGGGTCGAATCCTTAACGGCTGTTTATAAAATTATTAAAAAACAAGAACGGATGCTGACACTGGCAAGTTTCTATGATGAACACGATCATCATGCCTTGCGCAGTTTAAGTTTGCCGTTGCCTTATTTGCTGGCGGAAATTAACACCACTTTGGAAGCACAACTGGATCATGCTGAACCGACTGGGCAAATTACCTTTAGCCAAATCGGACAGATCCGTCCTGTGCCGTATAAATTGATTGTGATGCTTGGTTTAGATAGTGGTAAATTTCCGAATCGCACCCAGCATTTGCCTTTCGATTTGATGGATTTGCTGAAACCGCAGTTGGGTGACCGTTCACGTCTGGAAGATGATCAGGGTGCATTTTTAGATAATCTGCTGTTGGCGCAGGATAACCTGTGGCTGTTTTATAACGGCTTTGATATTAATGATGGTGAAGTGCGTGATCCATCCACCGTGTTACAGGAACTGGTGCAACATCTGGCCTTTATTGTTCAGGCTCAACAGCCCGATACAGCAGCGGATGCAACCGTGGAGATCAATGGTGTGGAAGTGCCTGAACAACTGCAGTCACTTTATCATGTCCATCCTTTATTGCCTTTCGACCCTGTGGGTTTTGAGTCGACTCGACCGGTGCGCTATCAGGATCAATGGTTTTGTGTGGCCGGGCAGCTTCGTCATGCTACGGGACAGCGCTCATCTTGGGTGAATACGCCGTATCAAAACCTTCAGCAAGAGGTTCAGGTACTGGACAGTCATCAATGGATTCAGGATGTGACTTTCCCGGCACGCCTCTATTTAAAAACTTTAGGCGTGGAAAATTTGCGCCCCGAAGATTTACCTGCGGTGCAAGAACCTTTGTTACTCGATGGTTTAGGACGTTATGCCGTGCGCCAGTTCTTGCAAAAGCAGGACGGTGCGGCACAGCCTGAGTTATTGATGGACCAATTGCCGATTGGCAAACTGCAACACAGTAGCTGGCAGATGAGCGTGGTGGAGCAAGAACGTTTAAAAGCGCGGTTGCTGAAATATGCGCCTGAGGTGACTCCGACCACGCAACAGGTGTGGAAGATCAATAATCATGTTTATATGAACATCAACCTGCCAAAAAATAGCGCTGAAAAATGGGTCAGTCTGGAAGCATCGAGTGCACGTGCCAAGCGTCGCGCCAAAGTCTGGCTGGAATATTTACTCTGGTTGGCTTATCTGAATATGGGTGAGGGCGGAGAAAAACTGGCACGGATTGTGGTGTTCAGTGACCGAACCATTTTATGTCATGGGGTGACGTCCAATAAAGCGCGCGAGTGGCTGGATCATTGGCTGGCGGCCTGGAAATATGGGCAAAGCCAACCTTTGGTTTTACCTGCGGCATTGCTGCTGAAAATTGCAGAAAAAGATAAAGAGCATGATTGGCAAGCCAATGAACAGAACCAGATGTGCATTGACGATATGGATGTGATTTATAAAGACTGGCATGAAGATGGCAAGTTCACTGGCTTTTCTGTCGCGGATAATGAAGCCACCAAAATGCACCGTGACTGGCAGTTTATTTTGCAGGAACAGGATGCCACCGCTTTATTAGAAGATGCCTGCGCACAATTTTCCTATCAGCTTTATCAGCCGGTATTTATGCATCAACAAGTGATTGAGGAATAAAAATAAATGAATCATCCTCAAACATTAAGAAAGATGTCGTTTAATCCCATTGTGGATATGCAATTCAAAGGCTTGCACTGGATTGAGGCTTCGGCCGGCACAGGAAAAACCTTCACTCTGTCGAGTCTGATGGTGCGGATTTTTCTGAATCAGTATTTGCCGAATCAGGTGATTGCCACCACTTTTACCCGTAAAGCTGCAGCAGAACTGAAAAACCGGATTCGACTGCGTCTGGTTGAAACCTTGCGTTATTTTGAAAGCTGCCAAAAATTAACCGATGCTGAAATTCAGGCCAAAATTGCCGCTGAAACCGATCCTTTATTTCAAAAAGTGCTGAGCGATTATGCTACGCGGGTGGATTTTGCCCGTGAGCGTTTAAAGCTGGTGCTTGATCAACTGGATGAACTGTTCGTGGGCACACTGGACAGTTTCAGTCAAAAGCTATTGCGTGAATTTTCTTTTGAAAGTGGCAAGATTGAACGGGCCGATATTACCGATGATGCCAAGAGTTATACCCATCAACTGATCCATGATGTATTACGTGAATGGATTCAACTGCAGCCACAAAATGTGGTGAATTATCTACTGCTCAATCAAAAGTTAAAATCACAAGATGCCTATGTTCCAGTGGTGGGAAATACCCTGAACTTTGCCTCGGCACAGTTTCAGGAAGTGACTGCGCCAGAACTGGATTTAAACCAGTTTGAACAGCTGGTGGATAACTTTATTCAGCTGGATTTAAGCCTGATTCCAACCCTGAGTGAATATTATTCGGCTGATGGACAATATCATTCGGTGATTGGTAAAAAATGGCGTACCGATGGCTTGATGCAACGTACGTTGTGTGATGATTTGCCTGCATTTATCCAAGCTTTAGCTGAACAGCGTAGCTATGCTTTATTTGCACCGCATTTTGAAAAGACCCTGAAAAACCTGACCGATCTGGCGACTAAAAAAG
Organism: Acinetobacter terrae; assembly: GCF_013004375.1. GTDB lineage: Bacteria > Pseudomonadota > Gammaproteobacteria > Pseudomonadales > Moraxellaceae > Acinetobacter > Acinetobacter terrae. Next base: position 274,025 of record NZ_JABERI010000001.1, on the reverse strand, counting down.
TCCTGAATAAACGTGCCGAAGATATACTGAATCAGTTTGATCAACATGTGGTGATTCAAGCGCTGAAAAGTTTCTGTGAGGCTTTGTCCAAACTCAATATGGATCTGGATTTACTCGATGCCTATTTGAAATTTTATTTAAGCCGCGAAGTCAAAAAGCGCTTACCACAAGTGCTGCAGCAGAAAAGTGAAACGACTTTTGCTCAGCAAATTCGGACTTTGTCGGAAGCACTGCAAGGCGAGCAGGGGCTACGTTTTGCCAAGTTTGTGCAGGCCCATTATCCCTTGATTTTGGTGGATGAGTTTCAGGATACCAACCAGGATCAGGACGATATGCTGGCGCGGATCTGGCGGGATCAGAAGCGCTATATGCAAGGCTGCATGATCATGGTCGGTGACCCGAAACAGGCGATTTACGGCTTTCGCGGTGGCGACATGCTGACCTATAACAAAGCCCGTGCCGATGTGCTTTCCAAACAAGGTCAGGAATACAGTTTGCGACACAACCATCGTTCAGTTAAAGCGTTGGTGGAAGCAGTCGATGCTTTATTCCAGCGCCAGATGGATTTTGGTGAAGAGGTGTTTTACAGTCCAGTTGAAGTCGGTGTTCGTCCCCATCCACCGCTTATTGATGGACAAGGTGAAAATCATCAACCGCTACGCTGGTTGCAATTGAACGATAAAAAAGCAGAGCCGATTCAGGTGGCGTGGAAAATCCGGGATTTACTCAATCAGGGCATTGAAGAAAAACTGTATCTGGCAGAAAAAACTGGCCCGAAATATCTGATTGAAAATGATATCGCGATTTTATCGAAAAACCATGATGGTCTGGACAAGGTCCAATATGAATTGGAGCGTTTAGGGATTCGGGTCAATCGCCCGTCGAAACGCAGCGTATTTGATCATCAGGTCGCGAAAGATGTTGGTGCGGTGCTGACTGCGATCATGCATCCCTATGATGAAGGCAAAATTAAACGTGCTTTGCTGAGCCGATTACTGGGTTTTAATTTACAGCAACTGATTCAGCTTGAAGCTCAAGCCGATGGTTTAAGCCAGTTCATTTACGACTTTGACTGCATTCGTGAAATGTGGCTGGAAAAGGGCTTTTTAACGGCATGGCAGTACTGTCTGAATTTATTTCAAGTCTGGAAAAATCTGGTCGCCACCCAAAGCCGAGATAATGAACGCACGGTGGTGAACTTGCGCCATCTGACCGAATTGCTCAGTCAGCACAGTGAGCAATATCAAGGCGCACAAAAGCTCTATCACTGGTATTTAAAACAACTGCAATCTCCTGCGGAAAGGGAATGGGAACTTGAGCGCAAACTGTCGAATGAGGCAGGAGTGCAACTGATGACCATTCATCAGTCCAAAGGGTTGGAGTTTAAAATTGTTTTCTTGCTCGGCGCAGATAAAGACTTCAGGGAAATGAACAAAACCCTGAATTTTTCTACCGTAGATCATGTGCATCCGGTGACGGGAAAAGTTGAAGTGCAGCGTGTGGTTGCAGTGAATGACAAGAATCTGCTGCAACAAGCTGCAATTGATCAGCACAATGCACGTGCAGTCGCAGAGCAACATCGACTCTGGTATGTGGCACTGACCCGAGCCAGTCATCGTATTTATGCAATGTTGCAGGATCAGGACAGCAAATCGAATCATGGCTTGGCATTCTGGCGTGGACAGGACTTTAATCATCCGGCCTGTGCAGAAGAAGCTTTGCTGAATGAAAAGCCGATCAAGCTACAGCTCAAACAACAGCAACAACCCTTACCGTTACAGGCATTGGAATTTCCCACGCAACGTTTTTATCCACGTTCCAAAACCAGTTTCAGTGCATTGGCTCAGCATTTAACGCGTAAACAAGCCATCGACGCCCTAGCAGTAAATACCGAACACATGCTGAGTGCGGCAGATGAAATTCACATCATTGAACCGATTGAAACTGTTTCGAACCAACCCTTGTCGTGGATCAAGCGTAATTTTCCGATGGGTACCGTGGCGGGAACCTTCCTGCATGAAATTTTCGAACATATCGATTTCAAAGATCAACAGGATTGGTCTTTGGAAATTCGTCGTCGTTTCAAGAATGACTATCCAGGTTTATGGTTGGAATTATCAAATAAATATGAACAAGAGTTTCAGCAACAGGATGAAGAACAGCTGATTGCCTGGATGAGTGAATGGTTGCAACAGGTTTTAGTCACACCTTTGCATCAGGATTTTCAGCTGAATCAACTGACTGAACATGAACATCTGGCCGAGTTTCCATTTTATTTGTCTCTGTCAGATCATGTCCTGGCGATTCAACGTATTCATCAATTGTATGCAGAATATGGCATCGACATGCTGGATTTCAATCAGGCCAATTCTGCACGTTATCTAACAGGTTCAATCGATCTGGTTTATTTTGATGGTCAGCAATATCATATTGCCGATTATAAAAGTAACTTTTTAGGCACCGATCAAACGCATTATGCCGGAACGGAAATCAGGCAAAGTATGTCGCAAGCCAGTTACTGGTTGCAGGCAGGCCTGTATCTGGTGGCGTTGCATCGTTATTTAACGGTTCAAATGCAGGACTATGACATTGAGACGCATTTGGGCGGTGCCAGTTATTTGTATTTACGCGGCATGAATGGGCAAGCTGAACACGGTTTTTATCACTGGAAGCCGGATGCCGAATTTGTCCTGCGTCTTGATGCTATTTTGGGCTATTTTGCTGAAGATAAAAGCAGCAAAATTGCCTAATTTGTCGAAATTAGTAGATTTTAAACAATAGATTAAGTTGTGGATAACTTTGAGGATAACTGTGTGGAAAATAAACAATATAAAGATGATCAAAGCGCTGAATGGATCAGCACTTGGAGTCAGTTTATTCGCCAGAAGCCCTTTAGTCATGCATCACAGCAGGAAAATAGCAGCGACATTATCGAGCAAGTTCTGGAAGCGATTCAACAAGGCGATAGTTGTATTTCTGCAACTCAAGCGCAAGCCGATACTCTGAATGATTTAGTGGTTTCGGTAGCCAATATTCAGCAGCAGATTGCCCCCTTTGTTTATGAAGACAATCGTTTGTATTTATATCGCTATTGGGCATTGGAACAGTCTTTGGTTCAGCAAGTTGCACGTTTAAAACAGCAAAATATCGAAGCCGTTGATATTTCGGCTTATCCCAATTTATTAACTGATAAACATCAAATTCAAGCCTTAAGTATGGTGGCGAAGCAAGCGCTGAATATTATTACCGGTGGCCCGGGGACAGGGAAAACCTACACGCTGGCCCGTATTATTGCAGTACTGAATCAAGCGATGCCGAATATCCGCATTGCGATGGCAGCACCGACCGGTAAAGCGGCACAGCGTATGAAAGAGGCGCTGCAAAACTCGCTGAATGATGAAAAACTGCAAGACTTGGTCAGTGATGATTTAAAACAACTCAATCCGATTACCATTCACCGTTTATTGGGTTTGGGAACGACTTATCAGCCACGTTTCCATACCAAACAACCTTTGCCTTATGACGTGATTGTGGTCGATGAAGCTTCAATGCTGGACCTAAGTTTGGCCAATATGTTGTTGTCTGCGGTGCCTGATCATGCGCGGTTAATTTTACTCGGTGATGCAGATCAATTGGCAGCGGTAGATGTTGGTTCTGTACTGGCAGATTTACAGCAAGTCCCCGCTTTAGCTGAGAATCGAGTGAATTTGGTTACCAGTCGCCGTTTTAAAGAGGGTGCATTGATTGGTCAAATGGCGAAATTTATTCAAGCGCAACAACCCACTCAAAATGGCGCAGCATTGTTAGAGAAGTTTGCCGAGCAAGTGGTTCATCCGAGTGAAATCAAATTTGTACCCCTTCAATCTGATATGGAGGATCAAATTCAACTGGAATATCTGCCCCAGCATATGTCCAAGCAATTTGATCGAACCGCGTATTACGACAAACTGATGTTGGGTTATCAGCATTATATTGAGGTACTGAAAAGCTATTTAACTGCCGATGAGCCTGAACTTTGGGTGCCACACGTGGTCAAGGTTTTTGATGATTATCGAATTTTGGCTGCCATTCGACATGGTGCCTTGGGTTTGACCCAGCTGAATCTACACATCGAACAGCGCTTACTCGATGCTTTATCATTACAGATGAGTAAGCAAGGGGATTGGTATGTTGGTCGTCCAGTAATGATGACTTATAACGATTACCAACTCGGCTTGTCGAATGGTGATATCGGGATCTGTTTTAAACGCAGTCGAGATGGGCAATCGCAGTTTGAGGTCTATTTCCCCAGTCTGGAAAAATGGGTACCTGCTACCCGCTTACCGAAAAGTATTGAAACGGCATTTGTGCTGACGATTCATAAATCGCAAGGTTCGGAATTTACCCATACTGCAGTGGTTTTAGATGAAACGGCAAAGGATTTATTAAGTAAAGAATTATTGTATACCGCGATTACCCGTGCCAAAAAGGTGGTGAGTCTTTTGGCTGATCAAGAGGCATTAGTACAATCTTTAACCGTTAAAACTATGAGAAAAAGCGGGTTGTTAGAGAAGATTAATAATTTCTAAGTTATTGACTAAATTATTAACTATAAATAAATAAACTTTGATTTTGTACGAAATTGCTTACAGTGATTCGAGAAATTGCCGCATAGAGCTTTATGAATGTTTTTGAGATGATGGCTGCACATAAAAAGCTCAACACGGAAAGTTGGGTAAAATCGCCATAAAATATAATAATAATGTCGAGAGACAGCGAACTTACAGTGAAGTAAGTAAAAAGAGGAAACTTACAGCCGCTAAGCCTTGTAGTTTTGGGAGAGACTACAGGGCTTTTTTATATGTAAAAAATATCGCTTTTCACAAAATGATTTGCTTAATCTGTCATGGACATTAAAAATATAAGTTGGTTTATTTTAAATTGGGTTCGAATGTCAGGGTTTGTATTCAATAGATCTTGAATTACCTATTAGTTATTGTATTTAAATAAAATTGTTAATTGAGTCACATTAAATCGGTAATAAAAAAATAATTAATGTACGTAAAAGCTTACAAACAGATACGCAAAAGGCGTCTTCTTTACATAAAGCTTTATGGCAAAATCAATCACACAAGGAAGTACCAGTTACACAGGGATTGTTTATAATAATAACCGCGAAACAGCGAACATTATTACTATAAATAAAATAATAATTATTAAAACATAAGAAACTACAGCGCAAAAAAAAGCCCAAGCCTAGCTTGGGCTTTTTTTTTATCCTGTATGGGGATGTATGCAATGTAGATGCTTGAGATGATGCTTCTCAAAATATAAAAAAAAGAATGAAAAACGGATGTGTAGGACATGATTTTATTGCTGGATTGCTAAGCTAAATTTAAAGATAGAAAAATAAACACTGTAACTGGTCAGCGAATTGAAATAAAAAGATGAAAACATGTTTCTATTTTTGCAATCACCTGACTTTTCCCTTAAAATAGCGCACTTGCTGTAGTGATGCACGGCAGTCAATTGAGTGATCGATTGATTCCTATCATATGTAATTTTTTAAGCATCTCGGAGAAATCGAATGGCTTTAACAAACGCAGATCGCGCAGAGATCGTTGCTAAATATGCTCGCGCTGAAAACGACACTGGTTCACCTGAAGTACAAGTAGCTTTGTTGACTGCACAAATCAATGATTTGCAAGGTCACTTTAAAGAACACAAACACGACCACCATAGCCGTCGCGGTCTTATCCGTATGGTTAACCAACGTCGTAAGCTTCTTGACTACCTTAAAGGTAAAGACACTACTCGTTACAGCGCTTTGATCGCTGCTTTAGGTTTACGTCGTTAATTCGATTAAACTTATTTTTCGGACTATTGCATTTTGAATGCTGTCAGACTGAAAAAGAAAGTCTACCTGGCTCCAACCAGGTAAGGGGAAGGGGCGATTGTTTCGCTCCTTCTTTGTGTCTTAAATTAGTGTTTTGAAAATCTGGTGAGGTCGGCTTCTAAGCTTTGTCATTTATACTTACAGCTGAGTAATGTGAATGCCAAACCTTAGGGGTCTCCACTAGAATAAAATCAGGAAACAAAAATACATGTCGATGTTTAATATTATTCGTAAAGAATTCCAGTTCGGTCAACACCAGGTTGTACTTGAAACTGGTCGTGTTGCACGTCAAGCAAACACAGTTGTAATCACTATGGGCGGTGTAACTGTACTTGTTGCTGTTGTTGCTCAACCAAAAGCAAAAGCAGGTCAGGACTTCTTCCCATTGACTGTTAACTATCAAGAAAAACAATATGCTGCCGGTCGCATCCCAGGTGGTTATGGTAAACGTGAAGGCCGTGCGTCTGAAGCTGAAACTTTAATTTCACGCTTAATCGACCGTCCAATTCGTCCGTTGTTCCCAGAAGGTTACTTCAACGAAATCCAGGTAACAGCAACTGTTATTTCTTCTGACAAAACCATGGATGCTGACATTGCTGCAATGCTCGGTACTTCAGCTGCAATGTCAATTGCTGGTACTCCATTCCGTGGTCCAATCGCGGGTGCGCGTGTTGGTTTAATCAACGGCGAATACATTCTTAACCCGAACCACGAACAATTGAAAGAAAGTGATCTTGATCTTGTTGTTGCGGGTACTGAATCTGCAGTGCTTATGGTTGAATCTGAAGCGAAAGAACTTTCAGAAGACCAAATGCTTGGCGCTGTACTTTTCGGTCATGACGAAATGCAAATCGCGATTCAAGCGATTAAAGAGTTTGCTGCAGCAGCAGGCGCGGTTGAATCTACTTGGACTGCTCCAGTTAAAAACGAAGCATTGCTTGAACAATTAAAAGCAGCTTTCGAAGCGAAAATTTCTGAAGCATACACAATTGCTGTGAAACAAGACCGTTATGCGGCACTTGATGCACTTTATGCTGAAGCAGTTGCACAGTTCGTTCCAGAAAATGACGAAACTGGTATTGCTGATGAAGTTAACGAATTATTCGAAGACTTAAAATACCGTACAGTTCGTGACAATATCTTGTCTGGTAAACCACGTATTGATGGCCGTGATACGAAAACTGTTCGTGGCTTAGACGTACAAGTTGGCGTTCTTGACCGCGCTCACGGTTCTGCATTATTCACACGTGGTGAAACTCAAGCGTTGGTAACAACAACTTTGGGTAATACACGTGATGCATTGATGGTTGACACTTTGTCAGGTACTAAAACTGACAACTTCATGTTGCACTACAACTTCCCTGCATACTCTGTAGGTGAAACGGGTCGTGAATCTGGTCCTAAACGTCGTGAAATCGGTCATGGTCGTTTGGCGCGCCGTGGTGTTCAAGCCGTGCTTCCACCAGCTGATCGCTTCCCGTACGTAATCCGTATTGTATCTGACATCACTGAATCTAACGGTTCATCTTCAATGGCTTCTGTTTGTGGTGCTTCATTATCACTTATGGATGCAGGTGTTCCATTGAAAGCGCCAGTTGCGGGTATCGCAATGGGTCTAGTGAAAGAAGGCGAGCGTTTCGCAGTTCTTTCTGACATCTTGGGTGATGAAGATCACTTAGGTGACATGGACTTTAAAGTAGCCGGTTCTGCAAATGGTATTACTGCGCTTCAAATGGATATCAAGATCGAAGGTATCACTGAAGAAATCATGGAAGCTGCATTAAACCAGGCTTATGCGGGTCGTATGCACATCCTTAACGCAATGAACCAAGTGATTTCACGCGCTCGTCCTGAAATTTCTATGCATGCGCCTACATTCCAAGTGATCAACATCAACCCGGACAAAATCCGTGATGTAATCGGTAAAGGCGGCGCGACTATTCGTGCAATCACTGAAGAAACTAAAGCGGCAATTGATATCGAAGATAACGGTACAGTTCGCGTATTTGGTGAAACTAAAGCGGCTGCAGCTGCTGCGGTTGCTAAAATCCAGGCGCTTACTGCTGAAATCGAACCAGGTACTATTTACGTGGGTAAAGTGATTCGTATCGTTGAATTCGGTGCGTTTGTAAACATCATGCCAGGTACTGACGGTTTACTTCATATTTCTCAAATTTCTAACGAACGTATTGCCAATGTTGCAGACGTATTGACAGAAGGCCAAGAAATTAAAGTACAAGTTGCTGACGTTGATAACCGTGGTCGTATTAAATTGACTATGAAAGACATCGAACAAGTTTAATGTCTTGAATATTCACATGAGTTAACTCATGTGAATGAAAATATATGAAAAGCCTTGAGCTTCGTCAAAGTCATCACTTTGGCTGGCTCAGGGCTTTTTTTTGGGAATTTAACTTAGATTGAGATTTGGAAATAAAACGTTATTTGATTGCTTAAGTTTTCAGCGCAGCTCATAATTTTAAGACCGATAGATTGGGTTGCTCAGGTTTCTATCGAGTAACAACAAAAAAGCAAAATTGTGAATAGAGAATTGTTTTAATGCAGGTTTATTATTTCTACCAACATCCAACAGACCATCATATTTTTGTACAAAAAGAGCTCAATGCTGAAGCCGAACCTGAATTTATCTGGATCGATTGCACTCGGGGTGATGTGGTCACTCGTGCGGAGGCGTGGCAAAAAGAGATATATCAGCATACACCTGTGTGCTTAAACGAATTTCATGTCAAAGATATTCTAAATTTAGAGCATCCCTGCGCATTTGATACTATGGATGAATATGATTTACTTATTTTTCGTAAACTCATTACCCCAGATGATGAAATAGAAACGGGTGAGCAGGCGCTTGAACTACATGAAAACATGTTTGGTTTAGCCACCACACCGATTAGTTTTATCATGACGCATCAAGTGCTGATTACGGTGCGTGAGCAAGGTAATAAAGCGATAGAAAATTATATTTCCCGTATTGAAACCAATTTTATCCGTTCTACTCAAGAACAAAATAAGTCACGAAAACTTCCTATTACACCACTCGATTTATCTTTGCGCTTGCTAAACAGTATGGTGGATGGTTATCTGGATTTGCGTGTGCCGCTGACCCGCCGGGTTGAGTTTTGGCAGCAGGAATTGTTACAAGGTCATCGCCGGTTTACGAAATGGAATCAATTGTTGCAAGAAAGCATGTCTTTTCAACAAGTGGAAAATCTCTGTGAAGAACAAATTGATTCTTTACAAGAACTGCGTGATGAAATTATCGATAATTACCCACATTTAAAAGGCAAGAAGAAGTCCGAACGACAGGATATTATGTTGGTTCGTATGAATGATTTAGTCAGCCATGTGGAAAGAATTCAAAAACATACCATTCGTCTTCGTGCTTCCATTCAAGCCGCAATAGACTTGCATTTTTCAGCCATTGCCAACCAAACCAATGAAAATATGCGCATCCTGGCGATTATTACCGCCATTTTTGCACCGCTGACTTTATTGACCGGAGTGTATGGGATGAACTTTGAGTTTATTCCAGGTTTGAAATCTCCAACCGGATTTTGGAGTATGTTGATTGTTATGCTCATCACCACTGTATTGTTGGTTTATTATTTTTATCGTAGACATTTGGTTGGACGAGGGGAAAGGAGCGTGATTGATTTGTTGGCACAACAACATAAAGATCAACACGTGAATCTCTTCTGGTTTCTGGATTATGAGCCGATTAAGCAATCGGTTAAAGAAACCATGAAAGAAGTCGAAAAACTGACCAAGTTAAAATAGAGGTTTGCTTTTTATAAATCGCTTTTTATAAAAAGAAATCCTATTTTTAAGCGCAACCAAATAAGTTGCCCTAAACTTAAACTCAGATAAGTGGAATGATCTGTCTTTTCTTATTAAGATTAAAAGTTAAGAAATATCAACCACTTGAGAATTTCGCGTCAGTATTTTATATATTTCATCTTTTATTTTTAGTTTTTTGCGCTTCATTGACTCAATATCATCATTGATCAGATTGACCGGATTGAGTTCAAGTTGAGCGATTTCTTTATCCAGTTCCTGATGACTCTCAAATATCTTGGCAAAATGAGGGTCATCATGACGTAGTTTATGGATCAGTTCCTGATGTTCAGGGAACATCTTTTTTACTTTTTTATTACATTCTTTGGTTTTCATAAGCCTAGATTATTCTCACAAAGTGGGTGTTTAGGATAAAAATAACAGCCACGTACTTGTTCATATAGAACAGTACGATTCAGTTTTAAAAGCTCAATCAAGAGTCTTTTACATTCATATGTTTAACTTGCTTGCGTAATTGTTGCACTTCATCAATTAAATCCAGCATCATCGCCACCGCAGAAAGACTGGCATCAAAGTCGCGTTGTAAACGATAAGCCCGACGTGCACGAGAAACATCATCACCAAAAAACTGGTGAATACGTTCTTCTGGGCGGGTATCTAAAATATCGTATTCGAGAAGTTGTAAAACCCATTCCGGACTTTGTCCACAGGCATCAGCAAAGTGCTTTAAATCAAAACTATGATGCTCATCAATGACTTCCGCATGATTAAACCCATCACATATAATTTCACGATAATGAATAGTGGTCATGATTCTCTCCTTAAGCATTGCGAGGCTTAAATGCTGAAAAAGCTTCCGCAAAAGCTTGATAAGCCTGCTGTTCATGTTCAGTTTGCGCAGCTGGATACACGATATTTAAAACCAGGAATAAATGACCTGGTGTTTTGCTGGGTATCCCTTTACCTTTTAGCCGAAGTTGCTGACCTGTCTTTGCATTTTTAGGCAGATTCACCTGAACTTTCGTCCCTTCAGGCGTTGAAGTTTCAATACTTTGTCCTAATGCTGCTTCCCATGGCGCAACATTGATGGTGTAGTAAATATCTGCGCCTTCAACTCGAATTTTTTCGGTATCTTTATAGTGAATTTCAATATAAAGATCGCCATTTTTCCCGCCATTGACTCCCGTTTGACCTTGTCCCGCAAGGCGGATGTGTTGACCTTCTTTCATCCCTTTCGGGATTTTTACTTGTAAGGTTTTGCGTTGAACTTCAGCTTCACCAAAAGCATTTAAAGTCGGAATTTGCAAGGTGATCTGTTGGGTTGATCCGTGGTATGCAATCGCCACATCGACTTCGATACTGGCGTGTTGGTCTTCACCTTGATAGCTGCGCTGCTGCTGTCTTTGTTGCTTTTGATATTGATAATTCCCTCCACCAAAGCCAGAACCGAAACGTCCGAAAAGATCTTCAAAGCCACTAAAGTCTGAATGACCCTGTTGGTCAAATCCCTGACGGTAGAAGCGGGTATTATCAAAACCGCCTGTCCCTGTCTGTGCCCCAGATTGATAAAAAGCTTCAGGATGATCAAGCTGAAAATCATATTCGGCTTTTTTCTCTTCATTGCTTAAAGTGTCATAAGCAACGTTAATGGCTTGCATTTTTTCTTCTGCATCCGCTTCTTTACTTACGTCCGGATGATATTTTCGAGCCAATTTTCGATAGGCTTTCTTTATTTGATCGGGTGTGGCATTACGCGTAATACCAAGAACTTCATAATGACTTTTAGACATAAAATCTTAAGCTAGAATTGGTTAGGTTTTAATCATTATTGTGCCTTTCATGAAACTGAAATAGTGTAGATATGTACCTTATTGTTTCAAGTTATGACAAAAAAAAGGCTCCTTATTAGGAGCCTTTAGAAATCTTGAATAAGATCAATATTTAATCCAGGTTACACTGCGTCCAATCACTGAAACTCCCACATAACCACGAAGATTTAAATGCCTGCCACTTGCACTTATACGTGCCTTACCTTTGTAGACTTTACCGCCAATAGGATCAAGTACGCGGCCATGATTAAATTCACGCGGGTTATCCGGATTCTGTTTAAAACCCCAGATAAAAGGTAAACCGAGAAAGGGTTTGTTTTTCAAGTTGCCCGGGCAATTGGAACAGATTCCCATTTTTTCTGATCCCGGAACGTTGCGGGTCGCGACAATAATGCCTTCATAAGTCCCATCGGGTTTTTTACTAATTTCAACATCGGCACGCGAATAACCGGTACGGTCATCAATCGTTTTCCATTTGCCGACTAAAGGATCATTTTCGCTTTCAGCAAAACTTGATGAAGAAAGTGTTGCCAAAATTATCCCTGCGAAAATACCTTTATATAACTTCTTCATTAATCTCCCCTTAAAATGAAATATTTTTAGTTTTAGAGTAAAACATCTAATTTATAGCGATAATTACTTGAAAAATCAAACAAATAAAAGCCAAATATCTCACAAAAACAATAAATTATGTTTGTTGCTTTATTTTTTAGATTAATTGATATTAAAAAAAAGCCCAGAACAGGGCTTTTAGAGGATTAATTTTTGACCCAGGTAATATTTCGACCGACGGCGGAGCCGTCTTTAGATCCGCGAATAATCAAATGTTTTCCATGATTGCCCAGTCGTGCACGAGCAGGGTATTGCTGTCCTGTGACAGGATCTAAAAAAGTACCGTCAATAAATTCATTATTCTTATCAGGATGCAGGGTTAAACCAGAAAGCGTAGTCAGGCCAACAAGAGGTTTGTTTTTATTGGTACCGATACATTTTGCGCAAACCGTATTTTGATAAGCACCGGGTACAGCACGAACATCGACAATTGTGGCTGAATAATGATTATTCTTATCTTTTTGAATGATCACATCCGATAATGAGTAGCCAGTTCGGTCATCAATGGTTTTCCATTTGCCAATTAAAGGATCGGTAGAAGCAAAGCTAGAAAAGCTGATTGTTGCAGTCAACAGCATAAAAAGAGAAGTACGTGATTTTGAGTTCATAAACCGTTTAACCCCAAGTAAAACGAGAGAAAAATACCTAACATAATAAAGGCATAAAAAAATTATGGTTTTATTTATAACGAATTTAAGCGGTTATTACCAGTTAAATAAATAAAAATTAATAACTTTATTATGTGAATAAGGCTATAAAAATAAATTAAGAAATGGGTTGGATAAAAGCACAAGTTTTTATATGAAAACCTGTGATAACTGAAGATTATTTTTATTCAGTCCTAATCCATGACACTGTTTAACTTAACAGGCTTGTGCCAATAAATTCGCGTAGTGTAAGCACATTTCCACGTGCATTGAGGCGTCCTTTGCCCTGATAGACATGACCTGAAAGTGGATCCAGAACATGACCGTCAATAAATTCATCTTTATTTTTAGGATTCTGCTTAAAGCCTGAAAAGATAGGAAGACCAATCAACGCTGCATTTTTTAATGCTCCTTTACATTTTTCACAATTATCAATAGCAGGGCGGTTTGGAATGGCATGAACTTTGATAATTTTTCCAAGGTAAATTCCATTTTTTTGTTTGGTGATTAAAACGTCTGCACGGGCATATCCTGTTTTATCGTCAATGGTTTTCCATGATCCGGCTAAGTCAGCTGTTTCTGCGTGAATCATGCTACTGGCAATAGGTACTAATCCACTCAAAGTTATTTTTGTGTTCATGTAAATATTCCACTCATTAATTTATTTTTATGTAGTAGAAATAAAAGCTTTATTGACATTATTTGCTTTATTTCGGTATGGAATTTTACTTAAAAACAACCAGATTACAAGTCACAAACCTGCATCTAAATCAGGAAACAGACAGGAGGGGAGTTAAATTTAGCATTAAAAAAAAGAGCAGCCATATCGCTACTCTTTTTACGGACTTAAGTTGAATTAACTCAGATGTTTACCAAATAATCCAAAGGCTTCTTCGGCTGTAAAGCTGTATCGGGTGCTACAGAATTGGCAATCCATGGTAATCGGATTTTGAAACTCCAAGGTTTCACGTACCGCTTCAACGCCAATTTGAATCAGTGCATTGGCACAACGATCTTTAGAACAGGTACAACCAAAGCTTAACTGTTCCACTTCTGGTAAACGAACATCTTCTTCATTGTATAAACGGTAGAGAATTTCTGTAGCTTCGAGGTCGGTCAGTTCTTCTGGCTTTAATGTGTCAGTCAACATGGTCAGGCGTGGCCAGAGATCGTCATCGACAAGTTGCTGTTCTTCTTCATTAATACGCGGTAACAGTTGAATGAGTAAACCACCTGAGCTTTCTGCGGTACTGGCTAAGCGAATTTTTGTTGGAATTTGTGCAGATAAATCATAATACTGCATTAAACAACCAGCTAAGGTGTCGTGTTCAATTGGAACGATGCCCTGATAGCGCTCACCAAATTCAGGTTCAATATTAATAAACAGTACAGGACTGACGAGAGCCTTAAAAACCGTGCTGCTGCTCTCTGCTTGAAAGAAGCGTGGATCTTCTTCGTAATCTGCTGAAGCACGTAATTCACCTAAATGGTTGCATTCCGCCATGGCCCATTTGAATGTACCGGCTGCCTGAATTTGCAGGCTAATACGCCCTTTAATTTTAAGAGTGCTTGCAAGTAGGGCTGTAGCACTGAGCATCTCACCTAAAAGTACTTGAATTGCTTGCGGATAGTCACGTTGGGCAAGAATGGTTTGCAAAACACTTTCAAGATGCACCACTTCACCACGAATCGGGCAATTTTCAATATAAAAGCGTTGACGTAATTCAGACATAAATTTCTCCAATAGCCCGTGTTAATGGTGTCTACATTGTAAAACACAAGCTAGTTACTATCATCTCTTGTGACATCAATACGCTGATGTTCTAAGCCGCGTTGTAAATTGACGCCAGTCGGTTCTTGACGAATTTGAGCATCACTTTCAAATAAGTGTTCCAGCTCTGCCAAAGCATTACGATGAGTTTCATAAATCTTTTGTTCATCGGTATAGACCCGTTGTTGCTGAACCAATAATTTTTCATCGTAATCACGAAACAATTCAATGCTTTTATAAGCATCTTCTTCACTGATATCCAATTCACGCAAGGCACGATAGGCCATACCCAGTGATGACAAATAGGTTTCACGCCAGATATGTTCTACGCCTAAATCACGCAGTAAATGCACATGATGGCGATCTCGTGCACGCACCAAAAGTTTTAGATTCGGATAGTTTAAGCGAATATGACGTGCGACATTCATCGAGTCTTCAATATCATCAATCGCCAGAACAAAAACTTTGGCGTGTTCAACACCTGCAGAACGTAAGATATCCGGTTGTGTGGCATCACCATAGTATACCGTACCGCCATATTTTCGCACGAAATCAACTTTTTCTAAATTACTGTCAATTGCAGTAAAAGATTGATGCTGTAAATGGGCGATACGGGCAATAATCTGTCCAAAACGCCCAAATCCCGCAATGATCATCGGATTATGGGTATCTGGAATTTCATCATAAATAGGTGCTTTTTCTTTATCGATCAATGGAATAAACCAGGCGCTAATCAGCCAATACAGCATCGGGGTGAGCACCATTGAAAGTGTAACAATCAATGTTAAAGGCTCAAGAATAGCCTGGGTTAATACTTTTTCACTACTGGCGACTTTCAGCACTACAAAGGCAAATTCACCGCCTTGAGCTAAGCAGGTGGCAAGCAGCAAACTGTTGCGCCATGAATATTTTAAATAACGGGCGATTGCAGTGAGAGTCAGACTTTTGACCAGCATTAAAGTGAGTGCGCCGCCAATAATCAGCCAAGGCATATCCACCAATAAGGAGAGTTGTGTGGTCATGCCGACTGTCATAAAGAATAGCCCGAGTAACAGTCCTTTAAAGGGCGCAATACTGGCTTCAAGTTCATGACGGAATTCAGAATCTGCCAGTAGAACCCCAGTTAAGAAAGCCCCCAATGTCGTACTGATCCCGAGTACATCCATCAGCGCAACCACACCCAAGACAATAAACAAACCTACTGCAGTAATCAGTTCATGTGCGCCACTTTTTGCCACAAAGCGGAAAAATGGACGCATCATATAGCGGCTAAACAGGAACAAACCGCTAAAGGTCGCAATAATCGCGGCAAAATAGGCAACGCCATGATGGGTCGATTCAGTGCCGGCCAATAAGGGGATAATTGCCAGCAGAGGAATGGCAGCAATATCTTGGAACAGTAAAATAGAAAAGGATTGCTGCCCAAAGGTGGTGTTGAGTTGTTGTTTTTCAGAAAGCAGTTGCAGGACAAAGGCGGTAGAGGATAAAGCCAATGCCGTTCCAATTACAAAACTTGCAGAGAGGCTTTGGTTTAAGGCAAAAAAGATCAGGATGGCAAGAATAATGCCGGTGATGCCGACTTGTAGACTGCCCATTAAAAAGATGGATTTACGCATTTCCCACAATCGTTGTGGACGTAGCTCCAAGCCAATAATAAACATCAATAAAATAACGCCAAATTCAGCCAGTTCTTGAATCGATTCAGGGTCACTGGCCAGATTTAATGCGCTGGGACCGAGCAAAATTCCTGTAAACAAATAGCCGAGTACGGTGGCGATTCCAAAGCGCTTGGCCAGTGGCACCAAGAGTAGGGAAGCTCCCAGGAAAATCGTAATTTGTAACAGTAGCGACATCAGCCTGTCCTAGAATTTATTTTAAATTCAAAAATGTTAAGCAAAGCATGAACTTTGACTTAGCTTAATTCCTGAGGGTCTATATCGAGTGTAAGTTTCATGGTTGAGGGCTTTTGATGCAACATATTTTGCCACCACGCACGAATATAAAAGTGTAATCGGGCACGGTCCTGCGACAATAGCACCATATGTGCCTGATAGCGTCCGGCTTTACGTTCCATCGGTGCTGGAATCGGTCCCCAGATATCAATCAGGTTTTCAGAAATCTGTCTTAGCGCTTGGGCATGTTGTTGTAAGAACTCCTGATTCTGTTCCTGACTTTTCGATTCACAGCGAATAAGTGCCGCATAACGGAAAGGGGGTAACAAAGCGGCTTGACGTTCTTTTAAGGTCTGCTTGGCAAAATGACGATAATCCTCTTGGATTAAGGTATTCAAAAGTGGATGATCAGGTCGCAGAGTTTGTAAATACACTTCACCTTTACGTTCACCCCGTCCAGCACGACCTGCGACCTGGATAATCAATTGCGCCGTACGTTCGGTAGCGCGAAAATCCACACTGAGCAAGCCGGAATCAATATCGAGAATCGCCACCAAAGTTACATAAGGAAAATGGTGTCCCTTAGCCAGCATCTGTGTGCCGAGCAAAATAATCGGTTCACTTTTCTGGATCTTGTCATAAATTTTTTGCCAGCTGCCGACCCGACTGGTGGAGTCGCGATCTACGCGAATCACATCGAAGTTGGGAAACAATGCTTGTAAATTTTCTTCAACTTTGCCTGTGCCCATCCCAATCGGTTTTAATTCGGTATGCTTACACTGCGGGCATTGCTCTGGCAGACGATGAATGCTGCCACAGTGGTGGCAATGCAAATGCTGATATGGCTGCCGATGCACGGTAAAGTTGGCATCACAATGTGGACACTTCGCCTGCCATGCACAGCTTTCACAAATTAGTACCGGTGCATAACCACGGCGGTTTAAAAACACCAACACCTGTTCTTTTTTATCCAGCCGCTTTTGAATTTCATCAATCAGGCTTTGGCTAATGCCATTTTGTTTTTGGGCAATTTTTAGATCAATGAGATGAATCTTTGGCATCAGCGCGATACCCGCACGCTGATTCAATTCCAAACGCATCATTTTTCCTGAATCAGCCAGTGCATAACTTTCAATACTGGGCGTTGCTGAACCCAAAATAATCGGACAGCTTTCTAGGTGTGCACGATACATCGCGACATCACGGGCGTGATATCTAAAGCCTTCTTGTTGCTTGAAGGAGAGGTCGTGTTCTTCATCTAGAATGATCAAGCCCAAATTCGGCAGCGGGGTGTAAATGGCAGAACGTGTACCGAGAATAATTGAGGCCTTACCGGTTTGGGCAGCTTGCCAGGCTTGCAGACGTTTTGAATCATTCAGCCCTGAATGCAGCAGCACAATATTGCCGTGGAAACGCGACTGAAACCGGCTAATGGTTTGTGGGGTTAAACCAATTTCAGGAACCAGAACTAAGACTTGTTTGCCTTGTTTCAACACCTCTTGCATGATTTGCAAATAGACTTCGGTTTTACCGCTACCGGTTAAGCCATCAAGTAAAAAGGCCTGATATTTTTTCTGTGCTTTAAGTACCTGTTGTACCGCTTTCTTTTGGTCCTCATTCGCCGTTAACGGCATTTGAGCCAGTGTGACAGGCTGTGGACTGAAATCCTGATTTTCTAAAACACATTCAACAATGTCTTTTTTTTCTAAAGCTTTCAGTGTTGCTGTTTCAATGCCGGCCAAATTTAAAATATTTTCTGTGGTTCCCTGAGGATGTAATTTCAGGACTTTATAAGCTTCTCGTTGTTTTTCAGAGCGTGTAACTTTGGCTTCAGCAGCTAAATCCAGAACTTTCCACATCCGCGCCAATAAATTATACGGTTTTCCCTGACGCAAGAATGTCGGTAAGGCACTTTGAAAAACTTCACCAATCGGAAATTGATAATATTGAGCTGACCAGGTCAATAAACTTAAAGTTTTCCAATCTAAAATTGCCTGCTCATCCAGCAGTTCGGTAATGGCTTTGAGCTTAAAACGTGGATCAATCGGAGTATCTGCTGTTAATTTTTCAACAATAATGCCGACCAGATTTTGCCGTCCAAATGATACGGCAACACGTGCCCCTACTTCAGCTTGCTGGTATTGTTCAGCCGTTAAAGTGTAATCAAAACAGTCATAAATATAGACCGGTACAGCAACACGAATGCGATAAATGTCGGATGGAGTCGATGGTATATTTGGCATAAATTAGGGTCAAAGCGTCCTGATCAAATTTCGTCGTGCTAAAGATAGAGTTATGTTAGAGTGAGCAAATCATTTATATCTCAGAATATGAATGATTTTGGTGGTCAGACGCAACAGCGCTGAAGCAAATTTTAGAAAATTAGAGCATCACAATGCCTGCATATCAATTTACTGCCATTGATGCTTCAGGGAAGCAGCAAAAAGGCGTGTTAGAAGGGGATTCAGCACGTCAAATTCGTCAACAGTTAAGAGACAAAGAGCTCATTCCTGTGACCGTTGATCCTGTTGAGCAAAAA
Source organism: Acinetobacter terrae (assembly GCF_013004375.1). Classification (GTDB taxonomy): domain Bacteria; phylum Pseudomonadota; class Gammaproteobacteria; order Pseudomonadales; family Moraxellaceae; genus Acinetobacter; species Acinetobacter terrae. The sequence goes on along the minus strand of NZ_JABERI010000001.1, from coordinate 255,047 downwards.
GATAAGCATAACTCAGAACGCTGGTTTCAGAAAAAAATCACTGCTTATGATTTGGCATTGTTTACCCGCCAACTTTCAGTTTTGGTGGCGGCAGGGATTCCTCTAGAAGAAGCACTACGTGCTGTGGGCAAGCAAAGTGAAAAAGCCCATGTGCAAAATTTGTTGATGTCAGTGCGCTCAAAAGTCATGGAAGGGCATTCACTTGCCAGTGCCTTGCAGCAAGCGGGGCGTTTACCAGATTTATATATCGCCACCATCGCCGCCGGTGAACGCTCAGGTCATCTCGATTTAATTCTAGACCAGTTATCAGATTACACCGAAAACCGCTTTGCCATGCAAAAGAAAGTGCAGGGCGCGATGATTTATCCGATTATTTTAATGCTGATGTCTTTTGCGATTGTAATGGGACTAATGACCTACGTGGTTCCCGATATCGTCAAGACTTTTGATCAAAATAAAGATGCATTGCCCTGGATTACCGTGGCGCTGATGAAAACCAGTGATTTTATTCGTGTGGCATGGCCATTTTTGTTAGTCGCGAGTGTAGTGGGTTTTACGGCTTTAGTTCGCTTTTTAAGAACCTCTGCAGGACATTATGCATTTGACCATTTAACGCTCAAATTGCCATTATTTGGTAAATTATCGCGTGGTATAAATGCAGCACGCTTTGCCAGTACCTTATCGATTTTGACACAGTCTGGCGTGCCGTTGGTGGATGCACTTAAAATTGGTGCCGCGGTGAGTAATAACTGGGTGATTCGGGATTCAGTCAATTTGGCAGCCGAGAAAGTCACCGAAGGTGGCAACCTTGCAACGCAACTGGAGCGCAGTGGTTATTTCCCACCGATGATGGTACAAATGATCAAAAGTGGTGAGGCATCAGGTGAGCTGGATCGTATGCTGGAGCGTGCTTCAACCATGCAGGATCGAGAAGTCACCACCCTGATTTCAACTTTACTTGCCCTGCTTGAGCCGCTCATGTTGGTATTAATGGCAAGTATTGTTTTGGTGATTGTGATTGCGGTGATGCTGCCGATAGTCAATATGAATAATATGATTTAACCCATTTTTATAAAGATAATGATTTTTGCGAGAGAGTGAGATGCAAGGGAAACTATATCAAGTCAAGCAGTCTGGCTTTACCCTCATTGAAGTGATGGTGGTGATTGTGATTTTGGGTGTATTAGCGGCACTGATTGTTCCTAATGTGATGGGGCGTGGTGAAAAAGCCAAAGTAGATACATCTGCAATTACTCTAAAAGGTGTGGCTGGTGCTTTAGATCAGTACAAGCTCGATAATGGTAAATATCCATCCATGCAAGACGGTGGTTTAGATGCACTGGTTAATCAGCCGGCTTCTGCAAAAAACTGGATGCAAGGTGGTTATGTGAAAGGTGGCTATCCGAAAGACAGTTGGGAAAATGATATTCAATATGTGATTCCTGGTGCTGAAGGTCGTGTATTCGATTTATATTCTTTTGGCGCCGATGGTAAAGAAGGCGGCGAAGGTACAGATGCCGATATTTATTATCAGCCTTAATTAAAATCCTTAATTATTTTAAGCATATAAAATAGATCACTTCACTGAATGATGCTCCGCAATACTAAGTGAAGTGATAATACATCTTGATTATAAAATATACATTAAGTTATTGGATTTATTGAAATTATATAATAATCTCTGTTTGAGACTTATAATAAGAATGATTAGCATATGTAATGGTTACAATAATGGTAAGGTATGAAGAAATATAGTCTTTTTATTTAATTAAAACTGCGCATAATATCCTTTATGGCACTTTTTTAGCCAAGGAGGGTGGAATGAAAGCATTAATCATATCGGATGAAATTAACCAATTTCATGGGGCAATGCTCAAGTCTGTTCTTTTAATTTTAAGCTTACTTCCAATGAGTCAGGGCATTTTAACTTTATGGAATGCGACGGAAGGAAGTAGCCAGATTATGGTGGGCTTTTTTGCAATCAGTTTATTCAGTGCATTATTTGTATTGTGCTTTTGGTCTGCATTAAAAGCCACTGTATTAAGATTACAACAAGAACAGATTTCAAGTTTAGAACAAAGTGTGGTGAAAGTTTATCGTTATATCCCGATGCTGTTTTTAACCGCAATGATGTCTTATTTAGTGACCCAATTATAAAATCAATTGAATAAAAACCCCGAGGCATTGACCTCGGGGTTTTTTTATAGCCTTTTTATTCCTTCTCCCTTTGGGAGAAGGTTAGGATGAGGGCGATTATCATAAACAATTTACCTCTCCCTAGCCGTTTCCTAGAAGGAGAGGGAACACCATAATGCTTAACGTCGTGACTTAAACGAAACATCAACCTTACGTGGACGATAAATCCAGCCTAGAATCAATAACAACAATGAGAAACCCAGAATTGGCCAATCACTCAGGCGCATGTATAAGGTTTCACCTTGCATGGCTGGAACATCACCACGAAGGATAGCGGTTTGATCCGTCGGAGCCTGTTTTACAATATGCCCATTATGATCAATAAATGCAGTCACACCGGTATTGGTGGCACGAATAAACCAGCGTCCATTTTCTTTGGCACGCATTTGCACCATTTGTAAATGTTGCCAAGGTCCCGCAGTTCCGGTAAACCATGCATCATTGGATACCGTGACCAAGTAATCGCTTTGACTGGCATTACGACGGGTCAGGTTTGGATAAGCAACTTCATAACAAATAGCCGCACCCAGCGCATGGTTTTTCACATTCAACGGTTTTTGGTCACGTGCACCACGAGAGAAACCACTCATCGAGGGGTCATTCTGCAATGCGGGCAATACCCAGCTGAGCCAGCCAGATAAAGGAATATATTCACCAAACGGGACTAAACGTTGCTTTTTATATAAGCCTTCAGTCTCATCACCTGTAGCCATGATGCTGTTGTAGTACATCGGGTGCTGTTCGATTTTTGATTCTTTCAAATCCCAATAGGGAAGACCAGTGACCCATGCAGTTCCAGATTTTTCTGCCTGAACTTTCATGGCATCCAAAAAGGGTTGGATATCGGTCTGGAACATTGGAATTGAAGATTCCGGCCAAACAATCAGATCACGACCCCATTCAGTTCGACTTAAATTGGCATAGATCATCAAGGTTTTCACTTGATACTCTGTCAGCCATTTCAGGTCTTGTGGAATATTGCCTTGTATCAAAGAGACTGAAAGCGGCTTCTCATCTTTTGGTTCCACAAAGTTGAGATATGAAGCTCCCCAGGCACCTAGCAATAAGATCGCGGAAGGGACAATCCAAAACACACGTTTATTCAGAATTTCAACCAGTGCACAGGCTAAAATAATCACAACAAACGATACGCCGAAGATCCCAAATAATGGTGCATAGCCATCTAAGAAGCGTTCAGTGAAGGCATAGCCGACAAATAACCATGGAAAACCCGTGAATACCCAGGTTTTTGCCCACTCAAAGAATACCCAAAGCGGCGCAAACGTCAGTGGCGTTTCCGGGAAGAATCGACGGTAGATCCAGGTTTGCAGGGCTGTAAATAAACCCATCAGCAAGGCCATAATGGCAATCATCAGTACACTTAAAAAGGCACTGGTATCACCATAAACATGAATTGAGGTATATAGCCAAAATGCCCCGACAAACCATAAGCCAAAGCCGTAAGCCCAGCCAATGCCAAAGGCTTGGCGTGCCGAACGTTTACGAAGTGAAGCATAGAGCAAAGCCGGGGACAGGAGCGCAAGCCACCAGTAATAATAAGGTGCCAGCGCAAAACTGAACATGGCACCTGAAAAGAGCGAAATTAAAAAGGGGTAAATAAATGGGAGCTGATTTTTTTGTTGGGATGAATTTAACAGCTTATTAAAGTATGTTCTCATTTACGGACAGCTCGAATCAGATGAATAGTACGTGCATCTGCTTCTACAATGGTGAATTCCCAATTTTTAAGCTCAATCACTTGACCTTGTAAATCGCTGACTAAACCAATTTCTTGAAGCAATAAACCGCCGACAGTTTCTACTTCATCATCAGAAAAATCAGCATCTAAAACATTATTAAAGTGTTCAATTGGTGTAAGTGCTTGAACGAGCCAGGTATTCGCCGTTTGAGGATCATTATCCGGAATAATGTATTGAGCCTCTTCATCCACCGTATCGTGTTCGTCTTCAATTTCACCGACAATTTCTTCTAAAATGTCTTCTAAAGTCACCAGTCCAGATGTTGTGCCATATTCATCAATGACCACAGCGATATGGGTTTGAGTGTTCTTTAACATACGAAGCACTTGATCGGAACGGGCACTTTCAGGCACAAAGATCGGCTGACGCATAAGCGCGCGAATATCGACCTTATTGTTCGGTTCTGTCAAAAAGGGCAGTAAATCCTTGGCCAATAAAATGCCGACCACATTATCGGGTTGATCGGATGAAAATACCGGGAAGCGAGAATGTGCAGACTCTACAAGGGTATGCAAGATGTCTAAAAGCTGATCATCTTCTTGCAGGCTAATCATCGATGTACGTGGGGTCATGACCTCACGGACTTTTGTCGCAGGAAGGTCAAGTACGCCTTCAAGCATTGCAACAGTATCGGGTTCTAAAAAACGACGTGAATCTTGTACTAATTTTAGCAGTTCGTCGCGAGTTTCGGGTGCGGTGCTTAACCATTTACGTAAGCCACGCATGCCCCACGACGGGCCTGATTCCTCGTGCATGATCTTTCCTAAAGACTCTTAATATCTAAAAAAACAAATTTTATCATACTCGAGAAAATATAGATGTCTATCTATAAAATAGCTGTAATTCATGAATGCATGAGTCATCATTTTCTATCATTTGGATCCGGGCTTTGAAAGCAAAAGACAGCATTTAAGTTTATGTTAAAATGGCGATCATTTTTTGATACCGAGTTTAAGAATGTCTGAACCGCTTGTTACTCCCACTATTCAGCTGAATACACGAGGACTACGTTGTCCTGAACCTGTAATGATGTTGCATCAAGCGATTCGTAAATCAAAATCGGGTGATGTGGTTGAAGTGTTTGCCACAGATAATTCGACCTCTTGGGATATTCCGAAATTCTGTATGCATTTAGGTCATGAGTTACTCTTACAAGAAGAAGTGCTGGATGAAGCGGGTAATAAAGAATTTCATTATTTAGTCAAGAAAGGCTAATTCAGAATATTTTAGTCTTCATTTTAAGGTGACAATAAAAAATCCCCTCGAAAGGGGATTTTTTTATTAAAAATTACATGTTTGGATAGTTCGGACCACCGCCACCTTCCGGTGTTACCCAGGTGATGTTCTGAGAGGGATCCTTGATGTCACAGGTCTTGCAGTGCACACAGTTGGCTGCATTGATCTGGAAGCGTTTCGAGCCGTCATTCTCTTCCATAATCTCGTAAACACCGGCAGGGCAGTAGCGCTGAGCAGGCTCGTCCCATTTCGGCAAATTCACGTTGACAGGAATCGAGGCATCGGTCAGTTTCAAGTGCGCCGGCTGGTTTTCTTCATGTACCGTGTTCGATACAAACACGGAAGACAAACGGTCAAAGGTCAGCTTGCCATCCGGTTTTGGATAGTTTGGCTTGAAGGTTTCCGCAGCCTGGGTTTTCAGTGCCGCATAGTCAAGTACCAGATCATGCAAAGTGAAAGGGACTTTAAACACGTTCTGGTCGATAAAGTTAAACGCACCGCCAATCCACTGACCAAATTTGTGCATCGCCGGGCCAAAGTTGCGCGAGTTATACAGCTCTTCTTTCAGCCAACTATTGTTAAACTTGTCTGTGTAAGCAGTCAATTCTTTAGTGAAGAAATCTTCACCTTCTAAAACACGTGCAACAGCCAGGTCACCGCCTTTTTCCACACCGGCAGCAATCGCTTCAAACACCGCTTCACCGCAGAGCATGCCGGATTTCATCGCAGTGTGTGAGCCTTTGATTTTGGCAAAGTTGAGGAAGCCTGCATCATCACCAATTAAAGAGCCACCCGGGAAGGTGAACTTCGGTAGTGAGTTAAAGCCACCTTTGGTCACGGCACGTGCGCCATAAGAAATACGTTTACTGCCTTCTAGATATTGCTTGATTAAAGGGTGGGTTTTCCAGCGCTGCATTTCCATGAAGGGATACATGTGCGGGTTGGTGTAGGAAAGATCCACGATCATGCCCAAAGTCACTTGGTTGTTTTCAGCGTGATAGAGCCACCAGCCGCCTGAAGAACCGGTCTCATTTAAAGGCCAGCCGGCACCGTGCATCACCAAACCGGGTTTGTGCTTGGCCGGATCAATTTCCCAAAGTTCTTTAATCCCGATGCCGTAGTGCTGCGGATCGGCATCTTTGTCCAGGTTGTATTTCGCAATCAGGCGTTTACCGAGGTGACCACGGCAGCCTTCTGCAAAAATGGTGTATTTGGCATGCAGTTCATAACCCGGAGTAAAGTTATGCGTCGGTTCACCATCCTTACCGATGCCCATGTCACCAGTTTGAATACCTTTAACGGTTCCATCTTCATGGTATAGAATTTCTGACGCAGCAAAGCCCGGGAAGATTGACACTTCCAGTTCTTCCGCTTTTGTACCTAACCAGCGCACCACGTTGCCAAGCGAGATGACATAGTTGCCATCATTGTGCATGGTTTTCGGCACCATCCAGTGCGGCGCTTCTTGTGATTTTTCATCAGACAGCAAGAAGAAAGTTTTGTCTTCAGTCACTGGGACATTTAAAGGCGCACCTTCTTCCTTCCAGTTCGGGAACAGTTCATTCATGGCACGCGGTTCAAGCACCGCACCGGACAAGATGTGCGCACCAACTTCGGAGCCCTTTTCCACCACACAAACGGACAGATCGTTCAGGTTGTTTTCAATTGCAAGTTGACGAATTTTAATCGCCGCAGAAAGACCCGCAGGGCCTGCGCCTACGATAACGACGTCAAACTCCATCGATTCACGTTCGATGTGTTCCATGTAGGACTCCTCATATGATTTGAAGGTGGCAACCGTAATGATTTCACTCGGTGCTGCCATGAGTGTTCTTAATGCCCAGACACAATTTTATTATCGTGTCTTTTATATTGTGGGCTAGTATAGTTTTAAACCTTGATCTAGCCAATTGGCTGAATCATATTATTTTTCCGTCAGCAGGGGTATTCCGTATGGTTAATCAAAATAATTCACCAAATCAGACGAAAAATGTCGCTATTCCTGATGATAAAAATTTAACGGGTATTACACAATACTTAAAAGATGCACAGACCGGTCACAAAAGGTCAATTCCCCTATTGGACCAGTTTAACCCAAAGCATTGTGGCGCAATGGATTTAAAGGTAAAAGCCAATGGAGAATGGTGGCACGAAGGTCAATTGATCAAACGACAAGCCTTGATTGAGTTGTTCTCGACCGTACTCTGGAAAGAAGACGGCAAGTTCTACTTAAAGACCCCGGTAGAACAAATTGAAATAGAGGTTGAAGATGAACCTTTATTCGTCAATCAGGTGGATCAGGTCGAAATTGAGGGCAAAACCTATATTCAACTCACCACTACCACCCATGATATTGTGATTGTGGATCAGGCACATGCTGTTTTTATGCGTGAATATTCAGGTGAACTGCGTCCTTATGTGCATGTTCGTTTTGGCATCAATGCCTTAATTCAACGTTCTGCTTTTTTTCATTTAATTGAAATGGGACAGCTGCTTGAAAATGACAAAAATGAAACCATTTTAACCTTACAAAGTGGCGATTTTTACTTGCAATTAGGCACCTGAGGTTTAAGCTTTGTTCACCCCGTTTTTTGAACTGCTGAAAGTGAAGCTATGACAGCCATTCATCCTATTTATCCTTTAACAAATCCAATGCCTAAGGCGCAACCTGATGCGCCGATTGGGATTTTTGACTCTGGAATAGGTGGATTGTCTATCGCACAGGAAATTGCGAATTATTTACCCAAAGAACGCATCCTTTATTATGCCGATACTGCAAATGTGCCTTATGGACCGCGTGAAGATCAAAATATTCGTGAGCTAACCGCCGATGCAATTGAATGGTTGTATCGTCAAGGCTGTAAAGTGGCAGTGGTGGCATGCAATACCGCTTCTGCTTTTAGCCTGGATTATTTGCGTGATTATTATGGCGAAGACTTTCCGATTATCGGTTTGGTGCCTGCATTAAAACCTGCTGTATTACAAACCAAATCAAAAATAGTGGCAGTACTTGCAACGCCCGCGACTTTTCGCGGCAAGCTGATTCAAGATGTGATGCAGCGTTTTGCATTGCCTGCCAATGTGAATGTCATTCCTGTGACCTGTCTGGATTTAGTGCCTTTTGTGGAAAGTGGTTCACAAATGAGCGCGGAATGTTTAGCGACCTTAAAAGAAATATTACAACCTGTGGTGGACCAAGGCGCAGATTATTTGGTCTTGGGATGTACTCATTATCCTTTCCTGAAACCTGCGATTGAATCGATTTTTGGTCAGAAACTGACATTAATTGACTCCGGTGTACCAGTTGCGCGACAAACAGCCCGAATTTTGATTAAAAATGAGTTATTATTTGAACAAGATCAAAAAGACGGCTTAAGAATTGAATGTCATGTCAGTGGCAATAACGCAGAAAATTTAAAAACTGTGTTGCAGTACCTGATTCAAGAGAATTTAACTTGGGATATTCGCAACATTATTGTTGAATAAGCAAAGAAACGCAGCTAGTCTTTTGAAATATAGAAAAAAATTAAATTTTAGATTGGGGTGGTCGATTACAGCACAACTGATCAGCATGGCTACAGTTGGGGATGTAATATGCAATTGGAAGAGGATAACCAATGCTCGATAAGCGTTATCAGGTTTTTATTTCTACGTCTGGCAGTGAAATGCAACCAGAACGTATCGTTTTAGCTCAAACTTTAGTGGGAATGGGGTTCTTTTCTTGGGGATTAGAACAACGCACACCGCTGAGTACGGCATTTGCACGTCGTCAAATTGATGACTGCGACTATGTGGTGATTCTTTTGGGCAGCCAATACGGTGAGCAATCTGTGTCAGGTGTCGGGTATATGCACCTCGAATATATTTATGCTGTCACCAAACAGAAGCCGATTATTGTCTTTATGCATGAAGATCCGGCATCGCGGGATCCAGCCTTACAGGATCAAAAGCCGGAACTTCGTGAAAAATTCCTAGAATTCCGCAAATTATTACAACAAGAAGCGGATCAAATTTTTACTTACCGTAGCATTCGTGATTTGGAAATGGCAGTGCGCTTTAATATGCCGCAAATGCTGGAACGCTATCCTGTTTCAGGTTGGGTTCGACCGCAGAACACGCAATCCTTGCATGATGAAATTGATCAACTCAAAGCTAAAATTGAGCAACTTGAAACAGAAGTGGGCAAGCGAGAAGTTGATCCGTTTTTATCTTTACCCAAAGTTTCAATGCATGAATTATTTTCTTTTGAATATCGAATGCATGCCTATCAAGATGGCAATTTCAAAGAACTGAAAATTCAAAAGAAACTGACTTGGGCACAGTTACTGAATATTTTAGGCAGCATGTTTGTCAATCCAACGCCAGAAGAATATTTTTCTAAATGTATGAATGACTATTTAAATGACACTGGCCTTGAAGATGCACGTGTGGAAATGCCGCGTGCACATGCAGTGGCACGTGCGCAAATTAATATTCGTGCTTTGCACAGTATTAAAATGCAAATGCGTCAAAATGACTGGATTGTGCAATCTGGACGTGACGACCGTCAGCGTATGTTGTGGCAAATCACCTCCAAAGGGCAAAAGCTTTTAGAAAGTAATTTGCTGGATAATAATCGTGTTTTTCAATTTAAGTCTAACTATTAATCTATATAGAGAAAGTGCAGAAAACTGTTAAAGTAAACCAGTTCATATATGTTGGAAAGGGTTTGATGTTTTCTGCACCTAAAGCGAAAGTCACCATTATTTTAGCCAATTTGGGTACGCCAGACGAACCCACTGTTCCTGCCGTACGTCGTTTTCTGAAGCAGTTTTTATCTGATCAGCGGGTCATTGAAATTCCAAAACCTGTTTGGCAAATCATTTTAAGACTGTTTATTTTACCGTTTCGCCCTAAACGGGTGACCCATGCTTATGCAATGGTCTGGGGGCAAGATTCACCAATGCGTGAAATTGTCTTGGAACAAGTTAAAGCTGTTCAACAGCAATTAATTGAGCACTATCCGCAATTTGAATTAAATATTGTCCCTGCCATGAGTTATGGCAATCCGGGTATTCAAGAATTACTTCAAAAATTAAGCACAACTGCTCAAGATCACATTATTTTACTTCCCCTGTTTCCTCAATATTCGGCAACCTCTACCGCGCCACTCTATGATGCGATTGCAAAGTGGATATTGACCCAGCGCAATTTACCGGGTTTGTCGATCATTCGTGATTATTATCAGCATCCTTTATATATTCAGGCTTTGGCGCAAAGTGTGCGGGACTATCAGGCTGAGCATGGTGGTGCAGAAAAACTGTTGATGTCATTCCATGGTATTCCACAGCCTTATGCCGATAAGGGTGATCCGTATGCAGATCGTTGTCGAATTACCGGACAACTGGTGGCGCAGGCTTTGGGTTTACAGGATGATCAGTGGGCAGCCAGTTTCCAGTCGCGTTTTGGTAAGCAAGAGTGGATTAAACCTTATACTGATCAACTGTTAAAAGACTGGGCAGAGCAAGGGGTAAAATCGGTTCAGATTATGAGTCCGGCATTTTCGGCAGATTGTCTCGAGACTTTAGAGGAACTGGCTTTGCAAAATGCTGAAACCTTTAAGTCGGCAGGGGGTGAACAATATGCTTATATTCCTGCATTAAATACCCGTGCAGATCATATCGTATTGCTCACCACTTTGCTTCAAGCTAATCTTGATGCATTAACGCAGACATTCGCCCATTAATTTCACCGAGGTTTCGCCATTATGTTGCAAGTCAAAATTGTTCCTGTCACGGCATTTCAGCAAAATTGTTCAATTGTTTGGGATTCAGAAAGTAAAGAAGCAGTTTTGATTGATGCGGGTGGTGAGCCTGAAAAATTAGCAGCTGAAGTTGAAGCTCTAGGTTTGAGCGTGAAAGCTTTATGGTTGACTCATGGTCATTTGGATCATGCCGGTGCAGTGGGCGCATTAACCAAAGTGTGGAATGTTCCTGTCATTGGTCCACATAAAGAAGATGCGTTTTGGCTGGACATGATTCAGGAAGTATCAGCACGTTATGGTTTCCCAGTTCCAGAAAAGGTAGACGTGACCCAATGGCTTGAAGGCGGAGAAGTGTTAAAGCTGGGGGATGAAGAATTTGAAGTACGTTTCGCACCCGGTCATACTCCAGGTCACGTGATGTTCTATAACAAAAATTATGCTCTGTTATGGACAGGTGATGTGCTGTTTAAAGGGTCTATCGGGCGTACTGATTTTCCACGCGGCAATCATCAGCAACTGTTAGATTCGATTCAGCGTGAATGTTTTAGCTTGCCAGATGAAACTCAATTTATTTCAGGTCATGGTCCAATCAGTACCATTGGTTTTGAAAAACAGCATAATCCTTTTGTTGCAGGTAAAGCGGGTTAATACTTGCTTTTCAGAGATTGATGAATGAATTTCATCAATCTCGGCGAAAAGGACCACTATGCAGCTGCTTTAATTCCAAGGTAATGATAATCGCTGCAAAAACAAATAAGATGCCAATTGAAATAATAATGACATCATGGGTATAAATTCCAAATCCCAAACTAACAATACTCAGTAAGACAAATAGAAAAAATAGAATCTTTAGAAACACTACTCCCATTTTTTATTTCCTCTTTTTTATAGTTGTTGTGATAATTTTTATAGCTTAATTGTAGGGTGGAAATGAGCAGTAGTTATTGTTTTTATCGGCAAGTTGAGTATTTCTTCTGTATAAAATATTAGATTATTTTTTAATAAAAGGATGTGCTCTAATCCACTTTGATTAAAGTAGATTAGAGTCATTTATCCATTAAATCAGTAACTTTTTATGCGTAATTGATCATTAAAACTCATCTTCTTCACGACCGCCATCCGCTTGCGGTGCATCTTGAGTAGGTAGTTTATATTCATCATTTGCCCAAGCTCCCAGATCAATCATTTTACAGCGTTCTGAACAAAAAGGACGGAACTCGTTATCTTCCCAAGTCGAAGGTTTGCCACAACGCGGGCAAGGAAAAGTGCGAGGCATCTGATTACTCCGGATAAAAATGATGATTCGATTAGTCAAACTCAGTCGCTCTTGCTAGACTTGAGCGGATTTTTGTTAGTTTGATCTGATTATGCCAATTCGTCAATTTCAAGCACAGCGTATGCATGCGCCTCGTGATTTTCAAATGATTAGCCCAGAGCCAATTTGTGTGGAAATTGGTGCGGGTAAAGGTAAGCATGCCTTGCTTTTTTCGAGTCAGCATCCCGAAAATAAACTGATTGCAATTGAACGCACCCGTGAAAAATATCTGGCGATGCAAAAACAGCATGCTTTAGAAGGGCAAGCCAATTTACAAGCGATTCATGCCGATGCCATGCCATGGATCGTGCATGCTTTATTGCCAGCGCAAGTACAGCAATTTTTTATTTTATACCCCAATCCTGAACCGCATAATCCGGCACAGCGCTGGTTGAATATGCCATTTTTTGAATTTTTACTGTCACGTTTACAGGTCGGTGGAACTGTAACTCTGGCGAGTAATATTCCTGAATATATAGAAAAAGCGCAGCAACAGCTGATTGAGACCTGGAAATTACCGTTTGTTAAAGAAGTGATTCCACGTACATCAGCACGTACCCATTTTGAAATTAAATATTTGCAACGCGGCGAGTTGTGTCAACAATTGATCATCACCAAGCCAGAAGGCTACACCACCCGTTTTGATGATTTTATGCCGCTACAAGGTCAAAATGCGGTGATCGAAACTGCATTAGAAACTGATCCAAAAGATGCTGAATAAGTCTACTATGAAAAAACGTGTTGCAATTATTGGGGCAGGTCCTGCGGGACTGATGGCTGCGGAAGTTTTAATCCAGTACGACTATGACGTGCATGTTTATGAACAGAAACCATCGGCTGCACGTAAGTTTTTGATGGCTGGAAAAACAGGTTTAAATATTTCCCATGCCGAGCCTGTAGCACAATTTATAGAGCGCTATGATCAAGCAGAATGGCTTGTCCCTTGGATAAAACAGTGGGATGCGAACTGGATTCAACAATGGATGAAAGGTTTAGGGATAGAATCCTATATCGGTTCATCCGGTCGGGTCTTTCCCGTTGAAATGAAAGCTGCGCCACTCCTTCGTGCCTGGTTAAAACGCTTGGTTGAACATGGTGTGATTTTTCATTATCGTCATCAATGTCTGAACTTAAGAAGTTCCGAATTAAAGTTTAAAAACCTGGTAACAGAACAGGTTGAAACTCAGCAGTTTGATGCCATTGTGATGGCCTGTGGTGCAGTGTCATGGTCAAGACTTGGCAGTGACGGGGCATGGCAGAAATGGTTATCCCAGGATGAAATTGAAGCCTTTCAAGCCAGTAATGCAGGCGTGGAACATGCTTGGTCCAAGTTTATGCAACCGGTATTTGGTCAGCCTTTAAAACGGGTTGAAGCTTGGGTGGGTGATCAAGCCAAAACCATGGGTGATATTGTGATTAGCCATTATGGTTTAGAGAGTGGTTTGATCTATAAACAGGGTCGTGCGTTGCGTCAGCAAGTTAAAAATGGTCAAGCCATGCAACTCTATTTGGATTTAATTCCAGATCAGACGGTTGAGCAACTCGCGCAAAAATTACAACCGAGCAAAAAGCAGTCTTTAAGTAATGTCTGGCGTAAAGCCGGTTTAGATCATGCCAAAGCCAATCTGGTGCGTGAATTGGTGGCTAAAGATCTATGGAATGATCCACTGGCTTTGGCACAGCAGATTAAACATTTGCTCATTCCCTTAGAGGGCTTCCGTCCAATTGAAGAAGCCATTAGCTGTGCCGGTGGCATCAAACGAGAAGTTTTGTCTGAACAACTCCAGTTGAAATCCAATCCGCATGTGTTTTGTTGTGGGGAGATGCTGGATTGGGATGCACCTACCGGCGGTTATTTATTAACTGCATGTTTTGCCACAGGTCGTGCTGTAGGTGAGGGTGTGCATGATTATCTTGCTGCACAAAAATGATTGCACAGATTTTGGACTGTGATTTGACGCATGCTAGGGTGAATACTCAACCATTATAAAAATGCATACATGTATCAGAAGCCACACCCTCTACAGGAAGTGGTTTGTGTGGCGGTTTATGCTATGAAATTCAGCGTGAGATAGACGAATCGTGCAATGCCATTGTCAAAGATGTGGTAAAGCCAATGGCAGTGCTTTTGCTACTAACGCCCCAATTCAAAATGCTGATTTTAGGGCTCAGATTTAGTTGCTTCAGTTTTTAATGTGTTAGTTTTGCTCATTTCTGGATATTGTGACTGCCAATGTTCAAGCTGGTCTTGGGCATGTAAAAAATTAGCTAAACCTTTAACCCGATCACCTGAATTTTTCATTTCCTCTGTTTTGTTATCTTTATTTTCATCATACAGTTTGGCTTGAGTTTGCCAGTATTCTGCAATTAAGCCTTGAATATAACGTCCTTGCTGGGTTTTTAAGTCCAGTTCTTTCAGCATATTGAGTGCCGAACGAATATTGTCACGTTTGCGATTATGCGCAAATTCATCGGTTAAGGAGCCTTCCTCGTGCATTTTGGTCAGCTCATCTTCCATGTCATCACTCATTTGGGTGAAGCGCGTGTCGAAGTCGGTGAGTAAGGCAATATCATGTTGATCATCTGGCGTTTTCTCAAACGCTTTGACCGGTTCGGTAATCAACTCCTGCATGACTTTATCTTCAGGTTGGATTTTATCATTTTGAGTGGCTGTATTTTTGCTGTTATCACAGCCAGTCAGGAATACGCTTGAACATAATAAAACAGGCAGACCAAGTTGTTTCAGTTGAAGTTTTTTCATGATGATTCCTTATTTCTAATCAATTTTTATAAAATCATAGGCATGGGTTATATAAGGGAAGGCGATTTCATCTTGTGGATATTTACCAGTGTAACTGAAGACAATCTGTTCAAATAGGGCTTTTAATTGCTGTTGTTCTTGCTCAGGCAGTGCTGCAATAAAACTGGTAGAAAGCAGACGTTTAGACACCACATTTTCTACTGTACCCACATGCTGCTGCTGAAAAGTCTGAACATTTTCTAACTGAAATAACGATTGCTGCTCAAACACATCTTTCCACTTTTCACTATGATAACGAGGTGTGTTACCCTCCAAAGGTTCAATCAGATCTGCCAGTGCCTTGACCCAGTCGACTTGGATATCCCGTTGATTCCAGATCAGTGCCAAATGTCCTGAGGGTTTCAAGACTTGATGAATTTGCTGTAAAGTCTCAAGATTGGCAAACCAGTGGAAGGATTGCGCGCAGATTACGGCATCCATGCTATTTGCAGTGACAGGCAAGTGTTCGCTAGAGGCTTGCAGGGTTTGAATCTCTGGATAGGCGTGTTGCAGCTGTGCCAGCATTTCCTGAATCGGTTCAATCGCGGTGATGTGTGAAGTAATTTGTTGTAAGTAGGGTAAGAATTTGCCAGTGCCAGAACCCAGATCGATGACATGTGACTTTTCACCAAGTTGGAGCTGATCTTGCAGCCAGTTCACGATGTCTTGTGGATAATCGGGACGAACCTGTTGATAGAGTTCCGCAGCAGAACTAAAGCCTTTTTGAGCGGCAGGATGGAGTGATTGTGTCATATTTTGCGCTTTTTAATATTCTTGGCATCTATAAAATAACATAGTCGCTTTTCGTAAATAGGCAAGGTGTCTATTTGTTCTATTGACCGTAAAAAACAAGGGCCGATTTGCTTCGGTGTGGAAATGGATAAACACATTATTTTTGAAGACGAACAAATTCGTGCAATATTTCTAAAAGGTTCATCGGATGAGCTGATTTTCTCTTTTGGCGATTTAATTACCCGTGCCAAGGGACTGTCGATTAATGCCGAAAAATCACTGGATAAACATGATTTTAATGTGATTGGTATTATGCCGAAGCAGAAATCGTGGTTTCCTGAAAGCTCAATGCAACAGATGTTTGCCGAGATTCAAGAGCTGATTGCGCCGTTTAAAACACGGATTGGCTATGGCGGTTCAATGGGTGGTTATGCCGCAATCAAGTATTCCAATTTGCTCGATTTAAAACGTGTGGTTGCACTGGTGCCGCAGTATTCAATTAATCCTGAAGATGTGGAAGATCCGCGCTATAACATGTTTTTCCATGAGGAACTAAATGCCAATATGCAAGTGCGGCCTCAAGATGTTTCGGCCGAGCGTGAATACATTGTGGTTTATGATCCTTACTGTCCGGAAGATCGCGCGCACTATCTGAAACTTGAACAGGTTTTGCCTCAAATTCGGACTTTGAAGTTACCCTTTACCGGCCATGATGCGATTGCTGTGTTGGCCAGTTCAGAATTACTGTATGACTTTTTATTGCATGAATTTGATGAAAGCTATTTCTATAAAAAAATCCGCCAGGTCAAAAAGAACAGTAAGTTCTATTATCGTAAAGTCATTGAAAATTTATTGCCGCGACACCGCAATGCCTTGGGTTCAATTTTAATTAACAATGATTTGCAGCTGGATAACCAGTTTTTTGATGCGAAGTTGAAACAGAATTTACTGCGAGAATTACTGAGCAACAAGCAGGTCAGTCAGCAAGATTTACTGAAACTCGGTATTCAGGTGAATTTGCCACAGGAAAATCGCAGTCATTTATTGGACTGTTTCGGTCATGGTCTGGTGTTCAATGTGATTAGCCAAAAAATTGAAAGCTATGCAGCCGGTGCAATTGCGTTAAATCATAAATTTCTGATCCCGATTTTTGCCAAGGGCAGTGGTCTGGTGCAGATTAATTTAAATGACGAACGCTATCTTGTGGCAATGAATGATCGACAGGTCATGAAGTTGTTTAAGGAGCAAGAGCCTTTAACGGCGGGCATGCATCCCATTGTGATCAAGAAATATAGTGATTTTTATTTGCTCAGTTATAAGCAATTAAACTTAAGCAATAATGAATTTGGCAGTCATGATTTTATTGAAGATACGCCTGAAACCGCCCAATTCGTCACTCAACCAGAACTGCCTTAAGCATTATTGAATACTCTGTTATTGTTTAAAACCAACTCGACTTTGGTCTCATTTTTGACCACTTGCTTTATATTTTAATCGGTCTAAGATAGAAAATATAAGGCAAGTTAAATTTGCTAAATATTGAAGAATAAACAAATAAACAATACAGGGTGCTTAAGGATGAAACGTGATTTTATACCGGCTGTGCTTTTAACCATCATCTCTATATCGATACCTTCCTATGCTTTTGCCCAGAGTACAGATCCCACATATATGATTATGGGTGGGGGATTGCTTGTGGTTTTTGCCCTGGCTGTCTATGTATTTTGTGAAATTCGGAAGTCAATTCAAGTCCATATTAATAAACCCACTAAATAGTGGGTTTTTTCATATCTCATACCGAAATTTAGTTGAAAAAGCACGCAAATTTGGCTTTTAATATCTGGGGAAGTAATTTCAGTACCTATCTAAACCAGCCAAGGAATGCATGATGAAAGCCGTATTTTTAGATTATGAATCACTGGATAAAAATGATCTGGATTTTGGTGCACTCGAAGCGGCTTTTGATGAATTAGCCCTATTTCCAAGCACTGACCCAGCACAGGTTTTAGAACGTGTACAACATGCAGATGTCATCATCAGTAATAAAGTGGTGATTGATGCCGCAACGATTCAGCAATGTCCGAATTTGAAACTGATTTTAATTTCTGCAACAGGGACAAACAATATTGACCTGATTCAAGCGCGTGCGCAGGGCATTGTGGTGTGTAATTGTCAGGGTTATGGCACTTCTGCGGTAGCTCAACATACACTCGCTTTAATGTTGGCTTTAGCCACTTCATTGCTCAAATATGACCGCGCCGTAAAGCAGGGCGAATGGAATAAAGCCTCACAATTTTGTTTACTAGATTTCCCTATTATTGAACTGGAAGGCAAGATTTTAGGGATTCTAGGTTATGGTGAATTGGGACAGGCTGTTGCGAAGCTGGCTGAAGCATTTGGCATGAAAGTACTGGTTGGATCTTTGCCTAATCGTCCATCGGATGCCAGTCGGATTCCTTTTGCGGATTTACTGCCCCAAGTTGATTTCCTCAGTCTGCATTGTCCATTAACTGAAGATACCCGTGATTTGATAGATGCCCAAGCCTTCAATGCGATGAAACCGACGGCATTTTTAATTAACTGTGCCCGTGGTGGTATAGTTAATGAACAAGCGCTTGCGGATGCTTTACGCCAAGGCAAAATTGCAGGGGCTGCAACCGATGTTCTCACGGTTGAACCACCAAAGAATGGCAATGTGTTATTGGCGGATGATATTCCAAACCTGATTATTACCCCACATAGTGCGTGGGGCAGTGTCGATGCACGACAACGTATTGTGCAGCAGATGCTAGACAATGTTGAAGCATTTAAAGCCGGACAGCCGATTCGACAAGTGAATTAACCGACTCTCACTTTAGTCTTCTCCCAATTTAGCCCTCTGCCAAAAGGGAGAGAGCATATTGATTATAAGTTTGTGGTTCTATTATTTTGTACCGGCTGTGTTTGCGTAGACGGTACTTGTTGAACGGGTGCAGACTCGACTCCTGTCGATGACTGACTCAAAGGGTGCGAAACAATAGGTGCAGGCTGGTCATTTGGACTGCCAATAAGTCCATCTTTGGTTTCATTCAGTTTTTTATTCACTTTTACTGCAGCATTTTGAGTTTTTTCTATCGCAATCACTGATTTTTCACTGGCAAAATCTTTAGTTCCTTCCCAAGCATTTTCAACTTTAGGTTTTACTTTCGCGATCCCTTTTTGCGCTGCATGATCAACTTTTTCAGCCGTGTTTTGCACCGTGGCTTGAGCCTTGTGGGTAATCACTTTAAAAATATTCGGGTTGTCACCATAAGGTGCAGCCTGACTCTGTGTTTGAGTCACCGTTTCGGTTGCTGTTGTGGTTTGAGCAAAAAGTGGAGTTGAAGCTAAAATTGCGCCCGTAATTAATGCAGTTTTCATCTTTTTCATTGTACGTTTTATTCCTGTTTTTGCCTGTAGTTTCGGTTCTACATCATTATTTTTATTGTAATGGTAAATTTTTTAAGTAAGTGTAAATGTGGCGAAATTAATACAGCGTTACAACATCTGTATACATTTGCTGTGTATTTTAGAAAGATGAGAAACAAAAAAATCCCCCATCTTTTACAGGTGAAAGATGGGGGATTGATTAAATGAATCGGGTAATGTATTCGGTCACTTAGTTACATTGAGCTAAAGCGTCTTTATGAAAGTTGTGGCGTAAGGCAAGGAAATTGTGTTGTACGTCTGGAGCATGCAGGTCGAAATTTGTTGCCGTGCTTGAGCCGTCTTGAGCGAATGTTGTAGAACCACCTGAAATAAGGGTTAAACCCTTAAATGACCAATGTTCTATTGATTTTCCTGCTTCTAGGTTGCCGGTAAATTCAATCACGCATTTATCAATAACTTTAGTCAATTTGGCTTTGTTATTGACCGTGTCTGGATAGACCTTCAGGTTTTGAACTTCTTGTAATACACCGGTTTCAAGTTGCGGGATTTTTGGTGCAGAAGTACAAGCAGTAAGAGATAAGCACGCGAAGCCAGAGAGAATAAGTGTTTTAAATTTCATATGATTCTTTCTTGTTGAGTGTTGTTAGGGTGAGTATAGGGAATTGGGGAGAAATTGACTAGAGATACGATTTTACAAAAACAATTTACTTAAGTTTAAAATCAGAAAAAATAAATAATGCATATGAAAAAGATTTACTGGAAAAAATAATGCCATATTTGTAAGCTGAGTAATTGAGTTTTTAAGTGATTTAAAGCTTCATTTAAACCGGCACATTTTGCTAAAGCACAATGGTCATGGTTTGATGGATTGCTTTGCAGAAATTAGGGTTCAGCTATAAATGGAGTTTTAGAGATAAATGAAAAGGATTAAAGATTATGCTTCTTTGATAAATGTTATGTCTTTATCATTTAAACAAAATAAAATAGACCTCTTGCGAAAGTAAAAACCACCTCAATATAAATTTCATGAGATATCAGAAATTAAATCGTTTTTCAGATTCTGAATTCAAACGCTTGGTTGGCGTACCTCGACATGTTTTTACTGAAATGGTAGAGGTTTTAGAAAAAGCAGAATCACTCAAAAAGAAATCAGGTCGTCCTCATACTTTAGATATAGAGGATCAGTTGTTATTAACTCTCAATTACTTACGGAACTACAGCACTCAACTGGAATTAGCAGCAAATTACCATATCGCTGAAAGTAATGTGAATCGAACCATTAAAAAGGTTGAAGATGCATTGATGAAATCAAGACGTTTTACTCTGCCAAAACGAAGCATTACCACAGCAGACGAACACTTTAACTGGGTCATTATTGATGCGACAGAATGTTCAATAGAACGTCCGAAAAAAAAATCAGAGTAAGTTCTACAGTGGTAAAAAGAAGAAACATACGCTAAAAGCACAAGTGATCTATCATCCGAACAGCAAACAAATCATAGGGCTAGATATATCGAATGGCAGTCAGCATGATATTAAATTGGCAAGAAAAACGGTTAAGAAATTCAAACATTGTGAATATGTTATGACCGATTTAGGGTACTACGGATTAGAGCAAGATGGCTTTAAATTATTGATGCCAATAAAGAAAAAGAAGAATTTACCCTTATTTGATGTTGAGAAAAAGTACAATAAAATGATTGGGAAAATACGAGTTGTGATCGAACACATTAATAGTCAATTGAAAAGATTTAGAATATTAAGTGAACGCTATCGAAATAGACGGAAAAGATTCGGTTTACGCATTAACTTAATTGCTGCACTCGTAAACCGGATAAACTTGCAATAATGACTTTCGCAAGAGATCTAATTTTTTCACCATTTTGAGTGGGTAATATTTTTAGTTGATATAACCCACTATTTAAAATTAGATCGGAAAGATTTTTAAAGCCATATTTTTGTTTGATTTTCGAATGGCAGTCAGGAAATTGTTTTGCAATTTGTTGAAGGGCTGTAGTGAGTGAAAGCCAGCCTGCATTTTTTTTATTGTTTTCAATGAGGTTGCAAATGAGTCGGTAAATTTCATCTGCTGGAAATATAAACGCTGTTCGTCCAACAGGTGATTCAAGAAAGCATTTATATTCATCCATTGCTTCAGCAAAAACAGTGCAATAACTATTAAATTGCTCAATAAAACGGATTTGCTCTTGATAATGATGCTGTAAATTATTTAAAGCCCGTGTACAGCTCATTTCATCATTTAAACTATATTCTGAATAAAAATGATGAATTAGAAAATTTCGTCTTTCTACAAATTGATGAAAATCTTGTTGTAAGCGTTCCCAGCTTTGCTGCTGTAGTGTCAGACTTGTAGAAAAATGAACATGATCAGGGATTTCAGGGTGTAAGTCCTGATATGTTTCAGTATTCTTGCGAAAGAAATCCTGTAAGGCGTGATTCTTGAGTCCGCCTAAGGTTTGATTCCTAAAAGCAGAAATAGAAGTGATTTCATTTTGTTTTCTGACAGGGAATGACTTATTTGACACATCTAATAGGGTTTTTAAACGTGTTTCGATATCTTGATAATTTAAAACTAAACGACCAATAAGTTCAAAAACCTGCTGTTGTAGAAGACTTAAATTTTCATGCATATCAATTTCAAAAAAAGAAAACCCCACTCATTTATAGCGGGGTCTTCTTTAATTTACAAGCAATTAAGGCTTAATGCTGAAGCACTGAAATATCAGCGACTTTCGTAAACAAATCACGAAGCTGTGCAAGCATACGTAAACGGTTTGCTTTCAAGTCAGTATCGTCAGCCATGACCATTACACCGTCAAAGAACGCATCGACAGGCACACGAAGTGCAGCAAGTGCAGACAACGCAGCAGTGTAATCTTTCGCAGCAAATAACGGCTCAACCACAGGCGTGATTTTCGCAAGTTCAGCGAACAATGCTTTCTCAGCATCTTCAACCAAGTTCGCTTCAACCACAGCACCTTCAGGCGCTGTTTCTTTTGCAAGAATATTCGCAACACGTTTGTTTGCAGCAGCAAGTGCAGCAGCTTCAGGCAATGCGCGGAAGTGATTGACCGCATTTACACGCTTGTCAAAATCAAGTGGTGATTTTGGAGACAACGCTTGAACGGCTTGAATCACATCAACTGCAACGCCTTGGTCTTCGTATTTCGCACGGTAACGACCTTCAAGGAATGCAACTGCATCTGCCAAAGTCTTGTCGTGATCTTTCAATACATCGCCATAAGCCGCTAAAGCAAGTTTGATCAAATCTTCGATTGAAACATCAAGCTCTTTTTCAGTCACAAGGCGTAAGATACCAATCGCAGAACGACGCAGTGCAAACGGGTCTTTAGAACCTGTAGGCGCTTGACCGATACCAAAAATACCCGTCAATGTATCTAAACGATCCGCAAGGGCAATGGTTGTACCAGTTTTGGTTTTCGGTAAAACGTCACCTGCAAATTTAGGTAAGTATTGCTCACCTAGAGATTCAGCAACTTCAGCATTTTCACCTTCAAGACGTGCGTAGTAAGTACCCGCGATCCCTTGAAGTTCTGGGAATTCACCCACAAGCTCAGAAGTTAAGTCACATTTCGCAAGAAGTGCAGCTTTTTCAGCATCTTCAGCTTTTGCACCAGTGATTGGCGCAAGCGCTACAGCCAGTTTGGCGATACGTTCAGACTTGTTCCAAAGCGTACCCAATTCTGCCTGGAACACCATGTTTGCTAATTTTTCTTTACGCGATGCAAGCGGTTGCTTTTGATCTTGTAAGAAGAAGAATTCAGCATCAGACAAACGCGGACGAACAACCTTCTCGTTACCTTCAATAATTTGTGTCGGGTCTTTTGACTCGATGTTAGACACAGTAATGAAGTACGGTTGAAGTTTGTTGTCTGCATTTACCAAACAGAAATACTTTTGGTTGTCTTGCATGGTGGTGATGAGTGCTTCTTGAGGAACAGCAAGGAAGCGTTCTTCGAAGCTTGCACGAAGTGCAACAGGCCATTCAACCAATGCAGTCACTTCGTCACGAAGGTCACTTGGTACGATCGCAATGGCATTCACTTCATCTGCAAGTGCTTTCACTTGACCATCAATGATTGCTTGACGCTCTTCAAATGACGCCACAACGTGCGCTGCTTTGAGTTTTGCTAAGTATTCATCTGCATGGGTTAAAGTAATTGCTTCAGGCGCGTGGAAACGGTGACCATAAGTCACGTTACCCGCTTTGTGATCTTGAATGGTTGCATCAACCACATCGTTGTCTTTGAGCAATACAACCCATTTTACCGGACGTACGAATTCAGTACGGCTTGCAGCAGAACGCATACGTTTTGCGATAGGAAGGTTGTCTAGCGCAGCTTGTAAAATTTGCGGTAAAAGTACATCAAGGCTTTGACCTTTCACGTCTTTTAAGTAGCACACCTTTTCAACTTTACCTGCTTGGAAAGTTGATACTTGATCAACCGTGATGCCTTGACCACGCATAAAACCTTCAAGGGCTTTAGTCGGGTTACCTTCAGCATCAAAGGCTGCTTGTTTAGCAGGGCCATCAAAACGTTTTTGAGTATCTGCTTGTGCGCCTTCAACATTGACAATTTTCAATGCTAAACGGCGAGGTGCTGCATACGCTTCGATGGCATCGAAAGCCAAGCCTGCATCTTTTAAGCCTTTAACGGTTTCAGCTTGCAGTGCATCACGTAATTTTTTTAAGCTTTTTGGCGGAAGTTCTTCACAACCCAATTCGAACAATACGGTATGTTTAGACATTATTTCTTCTCCGCTGCTTTTTCTGCTTGAGCCGCTTCTGCTTCAACTTGTGCTTTTAACTGCGCAAGAACTTCATCACGTAATTCAGGTTCAGCCATCGGGAAGCCAAGCTTCGCACGTGCTGCCACATAACTTTGTGCAATTGAACGTGCCAAAGTACGTACACGTAAAATATAACGCTGACGTTCAGTCACCGAAATCGCGCCACGTGCGTCTAACAAGTTAAAGCTATGCGATGCTTTAATCACTTGTTCGTATGCAGGTAGTGGAAGTTCAGCTTCGATTAAACGCGTTGCTTCAGCTTCGTAGAAGTCGAACAATTCAAACATTTTTTCAACGTTGGCGTATTCGAAGTTATAAGTCGATTGTTCTACTTCATTTTGATGGAATACATCGCCATAAGTCACCGTACCGAACTGACCTTTGGTCCAAACCAAATCGTAAACTGAATCTACACCTTGCAAGTACATCGCAAGACGTTCAAGACCGTAAGTGATTTCGCCAGTTACCGGGTAACATTCAACACCACCGACTTGCTGGAAGTAAGTGAACTGAGTCACTTCCATACCGTTCAGCCAAACTTCCCAACCTAAGCCCCAAGCGCCTAATGTTGGAGATTCCCAGTTGTCTTCAACGAAACGAATGTCGTGTACAAGCGGGTCAATACCGATCGCTTTAAGCGAATCAAGGTAAAGCTGTTGGATGTTGTCTGGGTTTGGCTTCAACACCACCTGGAATTGGTAGTAATGTTGCAAACGGTTCGGGTTTTCGCCATAACGACCATCTTTCGGACGACGTGAAGGCTGAACGTATGCAGCGTTCCAGGTTTCAGGCCCTAAAGCACGAAGGAAGGTTGCAGTGTGGAATGTGCCTGCGCCCATTTCCATATCGTAAGGCTGTAAAATTACACAACCTTGTTCAGCCCAGTAAGTTTGTAAGGCAAGAATTAAGCCTTGGAAGGTATCAATATGCGATATGGCGCGACTCATGGTCATCCACTTAAAATTAGAGAAAAATTGTGTTCAATTATAAGGATTTTCCAGAGGAGTGGCAAAGGGTTAATGCGCCGACACTTTTTTGAAAAAAATCAAAACGCCCTTGAAAGATAACAGTTATCTATTTGCATCCTGTCATGTCATGTTTGATGACCGATTTACGCTGAGCTAAAAACCAAGAATAAATCAGATGTATAGCATTATTTAAATGAAATTGTGATAAAGATAAACAGCTCTCATCCGCTTATTTGCATGAAATTGGTTTAATCTGCACACAGTAAAATAATGCTTAAAAAATAAGGAAGTTCATGACAACTTGTAAAATTCAGTGTCACTTAAAATACAAGATTGTCCACGCCACAGAATTCGTTTTTCTGATTCAAGCTGCACATCATCCTGATCAAACCATTATTGAAGAACAACTCAGCTTTAATCCACCAATCGCATGGCGCGAATTTCACGATCCGAGCCAGCAAAACCGTTATATCAGGTTGCATGTCGACGCTTGTGATAATTTTGAAGTGAACTACAGTGCGATAGTTGAACGTCATCCTGTAAAGAATGCAGATCTTCAGCAAAACCTCAATGAAGTGGCAATTCCAGATTTACCCGATGAGGTGTTACCTTATTTGCTGGCCAGTCGTTATTGTAATTCAGATTTATTCGTAGAAATGGCAAACCGATCCTTTGGATGGATGGATCAAGGCTATAGTCGCATCAAAGCCATTGAGCAGTGGATTTACAACAACATTTTCTATGTTTCAGGCAGTTCTGACCAATTTACAACGGCGACAGATGTACTCATCCATCGGGCTGGAGTCTGTCGTGACTTTGCTCATTTAGGCATTGCCTTGTGTCGTGCATTAGGCATTCCTGCACGCATGGTGGTCGGTTATGTGGAAATTGAAGAATTTTTACCGGATTTTCACGCGATTTTTGAAGCCTATTTAGAAGGTGGTTGGGTATTATTTGATCCGACCCGATTGGCACCTGTAGAAAATTTAATTCGAATTGGCACTGGAATAGATGCCGGAGATGTGGCATTTTCGACCTTCTATGGCGAGATTGAGCTGATAAAAATTGAGCCGATTATTACGCAGAAGTCAGATGACTAGCCGCTATTTAAATGGACTAAAATTGCTGCTCAGTACACTGATTTTAAAGAAGTGTAGTACGCTGACTGTATATCGTAATCTTGTTTAAATCGCCGTGAATAATGGGTGATAAATTTTGCAAAATCCTCAGGGTCGTTACAAACAAGATGGACGTTTTTTATTTTAAAAATCTATCAATAAATGGATTATGGAAAGATATAAAATAAATACACCTTCATGCAGCATCATTCTATAATTCATATCTTCAACTTAAAAACCACAAAAGGTGTGCTGTGTTTCATCCACAACTTGAATGGCTCAATACCTTAAAACCCAATTTTAAAGTCCTTCCGCTAAAAGACCGCCTGCTGTGTGGTATAGGCGCATTGATGGGACTTGCACTTTCATCGCTGATCAGCTGGTGGGTGTTGGGCGATATCAACGCATGGTATATCGCGCCCATGGGTGCCTCGTCGGTACTATTGTTTGCCGTACCTGCCAGTCCATTGGCTCAACCGTGGAATATGGTGGTCGGAAATAGTATTGCAGGCATTATTGGCGTGACTTGCGCGATGTATATTCCTAACTTGACGGAAGCCTTTAGTGTTGCGGTGGGCCTCTCGATTGTCTTAATGATGACGACAGATTCCTTGCATCCACCCAGTGGTGCAGTGGCCATTACTGCCGTTTTGGGTGGGGAAGCGGTACACCAGCTTGGATACAACTTTATCTTTTATCCAGTTTTATTGAATTCACTTTTATTAATGATGATTGCGATTGTGTTTAATCGCATGCTAGGCAAACAATATCCGCAAGTCGCACAAATCAACCAGCGTTCTAAAGACCCAACACCCACTCAAAAAGTCACGATTCAACCTCAAGATATTCAAGACACTTTGGATCAACAAACCGAGCTGTTAGATATCAGTGAATATGACTTACAAAAAATTATTTTAGCGGCGCAAGAAAAAGCCAATGCGAGGGGAGTGAGCCAGTTCAAGTGTCAGGACATCATGACTAAAGATGTCATTAGCTTAAATGAAAATGATGATATCCATTCGGCTTTGGATAAATTCAAACAGATGAATTTAATGAGCTTGCCTGTGATAGATGCTCAGCAGCAATTGGTGGGAACACTGGCTTTATATGAAGTAGTAGAATGGTTTAAGCGTGCGACCGACTTAAGAACTACATGGCAGCGTCAGGTTAAGGATATTATGGTGCGTCAAGTCGTCACTGTGAAACCCCAGCAACCGATTCAGGATTTGGTGCCGTATTTTGTGGAACGTTCATTTAATTATATTGCTGTAGTAGAAAACCAAAGAATGGTCGGGATTATCAGCCGTGCCGATATGATTGCAGCATTAAATCAACAGTTGAATCTTGCGGCTAACATCTAAAAATAGGCAAAAAAAAGCTACGACTCATTGGGGTAAGAGCCGTAGCATAAAACGGTAAAAGCTCAAAAGTTAAAATATTAACGGTATGGATTAGAGTCCTGATTTACCGTACGAACCGGATTCTGATAGCCTGATCCAGAATCTATTTGAAACTGTTTTTTAGGCATAATGAGCCATAAAACCAAATAGACTAAAATCCCTGGAAATGCTGCGCTCATAACAGAAACAAGTACAAATATAATGCGGAGTAAATTTGCATTCCAACCAAATCGTTCAGCAATACCACCCATTACACCTGCAATCATATTCTGTCGGTTAGAGCGATATAGACCAACATTGGCCATCTAGATCTCCTTAAAATTAGAAAATGTATGAAGTTAAAACAACTCACTCATAATTTAGAAATGGTGATGCAAAAAACTTTTTAAAGTGATGCAGCATAAAAAATAGTTAAGTTATGTAACTGGCTATGCCTGATCTCTGTACTGCGACATCAAATATATTTATTTTAAAAAGGTTAATTTATATCAATGAAAATCAAAAAAATATGTGAACTGTATTATAGTTCAATAGCATGAATATCCAGACAACTTATCCAATAAATAATTGAATGTACCAATACGCAGCTGAAGAAAATCTAGAATTGAGGGGTAAATCAGTGTTTCTAAAAGCAGATTACCGTAGATGTATCCTTGTGACTGTCTTATTGGGTCTTGGGGGCTGTAATCAGCCACTAGAAGATTCTGTTGCCAAACAAATGGAATCTGAAAATCAGCTGGCCAATTCCGCTACTGCTAATACTCAAGGCAAAAAACTGACTGAGGTCGCCGGAAAGGCCGCCATGCCCGCGGATACTACAAGCGTTACCCAGAAAAAAATTCCAGAAAATGCTGAATCCTATGTGGGGCGTTATCGGAGTGCGATTAGCTGTGCTGATCCTTTGATGAAATGCAAAGAGGGGACTGGAGATTTTATTCTCAATTTATTAGCAGATGGTACCGCACACAGCAGTATTATCCATTTAGGCAAAATTACATTTGATTCGGACTCTTATTATCATAAAGATTCTTGGTCTTATGATGAAGAGCATCATCAAGTGATTTTGCATCGATCAAATGGAGTAGAGTTTTTCTATAATGTCGATCAAGATCAGAGCTTGCAAATGGATTTAGATAAAATTGCCCATGCTTCAGAACAAAATAAACAATATTTTGCTGAAGGTCATCCATTTCCCCAACAAGCATATCGTTTAGTCAAAGCAAGTACGAAAGTGAAAACCAGTGAATCCTAAAATTTAAGCAAAAAAAATACTCCCAAAATGGAGTATTTTTTTGAATAAAATTAAAATTTATTGGAATAATGAGGATTAAATTTGGTGGGTTGTGAGGGGCTCGAACCCTCGACCAATAGATTAAGAGTCTACTGCTCTACCAACTGAGCTAACAACCCTGAACGCATTTAAAAACAATATTTTAAACGAATTGCAAGATGAAGCAAAATTTCGAGAATGGCGAATCTACCGAAGCGGTATGGTTTGTCTTGGTCGGAATATTTGCAGGTTTCGTTTCTATTTGAGTACGGGTATTTTAGTACAGAAAGAAGCCTTAAGAAAGATATGGTGGGCCGTCCGCGACTCGAACGCGGGACCAATGGATTAAAAGTCCACTGCTCTACCAACTGAGCTAACGGCCCATATTTTCAGAGAAAATATCTGAGAAGTAAAAAAGCTTCTCTGTAGAGAAGCTCTTTAGAATCTTGGTGGGCCGTCCGCGACTCGAACGCGGGACCAATGGATTAAAAGTCCACTGCTCTACCAACTGAGCTAACGGCCCAAGATAATCAAAATAAGTGGTGGGCCGTCCGCGACTCGAACGCGGGACCAATGGATTAAAAGTCCACTGCTCTACCAACTGAGCTAACGGCCCGAAACCAACATTCAAGCATTGCCTGGATGCACAGTGTAAGAAAATATAAGGTTTTCTAAACACCACTTCGTTTTGATGGGCGTATTGTAGCAAGTTATTAAACGAGCGCAAGTAAAAATTAGCAAACTTGTTGATGTTTGATTATAAATGCAACAAATTTGCTTTATCTAGTCAAAAAACATACGTTTTGAATTAGAAACGGTATTGATAAGCTTGGATATTGTGGAATATTTCTGCCGTTAAATCACAATATTCCGTGGTATTCGGCAATAAAACCAACAAGCGTTCATCGGTTTTATTGGGATCAAAAGCCTGTTCTTTTAACTTGTTCTTTTGGTATTTAAAAGTACCGGTGGTTTCCACCTGTACTTGAACACGTAAGAACACAGGAACAGCATAAGCAGGCAGGCATTTTTTAAACTCGGTTGCCATTTGCTTTAAATCTTGCGCTGTTAATTCTGCACCATCATTCAGCGTAATTGCCGCCATGCCTGCACGACCGTTGGTATTGGGAATTTCTACGCCATAAACCACAGCTTCAGCAATTTTTTCATATTCGCTGAGGACATTTTCAACTTCAGTGGTAGATACATTTTCACCTTTCCAGCGGAAAGTGTCACCTAAACGGTCCACAAATTGAGCATGACGGAAGCCAATATCACGTACCAGATCGCCTGTGTTAAAGAATGCATCGCCATGCTTGAATACATCTTTCATGATGACGGATTTATTCTTTTCAGGGTCGGTATAGCCATCAAAGGGTGAGCGGCGGGTAATTTTACCAATCAATAAACCGACTTCACCTTTTTTGACCTTCTTGAACCAGCCTTTGGCATCTTTCACCGGCGCATTGCTTTCTTTATCAAACTCGACAATCGCATAAGGTGTAGGGGAGAAGCCTACCGTGTTGTCAAAGTTAAACACGTTACTGAAACCGACATTACCTTCGCTTGAAGCATAAAGTTCAAGAATTTCTTCAATACCAAAACGTTGCTTGAATTTGTCCCAGATATTTGGGCGCATGCCATTACCGATCATTTTTTTCACACGATGACAGTGTTCGAGTTCAGATACAGGCGCATCCATGAGGTAACGGCACAATTCACCGACATAACCAATCGCAGAGGCATCAAATTTTTGTACATCTTTCCAGAAAGCAGAGGTGGAATATTTGCGTCGTAATGCCAGTGTGGCACTGCCAGCAATCACGCCACACCAACACACCACGATCCCCGTCGCATGATAGAGCGGCAAGGTCACGTACATGACGTCGTCTTTATTCAGGTTTAATATATGCCCATAGGTGCCATAGGCCAAAGTCCAGCGGCTATGCGTGAAAATGACCGCTTTGGGTAAACCGGTCGTACCCGAAGTGTAGATGTAAAATAAGCCGTCTTTACCTTGAACACTATGCGTGGTTGGTGTGTTGAATTTGGGGAATTGATCAATTTTATCCGCGAGATTCACCCAGTTTTTCGGTGCTGTACCTGCATCAATTTGAGTGGCTTGATCTGCAAACCAGTGAAAACGGTCTGCTGCAAGCGCTAAGTCTGGACGGACTTCTTCCACAGCGTGACGGCATTCTTCACCGACAATGACTGCAATGGGTTTTACCAGATTAATGCTATGCGTCAGTGCCTTACCGGTTTGCGATGTATTGACCAGAGCTGAGGTCACGCCAATTTTCGCTAAAGCAACGACTGTCGCTACAAGTTCCGGACGGTTTTCCACCATCACGGCAATGACATCGCCTTTACAGGCGCCAAGGGACAGATAAAAATGCCCGATTTGGTTGGCCCATTCATTCAATTCTTGATAACTGAATTTTTGATCTTCAAATAATAACGCGATGCCGTGAGGATTGCGTTTGACTGCTTTTTCAAAGGCAATGCCTAATCCTGCAGGGGTGTTAGGTGTGCGTAAATAGGCTTGCTTCAGACCACTCAATAGATGAGGGACTTTGCTCATAAATTTGGGTAATTTTGCTGCGACATCAGCAATACCAATAAGATCGCTCTGTGTGCTGTGGTTCATAAGAATCCTATTTATTTTTCATAATCCAATATGTCTATTTGTTTGCGGTCATCTGTACAGGTGTCTTTTTAATCGTTTAATCCTAGTGCAATCAACCTAATTTGACAAAAGTATCAAAAAAAACCTAGTCACCGAAATGACTAGGTTTTTTTTATTCACTGCATTAGAGCTAATTATGACTCATTTGCAGGAGTTACTTTCTTCGGTGGACGACCGCGAGGACGACGGGGGCGGACAGGTTTGTCAGCGTCATCATCAGCATCGGGGTTATCTACATCAGCTTTTGGCTCAGCCAGTGCTTGTAGGTCTTGAGCAACCTCTGCCGGCAATTCAGCTTTTACCGGTTTTGGCTTTACTGCCTTTTCAACAGGGGCTGCTTGAACAGCTTCCTCGATCGGCTCTGCAACCACTTCTGGAGCGACTACAACTTCTGGAGCTTCCGTCACTGGTGCTTCTTCGGCTATAACTTCAGGAGTTTTCGTCACCGGTGCTTCTTCGATCACAGCTTCTGGTTCTGTCACCGGAGCAACTTCAGAAGTCGTTGTTTCAGCAACTTCCTTTGCAGCTTTAGGTTCGCTATGTGCTTGCTTGGCTTGCTCTAAAGCTTGTTCCGCAGCAAGTTTTGCCAAACGACGACGTTCACGAGGATCGTTGGCAACACGGTTGTCCGAAACAGCACGAGGTGGTGTCAAGTCCAACACAGGCGCCGGTTCAGCCTCAGGTGCAGCTTTGGTTACTACAGCAACATCACGTGTAACCGGCTGTGCTGGTGCTTCCGCTTCAGTTGCCTGAGACACCATAGTCGCCGCATATTGCTCAGTGAATTTCACCAAGGCACGGTTGAAGGTTGGGATTAAACCAAATTGTTCAATCAGCACTGAACAATCTTCACCATAAACATGGCGAATTAAGCTGCCAACCGTATATTGACCCAAAGTTGGAACCTGAGATGGGTTCAATTTTGGAGCTTGAGCCTGTTTTGCATAAGCTTCACGTTTTTGACGACGATGCATACGCGGATCGTTGCTTGCACGTTTGTCAGCAGGACGCGGTTGCTGTGGCTCGCGAGTTTCAGTGGTTGCAGCAGGTTTTTCTGCCTTCGCGACTACCGGTTTCTCAACTACAGCTGCTTTGATTTCTGCAACAGCGACAGGTGCAGTTTGAGCGATTGGTGCTTCAACAATAGCTGCTGTTGCATTTAACGCGACAATTTCACTTTTCGCCTGATCGACATTCACCACCAATGCAGTTGGAATAACATCCTGACGAGGCGTATCAATCACTTCGACTTTAGGTTGTTGTTCATTAACTACAGGAGCAGCAATGGCTTGCTGTGGAGCAGCTTGTTCGTTCAATACGCTTTGATCGCGGTGACGATTTGGGCGGTTTGGACGTTGCGGGCTATTGCGGTCACGACGTGGAACAGCATTTTGCTCTGGTTGAGTTTCAGATGCTTGTTGTTCAACGTGTTGACGTCGAGTCGGGCGCTTGTTGTCACGTTGGTCTTGGCGCTGTTCATGGCGCTGATCTTGACGTGGTTCCGGGCGCTGTTCTTGACGTACTTCTTGGCGCTGCTCATGACGAGGAACTTGAACAATTTCTTCATGCACTTGATTTTGTTGATTGTCGTGCTGAACTTGTTCGCGTTGCTCTTTCGGCTTGTTACGCTTTTTATTGTGACGTTGCGCTTTTTCTTCTCTGTCAGAATACTTGTCCGCAACTTCACGCTGTTCCTGTTTTGGTGTTACAGGTGCATTTGGCGTTAAGTAAACATTGTTGTTTGCAGTTGCAACCGGTGCGCTTGGAGCAGGAGCAGATGTCGCAACTTGACCGAATTGGCCACGGCTCACAGCACCCTCATTGACCATTTGTTCAATGGCAGCAGCAGCATTGTTTGCAGTACGTGCCTGATCAACTGTTTTTGCTTGCTTTTGCACAAACAGGTTTTCTAACCATGCACATGGGCTTGCTGAAGCTTGAGCAGCAGGTGCAACTTGAGCTGGCTGTTGTTGCTGTACTTCTTGAGCTGCTTGTTGTGGACGGCGTTGTGGCTTGTTGTTTTGGTTTTGAGCTTGTTGCTGAGCAGGTGCTTGTGCAGCAGCTTGAGCTTGTTGCTCACCTTCCAAATGCCATTCAGAAGATTCATAACCCAACTCTTTTTCACTTGAACGTGTTGCTTCGGTACGTTCATAGCTGGTTGGCGCAAAACCTTCAGCGTTATAAGTGATTTCGTAATGCGGTGTTTCCAAGTGCGGATGTGGCAACACGGTTACACGTACATTTGAAGTTTGTTCTAAATACACCAGCGTATGACGCTTTTCATTCAACAAGAATGCTGCAATTTCAACTGGAACTTCAACCTGAACTTCACCATGACGTTCACGCAGAGCAATTTCTTCCACTTTACGCATGATCGACAGCGAAAGAGAGCGTAAGTCACGCACCATGCCAGTACCATGGCAGCGCGGGCAAACATAACCGGTCGCTTCTTCAAGCGATGGACGTAAGCGTTGACGGCTCATTTCCATTAAGCCAAAACGAGACAATTGACCGAACTGGATACGGGCACGATCGCTTTGAGTTGCTTCACGAAGTTTTGCTTCAACCATGCGCTGGTTGCGGTCTTTGGTCATGTCGATGAAATCGATCACCACCAAACCACCGATATCACGTAAACGCAGTTGACGCGCAATTTCTTCAGCCGCTTCCAGGTTGGTATTTAAAGCGGTGTCTTCAACGTCGCTACCACGTGTTGATTTCGCCGAGTTAATGTCAATTGACACTAAAGCTTCAGTTTGGTCGATCACGATTGAACCGCCAGAAGGAAGTTTTACTTCACGTTCATAGGCAGTTTGAATTTGGCTTTCAATCGCAAAATGAGCAAATAAAGGCTCATTTAAAGTATAGGTTTTAAGTTTTTCTAACTGGCGCGGCATCACGGCTTTAACGAAGTTATAGGCTTCGGTATAGGCTTGTTCAGAGTCAATTAAAATTTCTGCAACATCGTCACGTAAATAGTCACGAATCGCACGAGTAACTACGCCAGCTTCCTGATGTACCAACATTGGTGACGGACCAGAACTTGCTGTGGTTTGGATTTGTGCCCAAAGGTCCATCAGGTGTTGCAAGTCAAGTTGCAATTCTTCTTGTGAACGACCAATACCCGCAGTACGAACAATCACGCTCATGCCACGAGGAATATTCAGTGACGACAACATTTCTTTCAATT
The DNA here is from genome assembly GCF_013004375.1 of Acinetobacter terrae. Classification (GTDB taxonomy): domain Bacteria; phylum Pseudomonadota; class Gammaproteobacteria; order Pseudomonadales; family Moraxellaceae; genus Acinetobacter; species Acinetobacter terrae. The sequence goes on along the minus strand of NZ_JABERI010000001.1, from coordinate 220,389 downwards.
CTTCACGAACTGAACCTGAAATTTGACGACTGATACCACCACCTTTAGGGTTGTTTGGCATAAGCACCAAATAACGACCGGCAAGCGAGATAAAGGTAGAAAGGGCAGCCCCTTTATTGCCACGTTCTTCTTTTTCCACTTGAACAAGAAGTTCTGTGCCTTCAGTGATCAATTCGCGGATATTTGAAGTTTGGCGAGGGTCTGCCTTGTAGTATGAATTTGCGATTTCACGCATAGACAGGAAGCCTTGACGACCTGCACCATACTCAACAAAAACAGCTTCTAAAGAAGGTTCAACGCGAGTCACGTGACCTTTATAGATATTGGATTTCTTTTGTTCACGGGTACGATTTTCTAAATCAAAATCGTAAAGACGCTGACCAGTGACAAGTGCAACGCGAATCTCTTCGGCATGTGTTGCATTAATCAACATACGTTTCATGGGTGTAACACCTAATAGTGATACACAACAAAACATCGCTATTCACGTAGCGAACATCATACATTACGGATCAATACCCAGATCTCAAATAAACTCTTGTGGTCTGAGCTTTTTTACCGGCCTTTTTTTGGGCTTCGGTTTTTGATTCACGTATTGATGATGGCAATACGGCTTCAATCTTTAAACGATTAAAGTCACCTGAACGCTTCACTGGCGGACAAACGGTGCATTAGATGTGAGTAACTTTCACTGTCACGCAGCTTGAAGATCATCCCTTCCATTAAGATAGAGCGTCTTGATACGGAATTATCATCGTATCTTTGCTTTATGTGCAGATCCAATGCATCAACGTTGTAGCCTGAATGCGACTTCAGGGTGCGACTAATCTGATGTGTATCAGTTTACGTTTAAAAACCAACTTTAAGTTGGCGACATATTTTTTAGGGCAGACTGATTTATGTACATAAGTACAATTAAACGCAACAGTTTGCTTTTTTGCCGATATAATAAGCCTTCGGCGTCGGCATATTCTTTAGGGACCTTTCCGTATTTAATGTGAATTGTCAAATTTAATATTTAACTTCAAAAATATTGAAGTGATTAAATTTTTTCACACTAACGGTGGTATCCGTGCGCTGACTATATCAAACCTTGCATCATCTGCCTATGGGTTAAGCTTATGTTTCTTGTGTAAAGCATAGCCTAAGTGATCAGTTTTTAATCAATTTTAGTATTTTTTTGGGTCATAGTAACTGTATGAATTCTACGCAAGAATGGCAAAGTGTCACTTGGTTTGAAGTGGACGAGCATCAATCAGGCCAACGCATCGATAATTTTTTATTTTCTCGACTTAAAGGTGTGCCTAAAAGTCGTATTTATCGTTTGATGCGTGAAGGACAAGTTCGGGTCAATAAAAAGCGTATCAAAGCGGAAACGAAACTGGCAATTGGTGACCAAATTCGCGTTGCGCCAATTCGTTATGAGCCTAAAGATGAAACGCCAGTACCGGTATCGGACAAAGTGGCTCAAAGCCTGCTCAGCCGCGTGATTTATGAAGATGAAGGCCTGATGGTGGTCAATAAACCTTCAGGTATTGCCGTGCACGGTGGTAGTGGTGTGGCGTATGGTCTGATTGAAGGCTTGCGTGCAGCAACCGGTAAGAAATATCTGGAACTGATTCATCGTATTGACCGTGATACTTCCGGCCTAGTGATGATCAGTAAAAAACGCAGCACTTTAAAAACCCTGCAAGATTTACTGCGTGAACATAAAATCAAAAAAACCTATGCTGCGATTGTGAAAGGCAACGTCGTGATCGATCGTCAACTGATTGATGCACCTTTACACCGTTATGAGCTTGCCAATGGCGAGCGTCGTGTATGCGTCTCTAAAGAAGGTAAAGAGTCGAAAACGCAGTGGAATGTGGCTGAGCGCTTTATGCATGCAACGCTTGTATATGCATCACCGCTTTCAGGTCGTACCCATCAGATTCGTGTGCATGGTTTAAGTATTGGTCATCCTTTAATTGGCGATGAAAAATATGGTCATGAAACTGTATACAAAGGTCCGAAAGCACGTCGTTTATGTTTGCATGCACTGCGTCTGGAAATTCCGGGTTATGAAACCATTGAAGCGCCATTGCCTGAAGATATGCAGAGTCTGGTGGCACAGTTACGTGCACAGAAGAAAGATAAAGAACCGGTTTTAACTGATCGTGATGAAGAAGATTGAATTTTCTGCTCTCAAGCAGCGGGAGTATTGGATGAATAGTCCCGTTACTCAAGAATGTGGATGAATAACTTTGACCTCTCTCTTGCGCAGTAGTACTGCTCATCTCCTGAAAGGAGAGGGAGTGTCACGATAGCGAATAAGAGGAATGAATTAAATTTTGCTAAACTTATCTCACGATATTTAGTTCGTTCCTTGCGCTTGAAAAATAATAGAAATTCTTTCCTCTTAGGAGATGAGAATCCTCAGAATATATTCTGAGTTCGCAAGGGAGAGGTCAATTTCAAGTTGTTATTCACCCTGAATCAAATATTGGATTAATTCATGAAAAAAGCGGTAGAACTTGTCATTTTCGATTGGGATGGCACTTTATTTGATTCAGTCGGTCAGATTGTTGAAAGCTTAAAATTTGCTGCCAAAGAATATGAACAACCCTTAACGCATGAAGCTGCAAAAAGCATTATTGGTTTGGGGTTGCCGGAAGTCGCGCAAGTGTTATTTCCCGATGTGCCTGAATTGCACCATGATATTTTGCAATGTTATGCGACTCACTATGTCGAAAATTCGAAAGGTGATGCATGGTTTGAGGGTGTGGCGGAATTGTTGAATGATCTCACGCAGCAGGGTGTAAAGCTTGCGGTTGCCACAGGAAAAAGCCGTAAAGGGTTAGACCGTGTGTTAAGTCAAACCCAGAGTCATGAGCTTTTTATTGTGACCCGTGCGGCAAGTGAAACCAAATCTAAACCTGACCCACTGATGCTCGCAGAAATTTTGCACATTACCGGTGTCAATGCTGAAAATGCGATTATGGTCGGTGATACATCGTATGATTTGGAAATGGCGCAGAATATTGCCATGCCACGTATTGGGGTGAGTTATGGGGTGCATACACCTGAGACGCTGGCACAATATAATCCGCTTGCTATTGCAGAAGATGTGGCAAGTCTGCATCAGGTCCTCTTGAATCAGGTGAATTTAAAACAAGCGGTTTAAGAGATATCGGATGCTAAAAGGGTGATTTAAAATCGCCCTTTTTTATACTTATTGAATTCTAAATTTTTGCAGATCAGGTTTGTGGTTACCCCAATCGGTCCAGTAATTAACGACAGTGACGGTTTTATTTTGAATACTCATGATTTTATAAACATCATTACGCGGCGGTGAAATTTCATTAGGGCGAATGACTTCAGTCATCATAAAAATGTCCGGTGTAATCCAGGTAATACGCCACGCATCGCTATTGGAGTAGCCACGACTACATTCCATTTCATTTTGCCATGCAGCAGCGGTCGCTTGAGGATTAAATTTTAATCCCGCACAGCTTGCGCGACTTACAATTAAATATTTGTTTTTAAGCTGGTTTTGATAATTTTGTGCAAAGGCTGTACTACATAAGGTGGTGAGTGAAGCCGTTAATAACAGTGTTTTGATTTTCATTGCCAATATTCTAAGTCATTGTTTTTAATTGTTTAAAAATATCATGTTGATTGAGCAATGAATATGTCGTTTTTACTCAAAATAGAGCGATAGTCTCATCTTTTAGTCGTAGTGGTGATTGATTGTTAAAATGAATCACCTGCATTGCAGAGCTGCTTACTCGGATATCATGAATTATCTACGCTAAGTGCTTTGTTTCACTGAAAAAAATAGAATGCCATTTATAGGTAATAGCTATTGTAAAAAATAAAATAAGTATTGGCATAAAAACCGCATTTTTCAGATTCTAAATCAGTTTATACATATACACGTTTTCCCAAGATGGGCAGCACCCATTTGCTGATGGGTTTGATCATTTGCATAGCATTTTCACATTGTTCATTCCATTTCCATCGATAACGGTATAACTCCAATTTTTTGCAGTTTAAGGAAACATTGATGTCGAATTCTGCTGTTGTTGAATCAGTCGCCTTGGCGCTTAGAGAAGCTGAGTTGTCACAAACTGCGATTGCACCGATTCGCCCGCAACTGGGTGGTGAAAGTGCTGATGTAGATATTGCCTACGCAGTTCAAGAATTAAATACCCAACGTGCCCTAAGCGAAGGACGTCGTTTAGTCGGCCGCAAAATCGGTTTGACTTCAAAAGTGGTACAAGCCCAACTGGGTGTAGATCAGCCTGACTTCGGTATGTTGTTTGCAGACATGTCTTATGGTGATGGCGAAGCAATCCCGGCAGGTTTATTGATTCAGCCTAAAGTTGAAGCAGAAATCGCGTTAATCATTAATAAAGATCTTACCAAAGAACATCATACCTATGCAGACATTATCAGTGCGACTGAATATGCCTTGCCAGCGGTAGAAGTGGTGGATAGCCGTATCGAAAACTGGAAAATCTCACTGATTGATACTGTTGCCGATAACGCATCTTCAGCGGCTTTTGTTTTGGGTTCACGTCCTGTGAAACTTGAAAACCTGGATTTAGTGAACTGCAAAATGACCATGACCCGTGGTGATGAAGTGGTATCTCAAGGTGTAGGTAAAGCCTGCCTTGCAAATCCACTCAACGCTGCTGTTTGGTTGGCGGATGAAATGGTTCGCCGTGGTCGTCCACTGTTGGCGGGTGACATCGTATTGACCGGTGCATTGGGTCCTATGGTTGTTGCACACCCGGGTGATGAATTCAAGGTTGAAATTGAAGGCTTTGGTTCTGTTGTTGCTGCATTTGCTGCTGAATAAGTCTGTATTTTAAGAGAGTACGTTAATGAAAAAGATTAAATGTGCATTGATCGGTCCGGGTAATATCGGTACAGATTTGCTTTACAAACTTCAACGTAGTGAAGTTTTGGAACCTGTATGGATGGTGGGGATTGACCCAACTTCTGAAGGTTTGGCGCGTGCAGCGAAAATGGGGATCAAAACCACTGCTGACGGTGTAGACGGTTTATTGCCGCATGTTTTAGCAGACAATATTCAAATTGCTTTCGATGCAACTTCTGCATATGTACATGCTGAAAACAGCCGCAAGTTGAATGAGCTTGGCGTACAAATGATTGACTTGACGCCTGCAGCGATTGGTCCATTTTGCGTACCACCGGTAAATCTTGAAGCTTTGCTTGAACAAGGTGACTTGCCGAACGTAAACATGGTGACATGTGGCGGTCAGGCAACCATTCCTATGGTGGCAGCTATTTCACGTGTTCAACCTGTAAACTACGGTGAAATCATCGCAACGGTATCAACGAAATCGGTTGGTCCGGGTACACGTAAAAACATTGATGAATTTACACGTACCACTGCGGGTGCAATTGAGCAAGTGGGTGGCGCGAAACAAGGTAAAGCCATCATCATTATCAACCCTGCTGAGCCACCATTGATGATGCGTGACACTGTGCACTGCTTAGTTGAAGGTACACCGGATCAGGCTGCAATCACAGAATCTGTGCATGCCATGATTAAAGAAGTTCAAAAATATGTACCAGGTTACAAACTTGTAAATGGTCCAGTATTTGATGGCAACCGTGTTTCTATGTTCTTGGAAGTCGAAGGTTTGGGTGATTACTTGCCTAAATATGCCGGTAACCTGGACATCATGACTGCAGCTGCTGCACGTACTGCAGAAATGTTTGCAGAACGTCTCATTGCTAACCAAGCAGCGCAAGCTGAAGCAGAAGCTTAAGGAGCAGACCATGTCAAAAATTATTATTAATGATATGACGTTACGTGATGGTATGCACCCAATGCGCCATCAAACTACACCAGAGCAAATGGTTGCGATTGCAACTGCACTTGATGATGCTGGTGTACCTTTAATCGAAGTAACACATGGTGACGGCTTAGGCGGTAACTCTGTGAACTACGGTTTTGCAGCTGCAACGGATGAAGAATATTTAACAGCGGTTATTCCAAAGCTTAAACAAGCCAAAGTATCTGCACTTTTAATTCCGGGTATTGGTACGGTTGACCATTTAAAAATGGCGCACGATGTAGGTGTAGCAACGATTCGTGTTGCAACACACTCTACAGAAGCAGACGTTTCTGAACAGCACATTACTGCTGCGCGCAAACTTGGCATGGACACTGTGGGCTTCTTGATGATGGCTCACATGGCGACTCCAGAAAAACTTTTGGAAGAAGCCAACAAAATGGTGTCATACGGTGCAAACTGTATCTATGTCACTGACTCTGCGGGTTATATGCTTCCTCAAGACGTAACTGACCGCGTGGGTATTTTGCGTGCCAACTTGGCTTCAGACATCGAAATCGGTTTCCATGGTCACCATAACTTGGGTATGGGCGTTGCGAACTCTGTTTCAGCGGTTCAAGCGGGTGCAACGCGTGTCGATTTGGCTTCTGCCGGTTTAGGCGCAGGCGCAGGTAATACGCCACTTGAATTGTTTGTTGCGGTTGCTAACCGTATGCAAATGGAAACAGGTGTGGACTTGTTCAAAGTTCAGGATATTGCTGAAGAACTGATTGTTCCAATGATGCAACAACCAATTCGTGCAGACCGTGATGCAGCAACTTTAGGTTATGCAGGTGTTTACTCATCATTCCTGTTGTTTGCTAAACGTGCTGAAGCGAAATATGGTGTTTCTGCTCGTGAAATTCTGATGGAACTTGGTCGTCGTGGTACGGTTGGCGGTCAGGAAGACATGATTGAAGACTTGGCATTAACCATGTCTAAAGCACGTGAGCTACAAGCTTAATTTTAAAAATTTTCTTTTAAAGTAAGTGTTAGAAAGCACCCCATTGAGGGTGCTTTTTTTATGGCTAAACATTTGTATTTATAGATAAAAAATATCATGCGATATGTAAAATATATTAAAATAATCAATTATTTAAGATGCTTTAAAAGCTGCTTAAACCTAAAAACGATTAATAAAAAAAATTTAAATCCAAAAAGGTGAAATTTTCTTAAAAATAAGCACTGCAACAAGGCTTTAAGAATAATGAAATAAATTTAGGGCAAAATATCTTATTGTTTAAAGTTCTTAACAAGAGTTGATGGTGAATCTTAAACAATAAAAAAGCCGGATGAATGCCTTTAATCTTAATACTCTGGTCTGATTTTTTTTAACTGCATTGTTTAGCATGATGGCGTCATAGCTTAATTTGATCACTGGGAATAAGCCATGCGTCGTCAAACTTTATGGAAAGCCATCTGTGCTGCGACTCTAGCATTAGGTACAACTGCAACGAATGCAGAATTTATCGACGATAGCCAAGTCCAATTAAAATTCAAAAATTTCTATCTTGATCGTCAGATTGCAGCAACACCAGAGAAAAACTGGGGTTCATGGTCACAAGGCATTACCCTGGATGCAAAATCCGGTTATCAGGATATCGGTGCTGGCATTCAAGTCGGTGCAGACCTTTTGGTACAGCACGCATTTAAATTGAATGGTCGCGATAAAAATGCCGACTTCGTGTTGCCGCATGATGGTAAAGAGTCAAAAGACAACTTCGGTAAAGTGGGTGCGACCTTAAAAGCCAAAGTTTCACAAACCGAATTGAAAGTAGGTGAGTTATTACCGGTATCTCCAGTATTGGTATTCGATCCATCGCGTCAGTTGCTGACGACTTATAGCGGTGCATGGTTAGAATCTAAAGACATTAAAGATACCAAACTGACTTTGGCTTATATTGATAAGATCAATAACCGCTATGACAACCAGTTCCGAGATTTAACTCTATTTGCTCCAGGTAAAACTTTACCTGATGGCATTTCAAAAGGAAGTTTTGACCAAGGTCCTGAATCTGATGGTATGTGGATTGCGGGTGTGGATCATCAATTCAATAAAGAGATTGGTGCAAGCTACTGGTATGCAGATGTAAAAGACATCTACCAGCAGCATTATGTCGGTGCGAATTACAAAACCACCTTAGGTGAAAAGGCAAAATTAGATAGCCATATCCGTTATTTCGATAACTCGGATTCAGGCAACAAGCTGTACGGTAAAATTGATAACCAGGCATTATCTGCAGGGGCAAAAGTTAATTATGGCGCACACACAGTAGGTTTGGGCTATCAACAAATGTTTGGTGACAGTGCTTTCCCAACGTTGGGTGGCTGGGTGCCACAGCCTTACCTTGTAAACTGGGGTGTTGCGACTTTCACTGCTATTGATGAGAAATCAGTAGGTTTAACTTATGGTTATGACTTCTCTGAACTGGGTGCAAAAGGTTTGAATGCTACTGCGGTATACATGATGGGCTTTGATGCTGAAGCAAATGGCAAGAAAAACCAGGATTCGGATGAGCTTAATCTAATCGTGAACTACACAGTGCCTGAAGGTAAGTTGAAAGGTTTAGGCTTCCAAGCGATGTATATCGATGCTGACTTCGATTATAAATCTGACCTTAAAGAGTATCGTGTAGCTACAACCTATACCTATAAGTTCTAAATCATTGAATCAAAAAAGAGCGACTGTTGATCAGTCGCTCTTTTTTTTGAGCTCACAATATTTTGGCTTGAAATACCTTAAGCAAATTATGGGTATGATTTTATTTTAATTGTATAAAAACAAAGACATAAATAATCGTTTTTTTATAGGGTTTGATCGTAAATTTGTATCAGTTTGCAGGTCTTGAACGGTTAATATAAAGATGTAAAAAGTCATTTTAATGAGTCAACTTGACGTCGAATTCTTGTAATAGAGGGACACGCAAGCTAAAGACTGTAAGAGGAATCAATATGAGCACTGTTCAAATCCCTGACTATCAAACAGATCCATTCTTTGGCTTAGAAGACAAATGGATTGAAACTGCTGAAGGCGAGTTGACGCATTACCACGAAATTGGTGAAGGTACACCTATTCTATTTTTACACGGTTCAGGTACAGGCGTATCTGCTGCTGCAAACTGGTGGTTAAACTTGCCACAAATTGGTGAGCAAGCGCGTTGTATCGCAATTGACACCATTGGTTATGGTCAAAGTGTGGTTGCGCCAAACACTGCTTACGGTATCCGTGCTTGGGTTGATCACGCAATCCGTACTTTAGATGCTTTAGGTATCGAAAAAACTTGGGTAGTGGGTAACTCTTTGGGTGGCTGGTTAGCATTCCAGATGGTGCTTGATTACCCTGAACGTGTTTTGGGTATCGTGTCTATGGGTACTGGCGGTGCGAAACAGACTGCTGCACTTAAAGCGCATGCTAATCCAGTGCTTACAGAAGAAGGCATCAAGAAAACCCTTTCTATGTTTGTTGTGAACAAAGACTTGATCACTGATGAACTGGTTAAAGTACGTTTTGATTCTGCGAAAAATGATTACGCGTCTGACCGTCTGATGGACGTTGTTGGCGCACGTGATCGTGACCGTTTCGAATTCCCGCTTGATTTCGAAAAAATGAAAGAAATCAAAGTTCCTGTACTTTTGATTCATGGCGTACAAGACGTGGTCATTCCTGTGTCTCGTTCATGGGATATCTTGAACATTGTTCCACATGCTGATGCACACATCTTCAGCCAATGTGGTCACTGGTCTCAAGTTGAAAAATCTGAAGAATTTAATACTGTAATTAAAAATTATTTAACAGCTCGTGGTGTTTAATCACGCTGTATGAATAAAATGAAAAAGGATGACAGTAGTCATCCTTTTTTTATGCCTTTAATTAACTACTCACAATTAAGTGCTAATAAGGTTAGCCGTCACATTGATGCTAATGGCCAAAATGGTGGTATTAAATCCATAGGCCAACAGCAAGTGCAAAGTATTTAATACACGCATCGATCGGGTGGTAATCGAAACATCCGCCGTTTGAGCTGAAGTTCCTACGACATAACTGAAATACAAAAAGTCAGGATAAGTCGGTTCAGGAGTTTTTGGAAAATCCAGTCCGCCATCTTTATGTTTTTCTAATGCCAGATAAAAGTCATGAGCATAATGAATGGCAAAGATGGTATGCATAAAAAACCAGGCAGAAACAAGGGTGAGGATGGATAAGATTAAGTGACCTGTTCGAATGGCGGAATCTGGGGGTAAATGATTAATTTCAATAACGATGGCAATGAAACACATGATTAAAGTCAGAATTACCAGCAGTAAAATCAGCCATTTGCTGGCATCTTGTTGTTGTGCAGGCTGCAAAATATGGGCATGTTCTGTACGCCATAATGTCTTTAGAGTTAAGAATAAATAGCCATAGATTGCTATATTCCAGCTGATTAAAAGACAGGTAGACCAGCCCCATTGGGTCAGCCAGTGCAAAAAATAATAGAAAACAGCGATTGCAGGAAAAGTAAAAAAGAAATAAGGGTGGTATCGAACACCTACTTTTATACGATGCAGCGGGTCTATTTGCATAATCTTCCCTATATTGGTCTTTATTTTTTACAAATATTTTAAAAAGGTTGTGCTGGGCTTATTAGACTTAAGTTGTAATTTTCTGATTATGAGATATTTTTATAAATGAGTGAAAGAAAAGTTATACGTTATTTCCCATAAAGATGGGCTTTGAAGTGGTGAATTTTTATAAGACTTCAGTCTAATGTGGTAGAAAAATAATCAAAATGGTGCAAAAAAAGACACCATTATTTATCAGAAAAATAATGGTGTGCTCAATTGAAAAAAGTGAATGTGTAAAAAATTGATCAATCGCGATTGATATTCAGATAAAACACGCGGGTCAGTAATTCAATAAATTTCTGTACAGCGACAGAACTACTGTTTTTGTGGTAACTCACATAGAGGTCGAGGTAAGGAAGCTCAACATCTAGCGTGCGAATGACAGAATTACTTGTGGTTAATGGGGCAACATAGCCCGGCAGAATGGTACAACCCAGTCCCATACCTACAGAGTTGATGTTAAACAAGATGTTGTCTGCTTTTTGCACAATGTTGAATTCAATCCCATTGGCTTTGGCAAAATCCAGAATCGCATTGTGTAGCGTTAAAGACTGTTCTGCTGCTGGAATAATAAAATCTATACCATTCAATGCTTTAACTGGGATGCGCTCATATTTGGCCAAGGGATGATTCTCTGGCAAAATAAAGATTAGCGGTTCGCGTAAAACAAATAAACTTTCAATTTCATCACTATTGAGGTTCTGGCGTGTAAAGGTCACATCCAGTTCACCTTTCTTCAATAGTTTAATTTGCTCACTGTTATTTAAACTGAGCAAATCAATTTTTAAATCCGGATTTTGTACACGTAAATTCGGTAGTACATAAGGGAAAATTTTCATTTCCGCGACTGGAACGAAGCCAATACGCAGCATTTGCTGTTTGGCTTGCGAGACTTGACGTGCCATGGCAATGGCTTTGTCGGCCTGTGCCAGCGTCAAACGGGCTTGTTCTAGAAATACTGCACCTTCTTCCGTGAGTTCAACTTTTCGTTTGGTACGATAGAGCAGTTGTACGCCTACATCTTCTTCAAGGTCTTTAATTTGCTGACTTAAAGAGGGTTGGGCGGTATAGAGCTTTAACGCCGCTTTACTAAAGTTTAGTTCTTCTGCAACGGTGATAAAATATCGAAGATGTCGTAATTCCATATAACCAATCCAATGAGTAATCCAAAAAATGTCTTACTATAATTTGAGGAGAGTATAATCTATAAACAACTATTACGTGAAGATGATTCTGCCATTTAGAAAATAAATGGTCTTGCATTTTTCATGACTGTTTTAATATAAGAAAAATGTCTGCTAATAATCTCTAAAATATCTTAATTGAAACAAAAAAAATATTTCACTAAAAGCCGCTATAAAACCATTATCCACTAAAAGTTGAGTCTATTTACTTTGTGACAGAGTACGTCACAGGAGAGCTTCTCATGAGTGGAAAAATTGATGTGCGCGAAATCGACGCTTTGGTCGATGCACAAAATGGTCGTATCTCGCCATATATCTACACAGATCCAGATTTATATGAATTAGAGCTTGAACGCGTTTTTGGTCGTACTTGGTTATTCCTGTGTCATGAAAGCCAAATTCCTAAAGCGGGCGATTTCTTCAATACCTATATGGGTGAAGACCCGATTATTGTAGCTCGTCAAAAAGATGGCTCAATCAAAGCATTTTTAAACCAGTGCCGTCACCGCTCTATGCGTGTGAGCTTCGCAGACTGTGGTAATACGCGTGCATTCACTTGCCCATACCACGGCTGGTCTTACGGTATTGATGGTTCACTTAAAGATATCCCGTTAGAAGATCGTGCATTCCCGCAAGGCGCATGCAAAGAAAAATGGGGTCTGGTTGAAGTTAACCGTGTTGAATCTTACAAAGGCTTAATCTTTGCTTGTTGGGATGAAACCACACCAGATTTAATCGAATATATGGGTGATATCGCTTGGTATCTTGATGGCGTATTAGACCGTCGTCCAGGTGGTACTGAAATCATCGGTGGTGTGCATAAGTGGGAAATCGAATGCAACTGGAAATTTGCAGCTGAACAGTTTGCATCTGACCAATACCACGCATTGTTCTCTCACGCATCTGCCATTCAGGTGTTGGGTGCAAAACCTGATGACGAATCCTCTAAGAAATTAGGTGCTGCTCAAACCGCTCGTCCAGTTTGGGAAACCGCTAAAGACGCGATCCAGTACGGTTCACGTGGTCATGGTTCAGGTTTCTTCTTTACTGAAAAACCAGACGCTAACGTGTGGGTAGACGGTGAAGTTGCCAACTACTTCCGTGAAACGTATGAAGAAGTGAAAGAACGTTTGGGTGAAACGCGCGCATTGCGTCTTGCGGGTCACAACAACATGTTCCCAACCATGTCTTGGTTGAACGGTACTGCAACACTTCGCGTATGGCACCCACGTGGTCCCAACAAAACTGAAGTGTGGGCATTCTGTATTGCCGATGCTGAAGCGTCGCAAGAAGTGAAAGAAGCATTCGAACGTTCTGCGACGCGTGCCTTCGGTCCTGCCGGTTTCCTTGAGCAAGATGACTCTGAGAACTGGATTGAGATTCAAAAAGTTTTACGTGGTTATAAAGCACGTAATAACCCACTCATTATGGAAATGGGCTTGGGTCACGAGAAGAAACGTGAAGATGGTATTCCAGGGATTACCAACTACATTTTCTCTGAAACTGCAGCACGTGGCTTATACCGCCGTTGGGCAGACCTGTTGATCCATGAAAAATGGGAAGACGTAGAGAAAGCAGCTGACGAATACGAGAAGGAGCTAATGAAATGAGTCAGATCAGTTTAGAACTTCATCATCAAATTAGTCAGTTTCTATATCGTGAAGGCAAAGCGCTAGACGACTGGAAATTCCGCGATTGGCTGGATATGTTGGCGGAAGACATTTCTTATACGCTACGTACCACGCCAAATGCACAAACCCGTGACCGTCGCCGTTCAGTTGAACCACCGACGACTTGGGTGTTTAACGATACCAAAGACTTGCTCGAACGTCGTGTTGCGCGTCTTGAAACCGGTATGGCTTGGGCTGAAGAGCCTCCATCACGTACGACTCACATGGTGAGCAACGTGATTGTAGAGCCGACTGAAGTTGAAGGCGAATACGACGTGTACGTAACGTATTTGTTATACCGTACGCAAAAAGAGAAAGACGTAACGATTTACTGTGGTAAGCGTCACGACAAGATCCGTAAAGTTGAAAGTGATTTGGGCTTCCAGATTTTCAACCGTAAAATTACGTTAGATCAAGTGACCTATAACTCACATAACCTGAGTGTATTCTTCTAATGAATAAGATTTTTGTTTGCCAAGTTGACGAATTAGACGAAGGCGAAGCGCTAAAAGTAGATTGCGGCGTGAACGGTATTGAAGCGCTTGCAGTGTTCAACAATGGCGGAGAATTCTTCGCCATGAATGACCGTTGTTCACATGGTAATGCTTCTATGTCTGAAGGTTATCTTGAAGATGATGGTACGGTTGAATGCCCACTGCATTCAGCACGTTTCTGCTTGAAAACAGGTGAAGCTTTATGTCTACCTGCAACTGATCCAATCAAAACTTTCCCGGTGATTGTTGAAGATGGTCAATTGTTCGTAGAGATGGCAGGAGAGTAATCATGGGTTGGCTACAAGGCGAAGTTGCACTGATTACTGGTGGTGGTTCAGGTCTGGGTTGGGCTTTGGTTGAGCGTTTCTTGGAAGAGGGCGCACAAGTTGCGGTTCTTCAACGTTCAAAAGCAAAAGTGGATGCCTTGAACGAACACTTCGGTGGTAAAGTTCTTGCGATTGAAGGTGATGTAGCCAGCTATGCAGACAATGTCCGTGCTGTTCAAGCAACCGTTGAGCGTTTTGGTAAGCTTGACTGTTTCGTGGGTAATGCCGGCATCTGGGATCACTACGCTGATATCGTCAATACCTCTGGCGAGCAGCTGGAAAAAGCCTTTGATGAAATCATGGGCATTAACACCAAATCGTTAATTCTGGGTGCCAAAGCTGCGCTAGATGAGTTAGTGAAATCTGAAGGTTCAATCATCTTCACATTGTCTAATTCTGCATTGTATTCAGCAGGTGGTGGTCCAGTCTACACTGCATCTAAACATGCGGGCGTAGGCATCATGAAAGAACTTGCTTATGAACTTGCACCGAAAGTGCGCGTCAATGCAGTTGCCCCATCAGGCATGAACGTGAATATCAAAGGTGCGGCATCACTAGGTCAGGAAAATCTTGGTCTGCTCGATGCACGTGATCCCGAGAAAATTGCCCGTGGCATGCCGTTGAATTTCTTACCAGAACCTGAAGATATGACTGGTTCTTATGTATTGCTGGCGTCTCGTGCCAATAACCGTCCGCTGACGGGTGTTTTAATTAACGCTGAATGTGGTTTGGGTATTCGTGGTTTACGTCAGCCGCGTGCAGGCTTCTTTGAAGACTAAATCTTTAAAGAGTTAAAACGTTTAAATACAAAGAACTATACTCGGCAGCCTTTTGGCTGCCTTCCGTTTAGGAGTCAAACATGGCCGTTAAACTTATTTGTGCCTCACACAGCCCATTAATGGAATTTGCTTCGCCACAACGTGCAGAACAGGAAACCAATGTTCGTGCCGCGTTTGAAAAAATGGCAGCTGAAGTCAAAGCCTTTGATCCAACTTTAATTATTACTTTTGGACCCGACCATTTTAACGGTTTCTTTTATGACTTAATGCCAAGTTTCTGCGTGGGTATTCGTGCCACAGCCGCAGGGGACTGGAATTATGGTGCAGAGAACAACAAGATTAATGTGCCTGAAGATACTGCGCTTGCCCTGGTGCGCCGCGTATTGGATGAAGGTGTAGATGTTGCCTATTCTTACCGCATGCAGGCCGACCATGGTGTGACTCAACCTTTGCATTTCCTATGCGATGGTCAACTCGATCGTTATCCAACGATTCCGGTATTTATTAATGGTGCCGCAGCACCTATGCCAACGACGAAACGTACTGTGGCTTTAGGTCGCGCGATTGGTCAGTTCATCAAAT
Source organism: Acinetobacter terrae (assembly GCF_013004375.1). Taxonomy (GTDB): domain Bacteria; phylum Pseudomonadota; class Gammaproteobacteria; order Pseudomonadales; family Moraxellaceae; genus Acinetobacter; species Acinetobacter terrae. The sequence continues at coordinate 204,900 of NZ_JABERI010000001.1, read as the reverse complement.
CGTTAAATCTTGAAAATGAACGTGTTCTTATTTTAGGAACAGGTGGTCTTTCGCATGATCCACCGACACCGCAAATGGGTTCTGTTCCGCCTGAAGTGGAAGAATTCCTGATTTGTGGTCGTAATCCTAGTCCTGAAGCACGTACAGCGCGTCAAGCAAAAGTGATTGCAGTCGGTCAAAAACTGGCAGCAGGGGATACCTCTGTTGCCGTGCCTTTAAATGCTGAATGGGATATCGCATTGCTTGAAACCTTCAAGAATGCTGATTTCGCAGCGATTGAAGCGATGACTGAAGCAGAAATTCGCCGTGAAGGTGGCCGTGGTGGTCAGGAAGTTCGTTCATGGATTGCAGCTTTTGCAGCACTCTCTGAATTGGGCGAATACGAAATGACCACTCAAGTCTATGAAGCAATCAGTGAATGGATTGCAGGCTTCGGCATTGTATCTGCAGAATTAAAAGGGTAAAGCACATGAGTAACATCGAAACCATCGTTATTGTAGGTGCAGGTCAAGCCGGTGCCAGCGCCATTTTAGAACTTCGTGCCAACAAGTATGAAGGCAAAATCATTTTGGTGGGTGATGAAACGCATCTTCCTTATGAGCGTCCGCCTTTATCTAAAGATGTGATCTTAAAACCTGAAGACACTAAGATCGAAATTCTGTCAGAACAAAAACTGGCTGATTTGAATGTTGAAGTGATTCGTGGCAATGGCGTGGTGAAAATCAATGCTGAAGATCACAATGTGGTTCTGAAAAATGGCGATGTAGTTGCATACGACAAGTTGCTTCTTGCCACTGGTGGTGCAGCGCGTCGTTTACCGAACTTCGATGCTTTGGGTAAACATGTTTATACCTTGCGTAACCTTGAAGACTCTCAAGCGCTTGTTCCTGTGCTTCAAGCCGGTCGTCGTCTCATCCTGATTGGTGGCGGTGTGATTGGTCTTGAACTTGCATCATCTGCGCGTTTTAAAGATTGCCAAGTGACTGTGATTGAAATGGGTCCAATGGTGATGGGTCGTTGTTCACCACGAATTCTGAGCGAATTTTTGCTTGAACAACACCGTGCCAAAGGTGTGGATGTTCGTCTTTCAACTCAGATTGCGGATTGCCGACTGGATGGCGAAGAAGTGGTTGTCACTCTGGAAGGTGGCGAAGAACTTCGCGCTGATGCTGTGGTTTACGGTATTGGGATTGTGCCAAATGCTCAGCTTGCAGTGACTGCCAGTCTTGATGTTGACGTGGCGATTAAAGTCAATGAGAACTGTCAAACTTCAAATGCTGATATTTATGCCGCAGGCGATGTGGCAACCCAACTTCGCGCAGATGGTGAATTCCGTCGTGTGGAAACTTGGGAAAATGCCAATCTTCAAGCCGGTATTTTCGCGCGTCATGTAATGGGCGTAGAGCATCCGAAAGCCAATCCAGCCTGGTTCTGGACGGATCAACTGGATATCAATTTCCAGTTTGTCGGCGATATGGCAGCGGCTCAATGGCTGGTTCGCGGTGAAATGGATGCAGCCAAAGGTGCAGACAATTCATTCGTGATGTACGGTGTGACGGATGGTCAAATCGTTGCCGGCATTACCGTCAATGCTGCAAAAGAAATGCGTCATTTGAAAAAAATGATCAGCAAAAATACTGCTTTCGAAGCTGAAAAACATCTAGATTTGGCACAAGATTTACGCAAAATTGCTTAAGTTTTAGTTCGCCCAATCAGGAACAGACCTCTGCTTTGCTCAGGTCTGTTTTTTTTATGTTTGCTAGATGGCTTTTTCATCACCACACATCATATTGTGGTTTTAAAAGGCTTTGCGTCGGTGCTGCCTTACTTTTGAGAAATGAACCATACATGGCGCAAGGTGACAAAAATCTTTTGCTGATCTTGAGAAGTGTACTTCGCGAGATGTCCATATACCCCAGATCAGCGGGCGGCATCCCTGCCACCATTAGTATTGTTGATAGTGGATTTGAACAAGAATTTAGTTCAATTCTTTCTAATAAAATTTAATTGAGCAATTTATGAATTCAAACTCATCTCCTATGGTGGTCACGGCAAGTATCTACGCCTTACTGGTTCTGATCTGGGCCACCACACCACTGGCGATTGTCTGGAGCGTACAGGAAGTCCATCCGATGTGGGTGCTGATTATCCGTTACTTCGGGGCATCCATCATTGCGCTGTTTTTATTGAAACTGATGCGTGATCCCTTGCCATTTGATCAGACTTCAATGAAAAGTTACCTGGCGGGGAGCTTAAATTTAATTGGTGCACAGCTGTTTATCTATATTGCTGCCAATTATCTGACCTCGGGTTTGATGGCGCTGATCTTCGGTTTTTCCCCTTTAATTGCAGGCTTGATTGGGCACGTCATTTTAAAAACCCAAAAGCTGATCTGGTTACAATGGCTGGGTATGGCGATTGCGGTTTCAGGTTTAAGCTTTGTTTTTGCCGATTCAGCAGACAGCAAGATCAATCCGATTGGTGTGGTACTGATGCTGATCAGTATGGTGTCCTATATCAGCTCAATTTTTTGGGTGAAACAGATTAATGCACCGCTTAGTCCGATGTCACAAGCCACGGGTTCTTTGATTATTTCAGCCTTAGGTTCGTTGTGTTTATTGCCGTTTATCTGGCAGCACATGCCGACTCAAATGCCAGGCATGCAAACCATGATTGGTTTTGTCTTTACCATGATCATGTCTTCAATTGTGGCGATGCTGTGTTACTTCTGGCTGATTCGCCGTTTAGCTGCATCGACTGTGTCGCTGAGTAACGTGATGACGCCCATCATTGCTCTGGTACTGGGTGCAACTTTAAATCATGAGCATATCAGTTCGAATGCTTTTATCGGCATTGCTGTGGTGATGTTTGGGATCGTGATGTATTTCTGGAAAGAATGGCGCGAACAGTATTTTTCCAAGCTTTAAATTCATTTCAGGAATTATAAAAGGAAGCTTAAGCTTCCTTTTTTCGGTCTTTACTTGCCTTCAGTATTAGTTTGGGGGCAGCTATGTACTTCAAAGCCATTGGCAAATTTCTAAAATCGGTTTGGTCTTCTAAAGAATACAACAACAAAACGTAAAGAATTTATTGCTGCAATTTGGTTAATATAAAATTGGATATAGAGAAAAATCAAATAGATCTGTTTGATAACAATAACGCTTAGGACAAACCTGAATGTCTGACTCGAATAAAGTGGTGGTCTACGCAGCTTTGCTTGGTAATCTGGCCATAGCTTTGGTGAAGTTTATTGCCGCATATATCACCAATAGTTCCGCCATGCTGAGTGAAGCTGTTCACTCGGTTGTCGATACGCTGAATGAAATTTTACTGCTGTACGGCATGAAAAAATCGCAACGCCCGGGAGATGTAAAACATCCCTTTGGTTATGGCCGTGAACTGTATTTTTGGGCGTTTATTGTTGCACTGATGGTTTTTGCATTAGGTGCAGTGGTGTCTATTTATCAGGGTATACAGCATGTACGTCATCCTGAAGAAATGCTTAATCCGACCCTAAATTACATTGTTTTAGGCATCGCAATTTTATGTGAAGGGGTATCCTGGTTTGTGGCTTTAAAAGCTTTTCGTAAGACCAAAGGTGAGCTAGGTTACTTCGAGGCTTTTCGTCGTAGTAAAGATCCGACGACATTCACGGTTTTGTTTGAAGATACCGCAGCTTTATGTGGTCTGTTTATTGCCTTGATCGGGATTTATTTGGCACACACTTTAAATATTCCAGAATTAGACGGTGTTGCTTCAATCCTGATTGGGATTGTCTTGGCAGTCTCGGCCATTTTACTGGGACGGGAAACCAAGGGCTTATTACTGGGTGAGTCGGCGGCTCCTGAGTTACGTAATAATATCTTGCTGATTGCTCAGGAAGATGTGGCTGTACTTTCTGCCAATGGTGTATTGACTGAACAGATGGGCGCACATCAGGTACTGGCATCTTTAAGCCTGGAATTTGAAGACAATTTAAGTTCCGATGACATTGAAGCCTGCGTCAACAGAATTGAAGCGAAAATTAAACAGATTCATCCTGAAATTGTGGCATTGTTTATTAAACCGCAAACTAAAAAAGTGTGGTTGGAACGTATGAAAGGACGTTTGGAATAAAAACGTGATATATATGGCGCAATATTCAAAATATCGGATTTTGAATATTTAGGTCACACTAAGAAATTGAATGTACATGAAGCAAAAGACTGAGCAATTACACTTTCAACTCCCCACCCAAGACTGCTGGTCACATATCTGGCGTCAACCCTCATTCAAATTTATGTATTCGAATCACCACAATGGTGAACGATTCTTAAATACCGTGCCGCGTCCTGAAGGGCGTAGACGTGCCGAACTCTTCAAGTGGCTGCTTACCCGTAAGTCATCCACCTGGAAGATGGATGTAAATCATAATGAGCATGCTGAATCTGCTACGGCGAAACGGGCGATTCCGCAAGATCGTCCAGAGGCCAGCATCGACGACTGGCAAGTGTGGTTTGTGGGGCATGCCACCGTACTGTTGCAGATCGGGCCATATAACCTGCTCACCGATCCGGTGTGGGGTGAACATGCCAGTCCTAAACAGGGCAAAGGTCCAAAACGGGTTATTCCTGCAGGAATTGCTTTAGAAGAATTGCCGACCATTCATGCGGTGTTGCTCAGTCATAATCATTATGACCATATGGACTTGGCCACTTTACAGTGGTTGCATGACAAATTTGCCATGCCGATTTATACCGGACTTGGTAATTCATGGTATTTGCCAAAAAGTTACAATGTACTGGAAATGGACTGGTGGCAATCGTCCTTATTGCATGACTTAAAAATTATTTATACCCCGGCACAGCATTTCTCGGGTCGCGGCTTGCGTGATCAGAATCGGGCACTCTGGGGTGGTTTTTCAGTGCTTGCTGGAAAAGATCACTGTTTCTTTGCCGGGGATACCGGTTATTCACCGCATTTTAAAGAGATCCAGAGTCGTTTGGGTGCACCGCGTATTTCATTGTTACCGATTGGTGCTTATGAACCGCGTGAGCTGATGCGCTATATGCATATGAATCCGCAGGATGCTTTTCAGGCGCATCAGGATTTACGTTCCAAATGTTCTCTAGCCATTCATTATCGAACCTTTCAACTGACCGATGAAAGTCGGGAACAACCTGAGCTGGATTTAAAAGTTGCAATGAAAAACACTTCTAAATTGATGACGCCATTTATCTGTGTGCGGGAAGGGCGACGTTTGGTGGTTTGATTTTTTCTAAGCTTGCTGCGTGCGAAGCTTTAAAAGTTGAATGGCAATCATTGAAATAACGATCATGGCAATATTCATGATGACCGGATTAAATGCAGCGGTAAGCTGTAAGGGATCTGTAAACGTAATCAGCAGTAATAATCCACTCAGGCCCAAAATATTAAGTTGATGGATAAAGACTGCTTTTTGCCAAATAAGAAAAGTACAGCCAAACCCTATTTCAATGAGGCCGGATAGGGCAACAGCTATTTTCGCTAAATGCAGTTCTAACCCGATAGCTTGCCAAATAGCTATTTCAGCACTGGACTGAAATAGGATTTTAGGTACCAGTCCCTGATAAATCCAAAGAACAGCAAGCGTGATTTGAATGAGTTGAAGTGGTCTTTCTAATTGAAGCTTATGAGTCACGAATAGCGTGCTCCAAAAAATGACTTTTATTTTCAGCGGATGGAAGCAAGCAGTTGTCGGTTGTTCCAAAAAGCTGATAGCGATTTAAGGCTACACGTCTGTAGAGAAAATCCCGGATAAAACTTGGAACAAGATACCCTAAATTCATCAGGGAAAATGGCAGGCCGAGATGCTGCATGACTTTAAGCAGAGCAGTTGATTCTGTATACAGCTGAGCATTAAGAATGACCACCATCGTAGTGTAGTGAGTGGTTGACATGCCGTAATGCTGGAGAATTTCTTCACCTAAAGGGGATTGGGCAGACACTAATTTAAATTTAGATTTTCGATCATGCTTGATTAAAAAATTTGCCCAGCCATTGCATATGACACAAATTGCATCAAATAAAATAATGTCATGTTGTTGGATGATGTGCTCAATCTTATTTTGCATAGGTTTAAGCCCTATTTTATTGAGTTATAAATTACTAGGATGGGTCTACATTGTATACAGCTTAATGCTTTGATCATCAGGTTGTAAATCCAAAATTTAAAGTCATTTTTGGGGAAATGATCAGTATTGTGGTTGATCAAAATTATTATCAAACGATGAAAAAATTCTTTTTTTATATGGGCTTTAAATATAGCTTGAGAGATTCGATTGTAACTTTTTAAATTTAAAAAGTCTTTTTTTCCTAGTATCTTAGATAGAGAAAAACGATGGTTTCTATTTGTAAAATCAGCTTTAGCTAGACATAAAAAAAGACTATGTTGAAAAGGTAAATTTTTATTTAACGGTTCATGACAATAATCACTTAATGATTAAATTTGGAGCTTAGACATGACAGAAGCTACAGGGAAATGCCCATTCCATCAACAGGGCGGACATAGCAGTGCGACTGATTCAAATACCAATTGGTGGCCCAATGCTCTAAATCTCGACATTCTTTCCCAACACGACAAAAAAACCAATCCGATGGATCCGGACTTTGATTATGCCAAGGCATTCAACTCACTGGATTTAGAAGCAGTAAAACAAGACCTCCGTGAATTGATTAACAGCAGCCAAGACTGGTGGCCTTCAGACTGGGGCAGCTATATTGGCATGTTCGTACGTACCGCATGGCACTTGGCGGGTTCTTACCGCAAGCAAGATGGCCGTGGTGGTGCGAACACCGGCAACCAGCGTTTTGCGCCATTGAACAGCTGGCCAGATAACGTTAACACCGATAAAGGCCGTCGCCTGCTTTGGCCAGTGAAGAGAAAATACGGCAACAAAATTTCATGGGGCGATTTGATCATCCTCGCAGGTACAGTGGCCTATGAAGAAGCGGGTCTGAAAACCTTCGGTTTCGGTGGTGGTCGTCAAGACATCTGGCACCCTGAAAAAGACATTTACTGGGGTGAAGAGCGTGAATGGCTCGCACCGACTGAAAACCGTTACGAAAATGACCAAGACCGTAAATCGCTGGAAAATCCGCTTGCTGCAGTGCAAATGGGCTTGATCTATGTGAACCCTGAAGGTGTAGACGGCAAGCCTGATCCATTACGTACCGCCCAAGACATGCGTGTCACTTTTGACCGTATGGGGATGAATGACGAAGAAACTGTGGCATTAACCGCTGGTGGTCATACCATAGGTAAAGCACATGGTAACGGTAAAGCAGAACTTTTAGGTGCTGATGTTGAAAGTGCAGATGTAGAATTCCAAGGTCTGGGTTGGCACAACCCTGAAGGTACAGGCAATGCCGGAAATACCATGGTCAGTGGTCTGGAAGGTGCCTGGACCACACATCCAACCAAATGGGACAACGAATACTTCTATCTCTTGTTCACTTACGACTGGGCATTGACCAAGAGTCCTGCCGGCGCGAACCAGTGGGAACCGACCAACATCAAAGAGGAAGACAAACCGGTTGATGCGCACAACCCGAATGTACGACGCAACCCGATGATGACAGATGCCGATATGGCACTGAAAGTGGATCCTGAGTACCGTAAAATTTCTGAGCGTTTCTATAATGATCCTGCTTACTTCGCGGAAGTGTTTGCGCGTGCATGGTACAAGCTGACTCACCGTGATATGGGGCCAAAATCCCGTTACTTGGGTGCTGATGTGCCGAACGAAGATTTAATCTGGCAGGATCCGATTCCATCGGTGAACTACGTTCTGTCTGAAGCTGAAATTGATGAACTCAAAGCCAAGTTATTAAACAGCGGTTTAACGTCTGCTGAGCTCATTAATACCGCTTGGGACAGTGCGCGTACTTTCCGTGGTTCAGACTATCGCGGTGGTGCAAACGGTGCACGTATCCGCTTGGCGCCGCAAAAAGACTGGGTTGGTAACGAACCTGAACGTCTGGCAAAAGTATTGGCAAAACTTGAAGAAATTCAGGCAGGTCTTGAGAAGAAAGTCAGCATTGCAGACTTGATCGTACTCGGTGGTACGGCTGCGGTGGAAAAAGCGGCTCAAGCTGCGGGTGTAGACATTAAAGTTCCATTCCTTCCAGGACGAGGCGACGCAACTCAAGAGCAAACTGATGCCTATTCATTTGAAGATTTCGAACCTAAAGCAGATGGTTTCCGTAACTGGTTGAAAGACGACTATGTGGTACAGCCTGAAGAAATGTTGTTAGACCGTGCTCAGTTACTGGGTTTAACTGCACCTGAAATGACTGTATTGATCGGTGGTATGCGTGTACTTGGTACCAACTACGCGGGTGCGAAAGAAGGCGTATTCACAGACCGAGAAGGCGTATTAACTAACGACTTCTTCGTGAACCTGACTGACATGAAATACAACTGGAAGCCAGTGGGCAAGAACCGTTATCAAATTGTAGACCGTGCGACGGGTGCACCGAAGTGGACTGCCACACGTGCGGACCTGGTTTTCGGCTCAAACTCAGTGCTTCGTTCATATGCAGAAGTGTATGCACAAGATGACAACAAAGAAAAATTCGTCAAAGACTTTGTTGCCGCTTGGACAAAAGTGATGAATGCAGACCGTTTTGATGTGAAGAAATAATTTCACTGACATGTAAAAAACCGCCTTTAGAGGCGGTTTTTATGTGAAACAAGGATATCTCATATAAAAGCTAAATCTTACACACTTAGCTTTTTTATAGATTATAAAATATTGAAATTATTTAACTTATTCATTATATTTCGTATAACGTGTATTATGTTAATTTTAAAAAAACATACAAACAGGAAGGTTTTAAATATTAAAAATTATATTTTTATTCAGATTAACTGTCTAAATCCAGTTTTCCTCTTTTCCAATATTTAATACATCATCTTTGAGCTTTTTTAGCTCTTCAAAAACTTTTGAATCAAGTTTTGGACGAACTTTTTCAAACTTAATTTTTAATAAATCTAAACTCCTTAAAAGCATAGAAAAAATAAGTTTTTTTCGGCCCAAGTCATCTGTTGTCTTAAAACTTGTTGGATCAACTCTTAATCGAAAATCCATATTTTGGCGTTTAATAGAATAATAGATACGTTCTTCAAAACTATCTTCACCCATTATAATGATTATACAATCCCAACTATTTAACGGAATATTATAGGATTTATCATTTAGTCTCAGATTTAAGGTATCCTCAATGTAATTGCGTGCTGTAAATACCAAGTTAAGTTGCTCTTCAGTTATAACCTCTTTACTTAACTCACAGCCCAACCATATTTTCATAAATATATCCTAGTAATTATTTTTGTTCAAAAGAGGTCTAGAACCGAACGTAGCTACATTATTTAAAATTCTTTCAGTTTGCAATTCATGCCTATCAAAATTTATTCCTGAGACTGATTCATAGGAAAAGCTTTGCGCAACAAAGCCTTTAAAGCGTAAATTTTTATTTGAGACATTATTTTTTCTACGTTTTAAAAAAACAATCTTAGCTCAATTTAATTTCTATTTAACCTAATGGTGCTTATACGAAATGTAATTGAAATAATATTGTAATATCAATAATTTAATATAAAAAAAACGTTGAAAGATCAGCAGAATCCCGGCTTGGAAACAAGTCGGTTTTTTTTGTGAGCGATTTTGATGTGTTTTGCCAATTAAAAATGGATTTTTAACTTCAAAAAAGAACATTTTTATTAAAAATTAAGTTGACCAAAGTCTGAATAATATCCCTCTCGAACTCATCCCATTCCCCAAACTCTGGTTCCACCAACAGAGTTTGTGACACAAAGCCATAGCAGACCCGTTGCACATTTAGACCCATCCGTTTGAGCTGTTCAGCATCCTGAACAAAAGGTGCAAGAATGCTTTGCCACATCTGCACCATCATTTTATAACTTTTACGATAGCTCTCAATATTTGAAATCTGCCGTTCCAGTAAAAAAGTCTGCGCCCATAAAAACTGATGTGCCTGAATCTGCTCAAGCTGAAAGTGAATCACCTGCTGTAAGTAATCATCCAGAGCCAAATTGGGGGATAACTTGATCAGACTGTGTGCATAAGTTTTTAAGTCCTCGGCATTGTTTTTTACGTGTCTATGAATGGTTAGCGCGATCAAATCTTCCTTTTTGGAAAAATATTCATAAAACGTGCCCAAGCCTACACCGGCCAACTCGGTGATTTCCCGAATGGTAAGGTCATGTGCAGCACGCTCATGCAAAAGCCGAACAAAACTTTCCTGCAAGGCTTCCTGAGTCAGCTTGGCACGTGATTGACGCGGCTTGCGCCGTACTTGAATCTCTGGATTTTTCATAAAACTCTTTATCAAAGAAAGCCGAACATCCTGCGGCTATTTTTTCTCTATACTGGAGTGAAAAGCCCAGAACAACAAGCAGGAAAGATAAACGATGAATTCATGGATGACCCATCAGATCAGCAACCAGTTTGACGAACTGCAAGATTACAATCTATTTGAAACCGATCAGGTCTTGCAGGAAATCTTGACTCATTATGGCAGTCAGGATCAGGCAATCTTGTCACAGATGGGCAAAGTCGTGGGATCATCTGAATACTATGAATATGCAGATTTAGCCAATAAACACACGCCCATTTTGCATGCCTTTGATGCTAGAGGTCGCCGTAAAGACGTTGTGGAATTTCATCCGGCCTGGCACAAGTGGATGGCATTAAACCGCCAATTTGACAGTCATGCCCATCCATTTAATCATGCAGAATCATCTTCAAAATGGGTGGAATGGGCAGCGCGTTTTTACTTAAGCGGACAGGTTGAATGTGGCAGTTTATGTCCAACGTCGATGACGTTGGGCAGTATTCCCCTAATTCAGCGTGAACCTGAATTGTGGGCAAAAATTGGCGCAAAACTTCTGTCTACCGAATACGATGAACGTGACCTGCCGATTAGTCAGAAGAAATCGATCTGGCTGGGTATGGGTATGACGGAAAAGCAGGGCGGCTCAGACGTACGTGCCAATGAAACCATTGCCGTCCCTGTCGCCGAGTCAGGTCGTGGCAAGGCCTATTTGCTGACAGGACATAAATGGTTTTTTTCGGCTCCGATGTGCGATGCACATTTGGTCGTTGCCAAAACCGAGCAGGATGGCTTGGCCTGTTTCTTTGTACCGCGCTGGTTAGATGATGGCAGCAAAAATAAGATTTACATTCAGCGACTGAAGGAAAAAGTCGGTAACCGCAGCAACTCCAGTTCTGAAGTGGAATTTCAGGAAGCGTGGGGCATGATGATGGGTGAAGCAGGGCGCGGCATTCCGACCATTATTGAAATGGCAAATTACACCCGCCTGACCTGTTCCGTTGGTAGTACCGCCATGTTACGTCAGGCATTGGTACAGTGCATTGCTTATACCCGTCAGCGTAAGGCTTTTGGCAAACGCTTGGCCGAACAGCCTTTGATGCGTGCTGTGTTGGCAGATTTAGCTTTGGAAACCGAAGCAGCAATGCACTTAAGTTTTCATCTGGCGAATTGTTATGAATCTGATGATGCATTGTCGCAAGCATGGAAACGGATCATGACACCGGCCTCCAAGTTCTGGATTTGCAAACGAGCTGTTGAACTAAGTGGTGAGATGATGGAAATCTTCGGGGGCAATGGCTATGTCGATAACGGCATCATGGGACGTATTTTTAAAGAAGCACCGGTCAATACCATTTGGGAAGGTTCAGGCAATGTGATGTGCCTGGATGTATTACGTGCCATTCAGCGCGAACCTGAATCCATTGAAGTGTTGTTTCAAGATTTGGCCCCTACCACCATGCAAGATGTAACCTTGCAAAATGAATTGCAAAGCCTGTTTAAGTTATTCCATCAATCACCTGATGACTTGCAATTTATGGGACGTAGCCTGGTCAGCCGTCTGGTGATTTTGGCACAAGCAGTTTTATTGAAACGCCATGCACCTGATTTTGTCGCAAATGGATTTATCCAATCTCGTTATCGTGATTTTCACGGACAAGTGGTGGGGATGCTGAACCCTAAAGATGTAGATGTGGAGCGGTTGTTGGAGAGGGCATTGGCTAAAGAATATTAATTAGGCCATGAAAGCTCTCCCTCCCTTGGGGGATGAGAAATATATTCTGCAAAAGAGGGAGGGTTTAAAAATTATAAATTTGGGTTTGATGTTTAAATTTTTTGCACGCTTAAAACGACTTGAAATTTGTACAAATTAGCGCAATATATGCTTCACATCGACTCGATGTGAAAATGTAAAAACAGGTGAAATGAGATGGCGAAACAAAAGAAGCAGCCAGAGGTTGTGATCAATAACTTTGTGGCAAAATACATGCATGAGGTCAACAAAAGCCAGGTGTTTGTAGATCGAAAGAAAAATGTAAAACGTGGTTATACGAAGCATAAGCAAGGGCGATATTCTGATGATTATCGCCCTTTTAGTTTCTATGTCTTAAATTTTATTTGAATGTGAATTTAAGTACCGACAATGCGTGTTGCAGATTTCACCATATCCGCCAGACCATGGGTCTTAAAGTAATACTCCATCCAGCTTTTCACGATCAATGGGTTATCCATTTTCAAGACATGTTCCAGTTGTTGCTGTGCCTCGGTCATCGGGACATGACAAATCGCTTTACGTACCCGCAAAATATTACTCGAACTCATCGACAGGGTATTAAAGCCCATCGCCATCAATAACACTGCAGCTAATGGATCACCGGCCATCTCACCACAAATGCTGACTGGTTTATCGTACTTATGACATTCTTTAACCAAGCGTGTTAAAGCACGTAATACCGCCGGATGGAAGTGTGAATAGACGTTGGCAACACGTGGATTGTTACGGTCAACCGCCAGTAAATATTGGGTCAAGTCGTTGGAGCCGACCGAGAAGAAATCGACTAACTCGGAAAACTCTTCAATTTGTAAAAGTACACTCGGTACTTCGACCATAATACCAATTTTCGGTTTGGTGATTTTAACCTGTTCTTCTTCCTGAACTGCTGTCCAATCGCGCTCCAGCAAGTACAAAGCTTCTTCAACTTCGCTGACACTGGTCACCATTGGCAACAAAATGTGCAGGTTATTTAAGCCGATACTGGCTTTTAACATGGCACGAATTTGCGATGAGAAAATTTCAGGATGATCCAGTGTAAATCGGATACCGCGCCAGCCGAGTGCCGAGTTTTCCTCTTCAATAGAGAAATAAGGCAGATCCTTATCTGCGCCAATATCTAAAGTTCGCATCACCACCGGTTTATTGGCAAAGTGACTCAGCTGCTGACGGTAAATGGCGCGTTGTTCTTCTTCGCCGGGGAAACGGTCACGCAGCATAAATGGAATTTCAGAGCGGTACAGCCCGACACCTTTGGCACCCCGTTGTACGCCACGAACCACATCAATCATTAAACCGGTATTAACGAATAGTTTAACCGCAACCCCATCCGGGGTAATCGCATCTTTGGTTTCATACTGTTTTAAATCTTTGGCCAGTTGTTCTTCTTCTTTTTGAATTTCTTTATAGCGGCTACGTAAGCGACGCGGTGGATTAATAAAAATCCGACCCTGATGCGCATCGACAATCATCTCGACATCATCCAGGGTATTGATGGGCAGTTCAGTGACACCGACCACGGTTGGAATGCCGAGTGCGCGTGCCACAATTACCATATGCGAGTTCATCGCACCTTCAGTGGTGACAATGGCAGCAATTTTATCCACTGGTAATTCCACTAATGCCGCCGTGGAAATTTCTTCACCAATCAGAATGCTTTCATCAGTCAGTTCCCGATGACTGGCATCAGCTTCTTGCAAGAAGGCTAAAATACGGCGCCCGAGATCTTTCAGGTCCGAAACACGTTCGCGTAAATAGCCATCTTCCATTTGTGCAAACAGGGCAATATGCTTGTCGATCACAATACGAACCGCACCTTGTGCCCAGTTGCCATCGCGAATTTCAGCTTTAATTTCAGCAGGAAGAGCATTTTCATCCAGCATGCGTAAGAACACACTAAATAAAGCACGTTCATCAGCCATTAAAGCATCTTGCATTTTGTCATCAAGAGATTTAATTTCTTCACGAACAGAATCGATGGCATGATCGAGCAGTTCCAGTTCTTCACTGATGTCATCTGCTTCACGGTCTGGTACAGAAGCCAAATCGGCAGGTGGATACAGAATGACAGCACGACCTAAGGCAATCCCCCCAGAACCAGACACGCCTTGGAAGGTTTTATACGCTGGCAGGTTGTTCGGTTTACGGAAAACATCAATATTTCCGACCGCATGTGCGTGGGCAATCACCCCGGAAAGCTGTGCACATAAGGTGACCAGAAAAGATTCTGCTGCTTCACTAAAGTCTTGGGATTCTTTATTTTGAACGACCAGTACACCCATCACCTTACGGCGGTACATCACCGGAACGCCTAGAAAAGAGTTGTAAATCTCTTCACCTGTTTCGGGTAAATACATGAAGCGTTCGTGCTTGGGTGCATTGTCTAAATTGACGATTTCTTCACGTTGCCCAACCAGACCCACCAGACCTTCACCTGTATGCAGTGAAACGTGCCCTACAGCTTCTGCTTTTAAACCTTTAGAGGCCATCAGCAAGTAACGCTGGTTGCGTTCGTCAAGCAAGTAAATGGAGCAGACATCAACCTGCATGGCATTTGCCACCTGATTGACCATAATGTCGAGTGATTCATGCAAACTGGTGGACGCATTGATTTCTTGTACAATGCGTCTTAAGGTGTCCAGTTGCATATTCGACATAAAATCTGCTCCAAAAAAAGTTTAAATCCGTTTTTATTTATAACAATATGCTACTAAAAAATCTGCATTTTCATACGATTTTTTTATGCTTATATAGACGGTAACTGACTACACAGTTCCACCATCGCTTTTCGGTATACATCGCGTTTAAAATTCACGACCTGTCCTAATGGATACCAGTAACTTACCCATTGCCACTGGTCAAACTCGGGTGGGTCCGACAAATCCAGCTGAATATTTTTGACTGGCGCTGTCAGTTTGAGTAAAAACCACTTTTGTTTTTGACCAATACACACCGGGTCTGAATCCGAGCGTATATACCTTTGCGGCAAACGATAACGTAGCCAACCTTTTGTTTGCGCTACCATTTGAACATGTTCGGGCAATAAGCCAATTTCTTCTCTCAGCTCACGATAAAGTGCCTGTTCAGGGGTTTCTCCATACTGGATACCTCCTTGTGGAAATTGCCAAGCATTGTGTCCAATGCGTTTTGCCCATAAAACTTGTCCAACGTCGTTTGCCAAAATGATCCCGACATTCGGTCGGAAACCTTCTGAGTCGATCATTTGGCTACCTAAATCATGTGTAATGTGTGGCTTTTCATTCGGGGATTGTTATTTCTATATCCATCTCGAAAAAAAGCACAGCTTAAATGTTAAAAATTGCTATGATCTTAACGAATTTCTATCGACTAGCGGAGATAGATTTACATTTTTTTTCTTAAATTTCAGTTTTTACGAGTATTTTCATGAAATTGGCTTTATTTGACCTCGACCATACCTTATTAAATACCGATTCGGATTATTCATGGGGTGAGTTTTTAGTAAACGAAGGTTTAGTCGATCCAATCCGACATCGCCAAATGAATGACAAGTTTTATGAAGACTATAAAGCAGGGCAACTTGACCCGATTGCTTATAACGAATTTGTATTTGAATTTTTAACCCAGCACGACAATGATTATTTGGCTGAATTACATGAATTATTCATGAAAAAAGTGATTCGTCCACAAATGCGTCCCGAAGGTTTTGCCGCGATTCAAAAACATCGCGATGCAGGACATGAATTGGTCGGCATTACTGCAACTTCTGATTTTATTACTGCACCGATTTTTCATGAGTTTGGCATTACCGAAATTATTGCCACCAATGCAGAAGTCATCGATGGTAAATATACCGGTAAAGTCATCAATACCGCATGTTACCAAAAAGGTAAATTGATTCGTTTGGAACAGTGGCTTTCAGGACGAAATGTCGAAGAATCATGGGCGTATTCGGATTCAATCAATGACCGTTTCTTGCTGGAACATGCTGATCATGCGATTGCGGTCAATCCTGATGAGCGTTTAGCTGCACTTGCCAAAGAACAAGATTGGGAAATTCAGGATTGGTCGATTTAACAGGACTTTAAATCTTTTTAAAATAATTACTTATAGCCTGACTGATTAAATGATAAGTCAGGCTTTTTTTATGATACCTACTGCTCTGTTATGCATTTTTAAATCGTCCAGGATACTTTCAAAGTTTTTTAATGATGCTATGCTGATGTAGATAATTAATGATCAGTAGAGGGGCGATAATGAGTAACGTAAGACCACGAATGACCAACCTTTTTGAGCAACTCGGATTAGACTCAAGTGATGAGGCCATTGCACAGTTCATTGCCACCCATCAACTCAGTGCCCATACCAAAATTACCGAAGCGAGTTATTGGACTGAAGCGCAACGTCAGTTTTTAGCAGAAAAGATTAAGTCCGACGGCTCATGGGCCATTATTGTCGATCAGTTGAATGAATCCTTGCATGAAGATTCATTGATTCAATAAAGGTCAAAGTCAAAAAGCCAATCCACAGATTGGCTTTTTTTGGCAAATGGTTTATTTGATCCGTTTCCACAGCGTGACTTGCGACAGCGTATGCTGATATTTACGTGCTGTTTCACGAATGACAAATCTCACATCCTGCGGCTCTGCAAGCATTTCAAAATGCCCTTGTAACAGTTCAGTCATACCATCTAGCGTGCTAAAGTTTTCCCCTGATTGTTTAAAACCACCGACCCATTCAGTACGTGCAGTATGTTGCTCCAGCCAGGTATAGGGTGAGGCCAGCATTAAAATTCCACCCAGGGTTAATCGCCGGTGAATTTCGGCTAAAAAATCTTTTGGATGATGCAGGCGGTCAATTAAATTCGCCGCCAGAATAAAATTGTAATCGGTAAAATGAGGCTTTAAATTGCAGGCATCAGCCTGAAGAAAATCGACTCGGTCTGTATGGGCATCCAACCCCAGTTCTTTTAAGTTACAGGCTTTATATTCGACCAGTTCACCTTCGATGGGCAGGGTATAACGTAGCGTTTTGCCTTGTGCTAATTGTACTGCTTGCTGAATAAACCGCGCGGAAAAGTCCAGTCCCGTGACCTGATCAAAATAAGCCGCCAGTTCAAAGCTGACCCGACCTGTGGCACAACCGAGATCCAGTGCCTTATCTGCAGCAAGCTCCTGAAAATAGGGTTGTGCAATGTTAATCAGGCTTTGGGCAAAATTGGGTACATTAAAATATTCCGCGCCGTACTGAAATTCTAAATATTGAGAGATCATCTGGTCAGTTTCGTACTGGGATTGAAACTGCTTCAGCGCTTGTGAGGCCGCAACATAGCGGAATCCGGCATGCTGGAAGAAATGCCGGCGGAAGGCATAACGTGAGCTATGCAAGGCCTCATTGCCGGAAGAAATCCAGGAACCACCTTTGATTAAATTATGTTGGCCGTCAAAAGTGGGCGTGCTGAAATCATCATAGATCGGATGCACCTGAAAGTCGTCAAAAGGGTAAATCGATGTTTCAGTCCATTGCCAGACATTGCCCTGAATATCAAAAAAATCACCTTGCTGAAAATGATTGACCGGGCAGGGACTTGTTGCATATTTCAGTTCGATGGTAGCATGTTCAGGACTGGGCAGATCCGGATCTAAACCTGCCACATCATAGAGCCGATACCACTCGTCTTCTGTGGGCAAGCGAATACTTTGACCGGTTTTCTGGGCTTTCCAGTTACAAAAAGCTTTGGCTTCAAGGTAATTTACTTCTACCGGCCAGTCCCAAGGCATGGGGATTTCTTCCAGCATTAGACGCAGTGACCAGCCTGAATGTGTTTTTCGCCAAAAGCAGGGATGCGCTGCTTGAGAAAATTTCAGCCAGTCCAGTCCTTCTGCTGTCCAATAACAATCAGTTGAATAACCGTTATCTTCAACAAAATTTAAGAACTCCTGATTGGAGACTAAATATTGCGACGCTTCAAAAGCGGGAACATCAGCATGATGCTGACCAAACTCATTGTCCCAGCCATAAAAAACGGCATTGAAGGTTTTATGCAGTATGACTTTGCCTTGAGGAACAGCAATCAGCTTATTTTCAGGTGCTATCCCGGTCATGATCCGGGCACGCCACTGCGGATGATTTTGTACATAGCTCAGCTGCTGCTGGCGAATCAGTACCGATGAGGTTTCAAGATGAATCCGTTCATGTTCAATCCCCATGAGGATGGACCACCACGGATTGTGCCAGTTCAATGGTAAAGTGAGTGGTGCATGCTCAATCAGATTGAGGATCAGTGCCCGTACCTGATGACGATAAGCCCGTACTTCCGCGACGCTCGGCCATTCATAATGCTGGTCATTCAAGTCATCCCAGCTCATTTCATCGACTCCCACAGCAAAAATACTTTCAAGCTGCGGGTTCAAACGTGCACTAATCAGTTTGCTCAGAAGCAATTTATTAATAAAAAAAGTGGCAGTATGACCCAAATAAAAAATCAGTGGATGACGTAAGGAGATGGGTTTGAGGTAATAGCCTTCCGGATTTTTTAGACAGTCAAACAGCAGTTCATAGCTGTCAAAAGTATTCAGAAAATAATCACGCAAGCTATGCCGTGCAGTGGATTCATCAGCAAAGTTTAGATTGGGGGTGGGCAGTAAAGAAATTTTAGCGTCTTGCCACAAATGGGGAGCATCAGAATGGGATGTAGATGGATTTTTTTTAGATATTAACGATGATGAATCCCTCAGCATGTGTTCATACTCCGTCGAATTCTTTTCACATTTAAAACATCAGGTTTTATGTGTTTTATTTAAAAGTACTCGAAAGCTGTGTCATTGTGCTGAGGATTTAGGTAACAAGATGCTGCATCCAGGCAGATGCAGCCCTAAAGCAAATTTTAGCTGAGCTGAGGGTTTTGCATCATGGTAACCAGTTCCTGTACTGCACGTGACTGGGTGCGTCCAGGATGCCAGACCATGCCCAATTGACGGTTCATCTGCAGGTTAATATCCAGTTGCTTTAAATCATGATTGACCAAAGTTTTAGGTAATACCGACCAGCCCAGACCAATTGAAACCAGCATCCGAATCGATTCAAGCGGATTGTTGCTCATGGTGATTTTCGGTTTAACGCCTTGCTTTTCAAACTCTGCCAGGGTGATTTGCGTGGTATAGGTTTGTGCCGCCGGCAACAGGCTCGGATATTGAATCAGATCTTGCAGTTGCAAATCTTTTTCATTGGCTAAGGGGTGAAAAGGTGCTGCCACAAAAACCAGAGGATCATTCCAGATGGTGACATAACTGAGACGAGCATCGCCCTGAGGAGGAAGCGTCAAAAATGCCAGTTCCAAGTCACCGGCAAGCACTTTTTCATGCGCCTGTTCAGAATCGACAAAATGCACATCCAAGGTTACATTTGGAAATTCTTGCACGTAATGACGCAGGTGACTGGGTAAATGATGCAAACCAATATGATGACTGGTGCCAATTTTGAGTTTGCCCTGAACTTGCCCTTGTTCATGACTGAGGGTGTGGTGAATATCACCCAGTTCATTCAACCAGTTTTTAACTTTGGGAAGTAAGGAATGCGCGGCATGGGTCGCTTGAACGCCACGACCGGCAGATTCAAAAAGTTTCACACCAAAATATTCTTCTAAACTATGAATGCGTTTGGTAACAGCCGGCTGGGTAATAAACAACAGATCGGCAGCCATAGAAATAGAACCGGTTTCCATGACTTTAACAAACGCTTCAAAGGCAGCAAGATTCATAGTGATAGTCTGGTTATACAATATTGAGGTAATTATAAAATATTTTTATATTAAAAGTGAATCTAATCATAAAAATCTATACATAAAAATGTATAAAGATGTGAATTTGAGTCGTATAAATAAAAAATCACCCTATATAAGTAGAGTGATCTGTTGAAAAAGGGGAAAGCCGGAACCCGTGATCTCTTAAGTATCTTAGGTAGCAATGTTCTTTCTATTTTGTACCGTTGATGATTTTCTTTCCCAAATTTTTTCGTGAAAGAAGAAGGCGATGGCTTGAATCGTCGGTTCAAGCAAGCTGAGGGTTAATGCCATCCAGATATTTCCTGTTACGAAATAGCCCACCAACATGGCAATGGTGATGTGCATGATGTAATAGCTGAAGGTCTTTTTTAAGGTTTTCTGGTTGTAATCAACAAACTTTTGAATATGAGCCATGGGGTATTCCTCAATCTTTCTCGCGGAGTATGGCTAAATGATAATTAATCTTATTCAATCTGTAAAAACGAATATTTGGTTATTTTTAATCGGTTTTTCGAATTTAATGACTAATCAATTTCAAGAGAAAACAAATAGTATCAGCTACTGATACCTGACTAAAAGGATGTAAATAATGGACATTAAACATATTAAATATCTGCTTGATATTTTCGAGGAAGCGGTCGAAAAACGGATGGGTGTCTACGAGGTTGCAGATGATGAAGGCGATGAAAACAGAGCTGCTGCTGAGTGTAGCCAGGCCAAGGCTGAATTAATTAAGGCTATTGAGCAACTGGTAGATACTAAAGAGCATTCCTCTAAATAGAAGCTTATTAGACCTCTACAACTTTGCAAATCACTCAATGTGTATCTAAATTAAAGTTGGGTATGCGGTATAGATTCACTCGTTTTATAGAAAGCTGAGTTTCCCATACCGCAATGATTGATCTTGAGTTATTCAATAAAATTGTGCGGAAATAGGCTGTTGGTTTGAAAAATTGGATATGAAATTTTGGAACAATCAAGGGTTTTAGATTCTAAAAACTAATTCCAAAAAGTTTTCAAACTAATAAAAATGATAAATTAGATTTATGCGAATACGTGGTTATAATCGAAGTTAATGAAAGCATTACCCAGTTCTATGGAGCGCGTCGACATGGCAGGCAATACCAAAAAAGCAAAGACTTTGTATGACAAATTGTGGGATGACCATTTAGTAAAACAACGAGATGATGGTTCAGCCTTACTTTATATCGATCGTCATTTATTACATGAAGTAACGTCGCCACAAGCTTTTGAGGGTTTACAGCTTGCAGGTCGTAAACCTTGGCGTTTAAGTGCCAATGTTGCAACGCCAGACCATAACGTGCCGACATCAAAAGCTGAACGTGATCAAGGTATTGCGGGTATTGAAGATGAAACTTCACGTATTCAGGTACAAACTTTGGATGACAACTGTGAAGCTTTCAATATCGTTGAATTTAAAATCAATGATATTCGCCAAGGTATTGCGCACGTGGTGGGGCCTGAGCAAGGTTTGACTTTGCCGGGTATGACCGTGGTGTGTGGTGACTCACATACGGCGACGCATGGTGCCTTTGGTTGCTTGGCACACGGAATTGGCACTTCAGAAGTTGAACATGTATTGGCAACCCAATGCTTGGTTCAAAAGAAAATGAAGAACATGTTGGTGCGTGTTGACGGGAAATTAGGTCAAGGCGTGACTTCAAAAGATGTCGTATTAGCGATCATTGGTAAAATTGGTACTGCTGGCGGTACAGGTCACGCGATTGAATTCGGTGGTCAAGTGTTCCGTGATATGTCGATTGAAGGTCGTATGACCGTGTGCAACATGGCGATTGAAGCCGGCGCGCGCGTGGGTATGGTGGCGGTCGATGACAAAACGATTGAATATGTAAAAGGTCGTAACTACGCACCAAAAGGGCAAGACTGGGATAAAGCAGTTGAGTACTGGAATACCTTGCATTCTGATGAAGGCGCACACTTTGACACTGTAGTGGTGTTGCAAGGTGAAGAGATCGAACCGCAAGTATCTTGGGGCACATCTCCTGAAATGGTGATTCCTGTTTCTGAATCGGTTCCGACTTTGGAACAAGCCAAAGACGACGTGCAACGCAACGACTGGACACGTGCTTATCAATATATGGGTTTAAATGCCGGTCAGGCATTGGCAGATATTCAGTTAGACCGCGTATTTATTGGTTCATGCACTAACTCTCGTATTGAAGATATTCGCGCTGCTGCTGAAGTAATTAAAGGCCGTAAAGTGGCTGCTTCAATTAAACAGGCGATGGTGGTTCCAGGTTCCGGTTTGGTGAAACAGCAGGCTGAAGCTGAAGGCTTGGATCAAGTCTTTTTGGAAGCCGGCTTTGAATGGCGTGAACCAGGTTGCTCAATGTGTTTGGCCATGAATGCTGACAAATTACAACCGGGTGAGCATTGTGCATCAACCTCTAACCGTAACTTCGAAGGTCGTCAGGGTAATGGCGGTCGTACGCATTTGGTGAGTCCAGCCATGGCAGCCGCAGCAGCCATTGCCGGTCACTTTGTTGATGTACGTTCATTCTAATTTCGGCTAATAGGAGCAAAGACATGAAAGCTTATACCGTTGAACAAGGTATCGTTGCACCATTAGACCGTGCCAATGTCGATACAGATTTAATTATTCCAAAACAGTTTTTAAAATCGATCAAACGTACCGGTTTTGGTGAAAACTTATTTGATGAATTGCGTTATTTGGATGAAGGCTATTTAGGTTTAGATAATTCTAAACGTCCAAAGAATCCTGATTTCGCCTTAAATCAACCGCGTTATCAAGGTGCGACTGTGTTGATTTCACGTGCCAACTTTGGTTGTGGTTCAAGCCGTGAGCATGCGCCATGGGCATTGGAAGAGTATGGCTTCCGTACCGTGATAGCCCCAAGCTACGCAGACATCTTCTTTAATAACAGTTTTAAAAACGGCATGTTGCCAGTGATTTTGCCTGAAGAAATCGTTGACCAGCTTTTCAAAGAATGTGCTGCAACTGAAGGTTATCAACTTACTATCGACTTGGAAGCTCAAGAAGTACGTACCCCAAGTGGTGAAGCATTTAAATTTGAGGTCGATCCATTCCGTAAGCACTGCTTGTTAAATGGTTTGGATGATATTGGTTTAACCCTTCAAGCAGCAGATGATATTCGTGCCTATGAAGAAAAAACCAAGCAATCTCGCCCTTGGGTATTTCAGGAAATTCGCGGTTAATTATTTGAATTTTCAGCGCTAGTAGTATCGGCGGCTAACTCTTGCTAATATCGAGTCCATAAAAATATCTCGTTGGTTTTAATTGGTGAGAGGGGGGCTCGAACAGTGGCAAAAGTTTATGGTCAGCTTGCTGTACTTGGTCTTATGGTCGCATCCTTAAGTGCATGCCAAAGCATTGATACAGTACGTGTTAAACATGTGAAGGAAACACAATCGACAGAATCAAATGCGTTGATTTTCTGTGCGGGGACAGAACAATGTGAATTTGAGCGTTTGGATCAAATTAACATTGTCGATGCTCAAAGTCATCGCTTAAGTCGTGAAGCCATTCAACAAGGGATTGTGCGTTTAAAAGCCAAGTCGTTAAATGACGCTAATCCTTTGTTTTTGTCTGTACCGACAGGGCAGCATGAATTGGTCATCCGTTTCTATCCAATATCGAAAGATCGCGCTGAAACTTTGCATGTATTTCACAATTTTAATTCGCAAAAAAACTATACCTTTAAGATGTATCGTGACCGAACCCATCATAAAGGTAATTTGTTGAATGCATCTGCACCTGATCCACTCTGTGTTGAGCTTCAACAAGAACAAAAAACCATTCGGCGTTTCTGCAAACCATATAATGTCCTGAATGGCTTAGGTGAGTTTGTAGAACAAAAAAATTTAATATCCCCATCAGTCAAATGACTGAATTGAAAAATGGAAAACCTCATGTCTAAACATATTTTGATTTTAGCTGGTGACGGCATCGGTCCTGAAATTGTGAAAGCCGCAGAGCAAGTACTCACACGAGTAAATAAAAAATTCAATTTAGGTTTGACTTGGGAACAAGGTTTATTGGGTGGTGCCGCGATTGATGCGCATGGTGCACCATATCCTGAACAAACATCTGAACAGGCAAAAAAAGCAGACGCGATTTTACTCGGTGCGGTCGGTGGTCCTAAATGGGACACGATTGAGCGCTCAATTCGCCCGGAACGTGGTCTATTAAAATTACGTAGTGAACTCAATCTTTTTGCTAACTTGCGTCCTGCGATTCTATATCCGCAATTGGCAGATGCTTCGAGCTTAAAACCGGAAATCGTATCTGGTTTGGATATTCTGATCGTGCGCGAATTGACTGGCGGTATCTACTTCGGCCAACCCCGTGGTATTCGTGAGTTAGAGAATGGTGAGAAACAAGGCTTTAACACTGACGTTTATTCAGAGTCTGAAATCAAGCGTATTGCGAAAGTGGCGTTTGAACTTGCAGGTCTTCGTGGCGGCAAAGTATGTTCTGTCGATAAAGCCAATGTACTTGAAGTAACCGAGCTGTGGAAACAAACAGTGACTGCAATGAAAGAAGCAGAATACCCAAATATCAACTTGTCACACATGTATGTTGATAACGCAGCAATGCAGTTGGTACGTGCACCTAAACAGTTTGATGTGATTGTAACCTCTAACTTGTTCGGTGATATCTTGTCTGATGAAGCGGCAATGTTGACTGGTTCAATCGGTATGTTGCCATCTGCATCTTTAGATGAAAATGGTAAAGGCATGTATGAACCTTGTCATGGTTCAGCACCAGATATCGCAGGTCAAAACTTGGCAAATCCACTTGCAACGATTCTTTCGGTTGCGATGATGCTTCGTTACACTTTCCGTGAAGAAACTGCAGCACAAGCCATTGAAGCTGCAGTAGGGAACGTTCTTGACCAAGGTTTGCGTACAGCAGACATTATGTCTGAAGGCATGAACAAAGTCGGTACTGTTGAAATGGGTCAAGCTGTAGTGACAGCCTTGAACTAAGTCATCCGGTTTAAAAAACGCAGCCAAAGTGCTGCGTTTTTTTATGGATATTTAGACCTGATTTAGCAAGTTCGGCCAGTGTAATAAACAGACTTGGCAATGTTATTTTCTAAACGGTAGACAATTTTACATTGCAAGTTCACGTCATAGCTTTGCGCTCTAGGCGTGATTTGTATGGGGATTGCACCAGAATCGATGTCAGCAGGATTTTGTGTCATGGGCATCGGAATGGTAATGGGACGAATCACTGTATAAGTGAGCGTGTGGGCATCTACCGCAGGCGATAAGACTTGCTGATAACCGATACTGCTCAAATCCAGCTTGGCTTGAATACTTTGGCTGGTCTGCCCAATGAATTGCTGTAAATAGGCATCACGTTGTTGTGCGGTGGTCGTTGGGGAAGTGGCACAGCCATACAATACGCAAACCGTGGTAAACAGACCAACGGAGTGAAGAAATGACATTGCTTTCTCCATTGAATAAAACTTTATTTTAAATGGATAAACTGGCAATGAACGTTGTTGTTCGATACACGGTCAATATGTGGTTATACAGATAATAAAAAAGCCACTGTAAAGTGGCTTTTGCTTTCGCTAAAACTTAGCGTGCACGATAAGTAATACGACCCTTGGTCAAATCATAAGGAGTCATTTCTACTTTAACACTGTCGCCAGTTAAAATACGAATATAGTGTTTACGCATTTTACCAGAGATGTGAGCAATCACTTCATGACCGTTTTCTAAACGTACACGGAACATAGTATTAGGAAGCGTCTCGGTGACAACGCCTTCGAACTCGATGAGTTCCTCTTTATTGGCCATAGCCTACCTGAATGAATAAATTGGAAAGGCGCAAATTATAGTCAATTTTTTTGCATAAAACAAGGCGCAATGCGGCTTTGCCCGATCATCTGTCAGTTAAATAAGCGAACCATCAGTTTAAATTTTTTCTACAAAAAAGCGCATTGTTCTGTTGTCAGTTTGGTCAATCACAGTTAATCTAAAATTAATCTTTTTAAGTATAAATGAATAACATATAAGGAAGGTCATTGCGTGGGTCAGCTAACTGATGCATCGGTTGTTTTGCGATTGGGTTACCAAGCCATTCGTCGTGCAGGTTTGCCAACTGAAGAAATTTTAACGAAAGCCGGTGTGGCCTTAAATCAGGTCGAAACAAATGATCGTACTCCGCTCAGTGCTCAATATGCTTTTTGGGTGGCTGCAGAGGAGGTGAGTAAAGATCCTGACATTGGTTTGCATTTAGGTGAACACCTGCCTTTATATCGCGGACAGGTGATTGAGCATCTGTTTATTTCTAGTGAAAATTTTGGTGAAGGACTAAAACGGGCCTTGGCCTATCAACGTCTCATCAGTGATGCATTTCATGCAAAACTTATTATTGAAGATGATCGTTGCTATCTCACCAATGGTGAGCAGGGTGCTTGGTCGGACAATTTGGTCAATCGTCATTTTTCTGAATGTGCGATGTCAGGGGTATTACGCTTCTTTAAATTTATTACCGAAGGTCGTTTTCAGCCCATTTATATCGACTTTAATTTTAGCCAGGGCGCTTTTGACGAGGAATATTTTCGGGTTTACGAATGTCCGGTCAGTTTAGGTCAAAAGGAAACACGTTTGTATTTTGATCCTGCCATTCTGGATTATCAATTATGGCAAGCAGAACCCGAGTTATTGCAGTTACATGAGCAACTGGCGCTTGAAAAGCTGCAAGAACTTGCACGCTATGATTTGGTGGGAGAGGTTCGCCGTGCGATCGGTTCAACTTTAGAAAGTGGTGAAACGACTTTAGAAACAGTTGCGACGCATTTAAATATTACACCGCGCCGTTTACGTACACAGCTGAGTGAAGCCAATACCAGTTTTCAGCAAATTCTTTCCGATTATCGCTGTCGTTTGGCAAAAAAATTGTTGGCCAATACTGCTGAAAGTGTGGAACGAATTGTGTATTTAACCGGATTTTCCGAGCCAAGTACTTTCTATCGTGCTTTTAAACGCTGGACCAATGAAACACCTGTGGAATATAGAAAGCGTAAGCAGCGTTAAGTTTTATAAAAGCACCTCCCTAAATCCCTCCTGAAAGGAGGGGTTTTTTCTCATCCATTTTACGTGATAGTAAAATCCCCCTCCTTTGAAAAAGGTGAGAAGCACAGCTTCGCAAGAGGGGAGGATTATAAAAGTAAATTATTCCGGCATATTTAACCAATGTGGACCTAAAGGTGTTTTGGGTAAATCAAACTGTTCTGGATAATGTGCTTGAATGAAATATAAACCATCAGGTGGGGCTGTGATCCCCGCTGCTTTACGGTCTTCCGCAGCAAAAATTTTGTCAATATGGTCAATTTCATACATACTCTGACCGATTTCAAGTAAGCAGCCCATGATGTTGCGCACCATATGATGTAAAAAACCATCTGCCTGAATATCGAGAACCAAATAACAACCGTGACGAATTAAACGGCAATGGCTGACATGACGGACCGGTTGATTCGATTGACAAGAGGATGCACGAAAACTTTCGAAGTTATGTGTGCCTTCAAATTTTTTCGCAGCCTCAATCATCTTGTCTGCATCAAGCGGATAATATACGTGGGTGACTTGTTTATAGAGTAACGCGGGACGCACCGGATTGTTATACACTACGTAACGATAACGTCGTGCTTGTGCTTTGAAACGGGCATGGAATGCCATATCCATTTCTTTAATCCATTGTATTGAAATGTCTTTAGGGAGTTGGCTGTTTGAGCCCATCAGCCAGCCATCAATACTGCGGATGGCATGAGTATCAAAATGCGCCACCATATTGGTGGCATGCACGCCAGCATCGGTACGACCTGCGCCATGTAACATGATCGGTTCATTTGCGACTTTGGACAGTACTTTTTCAATGGTTTCCTGTACGCTACGCACGCCAGTTTGCTGAGTTTGCCATCCTCGATACTCAACCCCAGAAAACTCAATACCGACCGCAAAACGTTGCATATTTACCTCTATTTACACTGAATCATGCCAGTGAGCATGCCACTGGTCTACGCTATCGTATTGTAAATACATTTTCAGTGCTTTTGCATAAAGATCTGCATGTCCCAAGCAATCACTGATGATGATATTGGCATGCTGAGTCCATTCGCTTACTGCATAGCGTTGATCAATCGTGCCAAAAGGTACTTGGGTGGTGAGAATAATGGCACAGCCTTGAGCTTGTATATCATGAAGCGTAGCAATCAATTCCTCATTGACCACCAAATTACCTGTGCCAAAGCCCTGTAAAATCAGAACGTGAGGTGGATGCTGTTGTAAATTTTTTAAGTTTTTAATCTGTTGTTCTATGGCTATGGGCTGTGCCATTAAACTTAGGCAGTTAAATGATTGTGCCTTCTCAATATCATATTCATGGACTAGATAGCTTTGCTGATGTGTGATGAGGTTCTCTTTAGCATTTAATCCAGCGAATGCATCTAATTCAGTCGTATGTCGTTTCAATGCTGTTTGGGCGTGAATAAGCTGATGATGAAAAGCTAAATATACACCGACAGCGCTTGTTGCTACTGCATCGAGGGCAAAATTAAGATTATCGATAGCATCGGTAAATTCACGGGTATTGGTCCCGCTTATATTTAGTAGTGGATATTGGCTACCGGTCAGTACCACATGTGCGGATTGTCCCAGAAACCGTGCAAGTGTTGCACTGGCATAGCTGAGAGTATCAGTGCCGTGAATCACGACAAAATGTTGATAATTTTTTAGTTGTAAATTCTGAATCAACTGAATGAGTTGAAGCCAGTCAGTTGCAGTACTGGCACTGCTGTCTTTTATACTGGGTGCAACAAAACATTCGATATTAAGATGCAAAGGAAGAACGCGTTGTAACTGGGGGATAAAATTTTCAGCAGGCATGGGACTCAGTGGCTCGCCAATGCAACCAAACGTTCCACCCATATAAATTAAAGCTATTTTTTTCATAATAAAAAAGCAGTCAATGATGACTGCTTCATAGTAGAGCGAAATAACTTAAGAAGCTATCTGATTGCGTAACTGATCGGCTTGTTGGCGTTGTTCAGCAGTATATTCAGTTTCTTGCTCTGCCAATAATTCAAGTGCCGATTCAAAAGCACCGAGTTGAATATATTGCTGTGCAAGATCTAAATTCAGGCTGATTTCATTGACTTCAATCAGTTCAGGGAAAGATTGAACTAACGGATCATTTTGATCTGCTTTAGATGCAGATGAGCTGATATTGCTAATATCAAAACTCACACCTGCAGCTTTCGCTGGAGCGGGTTCTACAGGCTGTTGCTCAGTTGTCGTTACAGGCTCTAAATTAAAGTCTAAATCTAAACTTGGCTTAGTTTCTTCAACTGCAATTTTTGCTTCAGTCGGTGCAACAGTTTCTGTAGCTGAAAAATCAAAATTAAATTCAGGTTTCTCATCAAGAACAGGTTCAGCAGTTATAGCTGCATCAGCTATCGTCGTTGTTTGCTCTGCTGCAGGAATATCTAAACTAAAAGAGAAATCTAAAGGTTTGATTTCTTCTGTTACTGGAGTCACTTCTTGCTTAGGAGCGACTGCTACAGGACTCGACTCTAAAGAGAATGTGCTGAAGTCTAAAGGTTTGATTTCTTCAACAGTAGAGGTGGGTACTTCTACTTTTACTTTAGGTGTTTCAACTGGAGATTGATCAAAAGAAATGGTATTGAAGTCTAAGGGTTTAATTTCTTCAACCGCATCGGTTTTGGTTGAAAGCGATTCTTGCTGTAATTGATCGAAAGATTGATGAGGTACTGTCGCAGAGGGTGCAGCAGTATTCATTAATGCATCAAAATCAGCGATGTTTTTTTGTTTAGTCGGGGGGGTAACTGAAGATTCAGGTTGGAAATTTACAGTATTAGTATCTTTGGGGCTTTCAACTTTGCTGTCTTCTTGTTGATATGCTGCTTTTTTAGCAAGCGCTTGTTCTAAAATATCATCAAGCTCTAATGAACGAAGATGGTTAATCAGCTGCTTTGTTGCGAATTCATCTTTTTGCAAGATATGAATTTCGAGCAACAGTAAATACAGTTCATGCTGAGAATTGTCTTTATTTAATGCCTGATTAATCTGTGCTTCAGCAGAGAAAAAGTTACGCTCACGGATGAGCGCTTCAATTTTATTGCGAATATCAGCAGATAAAGGGGTGGTTTTTTTCTTCTCAACAGCAGGATTTTCCGCAATTTGAGTTTTTTGCGGGGTCTTTTTTGTTGAGCTTGCTTTTTTAGCTTTCGTCTTGGATGTGGACGTTTGCTCTGCTTGTTTATTTGTGTCACGCTTTTTTAATACAATTGCGATCACTAATAATAATATAAACGGAATCACATAAAGCAGCATGTTGTTACCCCTTACAGGATTGAGTTGTTAGCAATAAAACTCATCCCAAAAAATCAAATTGTATAACACCTTAGTGTGTTGGCTTTTTCTCTACTTGTTGTGCTTTCAATTGTTGTTGCAATTGAGCAAGACGAGTATTTAATAATTGAATTCTGTGATCCTTGTGACGCAATGCCAATTCTAACTGTGTTACGTTTCTCTGTAATTTAACGGTTTTTTTACGCGATGTCATAACTTTTAATGATAACTCGTTCGATGTTTGATTTTTTTCTGTGTTCTTTTTAGCAGAACCGCTGGCTGAATCTTGTTCTTTCTCTGCAACCAGGCTCATCTCCGCTTGATTTAGACGGTATTTGGCTTTACCTGATTGGTTAGACGGTGTTTTTGCTACATTCGAAACACTTACTTTTTTGTCTTCTTTTTGGCTATTGCTGGTGTTTAAATTCAATGCCGCACCACGACGTAAGCGATTCACATCACCCTGAATAAAGGCATGTTCATTATTCGCCTTGATCTGTTTCATGACCTCACCGATCGGTCGATTTTGCTCAGTTGCCACACGTGAAGCGATCGCCCAAAGAGACTCATTGGATTGCACCACATGCTTTGTGGTCTGTGCTGTAGCCACCACACGCTCAGTTTGTTGTTTTGGTTGCTTATGAGTAGGCGTAGGCGTCTCTGGCTTGGTTTTTGCAGCAGCTTGTTCAGCTGGTTTTTCGGCTATTTTATTTTCTGCTACTTTTTGAGTCGGTGATTCTGCATATTTTTTCACTAATGGGTCTGCAGAAAAACTTGTATTGGACGTTATTTTGTTCGACGCAAGAGGATTGTCGTTGATCTGATCTTTTGTCGTGATTTTTTCTGGTGCTGATGTTTTTATTTCAGCACCAGTTTCATTCGTTTGTGCTGACGGCATACTCATTGATGAGATGACCACAGGCGCGGGAGTCATGGCATTTAAACTCGGGGGCGCTGCTTTTTGTACCATTAATGGGGCTTCAAATGATTTATAAGCCGCTGGTTGTGTTTTTGCAAGCTGATATTGAGTGCTTTCAGGCAAGTGCAAGGCAATATCTTTTTCACTGACAATGGTAATGGGAGCTAAATGTTTTTCATTGTTTGCAATACTTGCCTGAGTATTGGTGCTGCCACGTTGTAGCGGTGTTTTAATATGCTGTAAGCGTGTTGCATTGCCTTCCTGAATTTTAATAATAATATTCAGTTCAGCTTCAGTCAGTGGACGTGAAGAGGTAATGGTAATCACGCCATTACCAGAGCCATCACGACGGGTAAAAAAATTAAGATGTCCAGGTGGCTGATGGGCAACGCCTAAAGTAGTGATGTCTTCTGCACTTGCCAAGCTGGCTTGTATTTGTGAATTAGGATCAGCTTGGCGGAAATTCATTTCAGCATAGAGTAATTCACCCGGTGCAGATTGAATTTGAATAGGATCAATAGTAATCGCATGAATATTCTGTGAAGTAATAATGGCTAAAATGGCAATCTTTAATTTGTTATATGCGGTCATCTTAATTTTTAGCTCAATTTTGTATCGCATTGCGAAAGTTGTAGATTAACGAGATGTTGAACAATTGTAAGATATTAACATAAAGGATACATAAAAAAAGCCGATCAATTGTGACCGACTTTTCGTTTTCTTAATTTTAAAAATTAAGCATTTTTATATTCAATTAAGATGCGAAGCATACGGCGTAAAGGTTCCGCAGCACCCCAAAGTAATTGGTCACCTACAGTGAATGCGCCTAGATATTCTTTACCCATATTCAGTTTACGTAAACGACCGACAGGAACAGATAATGTACCGGTAACGGCTACAGGAGTCAGGTCAGTCATCGATGCTTCACGGGTATTTGGAACGACTTTTGCCCATGGGTTGGATTGACGAATCATGTCTTCAATTTCATCCAAAGGAACGTCTTTCTTAAGCTTTAAAGTTAAAGCTTGAGAGTGACAACGCATTGCACCAATACGCACGCAGTGACCATCAATCGGAACAATTTGTTGGTTGCCTAAAATCTTGTTGGTTTCAACTTGCGCTTTCCACTCTTCTTTTGACTGACCATTGTCGAGCTGTTTGTCGATATATGGAATCAAAGAACCAGCTAAAGGCACACCGAAGTTGGCAGCAGGGAAGCCTTCACCACGTTGCAAAGATGCAATTTTAGAATCAATGTCTAGAATTGGTGAACGTGGGTCATCGAGCAAGTCTTTGGTATTATTATATAAATAACCCATACCTGTGATCAGTTCACGCATGTTTTGTGCGCCTGCACCTGATGCTGCCTGATAAGTCATTGCAGTCATCCACTCGACCAAATTGTTTTGGTAAAGCGCGCCCATGCTCATCAACATCAATGAAACGGTACAGTTACCGCCCACAAATGTTTTAGTGCCATTGACTAAACCATCTTTAATCACGTTCATGTTGACTGGATCAAGTACGATGATGGCTTCATCATCCATACGTAGGGTAGATGCAGCATCAATCCAGTAACCGTTCCAGTTTTCCGCTTTTAATTTAGGGAAAACTTCAGAGGTGTAATCACCACCTTGGCAGGTAATAATGACATCCATTTGCTTCAGACTGCTAATGTCTGATGCATCCATAAGTGCTGGGGCAGTCTTACCACCAAACGCAGGGGCTTCACCACCGGCATTACTGGTAGAAAAATAGAATGGCTCAAAATGAGCGAAATCATTCTCTTCAACCATACGTTGCATGAGGACAGAACCAACCATCCCGCGCCAACCGACCAGACCTACTTTCATGTCACTTTGCCTCGGTGCGTAAAAAAATAAAAGGGGGCTTGAGTGTATCAAAAGCGACCACAACTGCAAGTACTACACAATGAAAACATCAATATTATTGAGGGGAATATCTTGTTTATGTTACATACAAAATTGATAAAGTTATTTCATCAAAGAAAAACTAAAAGCTACAAAAGAGTAGATGCTTATGATTTGGGTGGAGTTAATTTCAGTTTTTGTCATATGGCTGACATTTTGGTCATTGATTCCACGAGATGAATGGTGGATTCGAGGTGCTGATTTTCCACGGTTGCAAATTTTAGTTTTGGGACTGATTGCTTTTGTGCTGTTATTGGTCTGGGATCAGCCGTGGGATCTATGGCGTCAAATTATCTTTATTGCTTTGATTGCTGCACTGGCTTATCAACTTAAAATGGTGCTGCCTTATACTTTTATCTGGAAAAAGCAGGTCAAAAAAGTTCGCAAGAATCAGCTCAATCCAGATAAGCAAATCTCTTTGATTGTTTGCAATGTATTGACTACAAATGATAAATACCACTTGTTGATTGAACAGATTCAAAAACATCAACCTGATTTGATCCTCACATTAGAATCAGATCAAACTTGGCAAAATGCACTTTCAGTGATTGAAAAAGATTATCCATATCGTGTGCCGGTACCGTTGGATAATTTGTATGGCATGCATCTGTATAGCCGTCTTGAGTTGAAAGATACCGAAGTCAAATTCATTTTAAGTGATGAAATTCCTTCCATTCATACCACGGTGATTTTACCTTCAGGCCAACCTGTACAACTCTATTGCTTGCACCCTAAACCGCCCAGCCCAACCGAAGCCAAAGACTCGACACTCCGTGATGCAGAACTTTTAATTGTCGGAGATCAAATTAAAGGTTTGGATGAAAGCTGTATTGTGATGGGGGATTTGAATGACGTGGCATGGTCAAGAACCACACGATTATTTCAGCGGATTAGTGGGCTGCTTGATCCGCGTGTAGGACGGCATTATATCAATACTTTTCATGCAGATTATCCATTGTTACGCTGGTCACTAGATCATATATTTCATAGTACCGATTTTGCCTTGGTGCATATGAAACGTTTACCTCATATTGGCTCAGATCATTTTCCTGTGTATGTCGTGCTACAAACCGGTCGTGTTTTTGAGCGAGTCCAAGACGAGTTAGAACAAACTGATGCAGATGAACAGGAAGCACAAGAAGCTATTCAGGAAGGCATTGAAAAAGCAGAAAAAGAAGAAAAATTAGTGACTGATGAAATTGCACAGGACTATAAAAATGGCCCGAAAGTAGCTCAAAGCAATTAAAGGAAAAGTGTACGAAATGGCTTACATTGATTTAGGTTAATTGCGAATAGTTCTTTTTTTCATTTCTGTTTAATCTAGACTCATCAGCCAAGGAGTTGGGAACGGAAAATCCCATTATGGAAGACGATGTTGGGCTGATGGTGAGTCATCATGGATATGATGCAGCAATGGATAGCACGAATATAATAAAAATATGATCTGAAAAGCACAACCTTATATACCCGAGTTTTGCAGGATGCAGAACTCGGGTTATGCTTTTATAGAAGATCCTAAAAATAAAATTCAGCTATGTATTTATCAAAGTTTCAATAACTTAAAATAGGTGTTGGTCGATTAATGATGGAAGCAATGTTATTAAAATATAATGATTTTCATCAAAAAAATTTAGTTGCTGAACATCAAGCCATAGAAATTTACGAATCAATAGGTTTTGTTCCAGTAGGACAGACTGAGTCTATGTGAATCTATACAGGAACAGAACATTGATCATTTTTAGATGATTCATTTAAGTCTATCTTTTTATGCCCAACCTATTTTTGTATGTCACGAAGACATCATCCACAGACTGGGCTAAACAAATTTAATCTAAGCTTAAAACCTGTTTATATAAATGAATGGTCTGATCACACATCTCTTTTAAGCTAAACATCGTGACTGGCTCAACTGCTTGGGGCTGATCAATATGATGCTTTACGGCATTTAATAGTGCAGATTGATCATTTACCTCAATTAAACCTTGCGGATAAACATTGGATAAAATCTCTGCCACACCGCCACGATTCCAGCCAATCACGGGTGTTCCCACCGATAATGCTTCTAATGCCGTACGACCAAAAGTTTCCGCCTGATTTGAAAGAGAAAGCACCACATCACTAAAAGCCAGCCACTCACGAATATCGGAACGATGACCAACAAAGGTGATTTTGTCGCTTAAACCTTTGCTTTGAATATTGTCCTGCATTTCTTTTAAGTAAGCTGCTTTTTTGGGATCCGCTCCACCCACCACCACAGCATGTAGGTTTGGATACTGGTTTTGCAGTTGCTCCATTAATTCAATTAAAGTTTCATGACCTTTTAAACGAGTAATACGCCCGGGAAGGCAGACTAAAAACTTATTTTCCAGTTGAGGGAAATCTTTAAAGCTTTGATTGATCCATTGTGCAGAAGGTTGATAGCCGTGAGGAAACTCTTGAGGCGAAATCCCGCGATAAATTCGCACAATATTTTTAGGCGGGCAGTTTTTATAATGCTCGGTAATGTATTTCACCACACTGTCCGAGACAGCAATGACTTTTTCCGCTTGCGTCATGATAGCACTATAACGATTGGTCGAATAAAAGCCGTGCACTGTTGAAATGAGATGTGGGCGTTTATGTGCCGGAATGCCTTTTAAGGCAAAATGAGTCAGCCATGCGGGTACGCGTGAACGAACATGCAGAATGTCAGGTTGGTGGTGTTCAATCAAATCACGCAAAGGGCGTATTTGCCAAAGGCTGGATAAAGATTTTTTATGAATGGCTAAAGTAAGATGTTGTGAACCTTCCGCTTCAAGTTGGGCGACCAGACGTCCACCATTTGAAACCACCAAAGATTCGTGACCGTCTGCAATAAGTGCACGTGCAATTTCCAGTGTGCCACGTTCAACACCACCACTGTTCAATTCAGGAAGAAGCTGCATAATTTTCATAGGTGTTATCTTCATTATTTTAAAGGGTGGGATTGATTAATAAATTTTATCATAGCCTTCAGGGCGGGTTTTAAAGCGACGGTGAAACCACATATATTGAGTCGGTGCAATGCGCAGCTGACTTTCAATGATCTTGTTAACACGTGTTGCATCATCCACTTCATCTTCGCTCGGTAGATTTTCTACAGGTGCTTCAATTAAGACTTTGTATTGTGGATTGGCAATATTGCCATCACGGTAAAAATACAGCGGAATCGCGGCAGCTTTGGTCATCTTTATTAACCGACGATGTGCAGTTACCGTTGCAGCAGGCGTACCAAAAAAGGGTGCCATCACGCCTTGTTTTAGGCCATAGTCTTGATCAGGACTATACCAAATCGCACGGCCATTTTTTAAATGACGAATTAAACCACGCATATCATCATGGTCAATTTGATGGGTATAAATTGTGGCACGGCAGCGGTAGATCAGCATATCCAGCAGTGGATTATTCTGCGGACGATAGACCACATCAGGCTCAAAATATTGAGCACACAAATAACCACCTGCATCCAATAATGTTGAATGTGTGCCTAACAGTAAAACCCCTTTGCCCTCAGCTTGTGCTTTTTGGAGATGTTCCAGACCTTCAATACTGACACGACCTTTAAACCACTGCGGGCAATACCACGCATTTAAAGTTTCAAAAATCCCAATCATTTGATCGACAAAAACTTGTCGGGTATTTTCCTGAACTTGTTCGGCAGTCCATTCTGGAAAACAGAGCTCTAAATTCCGAATCGCTGTTTTACGGCGCGATTTGAGCTGATTGAATGCAATATTGCCTAAAAAAGTGGCTAAACGATACTGAATGGCCCACGGTAAAATTGCCAGAATCATTAAAAATATGATTCCAATCCAAATGCCCCAATATTTAGGAAGAAGGAAAGACCATTGAAACTCACCCGGTTTGTAGTCTGGCTTTTTACTCATAATGACCGTTTATACCAAAAGTTATCTGCAGTTTAACATGAAGTTATTTTCTAAATAAAAAAGCACCTGCAAAATACTTTACAGGTGCTTTTATAACGCGGCTAAATTAGTTACCTTGGGTCAGGTTCTCTAATTCATCCCAACGTTCTAATTTCTCAAGCAATAGCTCGTCAATTTCAGCTAAACGTTGTGATACTTGAGCGGCTGCATCGGCATCTTTAACAAATAAAGAGCCATCTGCAAGCTGCTCATTCAGCTCTGCCTGTTCTTTCTCTAACGCTTCAATTTCAGCCGGTAACTGCTCTAAAGCACGTTGATCTTTATAGCTCAACTTTACTTTTTTCGGTACAGCAGCTTCCGCTTTAGCGACGGCTTTCTTTGCATCGCTCTTCAAACCGACAGCAGTTTGATCCGGGCGTTGTTCAAGATAGTCCTGATAACCACCAATGTATTCATCAATGTTACCTTTACCATCAAACACCCAGGTCGATGTAACGACATTGTCCATGAATGCACGGTCATGCGAGATTAAAAGTAATGTACCGGTATAGCCACCGAGCATTTCTTCTAATAGCTCTAGAGTCACCATATCCAGGTCATTGGTTGGCTCATCCATCACAATTAAATTCGATGGTTTAAGGAGTAGTTTCGCCAATAGAATACGGTTACGTTCACCACCAGACAAGGCTTTTACCGGAGTACGCGCACGTTCAGGCGAGAACAGGAAATCTTGAAGATAACTGTAGATATGACGACGACCACCGTTAACATCAACAAAGTCCGAACCTTCAGAAATGTTATCTTTAACCGATTTCTCTAAGTCCAGCGCATTACGTAATTGGTCGAAATAGGCCACTTCCAGCTGGGTACCGGTTTTTACTGTGCCGCCATGCTCAAGCTCACCTAAAATGGCTTTGATCAATGTTGTTTTACCCACACCATTGTCACCGACCAAGCCAATACGGTCGCCACGAAGTACCAATGCAGAGAAATCTTTGATGATGGGTTCTTGATCGCCAAAAGCAACACTTAAATGTTCGATATCGAACACCAATTTACCCGAGCGGTTGGCGTCTTGCGTTGCCATGCTCACTTTGCCTTGTTGCGAGCGACGTGCTTTAGATTCTTCACGTAAATCTTTCAGCGCACGTACACGACCTTCGTTACGGGTACGGCGAGCTTTAATGCCCTGGCGAATCCAGACTTCTTCTTCAGCCAAACGTTTATCGAATAAAGCATTTTGCTTTTCTTCCGCTTCCATTTGTTGCGCTTTAAGATCAAGGTAACGTGTGTAGTTACCTTCATAGCTGCGCAAAGTACCACGATCGAGTTCGACAATACGCGTTGCAATGCTGTCAACAAATGAACGGTCATGCGAAATAAATAATAAGGTTAAATTATTTTGATCAAGCAAGAATTTTTCTAACCATTCAATACTTTCAACGTCCAAGTGGTTGGTTGGTTCGTCGAGTAAAAGTACATCGGGTTGGGTGAGTAGCGCACGTGCTAATAGGACACGACGTTTACGACCACCGGATAAATCGGCTAAATCGGCATCAGGGTCTAA
This sequence comes from Acinetobacter terrae, assembly GCF_013004375.1. Lineage (GTDB taxonomy): Bacteria > Pseudomonadota > Gammaproteobacteria > Pseudomonadales > Moraxellaceae > Acinetobacter > Acinetobacter terrae. The sequence goes on along the minus strand of NZ_JABERI010000001.1, from coordinate 166,258 downwards.
ACCCATTTTGCTTAAAATAGAATTTACTTTGGTTTCCAAAGCCCAACCATCGACCTGATCGAGTTTGTGCTGCAGGTTACCCATGCGGTCGCATGCTTCCATATCGCCAAGTACACAAGCATCACTGGCTTCGTGATAGGCTCTGAGTACAGTAGCCGCTTCACCTGCGCCGTCGGCAACGATGTCAGCGACTTTACCAGAATCCATGGGTACATCTTGAGCAAGCATGGAAATGGTGATGCCATTTTGTATAGAAACTTCACCGCGATCCGGTAGTAAACTTCCCTCAATGAGTTTAAGTAAAGTAGACTTACCTTCACCGTTACGGCCAATCAAACAAACTCGTTCACCGCGTTCCAAATTGAAGTTCGCGCCGTCGAGCAGGGAAGGTCCGCCAAACGCGAGTTGGACATCCCTTAACGTAATATAGGCCATACTGTTTCCTGAAATCCAAAATGAGGACTTAAAATGACTAAACAAAAAAATCTTAATGATCAGGCGTCATTTTCCGCACCCATAGAAGATTTGCAAGTGCGAATTACATTTTTAGATGATTTAGTTGAACAATTAAATGAACAGGTGTCTCTGCAACATGCCGAAATAGCTGATTTGAAAAAACAAATGCAGTTTTTGTATCAACGCATTGAGTCTTCCGATTTATCCGATGGAATTGCCGCTTTTGATCCGATGACCAATCGACCACCGCATTATTGATTCAATGTTCACGGGTCTTTTTGCTGAATTGATTTGACCTTTTCATTCAGGCTCGCTCTAATGCGGGCTCAAAGTTTGCTTACTTGTCTATTGAGATTATGTCCAACAAAGTCGTTCTTCTTGATCTTGAAAAGAATATGCCTAACGCACAATTGTTGCGTGACATCATTCAACACTACGCTGTAATTTACCTATTTAACTGCCAAGGAAAGTTTGAATACTCACTTGAAGATTTAACCGAATTTTCAGGTTGGGTGAGTAGTGGACAAGTGGTCATCTTAGAAACTGCAGAGGTCGATCATAAAGAATTTGAATATGCGGTTGTAGTCGGGCAACTGATTGCATTGTTAGAACCTGACACGACGATTGAAGTCATTTCTGCCATGCCAAGCAGTGAAATCCTGCTTGAGATGATGCAATCCTCAGACATGAACTGTCACTTGATTCAAATTCAGGCTGAAAAATCTTGTTTAAATTCAAAATATAAAATCCCAAGTGTCGAAACGATTAAGCAAAAACCAGATTTACTATTAATCAAAAAATATTGTGATGCCTTGGCTAAAATGAAGGGCAAACCGAACTCGATTGAGAAGCTCAAAAACTCGATCAGTAATATTTTGCAAGTTGAAAGTGACCAGGCGCAGCAGCTGATTGCTTTACTGATTAATCTAAAAATTGTGAAACGTTATGATGAGCAAATTAATTTCCGTAAAAAACTATTAAAACAATGGACGGAACTTGATTTAGAGCAAGCAACACCTTCAGAAACAGCACACAATATTTCCCCGATTTTTGCTCAACTACAAACAGAATCTTCCTCAGATGAAGAACTGGAGCATTCAAATACCATTCATCATGCGCAAAAAGATTTATTTAAAAACTTCTCTAAAATTGATCCGGTTCAGGTCATTGTTGCGCGTAAATTGCGCGAATTAAAGTCGGACAAGCCGAAAGATATTTATGCCTTGCGTGATTTACTGGAGCAAATGTTCCCGAAATCAGATGTTAGATTATTACTTAAGGAGTTGATTGAAAAGGGATATATCTACTGGAATGGCAGTGAAGTGCTGTATAGTCACGAGATGTTCTTGAATTAATTTCATCGTTGTAACTTGCGTTTTATATTCAGCTTATGCAACTCTAATAAAGGAATAGACAAGGTTGTACTATGGAAAATACCGGTATTTGGGTCATTGGCTTCATCATTCTATTTGTTTTGGGCTCGATTTTGGGTCTTCGCGTCAGTCCGCGAGAAAAAGCATTAGGCATGATGCGTGAGAAAGCACGCAAGATGGCACTGCACCCACGTTTAGTCGCAGCTCCCGATTGGACAAAAATTCCAATGGCTTCTGAAAAGCGTGCCAGTATGGTGGCCTATTACAGCGTACTTATTCCAGATGCACGTCTGCCTTTAATGCGTGCGCGTGTTGAAGATCAAAAGCTAAAACTTGTGCAGGGTGATGATAAGTTTAACGATTTGCCCATTGCATTAAAGGGCATTTATGCTATTGATATGCAGGCAAACTGTGTAGGACTCTATTGGGATGAAGAATCTGACCTTCGAGCAACACAGTTAGATGACATCAAAACCTATTTACAGTCTTTGGCTGAACTTTAATTTATAAACGAAACACACAGGATTAACGGTTAACTATGGCGAACGCTCCTCGGTCTACATCCAAAAGCACCACAGCAAAATCACCGAGTGCTGCGAAAAAGCGTGCCTTAGTGATTGTGGAGTCGCCTGCAAAAGCGAAAACAATCAATAAATACCTCGGCTCGGATTACATTGTGAAATCATCCGTTGGTCATGTCCGTGACTTACCGACCGGTGGTTCTAAAAGTACAGAAAAAAAACCTGTATCACGTGCCAAACTCACCGATGAGCAAAAAACTGAAAAAGCACAAACGGCTTTGGTTAATCGGATGGGCGTCGACCCTGAACACGATTGGAAGGCTCACTATGAAGTGCTTCCGGGTAAAGAGCATGTCGTTGCTGAACTGAAAAAACTGGCATCACAAGTCGATGAAATCTACCTCGCAACGGATATGGACCGTGAAGGGGAAGCGATTGCCTGGCATTTAAAAGAAGTGATTGGTGGAGATGATTCACGTTATCAACGTGTGGTCTTTAACGAAATTACCAAAAATGCGATTCAGGAAGCCTTTAAGCATCCCTCACGTTTAGATATCGACAAAGTAAATGCCCAGCAAGCACGCCGTTTCTTAGACCGTGTGGTAGGCTTTATGATTTCGCCATTACTGTGGGAAAAAATTGCCCGTGGTTTATCGGCAGGACGTGTGCAATCGGTTGCAGTAAAATTGGTCGTAGAACGTGAACGTGAGATTCGTGCTTTTATTCCTGAAGAATACTGGCAAGTCTTTGCAGATACCAAATCATCAAGCGATGACATTCGTTTAGAAGCAGTTAAACAAGGTGGTAAAACCTTAAAACTGCAAAATAAAGCCCAAACTGATGCTTTATTAAAAATTCTGAATGATGCTGAATATAAAGTTACCACGCGTGAAGACAAGCCGACCAAGGTTAATCCGAGTGCACCGTATATCACCTCGACCCTGCAACAGGCAGCAAGCACACGTTTAGGTTTCTCTGTGAAGAAAACCATGACGATGGCGCAGCGTCTGTATGAAGCAGGTTTTATTACTTATATGCGTACTGACTCAACTTTCTTAAGTGATGATGCGGTCAATATGGTACGTAATCATATCGAATTGGAATTTGGCGAGAAATATCTTCCTGCCAAGCCAAATCGTTATGGCAACAAAGCCGGTGCGCAAGAAGCCCATGAAGCGATTCGTCCATCCAATGTGGCTTTAAAAGGTGATCAGCTGGTAGGTGTCGATCGTGATGCACAACGTTTATATGACTTGATTTGGCGTCAGTTTGTCGCGTGTCAAATGACACCGGCAGAATACCTATCTTCAACGATTCTGGTTGATGCTAATGGTGTTGAGCTGAAAGCTAAAGGTCGTACTTTAGTTTTTGATGGTTTCACCAAAGTGCGCGCTGCAAACAAGGCAGATGACGATATTTTGCTGCCTGCAGTTAAAGTGGGCGAAGTGCTTAAACTTGAGAAGCTTGACCCATCTCAACACTTCACTAAACCACCTGCACGTTTTACCGAAGCGTCACTGGTTAAAGAATTAGAGAAAAAAGGCATTGGTCGTCCATCAACCTATGCGGCAATTATTTCAACCATTCAGGATCGTGGTTATGTGAAGTTGGATAACCGTCGTCTCTTTGCCGAGAAGATGGGCGAAATCGTGACCGATCGTCTCGATGAAAACTTCAATAACTTGATGAATTACGCTTTTACCGCTGATCTTGAAGGTCAGCTCGATAAAGTAGCCATGGGCGAGCGCAACTGGAAAGAGTTACTGAATAATTTCTACGGTGACTTTAAAAAACGCTTAACCACGGCACAGGGCGAAAACGGCATGCGTCGTAACCAACCTGTTGAAGTTGAAGCGGTCCATTGTCCTGAATGCTCACGTCCAATGCAGATTCGTACCGGTACAACGGGTGTATTCTTAGGATGTTCAGGCTACAACTTGCCGCCAAAAGAGCGTTGTAAAGGTACCCTGAACCTGACTCCTGTTGAGTCACTTGCAGCATTGTCTGATGATGATGCAGCAGAAACTGCTGATTTGATGTCGAAAAAACGTTGCCCGATTTGTGAAACGGCAATGGACAGTTATGTGATTGATGGTGGTCGAAAATTGCATGTCTGTGGTAATAACCCGGACTGTGCCGGTTTTGAACTTGAAGAAGGTGAGTTCAAAATTAAAGGTTACGATGGACCAACCATTCCATGTGACAAATGTGATGGTGAAATGCAGCTTAAGACGGGTCGTTTTGGACCTTACTTTGCCTGCACCAGCTGCGACAATACTCGTAAAGTGTTGAAGAGCGGTCAACCTGCGCCTCCACGTGTCGATCCAATTAAAATGGAACATTTACGTTCAGCCAAACACGATGACTTCTTTGTACTTCGTGATGGGGCAGCCGGCTTATTCCTGGCAGCCAGCAAATTCCCGAAAGTTCGTGAAACACGTGCACCGAAAGTCGCCGAACTCCGTTCGGTAGCTGAACAGCTTGATCCGAAATATCAGTTTATTTTGCAAGCTCCAGATGCAGATCCTGAAGGTAATCCAGCATTGGTGAAATTCAGCCGTAAGAACCAAGCGCAGTATATTGGTTCTGAAAATGCTGAAGGCAAGCAAACCAAGTGGAGCCTTGTTTTCCAAGATGGGAAATGGGTTGAAGCCTAATTTTTAAGAAGTGAAAAATGCCGACGAAAGTCGGCATTTTTTATTGTTTGATAAATTGTATTGAGCATGATTAATCAAAGATCATTTGAACAGATGACAAGGTCATGCACAACTGTCTGAGGCAGGACTATATCGGTGAAATACTGTTTCAGCGATAAAATAGATAAAAGATGGAAGTCGTCGAGTTTTGTGCATGACAGAGTTTTTTGGTACTTTTTTACAGCAAAAAGTACCGAATGAGCTCCGAATATTCATGGTTGAATGGAAAGACTCCGTCATGCTTATATGTTTTAATGAGAGTTGAAAATAAATACAAAATATTGAGATGTTGGGGAAATGTGGAAAAAAATTCGAGTACTGTGTTTACTTATCATTTTATTCATCGTGGCAGTCAATGCTTATCGTGACCAAAACCAGAATTGGTCTAAACCTATTATTGTTATGCTGCATCCCATTAATGCAGATGGACAGGCTGCTACTCAAAACTATATTCAGTCTCTTAACTTGTCTGAATTAAGCGCTGCACAAGAATACCTGAAACAAATGTCGGCAGAATATCGTGGACAACCGATTTCCCTTTATTTTCAAATGGGTCGTGAACTCAAAAAGATACCTCCGAAAGTACCTGAACAAGCAACCCTACTAGAGACCATTTTATGGAGTTTAAAGTTCCGTTTTTATGCATGGAAACAGCATGAAAGTGCTGATGGTGCACCCAGTGTGACTTTGTTTTTAAATTATTATGACCCTGCACAAACTAAAGAATTAAAGCATTCAACCGCCTTGCAAAAAGGGCGGATTGGTTCGGTCAATTTATTTGCGTCAAAAAAACAGTCTGAACAAAACAAAATTGTGCTGGTACATGAATTACTTCATGCCTTCGGTGCAACCGATAAATATGACTTGGCGACAGGACAACCCCTGTATCCGATTGGTTATGCCTACCCTAATCAAAAGCCTTTATTTCCTCAAGCCAAATGTGAATTGATGGCAGGACATATTCCTGTGTCACTGGATAAAAGTAAGATGCCAGACACTTTGCAACAGACATTAATTAATGAAATTACCGCGATCGAATTGGGCTGGAAAAAATAATCTTGTGGATAACGCTTAATTTATCCACAGTTCAACTTACCGATGGGGATAAAAATGTCGCATATTCATAACAGACATCTGTTTTAAAATGCTGAAAAATAAACCTGTTCCTAACAAAAGACTTGAGAAGAAACATGAAAACAGTAGGAAATGATTTAGTTCGACATCAGCTGCATGAAAATCGAAAGTGGTACTTAGGTCTGGGCATTCTGCTTATCCTATTCGGAGTTGTGTTACTGGCAGCTCTACCTTTTGCTACGCTTTCAGTCATTTTTCTGTTTGGTGTGCTGATGATGATTGGTGGCATTCTACACTTCATAGCAGCATTTAAAATCTTTGAGGGGGGCTATCGTTGGTTGTGGGCATTGTTCGGTGTGCTGTATCTGGTAGCTGGATATTATGCTTTTACCACCCCCGTAAAAACTGCAATTGTATTGACCAATTTGTTGGCGATTGTATTGATTGTTGCTGGTATTATTCGTGTCTTGAGTGCCTTTGTTTTTAAAGCCTATCAAGGTTGGGGGTGGGTATTATTTTCCGGCATTCTTACCTTGGTGACAGGGATTATTATTTTGATGTCACCCGATGCGCCGTTCTGGGTGCTAGGTTTATTCCTTGCAGTAGATATTTTATTTCAGGGCATTAACTATCTCACTTTAGCTTCTTATATCAAACGTGAAGTGCCCAAAAGTTCTGCCGATGTTTAAACCCAATTCGACTAAAGAGCGCTATATGCGCTCTTTTTTTATTGTATAAAAGATCTATTTATTTCATTTTTGAAAATCATGCCTAAAACTTTTGTCCTCGCTCCAGATTCTTTCAAAGAAAGCATGACTGCTGAACAGGCTTGTCAGGCGATGCAACGTGGCATCCAGAAAATATTTACAGATGCACATTTTATTCATGTGCCCATGGCAGATGGTGGTGAGGGGACAGTCGATGCTTTGGTTTCTTGCTTAAATGGACAGAGGATTGATTGTGAAGTCACAGGACCTTTATCCACTCAAAAAGTAAAAACCTATTTTGGCTTAATTGACGACGGTCAAACCGCTGTGATTGAAATGGCAAAAGCCAATGGCATTCATTTGCTCGAACCTTCCCAGCGAAATCCCTTGCTGACCACGACTTTCGGTACAGGAGAAATGATTAAGGCTGCACTAGATTTAGGAGTTTCTAAAATCATTATTGGTTTGGGTGGAAGTATTACCAATGATGCAGGTGCAGGAATGGCACAGGCATTGGGAGCAAAATTTTTAGATGCACACCGCTCTGAAGTTGCAGTAGGTGGTGGGCAACTCGATCAAATTCGAATGATTGATATTTCAGGCTTGGATGCACGTTTAAAGCAGGTTGAGATCACGATTGCCAGTGATGTGGATAATCCTTTGACTGGAATCAATGGGGCATCGTATGTGTTTGGTCCACAAAAAGGTGCAACGCCTGAAATGGTGCAACAGCTTGATCAGAACCTTGCGCATTTTGCAGAACTGGTTTCTAAACAATTAAATATTAATGTTAAAGATATCGCGGGTGCAGGTGCTGCAGGTGGGTTAGGTTTTGGCTTGATGGTATTTGCAGGTGCAAGTATTCGTTCAGGTGTAGAACTTGTCATTGAACATACCCAATTAGCAGAGAAAATTGCCCAAGCCGACTATGTATTTACGGGTGAAGGAGGGATTGATTTTCAGACCAAATTTGGTAAAACCCCTTTTGGTGTGGCGCAAGTGGCGAAGCGATTGAATAAACCAGTGATTGCCTGTTCGGGCTATATTGGGGAAGGTATAGAAGAACTTTATGAGGAAGGGTTTACGGCAATTTTTGGTATTGTGGATGGGGCGTGTGATTTGCCAACGGCATTAGAAAATGGGGAAAAGAATCTGGAAAGAACCTGTGAGGCTATTGCTCGGATATTAGCCCTAAATTCATAACCATTATGACCAGATTATTCTAAATAAACTTAAGTGTTTTTGCGTAGGTAATGCCGTACTTTTCAAGGATGAAAAGTAACAAAAATCCTATGTTGAACTGATTAAACATCCCTGTTTCACAGTTCAACAGGCGACATCCATGTCACCTTTCTGGATGACAAATATATGGGATTAGATTCAATTTTTAAGCAGACCAATCTCAGATGTATAGTCAGCTCTGCTAAACTATCGCTATCCCCAAGTAGATTAGAGATTATGAGTTTAGCCACCCTGATTGATGAATTAAACCCTCAACAAAAGCAAGCCGCAACCACCGAATCTAAGCACAGTTTGGTACTTGCAGGCGCAGGCTGTGGCAAGACCAAAACCATTGTGGCGCGTGCAGCTTATCTGATTGATCAAGGTGTGCCCGCCAATCAAATCCAGATTCTGACCTTTACCCGTCGTTCCGCCAGTGAAATTGTCTCTCGTGTAGAACTGGCTTTAGGTGAACAAGCGAAAGGGCTTCGTGCATCGACTTTTCATACCTTTTGTATGTACTTACTGCGTCGAATTCCCAAAGCATTTGGCTTGGAACAATTCTCGATTATCGACCGTGATGATCAGTTGATGATGTTCCGCCTGATTCGCGGTAAAGATGATAAGAAAAATCCAAATGCACTGCCAAAACCGAAAGAGTTATGTGATCTCTATTCTTTTGCCCGAAATACGCGGCAAAAATTAAGTCTGGCTTTAGAAAAGCAAATGCCAGAATTTCTGGAATATAAAGATCAAATTGCTGAAATCATGAAAGAGTACGAAGCTCGAAAACAGGCACGTAGCTTTCTGGATTATGATGATATTTTGGCGGTTGTTGCTTCAGCACTGGCGCAGTCTGAAGGCTTGGTGGATTACGTTTCCTCTATCTGTCAGCATATGCTGGTGGATGAAATGCAGGATACCAATCCTCTGCAATGGGCTTTGCTGGAACCGCTGAAAGATAAAACCAGTCTGTTTTGTGTCGGTGATGATGCACAATCCATTTACGGTTTCCGTGGTGCTGACTTTGAAAATATTCACCATTTTAAAGAACGTGTGCCTAATGCACAGATTTTTAAACTGGAAAAAAACTATCGTTCCACGCAAGAAATTCTGGACTTATCCAACTGGTTGCTTGATCAAAGTCCGATTCAATATGACAAGCATTTAGAGGCTTATCGTGGTGATGGTGTTAAACCACGCATGCATATTTTCCCGAATGAATTTGATGAAGCCAAATGGATTGCCATCGACATTAAAGAGCGGCATTTACTGGAAGGTGCAGCATGGCATGAACATATGGTGCTGGTGCGTTCCAGTTTTGCTGCACGTCATATTGAAGCGGCTTTCATTCAAGCCAATGTACCTTACCGTTTTATTGGCGGTATGAAGCTACTTGAAACTGCGCATGTAAAAGACTTGCTCAGTCTGCTGCGTGTGATTGCCAATCCATTGGATGATATTGCCTGGATGCGCTTCCTGACGCTGTGGAATGGCGTAGGTGATGTCGGAGCAAGTAAGCTCGCTCAGCAGTTATTACTTGAGCCTGAGACCGACCGCATTTTTGAAAAGTTAGAAAAATTTGGCCGTATTCCAGACAATACTTTGCTGATCATGAAGCAAATGCTGGTGTTGAAAGATCAAGTACAGGCTTGTGTATCGCTAGGTATTGAGGCGCTAAAAGAACAGCTGGAAGAAAATTATGCCAAAAAAGACTGGTCAAAACGCTTAGGTGATTTTGATCTGGTCAAACAATTGGCTGCCAAGCATGATCAACTGAGCGAGTTTTTGGAAGAATATGTTCTCGATCCAGTGTCGATTAGTGAAATTGAACGTCAGTCGCAGGATGATGTGGTCACCCTGATCACCATCCATTCTGCCAAAGGCACGGAACAGAAAGTCTGTTATGTAGCGAATGTTTCAGCAGGACAATATCCACATGCACGTGCGCAGGGTAATTTCGATGAAGTCGAAGAAGAACGCCGAGTGCTCTATGTGGCATTAACCCGTGCCAAAAATGAATTGATTTTAACCAAGCAGAATCTGAATTTATGGGCGCGTGATCAGGTGGATGATCAGGGTCGCAAGATTGAAAGTTATTTTCTAAATGAATTAACCCGTAATTTGTGTATTACCGAAACCCATTACAAACAACGCCAGCAAACCGTGAAAAGTGCTTTAATTGAACGACAGTCGATTAATTTAGATTTTGGCATTGATCTCGATTAAACTATAACAATTGCGTTATTTTGTTTTTTATTGCGAAGTTCAAAAAGTCGAGTAGGCGAGTGCTTTTTGATGATTTTGCCTATTTTAAGGTTGTAAGATGAAAATTTTAGTTCGTAGTTTAGAACGTACAGTTACAGAAGCTGAATTATTGAAGCTATTTCAAGACTTTGGCACAGTTGAATCATGCAAGTTGGTGCTTGATACAACTACAGGTAAATCAAAAGGTTTTGCTTTTGTTGAAATGCCACATGCGCGTGAGGCGATCAAAGCAATTAAAGGCTTAAATACCCTTCGTTTGCATGGACATGGTATTCGTGTAAAACAGGCTGAAGATAAGCCTGAAGCTGAAAGTAAAACTGAAAACAAATAATTAAAGGAGCGAAAGCTCCTTTTTTTATAAATAAAAATGAAACGGAATTTTCAGGCCTTGTCTATGATTGGCCCCAATGGAATGTATATTTCTCAGGGAATCAAGATTTTAGAAATCTGATCGAGAACAAGACAGAAGTTGCTGCAAAACGTAAAATCTATTTAATTGAAATGGATCATGCATAATTTTTATTGTGAATTGATCAAAATAAAGTTTAATCTTAAGTCTGTAACAAACGCCAAAATTTAGGAATATCGCTATGTCCCGTGTTGCTCGCTTCCATGCTGACCGTACCAATCAAAAACTGTATTTTGCACGTCTTTCATGCCAACAAGCTGAGCAAACTGACAATATTCAACAGGCACAGGCACATCGTGAAGCTGCCGTATTCCATTTACATGGTGCAGTCTTGGCATTTCTACAGGAATTGGTTCGTTACTATCGTTTAAATGACTTTATGCCGACACTCAAGTCGATTGAGCATAACATGGCGGAAAAGGGACAAGTATCTCCTGAAGTCACCGTGATGCAGCAATTATCAAAACAAGGTTTTATTGCTGAATTAAAGCGTGCTTATCGCATGTGCCAGTATGCACCCGAGCCAAGTGCACCAGAACCAGAACATGAAACATCATCTAACCTGATTATTAAAGTGACGCAAACGCCTCAAGCATGGTTGCCGGATACAAAAATTTTGCGTGAATGGCATCGTGATTTAACCCAGCTGATTGATGGCTTTCGTAACGAGATGGTTGAGTTTTAATCTTTTTTTCTGCTCTTGAAGTTTTTGCTATCGGCCTTATATAAGTAGTCTACGTAATGCAAAGTGCAACTGCCTTTGCCACCATGTTGAACATGGAGGAACTATGTCTATAGAACAATTGAAAGAATTATTTGGTAATCAAGAAGCTATTTTAGAATTGGTTCAACTTGAAGGTGGTGAGTTGGCATTGCGAAATGCAGGCTCTCAAAAAGAACCCTTGGTTAAAATTCAGTTTAATGATGAAGTGAAGTCATTACTGGGTGATCAAATGCCTGAGATTGCACAACATATGGTGCAAGCTGCTTTGTTTGCCATGATGGAAAAGCAGGTCAATGAATGGCAGGCAGAGATTGTGGATGATCAACCTAAGTATTTGAGCTGATCTCTCCCAAATAAAAAAACGCACTCATGAGTGCGTTTTTTTACGATACAAGATTAATGTGTGGGGTCTTGTTGATGTGCAATCTGGATTTGATTGAGAATATGATTGGTCATATTTTTCGCCATTTCCTCTTTGGCAAAATAGACTTCACCAATACCATCACGACGAATCACTTCAGCTTCTTCTTTACTTTCTGCACAGACTAAAACCTGAATTTGTGGATTCAGTGTTTTGGCAATATCCACAATTTTGTGAATATCCAAAATATCCATCGGGGATAGAACCAAAAGTCGTGCATGTTGAATATGTGCTTGAATTAACACGCTCGGTTCAGTGGCATGACCAGAAACTGCAGCAATGCCTTTTCCGCGTAAACTTTCTACAATTTCGCGGTTTTCTTCCGCAATCACCACTTTAATGTCCTGTGCCATTAATGTTTTAGCAATGCGACGACCGACTTCACCATGACCGACAATCACCACCTGATCACGCAAATACTCTTGAGATACTTCATCTGGTAGCATAGAAAGCGGGTCACCACTACGTTCCAATAAACGCGCCAAATGTGAGCGTTCACGAATCCAGTTTTGTACAGGTTCAATTGCAGAGAACACAAATGAATTTAGGGTGATGGAAATCAATGCACCCGCTAGAATCAGGTTTTGCCCTTCTATGGAAAGTAAATTGAGTGAGAGGCCCAAAGTTGCCAGAATAAAAGAAAACTCGCCGATTTGCGCAAGGCTTGCACCCACGGTTAACGCAGTATTAATGGGATAGCGGAAGAATAAAACCAAAGCCATTGCGGCAATGGTCTTGCCAATCATGATGATGCCAACCACAGCAAGCACATGGAAGGGTTGCTCAATCAAAATGCGTGGGTCGAACAGCATGCCAACGGAAACAAAGAATAAAATCGAAAAAATTTCACGCAGCGGTAAGGTTTCTTCTTCTGCACGGTGACTGAAATCAGATTCTTTAACCACCATCCCTGCGAAGAATGCACCCAGCGCCATTGATACGCCAAAGACTTTATAAGCACCAAAAGCAATCGATATCGCAGCGGCAACAACGGTCAAGGTAAACAGTTCGCGAGATCCCAGGCGTGCCACAACCTGCATAATCCAGGGTACGAGACGTTTACCAATGATCAGCATAAAGGCAATAAAACCAGCCACTTTAAGTAAAGTAACCGCTAAGGTCATCCAGATATTTGCATCGGCATTGGAACCAGCAACTGGTGTGCCGCCAAGTAAGACTGCGGTGGCAGGGAGTAGAACAAGGACCAAGACCATGACCAAGTCTTCAACCAATAACCAGCCCACGGCAATTTTACCGTTGACCGAGTTGAGTAGACCGCGGTCACCCAAGGCTTTGAGTAATACTACAGTGCTGGCACAGGACAGGCTTAAGCCAAAAACCAGTGCAGAACCAAAACTCCAGCCCCAGATCATGGAAACGCCTATTCCCAGTAAGGTCGCGACAGCAATTTGTAAAACAGCACCTGGTAAAGCGATTCGACGTACCTGCATCAAATCATTTAAGGAAAAGTGCATCCCGACACCAAACATGAGGAACATAACCCCAAGTTCAGCCAGTTGGTTGGCAAGATGAATATCTCCGACCACACCGGGGGTGTTCGGACTAATGATGATACCGGCAACGAGATAGCCGATCAGAGGGGGAAGGCGTATGCGAGCCGCAATATAGCCAAAAATAAGCGCCAGTCCAAAGCCAACTGCTAATAATATGATGAGATCTACGTCATGAGGCACTAAAAACTCCTTAAGCCTAGTTAAGGGTAAAAATACAAAAGCACAAACGGTGCCAAAAAAGTAGCTAAAGTGTATCAACTCGGATAAAAAAAATGCAAAAAAAAACGACCCAGAAGGTCGCTTTTTTAAAGAAGGCAAAATTATTTAATTTTAGCTTCTTTGAAGATTACGTGTTGACGGATTTTTGGATCAAATTTTTTGATTTCCATTTTTTCCGGCATAGTACGTTTGTTCTTAGTTGTGGTATAGAAATAACCAGTACCAGCTGAAGAAACTAGACGAATTTTATCACGCATGGTTCGAACTCCTTAGATCTTTTGACCTTGAGCACGTAGGTCAGTAACAACCTTTTCGATACCCAATTTGTCGATAATACGCATACCTTTAGTGGTTAAACGAAGACGTACAAAACGTTTTTCGCTTTCTAACCAGAAACGGTGGTGATGCAGGTTCGGCTCGAACCGGCGTTTGGTTTTGTTATTGGCGTGCGAGACGTTGTTGCCAACGACTGGACGCTTGCCGGTAACTTGGCAAACCTTAGACATGGTGAACTCCATTGCTAGACAGCACCAATTGTGCGGCTAGTCATTAAAAGTAAACGGATGAAATCATTCAAGGGGCGTTTTATATCAAAAATACGCTTAAAAGACAAGCGAATTTAATAAAAACCCGGCATGAACACGTGCAATAGCTCATGCCTTGATCAGTTAGCGAAGAAGGGTCTTCGAAATCAATTTATGAATCGGCTTGTTAAATGGTGGGAGAATGAATTTTAAGCTATAGAGCTTAGGATTCGACATCACCGACCGTTCATGAGACAAACTGAAGAAACCTTCTGGACCATGATACTTGCCCATGCCTGAAGCACCGACGCCACCAAATGGTAAATCGTCTTGTGCAACATGGGTCAATACCGTGTTTTGCCCGAAATGCCCTGAATGAGTATGCTGTGCGACATAGTCGGCACGCGCCTGATCAAAGTCGAAATAGTATAAAGCAAGTGGACGCGGACGGCTATTAATAAAGTCAATAACATCGTCAATTTGATCATATTCCATGATTGGCAGGATCGGGCCGAAGATTTCTTCTTTCATAATCCGCATTTCAGTGGTTACACCGGTCAATAAAGTCGGTGCAATTTTTCGAACTGCAGTTAAATCTTCATGTTCAGGATTGATTTCGATAATTTTGGCACCCTGATTAAGGGCATCTTCCAAATAACCTTGCAGGCGATTGTACTGTTTGTCATTAATAATCGAGGTGTAATCCTGATTGTATGCAATATTTGGATACATCTCTTCAACACAGGCCCTGAACTGCTCGATGAATTCGGCCGTTTTTCCTTTAGGCAGGAACATATAGTCCGGTGCCACGCAGGTCTGACCTGCATTCCACAGTTTACCGGCAGCCAGACGTTGTGCCACATCTTGTAAATCAATCGATGGGTGAACCAGAACCGGGGACTTTCCGCCCAATTCTAAAATTACCGGCACCAAGTTTTCTGAGGCAGCTGCCATCACAGTTTTACCAATTTCGGTGGAACCGGTGAAAATGATTTTATCAAAGGCTAAATGGCTAAACGCATCAGAAATAGGACCGCCACCATTAATGACTGCAACTAATTCGATCGGAAAGGCTTCACTCAAGGCTTTTTCAAGCGCACGACCAAAATTGCTCGATGCGCTGGAAATTTTGATCATGGCATTGTTGCCGGCAGCAATTGCACAAATCAGTGGACCAATCGACAATAATAAAGGATAGTTCCAAGGGGCAATAATTCCGATCACACCGAGAGGTTGATATTGAACCCAGGCTTTTGCCGGTTGATGAATAATTCCGACATGGCGTTTCGAAGGTTTCATCCAATTGGTCAAATGCTTGCTATAATATTTAATCTGTTCAAGACAGGTGAGCAGTTCACCGATTTTGGTTTCGCCAATAGAACGGTTACCATAGTCCTGGTTAATTGCTTCGGCAAATTGATCTTGATATTTAACTAAGATACGCTTTAAACGTGCTAAACGATCAATACGTTCCTTTGCACTTGGTAAAGGATGGCGTTGATAGGCATGTTTTTGCTGTTCCAGCACATCATGCAAGTGCGGAATATCGAAAGAATGTGGTGTCATTGAAGTTGTTTTTGTATGACTATTCATGACCTGCTACCATTAAATAAAAGCGATTAATTTAATTTTTAGAGTAAAAGCTCTAAATAGTCAAGTTACTTTATGTGTTAGCTAGCTAACCTATTGAATGAATGGTCACTTTAGGATGTCTCACTCCAAAACGGTGAAAACCAAAGAACGTATTTTACAGCTCAGCTTACAGTTATTTAATGAGCGCGGTGAGCGTTCAGTTACAACAAATCATATTGCAGCTGAACTGAGTATGAGCCCGGGTAATTTGTATTACCATTTTCGTAATAAAAACGAAATTATCAAAGAGTTGATGGAGCAGTATCAGAAAGAAACTTTGGAAATGCTTGCATTACCAGATGATCGCTTGCTCGATGCCAATGATAAAATTCGTTATTTCCAAGTACTGAGCAGCCAGCTCTGGGCTTATCGCTTCTTGCATCGTGATGTTTATCATTTGGTTGAAAATAATGATGATTTTCGCAAAATGTATCCACGTTTTGCCGGTCAGGTGATGCAACAGGGGCAGAAAATTTATAAAGCTTTTGTGAATGCAGGCCTGATGCAAATGACGGACTCAGAAATTGAGGCCCTGATTATTAACTTGTGGATTGTTTTGACCAACTGGACCAACTTCTTATATATGTCGGGTCATATTACCGACTCAAATACTTTAGAAGAAAAATGGGTCTGGCAGGCATTACGTCAAATGGTGTTCCTGGAAGGGGCGTATTTGCGTGGTGAAAGTCGTCAAACCTATGAACATCTGCTTGAAACGCTGGGTCCTTCAGAGCTTTTTGAGAGCCTATCTTCAAGTAAAAATCCCGATGCGACATAGCCTATTTAGAAAGCCTTAAAAAAGCGTTAGAATGCTCGGCTTGTTTTTCAATTTAACTGATTAGTGATATAAACCAACATGAATATGACCACTGCTAACACAGCACGTTTACTGATTACTTGCGAGGATAAACCAGGAATCGTGCAAGCTGTATCGAGCTTTTTGTATCATCAAGGAGCAAATATTACCGCACTTGATCAATACGCGACTGAAGCTCAGGGCGGGCGTTACTTCATGCGTGTTGAGTTTGAACTGGATAACTTGCAAAGCCGTAAAGAAAATTTGACTCAAACTTTTGCGACCAATGTTGCAGAGCGCTATAACATGAATTGGCGTTTGGCTTTGGTCAGCGATGTCAAAAAAGTTGGCATTTTAGTCTCTAAAGTTGATCATGCCTTGCTTGAGTTGTTATGGCGTCATGCACGTGGCGGTTTACCTTGTGAAATCACAACTGTAGTGTCCAACCATGAAGATTTACGCGAGTCAGTTGAAAACTTCGGTATTCCTTTTGTTGTAGTTCCAGTCAATAAAGAAAACAAACGTGAAGCCTATGCCAAAATTGATGAAATCATGCAAGGCAACGATTTGTTAGTTCTTGCACGTTATATGCAAATTCTGGATGAAGAATTTGTCAAAAAATGGGAAATGAAAATCATCAACATTCACCATTCATTCTTACCTGCCTTTGTCGGTGCAAACCCTTATAAGCAAGCGTATGAAAAAGGTGTGAAACTGATTGGTGCAACCGCGCATTATGTGACTGCCGATCTCGATCAGGGTCCAATCATTGAGCAAGATGTAGAACGGGTAAATCACGATTTTACTGTCGATCAGCTGCGTGAACTTGGACAAGATGTGGAACGAAATGTTTTGGCTCGTGCGGTAAAATGGCATCTTGAAGATCGTATTATTGTTGATGGCAATAAAACTGTAGTCTTCCAATAAAAAAGCATTGACTGATTTTTAAAGAAAGGCATACTTAAAGTGTGCCTTTCTTGTTTTATTGATTAAAAAAACTCATCAAAACTTACGATTTAATAGTTGCAAATGAAAACACTTCTCATTTATTATTGCGATGCTTTAATTGTACTAACCGATGAGCTTGATTGCTTAAATCTGTATTGATCTACAATCGCTTTAATTAGGTAACTGATTTTAATGAGTCAATCTCCCGCTCTAAATATGCAAACTCCCAATCCGATGAAAAAGAAAATTATCACAGCGCTCATCGCCGTTGTGGTCGGTCACATGGGTGTGTTGTGGGCGGTGGGGCAAATGAAGACCCCAGAACTCAAACCCGTTGAAAAAGAGCCGTTAAAAGTTCGTTTTGTTAAAATTCAAGAACCACCTAAACCTTTACCGCCTAAGCCGAAAGCTGAACCGAAAAAAGAAAAGCCCAAGCCTAAGGAAGTGAAAGAAGTTAAAATTGTAGAAAAACAACTTCCACCACCTCCGAAAAAGGTAGAGAAGGTTCAACAAGTTAAAAAAGCAGAAACACCAAAACCAGTGGTGAAGCCGGTTGAAGCACCGCCTAAACCCACTGTCACGACTACGATTTCTGAAACTAAAGTGGTTAAACCTGTACCAGTCGCTAAACCTGCGCCAGTTGCGCCACCAGCACCTGTTACTCCACCGGCACCAGCTGCTCCGCCATCTCCAAAAAGTGTATCGATTGGTGGCTCGGGCGTGCAATGGAGTCGTTCGCCAAAACCTTCTTATAACAATAGCGATTTAGAAGGCCAAACGCGTATTGTGGTGATACATATTGAAGCGAATGAAAAAGGGGTGATTACCTCAGCGCGTATTGCACGTTCGAGTGGTGTGCCTGCTTTAGATAACAAGATTTTACGCTCAGTGCGTAGTTCCAAATTCAAACCGTACAAAGAAAATGGCGTGGCTTATCCAATTAGTGCTGACCAACCATTTGAATTGACATTGAATCCACACGGCTAACATTTTTTAGGAGTTCGAGTATGAACTTTTCAGTTTATTGGCAACACGCCGATGCAGTGAGTAAGACACTGTATTTCGTGTTATTGGCAATGTCGATTACGACATGGACAATCTTCGTTTTACGTTTAATGGGGACTCGCCAACTGAAGCAACAAGCTTATGCTCAACTTTCTCAAGCGTTAAGCAAGTTAAAGGCAAAATTTGCACCTTTGAATTTTGAACAACGTAAAGCAGTGGCAGAACAAGCTTTATTGCGTCAAATTTCTGCTGAAAAATCGAGTGCGGAAAAAGGTGTTGCGGTTCTAGGTACCATTGCTTCACTTGCACCATTTGTGGGTTTGTTCGGTACAGTTTGGGGTATTTTCCATGCCTTGGTTGCGGTAGGTAAGAGTGGTCAGGCCGGTTTGGCCCAAGTGGCAACACCTGTAGGTGAAGCTTTGATTATGACCGGTCTGGGTTTGGCGGTGGCGATTCCTGCAGTACTGGCTTATAACATTTGTACCCGTGTCAATCGTGGTTTATCACATGAATTACAAGACCAGGCACACAGCTTGTTGATTGATACCATGTTGCAACAAGATAGCTCGGCTCAAGCCACTGATGCTAAAGCAACGTCAAATCATTTGGTGGGAGGTCAAGCTTAATGGGCTTTCAATTGGGCGAAGACAACGATGTAGGCATGAATGAGATGAATCTCATTCCACTGATCGATATTATGTTGGTATTGATGATCATCTTTTTGGTGACAGCAACCGTTGCTAACCCATCAATTCCATTAACCTTACCAAAGACCACGGCAGATATTATTGATTTGCCACCTAAAAATGTGACCATCAGTATTAATGCAGGTGGAGAAGTTGCCTGGAATGGCAAGGTGCTCACTCTTGATGAGTTACAGACAAAATTTAATGAAGCTGGTCAGGAAGAGCGTCAGCCGACCATTGTTCTGAAAGCAGATAAAGAATCACGTTATGACGCTGTTGCACAAGTGATGTCTCGTGCGAGCGAAGCCGGGCTCAGCGATATTGCTTTTGCGACTGATAACTAATCAAAAGTATAAAAAAGCGACCGAGAAGGTCGCTTTTTTATGTCTGAAATTTGCTGAAAAGTACTGTTATTCAGTTTTAAGTAAGTCCTGAAACTTGCTGCGTAATTTCATTAATTTCGGTGGAATAGAAAAATTACAGTAGCCTTGGGATGGATTTCGGGCAAAGAAATTCTGGTGATATTCTTCCGCAGGGTAGAACTTGGGTGCAGGACTCAGTTCAGTCACAATATTCAGACCTTCTGCTTTTAAGGCATCAATTGTGTGTTGTGCCTGCTGTTGCTGTTCATCATTAAAATAATAAATCACAGAACGATATTGAGTGCCAATGTCATTGCCTTGACGGTTTAAGGTCGTTGGATCATGGGTGGTGAAAAACACATCCAAAAGCTGAGCAAAGCTAATTTGCGTTTCATCGTAATCAATCAAAATCACTTCTGCGTGGTTGGTGTCACCACGACAAATATCGTCATAACTTGGATTGTCGGTGTGACCGCCAGCATAACCACTGACCACTTTTTCTACACCCTTAAGCTGTAAAAATATGGCTTCAACACACCAAAAACATCCACCACCAAATAATGCCTGTTGCATGGTTTTATCCTGTATTTGTTTATTATTTTTAATATAGGGGTTTTTTGTGAAGCTACAATGTATTTATTTATGCATTTTATATACAAAATCCTGAAATTTCAGGCTTTTTATGTGCATTATTTAACGTGGTTGAACAGGACTGCTAAATTGGATCAGAAGATTACCATGACGATCAAGCAGTTTGAGTGTTTTGCCAAAGACTTGATAGTTTGCCACTTTAGTTAATGCTTCATTAAATTGTTGCGATACATTGTTGTTGTCTAGACATGCCATTTTGGTACCTGCCATTTGACCAAGCACTAAAGTATCTCTACCAGCTTCATAACTTCCCATAATACGATTACAACCATCGGCACCACTGACGCGTTTGGTTGCAGCATCAAACTGTAAGCTTGGAATATTGTGTGCGGTGGGTGCTGTCTTAATTTCAGTATTGCCAATATGGGTTGCAATCCAGGTGCGATTTTGCAATTGCACTAAATTTGCAGTTTCAATCGTAGACGATGCGTTAGGCATAGTTTCACAACCTGTAAAAGCAATCGCTGCAGCAATCATGCTGACAGCACATAATTTTTTTAACATATTGGAATTCTCGTTGTTGATTTAACTTATGTTCTATATAAACAAAAAAATAGCCATTTAACTAGGCTTAAATGTATGTTTTATATATTTTTTGCATTTCTTATTGTGGCATATCTACAGTTGTAGGTTGCGGTAAACCCTGACGAATAAGGGTGGAATATTGAGTGCTGCTAATATGGTTTAATCCACTGACACGTGGGTTTATATAGGCAACTTCATACCATTGTTGTATGGTTAAATCGTGCGAAATGGCATTCAGGTCATACAGATAATTGGGCAAATACCCTGAAGCCAGCAGGCGATAATCGGTCGGCAAGTGCCTTTTAGATACTGCTTGCACCATATCAAACACCAGCGTGGTGCAGTTACTGGTCAGGCTGTTATACCATTTAGGCTGATTTTTTAATTCATTGGCTTTATGCAGGTATTCTTCAAACAAGGCGCGTCTTTCGGTTTTGGACATATTGACCGGGAAGAAATAGACATGTTCGCCACGAATATTGCTGCGGGTATAAATCAGATCCTTCTCATCTGCGGCGATCAGACTTAATTCATATTTTCTAAAAAAACCACCATAAGTGGAAAATTCTTCATTTTTTTGTTTGCGAATTTCAATCGAGAAGGTCAGTGGTTTGCTGTTGGCAAAATCAAAGCTGACCAAGGTATGGGCGATGCGTGGTCCCATCCAATAGGAGGTGATGATATTCACGCCCGTGATTTGGTTTAAATCAAAATCACGCGTTTCCCAACGTTCATCATAACTGCCATCTGCATGCCAATTAAAATTACGGACATTGTGCAAAGTGATCTGGTCGCCATCTTGTTCATAAGACAGCACTTGGGCAACTTCCGGATTCCATTCACGATCTTGTTTGGCTTCCAAGCCAAAATACCAAAATAAGCCCAGCAGAAAACCAAAGATATAAATCAGTATATCTATATGACGGTTAAATAAATTTTGGGTGATATAAATGCCGAGAATACTTAAAGTAAAGACAATCCAGATGCCAATCAGTACGCGGGTGACGAACCAGCCAAAAGGTTCCTGAAACCATAACGCAAGACACAGCCAAATAGAGGACACAATAACGAAAAGGCTGAACATGGAATGGAGTAAAGCCATGCCTAGAGCAGCGAAAAACTCCCTTTTTCCAATATTATGCATATTTGACTGTTATAAGTAATTATTGCCTTTATTTTCGGTATGTTGCGAACTCAAAAGCAATCCCAGTTTTGTCGTCAATATGTTGTTCAGACGCGACCTTTTTAAATTCAGCTGGAATTTCTGGATAATAAGCATCGCCTTGAACATCAAGTTCAACATGGGTCAATTCTAAACGGTCGGCAATGTCCATGGTTTGTTTAAAGATCTCACCGCCACCGATAATAAAGATTGCTTGCGGCTTTTCTGAGGCTTGCACATCGGCAACAGCTTGAGCCAAGGCATCTTCAATCGAGTAGGCAACTTTAGTCCCTTCAAATGACCAGTCGGTGTCACGGGTAATCACCCAATTAACACGTTTAGGCAGGGTACGTCCCATAGACTCTAAAGTCTTACGACCCATGACTACGACACCACCTTGGGTGATTTCTTTAAAGTGCTTGAGGTCAGCAGAAATGTGCCAAGGTAAGTCATTATTTTTACCAATGCAACGCTGCTGATCCATGGCCACGACATGAACAACTTCTAAATTTTGGAATGTCATAAAATTTTCCCTGTATTTTTTATACTCAGATACGTTTTCCCCCTTTGTAAAAGGGGGAATTAAAGGGGGATTTTAGAAATTAAACCGCAACAGGGGCTTTAATTCCTGGATGTGATTCATAACCGACAATTTCGATATCTTCAAATTTAAAGTCGAAGATATCTTTAATTTCTGGATTTAATTTTAATTGGCAGAGCGGTAATGGCTCACGGCTGAGCTGTAATTTAGCCTGTTCAAAATGATTGACATATAAAT
This sequence comes from Acinetobacter terrae, assembly GCF_013004375.1. Taxonomy (GTDB): domain Bacteria; phylum Pseudomonadota; class Gammaproteobacteria; order Pseudomonadales; family Moraxellaceae; genus Acinetobacter; species Acinetobacter terrae. The sequence goes on along the minus strand of NZ_JABERI010000001.1, from coordinate 143,586 downwards.
GGGTATCACCACCTGTCCAGACAAAATCCCCCACGCCTAAACCACACACTTGCGCAATCATATGCGTGAGTAGGGCATAGCTGGCAATGTTAAAGGGAACACCCAGGAAAACATCTGCACTGCGTTGATACAACTGGCAAGAAAGTTTGCCGTTCTGTACAAAAAACTGGAACAGGGTGTGGCAAGGCGGAAGGGCAACATTTCCAGCTTCTTTTGGATTCCAGCCCGACACGATTAAACGGCGTGAATTTGGATTGGTTTTAATTTCATTAATCAGCCATTCAATCTGGTCAAAACCATCTTGCTCATATAAGCCATTTTCTTTTTTGGTTGCGCCAAAGTTACGCCATTGATGACCATAGACCGGACCCAATTCGCCTTCCGGGCGACCAAAACGTGCAGTTTGTTCTGCAGTTGACCATTCATCCCAAATTGAAACTTTGTTGTCTTGCAGATATTTGACGTTGGTATCACCTTTTAAAAACCACAACAGTTCAATCACGATTGAACGAAAATGAACTTTTTTGGTGGTCAATAAAGGGAAACCTTTGGAAAGATCAAAGCGCATTTGGTGACCGAACACTGAACGCGTCCCTGTACCGGTACGGTCGCCTTTTTCGCCACCGTTGTCGAGAATATATTGTAAAAGGTCTAAATATTGACGCATGTCTCTCTCATTAGAATCTGTTTGCTAACTCTAATTAGGTAGGATCTATTTGCTAACACTAATTAGGATCTGTTTGCTAACCCTACATATTAGCCTTTTTTTACAGGAAACTGTATCTCCTCAAATCCTAGGAAATTTAAATTATCTTTAAATTTTTTTAACCTGATGATTTTAATTTATTTTTTTAGTTATTTTTTGAATCTGTTATGAAAGATTGATCTTCAGCCTAATAATCTTTGCCTAAAAATTATAAGGATAAAGAAAATGGTTAAATTTTTTCTTTGCAGTATTTCTGAACATTGATAAAAAACCCTATATATCGATTGCTATTAAATATCCAAAATATATTCGTGATCTTAAATTGAATGAAGTTTATTGAGAAAAATTGCAGAGTATGTGAAATCTTCTCGATTTCAATTTTTCGCGGTCAATATAACCTAGTCATAATCAGGGCTTGAAAGAAAATAAAAGATTGTTGCTTATTTATTGAGCTTCAATTGAATTTATCCGCTCTCTGTTTTTATAAAAATTAACAAAAAATAATCAGTTAAGTCGATTCAAAGCGATTTGTTTATATTTAATTACATTTATTACATGAAAAATCACATGTGACAAGGTACTATCCTCCCCGTCGAAATGAGTGAAAAGCCCGAATTGTAAGGGTTAGGAGTAGTTGTAAAGAATGGCTTATGATCACAATGTAAACATGAGTGAAGTGTATGCTCCTGTCCAGTCAAACATCGTAATTCGTTCCCAATCTGGTAAAAATTCTAATAAAAATACAGAGTCCAAGTCCGTTCAAACCAGTCAAAAAAACAAGATAATTGCAAGCAATGGACAGCGAATTGATATTAATAAATTCACGAATTTCTTACAGGGTATTAGTTCATATAGCAGTTCACAAAAGTGTGCCAAAAGTATCCGGCTTGCTTTGGAGTCAGCCGGTGCACAGTTTCAAAGTCACCCAGTTGCTGCGGCAGACTGGGGCAATACTTTAATGAAAATTGGTTATCGACAAATTAACCCTAAATTTGATGCCCCGAAAGAAGGTGATATTTATATTATTGATCGAACCGGCAAACATGTTTATGGACATATTGCAGGGTTTAATGGCAAGCAATGGGTATCTGACTTTAAACAAAAAAGTTATGACGTTTATAACGAAAAAGGCCTGACCTATAAATATTATCGCCCGAGTTTCTAAATTTTTATAAATCAAAACATCCTAAATAAAAAAGCCTCCGTAGAGGCTTTTTTTGTTGCTTAGCTTAAGGCAGTTGTTTGATTGGACTACCCCCCAAAGCCTGCATCAAGGTCACATAAGCATTGTATTGGCTTTGCTTGGTTTGAACCAAAGACAGTCGTGCATTACGTGTGGTTTCTTGTGCATCTAACAGATTTTTAAGTGCAATCGCGCCGTTACGGTAACGTACTTCAGTTAAACGCTCGGTTTTCTCGGCAAGTTGTACATTACGTTCTTGTAAAGCCACCTGTTTGTTTAATTCGGTACGTGCCGATAGCGCATTTTCTACATCTGCAAAAGCCTGATACAAAGTTTGACGGTACTGAATAATCGATTTTTCATAATCCAGATCGCTGATCGCCAAATCTTTCTTCATATCGTTATATTGCAAGAACGGTAAGCTGAGACTGGCACCCAAAGTTAAAGCCGGATTCTGCAACAGATTGGTTAATGATGTACTGGTAGAGCCTAAATTTCCAGTCAAATTAATCGAAGGATAATAACTGGCTTTGGTTGCATCTTTGCTGGCTAAAGTCTTACGTAAACGTAATTCAGAAGCTTGTAAGTCTGGGCGACGTGACAGCAAGTCTGCCGGCAAGCCGGCTGCAATGGTCGGCAGGGCAATGCGCGGTAAATGTGCAGGTTCCTGAATATTCAGTTGCTGCACAGGTTGATGCATCAAAACAGCTAATGCAGTTCTGGTTTCCACTTTTTGCTGTTCAATCTGGCTTAATGTCGCTCTTTGGCTTTGCACCGACTGTTCAGCTGAAGTGAGATCCAGACCAGAAACCGCCCCGGCACGGTACTGTGTACGGACCAGTTCATAGGTTTTTTGCGTACTGGCCAGGTTTTGCTGTGCCACGCTATAACGCTCATTCAGATAACCCAACTGCCAATATAAATTCGCCGTGGTTGCCACTAAGCTTTGTGCAGTACTTTGCAAATCCTGTTCAGTCGCTAAAGCTTCCCATTTTGTTGCTTCAGTCTGACGAGCCAGTTTGCCGAATAAATCCAGTTCGTAACTCACACCAGCACTTAACGATAAGCCGCGGGACGAGTCATCCCCTGAATTTAAGTCAATATTATGCCCAGTCGATACATTTGAGCTGACACGTGGACCTTGCTTGTTTTGCGCTAAACCTGCTTGTAAACGTGCTTGCTGCAAGTTAATTCCCGCAACTGCTAAATCGGTATTGCTTGCTAAAACCTGATTGACCAATTGATTCAGTTGCGCATCGCCAAACAAGGTCCACCATTGATCGGCATAGACATCGGCATGCACATGCTGACTCATGGCTTTGCTGTTTTGGAAGTTGCTGGGAATATTCACGGTAGGTTGCTCATATGGCGTTTTCACCACTGCAGCACAACCGACCAGCGATCCACTTAAAATAAGGGCAGTGGCAAGTTTGGAAAAATTCATTTGCATTCTAAGTATCCTTATTCGCGAGAAAGTGCATCAACAGGATTGAGCTGTGCTGCATTACGGGCAGGGATAAAGCCGAAGATAATCCCGATCATGCTGGAACAGACAAAGGCTGCAATAATTGAAGTGGTTGAATAGGCCATCTGGAAGGTATCTCCAGCAAAATGACCAATCAGCTGTCCAATGCCTAAGGATAAAAGCACCCCTAAGATACCGCCTAAAATACACACCAATACCGCTTCAATCAGGAATTGCTGCAAGATGTCACTTTGACGTGCACCGACGGCCATACGTACCCCAATTTCTTGAGTTCGTTCAGTCACCGAAACCAGCATGATGTTCATCACCCCAATACCGCCGACAATCAGGGAAATCACCGCAATTGCAGAAACCAGTAGTGTCATGGTTTGTGTAGTTTGCTGAATGGTTTCACGAATACTGTCCGAGTTTTGGGTAAAGACATCTTGCGCGCCGTGACGTTGTACCAACAAGTTCAGAATCGCATTTTCAGCGGCAGCACTTGGGTATTCATCTTTGACCCGGACAATGATGTTACGGACATTGGACTGACCCAACATGCGGCTCATGACTGTGGAGTAGGGCAGGTAAACATTCAGACTATCCGAGTTACCCATCATCGATTTTTGCGCTTCAATCACACCAATAATACGACTAGGCACACTACCCAAGAGAATGACCTGACCTAGAGGATTCGTGCTATCGCTAAAGAAAGTATTTTTGGTATTGCTATCAATCACCACATCTTGGGCACGTTCAGTCACCCCTTCTTTGTCAAAAGGTTGCCCTGATTCGAAGGTCATGCCTTTAACATAGAAGAAGTCTTCACTCACACCATTCACTGTTGCAGAAGCTTCAGTATCTTTAAAGCGTGCGGTGATGTTGCTGGTCACAGAAGGACTAACGCCATCGACATAGGGTTGTTCAGCTAATGCCTCACCATCGGCCGGAACCAGGGTTTTAGCTTGGGAGGTTTTGGAATTGTCACCGAAGCCACGTCCCTGATAAACGGTAATGGTATTGGTGCCGAGACTACTGATATTTTCCAGAATTTTTTTCTGTGAACCATTTCCCAGCGCCACCACAGAAACGACCGATGCAATACCGATAATGATCCCGAGCATAGTCAGGAAGGTACGCATACGGTGTGCATTCATGGCAAGTAGTGCCATGCGGAAGGCTTCACCCAGTCGGTCGGCAGCAGAACGCCAAGATGGGGTTTTCTTTTGTGGTGTACGGTCGAGTTGCTGCTTTTCGAGCACTTCACCATCCGTTTCAGGCACATTGGCCCGATCCGAAATAATATTCCCGTCACTAATTTCAATAATGCGCGAGGCATTTTTCGCCACATTATGATCGTGCGTGACTAAAATAATGGTATGACCTTTGGCATTCAGTTCACGCAAAATACGCATCACTTCAATACCACTGTTTTTATCCAATGCACCAGTCGGTTCATCGGCCAGAATCACATCACCACCGTTCATCAAGGCACGCGCAATCGATACACGTTGTTGCTGACCACCGGAAAGCTGGCTGGGACGGTTTTGGGTTTTGTCAGCCAAGCCTAAGTCCGTGAGCAGTTGGGTCGAACGTTGTTGCCGTGCAGATGCATCCACTCCTGCATAAATTGCCGGAACTTCGACATTCCCTGCAGCGGTTAAATCTCCCAATAAATGATAGCGCTGGAAAATGAAACCAAAATATTCACGGCGTAGTTGCGCCAACTCATCCGGTTCCAATTTTCGTGTTTCACGCCCTTTAACCTGATAGCTACCTGCAGTCGGTTGATCCAAACAACCGAGGATATTCATTAGGGTTGATTTACCCGAACCAGATTGCCCGACAATGGCCACCAGTTCACCCGGATAAATCTCTAAATTAATGCCCTTCAGAATCTGAATGGTGCTTTCCCCAGCGGGGAATTCACGAGTCAGATCTGTGACCTTGAGCAAAGGTTGTTGATCTTGACTCATCATTACATTCTCATTGGACCAGCACCACCGCCAGTACGGTTACTGCGTTTTGCAGCATCATTTGAAGTATCAGAAGCATCTGCAATCACTACTTTGTCGCCTTGTTTTAGGCCTTTAATGACTTGAGCTGTTACGCGGTTATTTAAACCGATCAAGACAGGTTGTGGTTTTGCCGTACCATCAGCTTGAACCACGCGAACCATCGACATAGAGGCTTTGCCTTGTTCAATCAGTGATTTTTCTTCAGCAGAAAGTTCCAGGCGTTTTGGACGTTCAATTTTAGCCTGATCTGTATCGGCTGGCTTTTGTTGTTTTGCTTGGTCTGCATTACGATCACCACGTTTGCCTTGTGGGCGATTTGAGCTTTGTAAGGCTGCTGCAGGAATGGTTAAGATATTTTTTGCTTCATTAAGTACGATATAAACTTGCGCAGTCATATCAATACGTAACTTGCCATCTTCATTCGGTACATCAAATAACGCGTTGTAATACACGGCAGAACTTGAAGATGAGCTCGATGTGTTATTGGTTTCAGTATTAATTGAATTGGGTGCAGGTTCTACTTGGCGTAGTTTTGCATAATGTTTTTTGTCGCTATTGCCCAAAGTGGTGAAATAAACAGTTTGTCCTTCTTCAACTTTCATCACGTCGGCTTCAGAGATTTCAGCCTTAATGGTCATGTTGTCGAGTTTCGCCAATTTGACAATGGTGGGTGCGCTTTGGTTGGCGTTTACGGTTTGACCTTCCTCAGTCACAATCGCCACAATGGTGCCGTCCATCGGCGCAACAATCTGGGTATAGCCCAAATCTTCTTTAGTCGTTGCCAAGGTTAAGCGAGATTGTTCAATTTGTGCATTAATCGCCAAAATTTCAGCTTGTGCCGTTTTATAGCTTGCCAATGCTGATTCTAATTCAGCGCGTGAAGTTGCATCTTGAGCATACATCGCTTGTTGACGTTGATATTCAGCTTGAACTTTCGCTAAGTTGGCTTGCTTGACAGCCAGTTGGGCTTGTTGATTCTTAATGCTCGCTTCAGCCGTTTTTAGATCATTTTCCTGACGAATCGAATCAATTTGAGCAATCAATTGACCTTGTTTCACTTGGTCGCCCAGTTTCACATACATCTTTTTCACCTGACCGGAAACCTGTGCACCGACACTGACCATTTTGGTGGCTTCAAGTACACCTGTTGCAAGTACAGAGTCTTCAATATCACCACGGCTGACTTCACTAGTAATGTATTGCGGTGTTTGCTCTTTTGGCTTTAAGAAAAACCAGGCTGTGACTGCAATAGCAAGAATACAGACCACTGCTACAACTATTTTGGACGGCTTTATTTTTGGCATAGTGAGCGTATAAATTGAGAAAATTGAACAGATTATAAAAGCTAAATGAGGATAGAACGTGAATTTTTTAAAAACAAATGAGAATTATTTTCTTTTTGGAGATCTCTTGAAAAGTGACTAAAGAGATTGTGAACTGATTTTAAACCAGCCTTTTACGGCGTGATTTGTAGACGATTGGCACTTTATTGAATTTGGATTCAATGAAATTTCTGAAATCTCATTTCTGTTCGAGTATTGAGTTTCGCAGAAATACTGCTGTGAAAATGGATTTTACCAACGAATCTCAGGCCTTGAGAACACATTAGATTTGAGTAGAACGATACTAGATTTATTTCATAATTTTTATTTGAATAATTTTTTATGTTTGATATTTTCGCTTCGCTTTTATTTCGGAATGCCTAGCTAGGGACTTGTTCTGATGGCTTTAAAAAATCTTTGTTTTATCTATAGATTTAAATAAAAAAAGTTTGTAATATTAAATCCCATACTTTTTTTATGGGATTAATAATAACAGCGTTATGCACAATGATTGTGCACAATAAATCATGAAATTAATAGGAAAATTTGTGAGAGATAACTGATGAAATGGAATGAAAGTTATAATATTGGAATCGAAGTGATTGATAATCAACATCGCCAAATCTTGGATTACATTAATGCTCTAGAGAAGATTAGAGTGAGTGGGGATCGTAATCAGATCAAAGAAGTCTTGGATGATTTGATTGATTATACCCAATCACATTTTAGCTTCGAAGAAAACTTGCTTGAACAAGTGAGTTATCAGTATTTGCCTTCTCATAGAGGCATACACGACTTATTTGTTAAACGGCTGAATGATTATCGTCAAAAATTTGATCGGGGAGAATCGGTCGAAAATGATTTATATCGATTACTGTCAAAGTGGTTGATTAATCATATCCAACATGATGATCAAGATTATGTGGATGCTGTGCGTGACAATATGCTGCACTATTTGCGTTCACAAGAACAGAAGAAGGGTAAAAGCTGGTTTTCGCGTTTTTTCAGCTAAGCAGTAGGGGATTCAAATAACATTTGACCACACATACTGGTAATCGCTTGCAAGACCAGATGTTCTGGATTTTCTTTTCCCAGACCTTTAATGGATGCATCAATACGTAACAGCAGCGAAGGCCAGGTTAGAAAGTTATTTGGATTCAGTCGTCTTAGCGCTTGTTGATATAGGCTGACTTTATTTTTCCAAATCCCCAGTTGCAAGGCATTTTGCGGCTGTTCAAACAGTTGCATCAGTAAGCGCATTTCTTTGCTGATACTCCATAAAATCAGGCTCATCGGTTCACCCGAGGCAATTAAATATTGGAAAATTTTAATTGCCTGAGCCAGATTTCCGGCAAGCAGGGCATCATTTAAGTCGTAAGTGGTATAGCGCGATTGATCTTGTAGACATGAATACAAATGATCAATCTGAATCACGTCGACATCGACAAAAGTATCACTGACGCGCATCAGACTGTTTTTTGCAGCGAGCAGGTTATGCTCATGATGTTGTTCAAGCCACTGCCAAGCATCATTCGCCAGTTTAATCCCCAGTTTTTCTGCCTCAATCCCTAGAATTCGTTGGCGATCTTGTGGGTAGTTGGCAGTAAGCGGCACAGTGACGCCATTCGCATCAACCACTTGGAAGAAACTTGATTTTAAGCTGCTGCTGTCTTGTTTGGGCATTACCACAAGCAACAGGTTTTGTTCATTGTGCTGAATATAGCTTTTCAGTTGCTTGATGCCATTCGCATCTGGCTTGATATTGCCATGCACTTCAATGGCAAGCTGATTGGAAAAAAGCGATAAGCTGTTTAAAGCATTAAAGACATTTTTCCAATCACTGACATTATTAATGTCATAACGCTGACGTTCAATTTCTTGTTTGTGCCAACTCTGACGAAAAGCATCGAGTAAATTTTGCTCAAGTAAGGGTTCTTGACCATACATAATCCAAGCACCGCGAGCTTCATCAACACGTTTTAGTGCTTGTGGATAGTCAAGTTTCATAGCTTAATTTCTATCTTTAAGGTTGAGTGGTTGCAGCTGCTGGTTTGTTCACGACTTTCGGTAAACGATTGGATGAAATCTGACGCACAATTTGCTGTGCAATGTCATCAACAATGACTTGATTGAGATACTTCTGTTCTTGGTCATCGGTGTTTACTGTCGCGACGTCATATTGATAGCTGCGTGAAGCAGTCAGGGTACGTGGTTCAGTCACAGGATTACCTTGGGCATCTTCAATACGGAAAGTTACAGTTAAGCGAAGCAAGGTTTCAACCAATTTACCGTTTAGTTCATGACGTTGAGGTGTGTATTCAAGTACATGTAATACATAAGCATCTGGATTGTTGCTCAGTTGAATACCGGTTGCACCTAGGTAAATGGCAAGTTTTTCGTGCAATTCTTCTGTGTTATTTGGAAGCGCTAAACTCATTTTAGAGTATGCAACAGGAGCCGTGGTTGGGGTAGTTCCTTTTAAATGAAAACCACAACCGACTAAGCTAGCACTTAGACCCAAAGTTAATACAACCGCTGCAACACGTTGAACTAAATGCATGCTTATTCCTCTATTTAATTTTCCCAATTGTAATGATTGGGAGGGATATCTTTCCCTAAGCTCAGTGGATTGTAAAGTCAAAGCCCGTTGGCTGGCAACGGGCTTTGTTTGGCTTTTGTTTTATCTTAAATTTTAATCCCCCTAAATCCCCCTTTTCAAAAGGGGGACTTCCCATGCTTTGAATTGGTTCTAGCCAGTACAGCTCCTCCCTTTATCAAAGGTGAGGAGCATGCTCCGCAAGGGGAGGGATTTTAAATAAGAGTTAAACCACCAAGTTAACCAATTTATTTGGAACAACAATTTCTTTCTTGGTTGGACCGGTCAAAAATTGTTGAACTTCTGGTAATGCTTTTGCCTGAGCCAAAATGTCTTCTTTAGACGTATCGACTGAAACTTCTAACTTGCCGCGAAGTTTACCATTCACTTGTACTACAATCGTTTGGGTATTGCGTGTCAATGCAGACTCGTCCACAACAGGGAACAATGCTTCAGTTAACTCGATGCCAAATTCAGTCAATAATGTTTGACTTAAATGTGGTGCAAATGGCGCAAGCATCGTCAGCAAAGTAATAATGGCATCACGTTCAACCGCAACATCATTGTCATCTTTTGCTTCAAATTTGTTGATGCTATTCAATAATTCCATTTGTGCAGCAATGGCAGTATTGAATGCATGGCGACGTTCTAAATCATCACCCACTTTCTGAATGGTTTCATGGGTTTTACGACGTAAGTCTTGCGCATCTTTAGACAAGTTTGCAGTATCAATATTCACTGCATTGTTGCCTTTTTCCAAGAAGCCCGTTGCCAAACGCCAAACACGTTTCAAGAAGCGGTTTGCACCTTCAACACCTGCATCAGACCATTCAAGCGATTGATCAGGAGGAGCTGCGAACATCATGAAGACACGGGCAGTATCTGCGCCGTATTGGTCAATAATCGCTTGCGGGTCGATACCGTTATTTTTCGATTTCGACATTTTTTCTTGACCGCCAACCACAACTTCTTGACCATCACCTTTATATTTAGCAGAAAGAATACGACCTTTCTCGTCTTTTTCTAACTCGATGTCGGCAGGGTTAAACCAGGTTTTCTTGCCAGAATCAGCTTCACGGTAGAAGGTATCCGCCAAAACCATGCCTTGAGTAAGCAAGTTGGTGAATGGTTCGTTACCTTGTACAACACCTTCATCACGCATCAATTTATGGAAAAAACGTGCATAAAGTAAATGCAGAATCGCGTGTTCTACACCACCGATGTATTGGTTTACAGGCAACCAAGATTGCGCAGCTTCAGGTTTCACCATGCCGCCAGTGAAATCAGGCGATGCATAACGTGCGTAATACCAAGAAGACTCTACAAACGTATCTAAAGTATCTGTTTCACGACGAGCATCTGCGCCACAGCAAGGACAAGTCGTTTCATAGAATTCAGGCATTTTGTTCAGCGGGTTACCTGAACCATCTGGAACCACGTCAGTCGGTAAAATCACTGGAAGTTGTTCTTCAGGTACTGGCACCTGACCACATGTTTCACAGTTGATCATTGGAATTGGGCAACCCCAATAACGCTGACGAGAAACACCCCAGTCACGTAAACGGAACTGAACTTTGGTATTGGCAAGTTTCTGTGGTTCTAATTTTGCGATAAACGCATCAAAAGCACCTTGGAAGTCTAAACCGTCAAACTCACCCGAGTTAACCAGTTTACCTTCTTTCGAGCCGTACCATTCTTGCCACTCAGTTGCAGAGAATTCAGCATCATCTACGCCTTTGGCATCAATTACTTGTTTGATGGTTAAGCCGTACTTATTGGCAAATTCGAAGTCACGTTCATCGTGTGATGGAACTGCCATCACTGCGCCTGAGCCGTAAGACATCAATACATAATTTGCGATCCAAACCGGAACTGCTTCGCCTGTAACAGGGTGCTTAACAGAAAGACCTGTTGCCATGCCTTTCTTTTCAGCAGTCGCAAGATCGGCTTCTGCCACAGAACCCATACGGCATTCTTCGATAAATGCAGCCAATTCAGGATTTGTTTCAGCCGCTTTAAGCGCCATTGGATGTTCAGCCGCAACCGCAACATAAGTCACACCCATCAAGGTATCACCACGTGTGGTATAAACGGTTAAATCATCTGCATACACTTCAGGGTTTGCTGAAGGGAAGGTGATTTCCATGCCTTGTGAACGACCGATCCAGTTACGTTGCATGGTCAACACTTGTTGAGGCCAGCCGTCTTTTAAAGAATCTAAATCGTCTAATAATTCTTGTGCATAATCGGTAATACGGAAGTAATACATTGGAATATCACGCTTTTCAACCAATGCACCTGAACGCCAACCACGACCATTTTCAACTTGTTCATTGGCAAGAACAGTTTGATCGACTGGATCCCAGTTCACAGTTGAAAGTTTGCGATAAATCAAACCTTTCTTATAGAGTTGTACGAATAACCATTGTTCCCAGTGATAATATTCTGGCGTGCAGGTTGCAAATTCGCGATCCCAATCCACTGAAAGACCGAGTTTTTTCAATTGATCACGCATATATGCGATATTTTCAAAAGTCCATTTTGCAGGAGCAACCTGGTGTGCAATGGCTGCATTTTCTGCAGGAAGACCGAACGCATCCCAACCCATTGGTTGCAACACAGTTTCACCTTTTAAACGGTGGAAACGGCTGATCACGTCACCAATCGTGTAGTTACGCACATGACCCATATGCAGCTTGCCACTTGGGTAAGGGAACATCGACAGGATATAGCGATGTTTACCTTCTACAGTGTCGGCAACTTTAAAGGCTTTGCGAGTTTCCCAGTCTTTTTGGACATTTGGCTCAATCGCACTAGCTTGATATTCAGGGTCAATGTGAGAAGTAGTCATAAACGTATATAAGAACAACGGTTAAAAGTTTGTTGCACAGCATAGCGCAAAATGCACTAAAAAGTGAATTTTGCGCCCGACATAAATCATAAAAATATAAAAGTTTTTAACCAGCAAAAACCATTTCAAAGGAGGGAATTAGAGATTGCTGACTATTGAACAGATAATACTTTATTAGAATTTGATGAACGATCGGCTTCTCGTACTACCGCGGGAGCTGCATTTGCAGCATCCACTGCAACATTTGCATGATTTTGAGCTTCTTTTGATGCATGCTCTGCTGCTGCGGTAGAGGTATTTTTAGAGCTTTGCGTGTGGTTATTCGGACCGTAGGTATCTACTTTTCCTTTTTTCTGGGCAGATTTTGGTGGTGGGGTGGTGGTGTAATGCGTAGAACCTTTTGCATCGACCCATTTGTAATATTCTTTAGCAAAGCCAGTGGTTGAACTTAGACTGAAGGTAACGCATGCAGCCATGAATCCAATTTTGATGAAAGATGATGACATAATGAACAAGTCCCTATAATAATCAGTCAGTTGTAAAGTATGGAATATAGTCACATTATCAGTTTTGTATTTTATATGATTTTTATTTATTTGCAGAAAAAAAAGATAAGCTGACGAATGATATTGATGATGAATTCTGCATGAAGAATGGTTCATTTTGGCGTTACTTTTTTAAATATCAGCTGTTCTGTTTTCGATTGATTTGTGATCGTATGAGGAGTGTGGCTAAGATGAAAATAAAGACAAAATATTCTGCAAATGACAGCGTTATTTTAAATTTTTATTAAGAAGGATAAATCTGAAAAATCACAACACATTAAAATTATTTATTTAATTTATAATATTTTTTTATCATTAAAATGTGAGGTGTAATGAAGTGATTGGTTTTTCTCATGAAATCCTCAATAAGCAAATAAAATGTGAAATCACGCATAAAGCTTAAAAAATAGACGGTCTGTAAATAATCAAGAAAAAGCTAATTTTTAAACTTGACTTTAATAGTCGAAACCACAAAAATGCTGACTGTAGTTTTATATGCGTTTATTTGATCACCCTTCGAATCAGCGTCATTTTAGCAATGGACTTCTTCTCTAGCCGAGAAGCTGAACAAAGCCAACAAAATGTGTTTATCCCAACATGTTTTAGACCTCATATTGCTCAAACAGCAGTCAGGTCAGATTTTTTTCCTATTGCTATGAAAACTATGAAATTTGTGTGCTATAACAGTGCAGACAGTTAATGAATTAACCACTACAAATGCCCTCCATTTGTTAGTGAAAAAGATTAGGGTGAATCACGTTGGAACTTTTATCTGGTGGTGAAATGCTCGTTCGCGCATTGGCGGACGAAGGCGTTGAACATTTATTTGGATACCCAGGCGGCGCAGTACTTCATATTTACGACGCGCTCTTTCAACAAGACAAAATCAATCATTACCTCGTACGTCATGAGCAAGCTGCTGGTCACATGGCAGATGCCTATTCGCGCGTAACAGGTAAAACTGGTGTGGTACTTGTCACATCGGGTCCAGGCGCAACCAACACGGTAACGCCTATTGCAACGGCATATATGGACTCAATCCCAATGGTGATTTTGTCTGGTCAGGTTGCAACACATTTAATTGGCGAAGATGCATTCCAAGAAACAGACATGGTTGGTGTTTCTCGTCCAATTGTGAAACATAGTTTCCAGGTGCGTCATGCCAGTGAAATTCCTGGAATTATTAAAAAAGCATTCTATATTGCGTCTTCAGGTCGTCCAGGTCCTGTAGTTGTTGATATTCCTAAAGATGTAACCAATCCTGCAGAAAAATTTGCTTACGAATATCCTGAAAAAGTGAAGATGCGTTCGTATCAACCACCACATCGTGGTCATTCAGGTCAAATCCGTAAAGCCATTGAAGAATTGATTAGTGCTGAACGTCCAGTCATCTATAGTGGTGGTGGTGTTGTTCAAGGCAATGCATCGGAATTACTTACAGAGCTTGCACATCTTCTAAATTTCCCGGTAACCAATACCCTTATGGGCTTAGGTGCTTTCCCGGGTAATGATGAGCAGTTCGTTGGTATGTTGGGTATGCATGGTACCTATGAAGCCAACATGACCATGCACAATGCAGATGTGATTTTGTGTATAGGTGCGCGTTTCGATGACCGTGTAACCAACAATCCAGCAAAATTCTGTCCGAATGCCAAAGTAATTCATATTGATATCGATCCAGCGACGATTTCAAAAACCATCATGGCGCATATTCCAATCGTGGGTGCAGTAGAACCTGTACTTCAAGAGATGTTGGTTCAATTGAAACAAATGAATGTTTCTAAGCCAAATCCTGAAGCGATTGCTGCATGGTGGTCTCAAATCAATGAATGGCGCAAAGTACATGGCTTGCGTTATGAAGCGGGCGTTGATGGTGTAATGAAACCACAACAGGTGGTTGAAGCACTTGATCGTATCACCAACAGTGAAGCCATCATTACTTCGGACGTAGGTCAGCATCAGATGTTTGGTGCCAACTACTATACATACAAACGTCCACGTCAATGGATCAACTCTGGCGGTTTGGGAACAATGGGTGTGGGTTTGCCATATGCCATGGCTGCGAAACTCGCATTCCCGGATCAGCAAGTGGTTTGTATTACTGGTGAAGCATCGATTCAGATGTGTATCCAGGAATTATCGACATGTAAGCAATATGGCTTAAATGTGAAAATTCTCTGCTTGAATAACCGTGCTCTAGGGATGGTTAAACAATGGCAGGATATGAATTACGAAGGTCGTCATTCAAGCTCTTATGTAGATTCATTGCCAGATTTTGCCAAATTGATGGAAGCCTACGGTCACGTCGGTATTCAAATTGACCATGCAGATGAGCTTGAGTCTAAGCTTGCAGAAGCAATGGCCATTAATGATAAATGCGTATTCATCAACGTCATGGTTGATCGTTCAGAGCACGTTTATCCAATGTTGGTTGCTGGTCAATCTATGAAAGATATGTGGTTAGGAAAAGGAGAGCGCACAAAATGAGACACATAATTTCTGTACTCGTTGAAAACGAAGCTGGTGCGCTTTCACGTTTGGTAGGTTTATTTTCTCAACGTGGTTATAACATTGAGACTTTGAACGTCGCACCGACGGAAGATCCAACCATGTCGCGTTTGACACTGACTACTTATGGTGATGATCATAAAATTGAACAAATCACCAAACAACTCAACAAGTTGGTTGAAGTTGTAAAGGTTGTAGATTTGTCTGAAGGTGCACACATTGAGCGTGAACTCATGTTGATTAAATTGAAATCACTTGGATCAGCTCGTGCTGAAATTAAACGTACTGCAGATATTTTTCGTGCACAAATTGTCGATGTAACACCGACGACGTATACGATTCAAATCGCAGGTACCACTGAAAAGCTAGATGGTTTTATTGATGCACTAGCAGAAAATACCATTCTTGAAGTGGTGCGTTCAGGTGTTTCAGGCATCGCGCGCGGCGAAAAAGTTTTAACCATCTAACAGATTTTAATTTTATTCACACATTCTACTCATCTTAATAGGTGAGGTTCCAAGCCAATGAATACCAATAACATCATTGGCTTGGATAAAAGGAAACAAAAGCATTTAAGCGGAGACAGCAATGCAAATTTTTTACGATAAAGACTGTGACTTATCTATCATCCAAGGTAAAAAAGTAGCGATCATCGGTTACGGTTCACAAGGTCACGCACATGCGCTTAACCTTAAAGACTCTGGCGTTGACGTAACTGTAGGTTTACGTGCGAACTCTACTTCTTGGAAAAAAGCTGAGAATTCAGGTCTTAAAGTTGCTGAAGTTGCTGCTGCTGTAGCGCAAGCTGACGTAGTAATGATCTTGACTCCAGATGAATTCCAGTCACAACTTTACCGTGACGAGATTGAGCCAAACATCAAGCAAGGTGCGACTTTAGCGTTTGCTCATGGTTTCTCAATTCTTTACAACCAAGTTGTTCCACGTAAAGATCTTGACGTAATCATGGTTGCGCCTAAAGCACCGGGTCACACAGTACGTTCTGAATACCAACGTGGTTCAGGTGTTCCTGACTTAATCGCAATTCACCAAGATGCTTCTGGTAACGCTCGTAATGTTGCACTTTCTTATGCTTCAGGTGTAGGTGGTGGTCGTACTGGTATTATCGAAACTTCATTCCGTGAAGAAACTGAAACTGACTTATTCGGTGAGCAAGCAGTTCTTTGTGGTGGTGCTGTTGAGCTTGTTAAAATGGGCTTCGAAACTTTGGTTGAAGCTGGTTATGCTCCAGAAATGGCTTACTTCGAATGTCTACACGAACTTAAATTGATCGTTGACTTAATGTTCGAAGGCGGTATCGCGGACATGAACTACTCTGTATCGAATAACGCTGAATATGGCGAATATGTAACGGGTACTGAAGTAATCAACGAACAATCTCGTGAAGCGATGCGTAATGCGCTTAAACGTATTCAATCTGGCGAATACGCGAAGATGTTCATTCAAGAAGGTGCGTTGAACTACCCTTCAATGACTGCTCGTCGTCGTCAAAATGCTGCTCACGGTATCGAAGTAACAGGTAACAAACTTCGTGCGATGATGCCTTGGATTCAAGCAAACAAAATTGTAGACAAAGAGAAAAACTAAGTTTTCTTTCTGTTTCAAAGATACAAAAAGGCCGCTCAATTGAGCGGTTTTTTTGTGATACAGTACTCATAATCGTCCGCATTATTGAGTGTGCTGAACAATGAGAACTAAATTATTGCTTTGTATTGCTGCGTTGAGTTTTTCTAACCTAAGTCCGGCTGAAACAGTTTTAAATGCTCCAGAATACAAGCCACTCAATAATGTTCGTGTTTCCATGCAACGCATGTTGAAATCGACCGAAGGACGTTATTTTCTTAGTCTGTATGCTGGTATTTGGAATCCACATGCCACTTTATATGACCTTGGTGAAGAGCAGACAATCAATTTAAAAGGATTGCAAAAAGGCGATCAGTTGAATTTAAAATCTGTTGATGCTGACTCTGAAAATATAACAAATAAGACTTATCAATTATCAGGGATGCTTAATGCCGATAGCGGTGATCTTAAGGCGATGTTTGCTGAAGGTGATGATACTTTGGGAAAATCTATTCAGTTTGAGCCTGCAATAAAGGTCTCAGATAAACCAAATTTCATTTTTAAATTTTATGGTCTGGAAGATATTAATCAGCCCTATGGTTCAATACTCAAACGAATAGATATTGTGAATAAAAATAATAACAATGTTGCACAAACTCTGACAGGATTTACTGCATTTCCGAAAAGTATTGGTTATATGGATGTTAATTTTGATGGATATTATGACATTGTGTTGTCAGATATTTCAGAAGAACGAACTATTCAAGATAAACGTTATATTTACTGGATGTTTAACCCCAAAACCCAAAAATTTCAGCGCTCACCACAACTTGAAAAGATTGTGGGATTTCCAAATTTACATGGAGAAAAACAACAAATTGATTTTGGGGAGGGGCAATTATACCAAGTGCAAAAAGGGTTGTTAAATCGGATGGAATAAATATGACCTTTTAATAAAATTGTTATGGTATGTGTAGGCTTATATTAAATTATAGATTTAAGCTTTTTAATGTTAAATTTTTTATATAAAAATAAATATAATTTAAGAATTTTGTTTTGGTGAAATTATTTTTTTTAAATGAGTCGGTTTTTGGGCTTTTTTGACGATTAAATGCTATTTAATTATAAAGCAGAAATTTAAAATTTAAAATTAAATGAATATTCATTGTAAGTTTTTTGTAATTAATTCCCTAATTAATACCACAGTGTAATTTCTCGAAAAAATCATTCTCAAAATATTACATACTGAATTAAAGTAAGTACGATCACTTACAGTTCAGAAAATCTTGGAAGTAAATAAACACAATCAAAATAATTAATAATTATGGCAGTATTTTGTTTCAATACTGCTGTATAAATCAGGTTTTTTATTATTTATTCTTTATTTTACAATAGCTTGTTTTGCAATAACCTTCGTATTTAGAATTTGGGTATAAAGTTCTGTTAATATTTCATCGTTTGAAAAAGAACATAAAATTAAAAAATAAATCACATATTTATTGAAAAATAAGGAATTAAATACACTATTTTGTAAATTGTGTGAACTTATTCTATTTTTATGTAATACCAAAATGATTTAAAAAAAATATATAAATTATGTATTTAACTTTTTATTACTATATTTCGAGAAACATTTAGTTATTTTTTGACATAACTGGAAACAAATTTAAATTGTATCTTATTGTTTAATAGATTAAATATTAATAAAAATAACACTATAGCTGTGAATGTAATTTAAAAATTAAAATATAAAAAAATATTGTGAATAATAACATTTTTAAAATTTTTATATCAATAGTAATAAGATAGCTTAACGATTACGAAATCTTACTCATAATAAGAAGAGTTACAAACGTAATTGTTAAAATTAAATATATATACATTCTTATATACATTCTTTTAAAAAAAAGAAATGGAGAAAGTTATGAATAAAACAATACAAGCAGCATTAGCAGCATTAGCCTTTGGTGTATGTGCAACAAGTGTGTATGCAGGAGGTCCAGGAGGTCCAGGAGGTCCAGGAGGTCCGGGGAGTCAACCACATAAACCAGGAAAATCTGCTTGTGGTCATGATTGTAAAGGGAAGATTGATATTGTATTAGAAGTTCCTAAGCATTGTGATCTTGATATTGCAGATTCAACTCTTGTACTTACAGAACAAAATAATTATACCGATTCCACAACCTTTGCTGTACGTACCAATGCGGATTATCGTTTAGCTATTACACCACCTTCAACATTGGTAAATGGTAGTCGCTCTGTGCCAGTAAGTGTCGACACGACTCGACGTGGGGGTGCTACATACCGCAATGGTTCTACGGTGAATTGGGATGGAAGAGAGCACACTTATGGTGTTAAAGCTTATGCCCGGAACATTGGTATTGGGACATATGCCGGTAATTATAAGGGAACTTATGGTGTAGAAATTAAATTCTAGATTAAAAGATTCTCTATTTCAAAAAGTGTCATATAGGAGGTGCGTTTCAGCATCTCCTATTTTTAGCCTTTATAGCAGAAAAATAATTTTATATATTTGGGGTGAATAATAATGCAAAAAATAATGGGTTTTTGTGGATTACTTTTGTTAAGTTTTTCTGTATCTGCAGGAATAAAATTTAACCCTATACAATTATATATTCAGGATTCTACTCGGCAAAGAAGTACGACCGTCAGCGTCGAAAGCACCGGATTAACGAAGTCGAGGGTATTTGAAATTTCTGCAGTAAAATGGAAACAAGATCAAAAAGGCGAAGATATTTTAGAGGAAGATAAAACACTTTTATTTAATCCTAAAACATTTGAATTAAAACCTGAAAGTAAACAAATTGTACGCGTTGGTTTTAGTCAACCATTAGCAAATATGGAGCAAGAGCAAACATGGCGTATTATTTTTAAAGAGGTTACCCCTATTGAGGAGGATAATTCTTCGATTAATTTTTTATTTAATTTTTCCTTACCATTATTTGCTGGAAAACAAGTAAATCCCAAGTTAAATCTAAAATTAGAAAAAATGGACAACCAAGCTTATTTAAGTATTGATAATTTGGCTAAATCGCATATCAAAATTGTCGAAATTCTTGTAATAGATAATAAAAATAATGAAATTTTGAAAAAAAAATTAGGTCAATATGTTCTAGGAGGGAATCGGATCAAGCTTGAACTTGGAGAAATTAAAAATAATGATGAGTTGAAAATTAAAATTAAAACTGATAAGGATGAGAAGTATTTGGAATACTCAGTAAAAGGATAGGGCTATGAAGGCTACTAAAATTCTTACAATGATCGTTTGTGGTATTAGTTTTACTTATGTAAATG
This sequence comes from Acinetobacter terrae, assembly GCF_013004375.1. Taxonomy (GTDB): domain Bacteria; phylum Pseudomonadota; class Gammaproteobacteria; order Pseudomonadales; family Moraxellaceae; genus Acinetobacter; species Acinetobacter terrae. Next base: position 123,496 of record NZ_JABERI010000001.1, on the reverse strand, counting down.
CAGATATTAATCAGAAGATAAATCAACAACAGGAAGGGGGAATGGTCATTGTAAATATTTGGATCAATGGCCTTGATTATAAAACGGAAGCGGTAACTTTTTCAAAAGATGCAAAAAAATTTATTGAATGCCAGGCATTAAAAAATGTGGGAGTACGTGTTGAGAAATTGAGCAAAGATTCTATAAAAAAAGATTTTTGTTTATTAAATTCACCTGAAGTAAAATTTGAAGATGATCAGGCTTTACAAGCAATAAAAATACATTTTCCACCAGATTATTTTGAAGATACTCAATATGATTTGAATACCACTACACCCCCAGAAAAAGCAAATTTTGGTGGTTTTTTGAATTATAGTCTTTTTTATAGTAAAGATGATTATGAACAGGACTTTAATACTTTCTCTGAACTAGGAGTATTTAAAGATTATTGGTTATTAAAAAATTCTTTTCTATACAGAAATAATCCGAATGAATTCGAAAAGAAATTGCTTCGGGTAAATAGTACTTTGGATATTGAATTTCCTGAAAAATTTTTAATATTAACCTTGGGGGATACCACAAGCCCTTACAATACTTTGAATAACTCATTTCGGTTTGGGGGACTTAGTATTGGAACAAATTATACAGATCGTCCAGATTTTATTTATTGGAATGCACCTACTCTAAAAGGCAGTGCTGCTCTACCTTCTACAGTTGATTTATACCTTAATGGCATTCAATTGTATAAAAATTCTGTGACACCAGGTAATTACTCACTACCTACAGGTGCACTTATTAATCAGGCAGGAAGTGCTCAAATTGTTGTGGAAGATATTTTGGGGAATAGAACTGTTCGGAGCTTTCCTATTTATATCAATAATCTATTATTAAAACCTAAATTAAATGAATATAATTTTTCTTTAGGTAAATTAAGATATAACTATGATGAGGTTGACGATGATTACCGAGATTTTTTTTCAAAGTTATTTTTTCGGCGAGGAATTACTTCATCCACTACTTTAGGGGGGGATATTTTATATAGTGAAAAGGCAAGTAATGCCAGTTTGTTATGGACTCAAGCATTAAGTAAATTTGTACTTTTAGATACTGCTTTTGCAGTAAGTGATGCTGAAAATGAGCAGGGATATGGCGCGACTGTATCCCTTAGCCGAGATTTTATAAATTGGTCATTTGGAATCAGTAGTCATTTTTTTTCTGAAGAATATAAATATATTAGCGATGAAGAATTTAATTCCAATATTAAAACCTCCAATCTGGTTTATTTTAATTTTTATAATCTTAAATATATAGATGGACTGAATATAAGTTATATTGATCAGACAAATTATTCTTCTAACAATTTTGACCCTGATGATCGTAAAATTTTTGATATTATTGCAAGAAAAAATTTGACCAATAACTTATATTCAACTTTCGGTTTTTTTAAAGATTTTGGAGATGATGAGGACTATGGGTTTAATATTGCATTTAATTATGACTGGGTAGAAAAAGGTCAAATAAATTTAAACCATGATACTGAAAGTGATGAAACCCGACTAAGTTTTAGAAAAACAACGATGACACAAAATGGTTTTGATTATGTGTTAGGTGTAAACCGAATTGAAGATGAAATAAATTATAATGCTTATGGTTTATGGAAAACAGATATTGGTAATTTACGAGTTTCTCATGATGAATATGAGGATAATCGGGTTTCACAAGCCATGTTTGAGGGTGCATTGGTTTGGTTAGGTAATAAAGCTGCATTAACTAAATATGCCGATAATGCTTTTGCACTTGTTAATGTAAATAATCATCCAGATCTGGATATTTATAAATCCTCATCTTTGGTCGGTAGCACCAATGATAAAGGGTACATGTTTGTACATCATATTATTCCTTATATAAATTATGATATTTCTTTTGATCAGAATCAGCTGCCTATGGAAGAAACTTTCGAAAATTCTTCTAAAAAGCTGGTTGGACTAGATCAACGTGGATATAAAATAGACTTTCCAATTCATAAAACAAAACGTATTGCTATAAATATAAAAGATATCAATGGAAAAAATTTATTAGCAGGATCAGAAGTTCAAGTAGAGGGTATGTCTACAGAGCCATATTTTATTGATAGTGATGGAATAGTCTATTTGTATGTATCTAAGCCGGATCGCTACAACCTTATAGTGAAAACTCAAGGAGGGGGGGCACCATGTCAGTCTCAATTTGTGCTTAGTCAGAATCAGTTCGAAAATTTAGGTAATCAAGTTTTGAGCCTTGTATGTAAATAGGAGTTGAAAATGAATAAATTCATTTTAATAATTTTAGGCACATTGATGAGTGAAATGGTTGCTGCTCAACAATGCTCAATTGATGGATTTACCAACTCAGAAATGCGGCTGGCAAGTTATCAGCGTAGTCAATCGGCAACTTCATTTAATATTTCATGTAATACGGGTTATTCGATTTTATTTAATAGTCAAAATTTAATCACATCAAATGGGATGAGTTATATATCCAATGGTTCTTATAAATTACGGACAAAGTTAAATCTGAGAGGAGCAAATCAAAATTTGTGGGGAGTGCACCTTCATCAGGCCGGAGCACAAAGACAAAAATATATTATATCTGTACAACTTGAAGATAATCCCTTAAGTGGTGTTCCTGCAGGTATGTATCGAGATAGAATTTCAGTTGATATTTCATTCTAATGTAAAGTTGATTGTTAAATAAGTTGCATAATTACATAGATTGTTTTGAACATATAGGTAGCAAAAATTAGTAGAGAGTATGAGGTTAAATTCGCTAATTTAAGATCTGTCTCAAATAGTTCACCTCAGAAGGTGGTTTGTGTAAGTTTATTATTTTAGTGAGTTTGTACATTGGTATAAGTGAATGTAGGAATTTTTATGAATACAGGTCGGTATTTAAGCTGTATTTAACTATGGTGTTACCTGGATGATACTTTATTTTTATTAATTTTTACCTCATAAAATATGTCAATAAACAGTCATCTAAAAATCATCAAACTGAAAGAAACAACATCTAAGCTAAGTTTAAAATAACGACATAGGTGTTGTATGACAAATTTGTATGCGACCAGCCTGCTAAAACAACAAGATTTTCCAGAAAGTTTTCAATTTTATTTTAAGCAAAGAAAACAAGATATTTTGTGTGATGACATCCAGGTTTTAAAAGACTTGGTTCGTCCACGCCTAAAAATAGCCATCGTTACTGAAACTTGGCCTCCAGAAATTAATGGGGTGGCACTATCTTTACTACAATTATGTAAAGGTTTACAAAAACAAGGTCATAAAATTTTACTGATTCGACCAGAGCAACAGGGGTCTTGTCATGACTTTACACCCAGTAAAGAGTGTCTGGTCAAAGCACAATCTATTCCTAAATATCCAAGTCTTCAATTTGGTTGGCCACAATTTTTAAAAGTATCACAAGCACTGGATGGATTTGTACCAGACGTTGTGCATATTGTTACCGAAGGACCCTTAGGTTTGAGTGTTTTGCAGGCTGCAAAAACAAAGGGAATCCCTATTTCAAGTGGCTTTCATTCACCTTTTCAAGAGTTTAGTCGCTTCTTCGATTTGGCTTTTTTAGTTAAGCCTATCCAGCACTATTTACGTTGGTTTCATAACAATACACAACTGACATGTATTCCCAGTAAAGATACAGAATATATTTTAAGAAGGTTTGGTGTTCGTTGTCCTTTGGCTATTGTTGGACGTGGTGTGGATGTTGCATGTTTTTCTCCGGTACATAGCTCAGATGCTTTGCGTCAACAGTGGAAGGCTACTTCAGAAACCAGGGTGATGTTGTATGTAGGACGACTATCTCCCGAGAAGGAGATAGATGTTGTGGTGAAAGCCTATATAGCTATGAAGCAAGTGGCTCAGAATGATGTAAAACTTGTGATTGTCGGTGATGGACCGGATCGGAATCGTCTGGAAATATTATGCCAAAGTCATGATGTTATTTTTACGGGAAATTTAACTGGTTTGAATTTAGCCCAAGCTTATGCAAGTGCTAATGTTTTTGTATTCGCCAGCCAAGTTGAAACCTTTGGTAATGTGGTGCTTGAGGCCATGGCAAGTGGTTTGCCTGTGATTGCTTATGATTATGCCAGTGCGCATTTACACGTGAAAAATAATGAAACAGGTTGGTTAAGTCCTTTAGGTCAGATGGATAAACTGATTCAGTCAATTGATCAATTACCGAATAATCAACAGTTGAAATATATGGGGGTAAAAGCCCGTGAAGCAGTACAGGATGTAGGATGGCAACATCCTGTACGACAGTTTGAACAGGCACTATATGGAGTTGCCAGAGAGATGCAAATGACATCCTGAATTTTAAGCAGATGCTTAAAGGAGAATCATCATGAAATTAAAAAAAGCAATAATAACGATGTTAGATCTCGACTTAAAAGGATGTATGTATCTGAATCATTTTTCACATTCACATACGGTAGCCCATTTTTTTAAGATCATTAGTCGTCTCGGCAATGGTTTGTTTTGGTGCCTCATGTTGGCCAGTTTGTGGGTGTTGGAAGATAAGTTTTATATTGAGCAGTTGTTATATATCTTAATTAGTGGATCTGTAGGTTCTGCAATTTATAAAATCTTGAAACAAAAAACTACACGTCCTCGACCTTATCAAGTGCATCAAGTGATTCTATTGCGCGAGCAACCGCTAGATCACTTTAGCTTTCCTTCTGGGCATACCTTGCATGCTGTCATGGCGAGTACAGTGATGGGCTATATTCAGCCGATGTTACTTGTTTTGATGTTGCCTTTTACGCTTCTGGTTGCCATATCCCGTATGGTTTTGGGATTGCATTATCCGAGTGATGTGATTGTGGGTGCATTGATCGGTGTGTTGGTCGCAACAGGAATTATTTTTACCGCGCCATTTTTGAATATCGTGTTATAAAAATGTTTTTTTTAAAATCGAAAAACTATCTCTCGATTTTAGGAATTTGTTAAAGTAGGGCATTCATTTAGCGCTTAGGAATAACCATGGGTTTACGTTGGACTGACACTATTGATCTTGCCATTGAGCTTTCTGAAGCACACCCAGATGTCGATCCACAATGGATTCGCTTTACAGACCTGCATGCATGGGTTTGTGCATTGCCAGACTTCAAGGATGACCCGGAAAAATCGACTGAAGGTTTGTTGGAAGGGATTCAAATGGCGTGGATTGATGAAATTCGTTAATCAGTAAATCGAAAAAAGCAACTTTTTACATATCAAAAGCTGATACTTGCTGATTATCTCGGTATAATGCGGCAAAATTTTCTCGTCAAATTGACATAAGGAGCCAATCATGGCTATCGAACGTACTTTATCTATCGTTAAACCAGACGCAGTTGCTAAAAACAACATCGGTGACATCTTTGCTCGTTTTGAGAAAGCTGGTCTTAAAATCGTTGCAACTAAAATGAAACATTTGACTCAAGCTGAAGCTGAAGGCTTTTACGCTGAACATAAAGAACGTGGTTTCTTCGGTGACCTTGTTGCATTCATGACTTCTGGTCCTGTTGTAGTATCTGTTCTTGAAGGCGAAAACGCTGTTCTTGCTCACCGTGATATCTTAGGCGCAACTAACCCTAAAGAAGCTGCTCCTGGTACTATCCGTGCAGATTTCGCTGTAAGCATCGACGAAAACGCTGCTCACGGTTCTGACTCAGTTGCATCTGCTGATCGTGAAGTTAACTACTTCTTCGCTCAAACTGAGATCTGCCCACGTACTCGTTAATTCGAAGTATTCAAGCCAGATAAGTGTTATTATACTTATCTGGTTTTTTTATTCTCTGAATAACACTTTGCTCGATTATTGAGCTTCTCCTTTCATCTTTAGACATGGTTTAGGTAATTACACATGAGTACTGAAGTCGTCGCTACATCAGCAATTTCTGATGCACAGCAACCATCTCCATCCACTCCGACACAGCAAAATGCTGTGGAAAAAGTGAACTTACTCGGCATGTCACGTCCGCAACTGGAAAAATTCTTCGAAGATATTGGCGAGAAGAAATTCCGTGCGGGTCAGGTGATGAAATGGATTCATCAGTTCTTTGTGACTGATTTTGCTGAAATGACCAATATTTCAGGCAAACTTCGTGAAAAACTAGAACAAATTTGTGAAGTCAGAGCGCCAGAAGTGGTACACCGTAACTATTCTAAGGACGGTACCCGTAAGTGGGTGTTCCGTGTCGGTGATGGTGATGGTTCACTGGTTGAAACCGTGCTGATTCCCGCAGAAGACAAAACCGGCTTACGTAAAACCTTGTGTATTTCTTCACAAGTGGGTTGTGCGCTGGACTGTTCATTCTGCTCAACCGGTAAACAAGGTTTTCAGCGTGATTTAACACCTGCAGAAATCATTGGTCAGTTGTGGATGGCAAACTATTCTTATATGGAAGAAGTGCCTGTTGCAGAACGTGAGCGTTCAGTGACCAATGTAGTGATGATGGGTATGGGCGAACCCTTGTTGAACTATGATGCTGTTCTTAGCTCAATGCGCATCATGCTGGATGATTTTGCGTATGGCATGTCTAAACGCCGTGTGACTTTGTCGACTTCAGGTGTGGTACCGAAAATCGACCAAATGGTGAAAGATATTGATGTGGCGCTTGCCATTTCTTTACATGCGCCAAATGATGAACTGCGTAATGAATTGGTTCCAATTAATAAAAAATATCCGTTAGAGCAGTTGATTGCTGCATGTCAGCGTTATATTGCTAAAGATGGTAACGAAAGTTCACGTAAACATGTGACCATTGAGTATGTGATGCTGGATGGCGTGAATGACCATCCTGAACATGCGCAACAAATGATTAAGTTACTCAAAAATTTACCAAGTAAAATTAATTTAATTCCATTTAATCCATTCCCGCATGCACCATACGGTCGTTCAAGCCGTAACCGCATTATTTCTTTCCAAAAAACTTTGTCTGATGCCGGTTTTGTGTGTACGATTCGTCAGACACGTGGTGATGATATTGATGCTGCGTGCGGACAGTTAGTGGGTCAAGTGGCTGACCGTACCCGTCGTGCGGAACAGTGGAAAAAGAAAATTGCGCAAAGTAATGAGATTATGCGCTCTCAAGGATAATAAAAGGGGACGCCAATTGAGAAAGCCCGCATATAAATTAGCTTTTATTACAACGATTTGTATGTCTGCTATTTTTATCACTGCTTGTCAGACACAGACAACAATGGTGAAGAAAGATCCAGAAAAAGCAGTTAAAGTTCGCACTCAATTGGCTGCAGAATATATCAAATCGGGTGATCTAGATTCTGCAAAGCGTACTTTAGATCAAGCGCTGGAAATGAATTCTCGAGATTCCGCTGCGAATATGATGATGGGGATTTTACTGCAACAAGAAGGCAGTAAAGTCAGTATGGATAAGGCAGAAGCATATTTTAAGCGTGCCATTTCTGCTGATCCGAAAAACGCACAAGCGCGTAACAACTACGGTACTTATTTGTATCAAATTGAGCGTTATAATGATGCGATTGAGCAACTCAATGTAGCGGCGACCACATTGGGTTATGATCAGCGCTATAAAGCATTTGAAAATGTAGGGCGAATTTATTTAAAACTAGGTGATATGGCGAATGCTGAAAAATCATTCAAACAAGCCCTGCAAGTAAATCGTGATTCCTACATTTCAATGTTAGAGTTGTCCGAAATTTTTTATTTGAAACAGCAGACCGCTGCTGCGACACAGTTGTATGAACAGTTTGTGCGTGGTGTAGGTCAAAAGAATCAAGGTGCGCGTGCGCTCTGGATTGGTATCCGAAATGCACGGGCAAATAGTGACACAATGGGAATGCAGGTACTTGTCAATCAATTACGTGCACTCTTTCCAGAGAGTCCGGAATACCAACGTTATCTGCAATTACAGTACAGTACTGAGGCCGTATGGAAGTAAATCCTAATTCACAGCAATCAAATGGTTCAAGCGTAGCACCCAATGCATTAGGAAATGTTCAGCGTCCAGGTGAGTACTTACGTCAAATTCGAATTGCACAAAAGCGTGAATTAAATGACGCTGCCAAAGATTTGAACATGCAAGTGAAAACTTTGACAGCTTTAGAGCAAGATGATTATAAAGCTTTGCCGGAAGCGACCTTTATTAAAGGTTACTATCGTATTTATGCGAAATATTTAAAGGTCGATGCAACAGCGATTATCCAGCGTTTTGATGAGATCTATCAAAATGATACAGGGTTATTGCCAAATCATGCCTTAAATAACTCACCGATTAAAATTATGGGCAAACTCCCAGGTTCGAATCGTGATCGCAATAAGAAGTGGTTAAAACGTATCATTATTGCTTTAGTGGTATTGGTTGCTGTAGTTGCTGCGGTGATGGCTGTGCAAAATTTGTCGTCAAATAAAGATGATGATAGCCAAGAAATTGCACCAGCAAAATCCGATGTGGAAGTGTTGAATTTAGATAATTCAACGGCTGTATCGGGTGATCAGTTGGAACTTAAGTTTAGTCGTCCAACCTCTGTTCATATTGTAGATTCAACCGGTAAAGTTCTGGCAACAGGTCGTCAGGCATCGACAGTGAAATTAAATGGTGAAACCCCGTTCCAAATTCGCCTTGATGATGCATCAGCTGTAACATTAACTTTAAATAATGAAAATATTGCGTTGTCACCTTATACAGTGGATGGCAAAGCAGACTTCCGCTTGTCACGTTAATGGGTAAAGAGAAGAGCGATATTAATGATTGAAAATCCGATTAAGCGCCGTCCCACTCGTAAAATTCGTGTTGGTTCAGTCTATGTGGGTGGTGATGCACCCATTAGCATCCAGAGTATGACCAATACCGAAACTTGTGATGTTGCTGCAACCGTTGCACAAATTCAACGTTGTGCCGATGCCGGTGCGGACATCATGCGTGTTTCTGTTCCATCGATGGAAGCAGCAGCGGCATTTGGTGAAATTCGTAAGCAAGTCAATGTGCCATTGGTTGCCGATATTCATTTTGACTATAAAATTGCTTTAGCTGTTGCCGATGCAGGTGCAGATTGCTTGCGTATTAACCCGGGTAATATTGGTTCTGAAGCGAAAATTCGTGAAGTAGTTGCTGCGGCACGTCACAACGATATTTCCATGCGTATTGGGGTGAATGCCGGTTCACTGGAAAAAGACATTCAGAAAAAATATGGCGAGCCAACAGGTCAAGCATTACTTGAATCTGCGATGCGTCATATCGATATTTTAGACCGTCTGGATTTTCAGGAATTTAAAATTTCAGTAAAAGCATCGAACGTGTTTTTGACTATGGACGCATACCGTTTATTGTCAGCACAAATCGATAATCCACTGCATTTGGGTGTGACTGAAGCAGGTATTTACCGGACTGGTTCAGTGAAATCAGCGATTGCCCTCGGTGGTCTGTTGATGGAAGGCATTGGCGATACCATGCGTATTTCCTTGGCCGCTGACCCTGAAGAAGAAGTGAAAATAGGTTTTGATATTTTAAAATCATTGGGACTTCGTTCTAACGGTATTAACTTTATTGCCTGCCCAAGTTGTTCGCGCCAAGAATTCAACGTGATTAAAGTGATGCAATCACTCGAAGAGCGTTTGGAAGATATTCGTACCCCCATGGATGTGTCCGTAATTGGGTGTAAAGTGAATGGGCCGGGCGAAGCCAAAGAAGCCGATATTGGCGTTGTTGGTGCAAGTCCGCGTTCACTGGTATATCGTAATGGCGAGAAAAGCCATTTAATCGATACCAATCAATTGGTTGATGAAATCGAAACTATGGTTCGTCAACGTGTTCTAGAGCTTGAAAAAGCTAAATCTAAAGAGATTATTCGTAGTTCATCATGAGTTCAATTGTCGCAATCAAAGGTTTTAATGACATTCTTCCAACGCAAACTGCTGCGTGGAGACGTCTTGAGCAACATTTAGCATCGCTTATGGATGCTTATGGTTACCAGCAAATCCGTTTGCCGATTGTTGAACAGACGAATCTGTTCAAACGTTCAATTGGTGATGCGACGGATATTGTTGAAAAAGAAATGTACACGTTCTTGGATAAGGGTAATCCACCTGAGTCTTTGACTTTGCGTCCTGAAGGGACTGCAGGCTGTGTACGTGCCATGCTCGAACATAACTTGCTTCGCGGTGCGACACCCCGTGTGTGGTATGTCGGGCCAATGTTCCGTTATGAAAAACCACAAAAAGGTCGTTACCGTCAGTTCCATCAATTTGGTGTGGAAACATTTGGTGTCGCTACACCGGATATGGAAGCAGAATTGATTTTGATGACTGCACGTTTGTGGAAACGCATGGGTGTGGCTGATAAAGTTCAACTTGAATTGAACACTTTAGGTGAATCAGACGAACGTGCGGCATACCGTGCAGCGTTAGTTGAGTTTTTAGAATCGCACAAAGGCGATTTAGACGAAGATTCGCAACGTCGTTTAGAAACGAATCCACTGCGTATCCTCGATTCTAAAGATGCACGTACGCAACAAATTCTTGAAAATGCACCGAAACTTCATGACTTCATGGGTGAGGATAGCATGAACCATTTTGCACAATTGCAGCAGTACTTAACTGATGCAGGTGTGGAATTTGTGATTAACCAGAAACTGGTTCGTGGTCTGGATTACTATAACAAAACTGTTTTTGAATGGACAACTACGCACTTGGGTTCACAAGGAACTGTATGTGCCGGTGGTCGTTATGACGGTCTTGTGGGTCAATTGAAAGGCAAGGCTGATCAATCCGTACCCGCTGTTGGTTTTGCGATGGGCATGGAACGTTTACTGCTTCTACTTGAACAAGTTGAAGACAATACACCTGTACGTGATTGTGAAGTATTCTTGTTGTCGGATCCTGCATCACAAGGTAAAGCCTTGGTACTTGCAGAACAAATTCGTAACCAGCTCGAAGCGGCAAATAGCAATATTCGCCTGAAAGTGGGTTCACAAGGTTCGATGAAAAGCCAAATGAAAAAAGCCGATCAATCAGGCGCTATTTTTGCCGTGATTGCAGGTGAACGTGAGTGGGAAGCACAACAAGTAGCTGTGAAAGAATTGGCGACCGCCGAGCAAACTGATGTTGCTGTGGCGAATATTGTGCCATTTTTCATTGAAAAATTTTCTTCAAAATAAGCTTAAAAAACATAAGGAAAGGGTAATCACATGAACGCATTGAGTGATGATGAACAACTTGATAGCTTGAAATCTTTCACTAAAAAATATGGCTCTGCCATGATTAGTGGGATTTTAATTGCGTTGATTGCCTTTTTCGGATGGGAATATTGGCAGAAGAAAAACCTGGCTGAATCTCAGATGGAAACAGCCAAGGTTCAACAGTTAATGGATGATGCTAAAAATGCGCAAGGCGATGCCAATGCATTTAATGCTTTATCTGCAACTGCGGACAAAATTGTAAAAGAAGCTCCCGATTCTGCCCAAGCCATTCAAACGCAATTGCTGATGGCTAAACTGGCTTATGACAAAGCAGATTATGCTCAGGCAGAAAGAGCATTAAAGAAAGTTGAAAATTCCAAGCTCGATGACGCAGGCCTGGTTCAGTTGGTTAAACTGCGCTTGGCTTATGCTCAGCTTGCGCAAAAGAAATATGATGATGCATTAAAGACATTGTCTGCAGTTACAGATCCCGCTTTTAAAGCGACTGCTGATGAAGCGCTGGGTGATGTGTATGTTGCTAAAAATGATATAGAAAATGCTAAAAAATCGTACAAAAGTGCATGGGATGCACTGGTTGAACGTCAGCAGGAACGTCAAATTTTACAAATTAAACTCGAAAGTGTCGGCGTTTTAGTTGATGATCCTGATGTGGAACGACCAATTTTAGAAACACAAGTGGATGAGTCATGATGGATAGAAAATACAAAATACCGTTTGCGCTGACAATTTTAACATTCGCACTTGTTGGCTGTTCAACCAATAAAATTAAAGTGGAAGAAGTTAAACCGAATCCATTGCCGAAATTGGCTCAAGCCAAAAGTCTTGTTCCTGTATTTTCTCAAAGTGTTTCATCAACATCGAAAGCGGATCCATTACGTCTGCGTTTAGATGTGGATAACGGTGTGATCTTTGCCTTAGATCCAAAAGGTGAAGTTGCGGCTTATCAAGGTAAGCAGCGTATCTGGGAGAAAAAGGTTTCTAAACAGGGTTTAAGCTCTGGTGTAGAAGCAGGTGAAGGTACTGTTGTTGTTGGTAATAAGAAAGGTCAACTGTTCGCTTTAGATCAAGCGACAGGCGAGCAAAAGTGGACTGCTCAGTTGTCGGGTGCCATTTTATCTGCTTCATTGATTCAATCCGGTCGTGTGATTACCGTCAGTAATGACGGCACTGTTTATGCGCATGATCTTGCTACCGGTCAGCAAGTTTGGACATATAACCTTCCTAATGTACAATTTAGCTTACGTGGAATGGCATCGCCGGTCGCACTCGACCCGCGTACGGTATTGATTGCTTCATCAAATGCTTATGTTTATGCCCTTGATATACTCAGTGGTGTACCGCGTATGCAGCGCCGTGTTGCAGTAAGCGAAGGCCGTTCAGATATTCAACGCCTCAATGATATTGATGGCGATCCAGTTGTTGCAGGTCAGTTTCTTGTAACAACCAGTTTCCAAGGACAAGTGACTGTTACAGATTTAGCTTCACAACAAGTGGTGTGGAGTGAAGATGCAAGCAGTATTCAACGTCCAGAAGTAATGAATAATACCGTTTTTGTTGCACAGGCAGATGGCAAAATCACTGCTTATGCACTAACAACAGGTGAGCAATTATGGCAAAACGATAGTTTGCTCAATCGTCAGCTCAGTAATCCTGTTGTTCTCGGACAAGACCTTGTAGTTGGTGATCTAGATGGTGTATTACACTTAATCGATCCAACTTCCGGGCAACTCATTGGTCGATCAAAAACAAGTGGTGAAGTACGTTCACTACGCGAAATTGATGGACAACTATATGTCTCCACCAGAAAGGGCGCGTTAAGCGTTTGGCAGAACCGTTAATTTATGAAACCCGTAATTGCGCTAATTGGACGTCCGAACGTCGGTAAATCAACGTTATTTAACCAGATTACCAAGAGTCGTGATGCACTCGTTGCTGACTTTGCTGGTCTTACTCGTGACCGCAAATATGGCGATGCAGTATTCCAAAATAAATCCTTCATTGTAGTTGATACAGGCGGTATCGGTGAAAGTGAAGCAGGTATTGATTCATATATGGCTGAACAATCAAAAACAGCCATCAATGAAGCCGATATTATTGTTTTTGTTGTTGATGCGCGTGCGGGATTACTAGCGTCAGATGAACAAATTGCACGAGAACTTCGTACCCTAGGTAAAAAAGTTTACTTGGTTGCAAACAAAGTTGATGGTGTACATGCAGAAGCTGCAGTGGTTGAGTTCTATCAACTCGGCTTCGGCGAACCATTGCATGTTGCAGCAAGCCACGGTCGTGGTGTTGCTCAAATGCTGGAAGATGTGCTTGCAGATGTTCCTGAGGATGAAGATCCTGAGCTGCATGACCAGAACACCGGTTTACGCTTAGCCGTGATTGGTCGTCCAAACGTCGGAAAATCGACCTTGGTCAACCGTTTACTGGGCGAAGAGCGTGTTGTGGTTTATGACATGCCAGGTACTACGCGTGATTCTATTTATATTCCGTATGAACGGAATGAGCAGAAATACACGCTGATTGATACTGCAGGTGTACGTCGTAAAGGCAAGGTAGATGAAATGGTTGAGAAATTCTCAATCGTGAAAACTTTGCAAGCCATTAAAGATGCTCACGTTGTAATTGTGGTATTGGATGCACGTGAAGGCGTGGTTGAACAAGATCTACATTTGATTGGCTATGCTTTAGAAGCGGGTCGAGCAATGGTAATTGCGATCAACAAATGGGACAACATGACAGAATACGACCGCAAGCAATGTAAGCTTGATGTTGATCGTCGTTTTGACTTTATCCCATGGGCTAAAGTGCATTTGATTTCTGCATTGCATGGTACTGGTGTAGGGGAGTTATATCCTTCAATCCACCGTGCTTTTGATTCTTCACATTTGAAAGTTTCGCCTGCGAAATTAACTCAAATTTTGAATGATGCGACTGAAGCACATCAACCGCCAATGATTAGCGGTAAACGTATTAAAATGCGTTATGCCCACATGGGTGGTCAAAATCCACCAACGATTATTGTACATGGTAATAAGGTGGATAAAACCCCTGCGGATTATCGTCGTTATTTGGAAAATGTGTTCCGCCGTGTCTACAAACTTGAAGGTACACCGGTTCGTATTGACTTTAAAACGTCTGAAAATCCATTTGAAGGTCGTAAGACACAAATGGATGAACGCATTGCAGCACGTAAACGTCGTTATGTTCAGAAATTCAAGAAAGCTGAAAAGAAATTTAGAAGTTAATTAATCTTCTATTAATCATCAAAGCCCGAAGTTTACTTTGGGCTTTTTTGTTTTAAGATGTGATTATATTTTGGGGAAAAGGTGTACACGTGACTAGATTAATACGAGTAGATGTCGATACAATTGAGCGTATTGTCCCTCTATCTAAAGAATTGGATCGCAAGACTAAAATTCAGCAGCAAAAACAGGCCATTTATCATTATCGAAATCAATTACTCTCCCAGCAATTAGATACAGCGATTCAGCAAGAAGATTTTGCTACCACTCAACATGGCAAACCGTATTTAGTTAAATCTCCTAAATTTTATTTTAATCATAGTCATAGTCAAAAAAATTATGCTTTAGCAACCAGTAGCAATATGCAGGATTTGGGTGTGGATATTGAAGATTTAGATCGAAAGGTACGATTTGAAGCTTTGGCGGCACATGCTTTTCACCCCAATGAATTACATCACTGGAATGAACTGGAACAAGATCGTGCTTATTGGTTTAAAGTCTGGACTACAAAAGAAGCGGTATTGAAAGCATCTGGCTTGGGGATACATCTAAATTTAAATGAGCTAGAGACTCAGGTACATCCTGTTTATGATGGAGGATTATGCACTCATCCTTTAATCGGAACATTTGCTTATCAAAATTTCAATTTAGGTCATGTCATGTTAACGGTGGCATGGCGTTCAGAGGCATCCTGTAAAGGTTTTACTTTTCCAGAAATTAAAATATTTTTTCCATCCTAAAAGAGTTTTTTAAAATAAACTTTATGGATCATTGAGTTTTTTAAAGAGCCTGTTAATCAGGTTCTTTTTTATTTGGACGTCACTTCTTTTCTTTTCGCCAAGAACCTATTGCCCATCCGGTTAATAAATTATGGAGTGAGCTTGGAAAGGGCTTTTTTAGTGGTTATCTCGGGTTAAAAAAGCCCCTTTATAAAAAATATCTCTATTTATTATTCATCTTCATCTCTCATTTTTCTTTTCATTATGACCTGTTTGGTTGGATTGACTTCATCAATTCTTGATAGCTCACACTTATAAAGTATCTTATTCAATTCACTAAAAATGCTTTCCAAATATAGGAATTTTCTTTTGTATAGAAAGTCTAAAGGATGGGTTAACTATTTCTAATTTGTTGAAAATCAATAAAAAATAAAATTATGTGATGGAGTTAATATTAAAATGCGTTTATTATTTGTTGGTTTTTTGTAGATTGATAAATCACATAAAAAATAAACAAAATGTAAGAGTTGTAATACCCAAAAAAAACTTTAGTGAAAAAGGTAAAAAGATGAAAAAAACCGTATTGACGCTCATGTGTATGTTTGCAGGACAAATCGCCAATGCAGAAATCATTAAAGTAAATGGTGAGGGTAAAGCAGCTATTATCAAAAAAGATCCGAATGGCACACGTAACCAAGCATTCAACAATGCGAAAACAGATGCCGTCATTGCAATGATTAAAAAAATAAATGGTCCACAGGCCATGGGTGAGGCACAACAGTATTTAGATGAAATTGTAAAGCAAGTTGATCCGACCTATATCAGTAATCGTGGAAGTTCGACTCAAGGCAATAATGAATTAGTGACTCAAATTAGCTTGGAAATGGATGATCAAGAATTCCGTTCTATTCTGAATGATTTTGGTCTCTCTAAAAAGAACAGTCGTTCAAGCCCGATCATGATTGTCATGGACGAGTATTTCGGTGTACCAAAAGATAATTCTAAACCGGTAAAAGAATTTACTTCTTATTTCTCCGATCGTAGCTACAGCTATGATGAAGATGCTAGTTACAAAGCGAGTGAAAGTGCCAAAGCAAGCGACAGCAGTTCTTATTCTTCTAAAGGGAAATCTGCAGCGGCATCAGGCTATGCCTATGGCAATTATTATGGGGCTGGTGCAGGCGTTTCTGCACGTTCAGCAAGTCACAACAACTCAGGTAAATCTGCTTCTTCAAGCAGTTATAAGGCCAGTGAGTCGGCAAATTATAGTCAATCTGAACGCCAGAATGATATTCAGAGCTTTGTGAAATATGTGGAATATCAAACACCAAGTACTAAAGCTGAACATGATAATCAAACATTAAATGCGATTTCAGCTGCAGCTTCCCGTTACGATTTACGCTTGTTGGATTCCGATATTTTTCGTAGTACTTACCTGAAAGGTCGTAGCCTGACCATTCAACAGCTTTTAAGTGATACAGAGCTTGCCAAATTGGCAATTGCTGCACGTAAGGAAAAAGCCGATTGGTTTATGGCGGGAAGTTCGTACATTTATGACCGTGGTCGTTCACCCGCAACAGGACAGTTTGTTTGCGATGGTGCAGTCAGTTTTAAAATTTATTCTGTAGATGATGGCACGTTAATGGGCGGTGAAACGCGTACTGAATCATCGACAGGTGCGACTACAGACTCATGCCGAACCAATGTAGCAAAAAAACTGGGTGATTTAGCCATTAGCCAGGTAGGGCCACAAATTCTTGCCTACTCTAAAAATCGTTCAATGTACGGTAAAGAAATCACCATTTTTGTGAAAAGCATTTCAGGCAATGTCTCTACACGTTTAGGTGATGATTTGTATGTGGCACTTGAAGAAATTGAAGGTGCAGAAAACATTGATGTGCGTACACAGGATGGCAAACTGGTCGAACTGACCATGACTTATAAGAGCAGTAAACCCATTACCGGTGAGCTGGCGAAAGCACTACGTAAAGTCAATCCCACACTTTCAAGTGCAGAACGCTTACAGGCAGGTAATACGATTACACTTTGTATTGGTGGTACCCAATGCAAGTAAAAGCTAAAGCCCTCTTGTTTGCAATGTCGATGCTTTCGGTATCTGTTGCACAAGCCAATATTCAAATCTATCCATCACAAGGTATTTTTGGTCTAGAACAAGGTTGCCGTACAGATCCCAGTAAGTATGAAGCCAATGGTTCTTCAATTGACTGTGATTTTAGTCGGGCAATTGATAATCTGGCAACACGTAAGCAAGCAGAGCAAATTTTTTTACAAAGTTTAAAGCAAAATTTTGGTACTCAAATTGTTGATACCATTTCGCAAAAAACTAAAAATCGTACCTATATTGCATCGCTAGAAGTTTTACGTGCGAGTCAATACATTGTGAAAAAGGATTCGACCGCAGAAATTTTCCTACCTGTCACCTTAAGTTTAAAGCTTACTAATGTATTGTCGGGCGAGGTCATTTATAGCGACAGTGCAACCTTGTCTCAACCGATTCAAGTACTCGCTGCTGAAATTGAATCTGCTGCAACAAAAGCAGCGATTAAGCAAAAATTTCAAAGTACTTTACTGAGCTTGACGCAACAGGTCACTCAAGAATTAAAGTCGAAACTTAAAATTTCTGAAACCGAAACTCAAGTGATCGATCAATGGAAATCTTATCTGGTTCTCGATAAAGGTTTTAATCAAGGGATTGCTGCACAGGATGAGCTAAGTTCGACAGACGGTGATTTGATTCGTGTGGTTCATGCGGACAGTGATTACGCTGTAGCTTTGCCAGTGTTAATGTCAGGTAATAGTAAACATTTTAGCAAAGTATCCACCAATACGCGTCAGGCCATGAATAAGCCAAAGGCTTTGGTGGTGGATGTACTGACTTATCAAGGTGAATCGAAAGATCTAATCGAGCAAATCTTTTCTGATGCAGTGGGGGAGCAAGCATCTTTTACTTTGACCCCCGTCAACCGACGCTATAGTGCCATGGCACAAAGTGTCAGTGAACAGACTGCCTTAGCACAAAGTGAAGATATCAATCAGCGTGAATTACCTGAATTCTTTATTCGCATTAATGTTGTTCCTGTGATTGCCTATCAACAGCAGATCGGAAAAATGACCCAGCAGCAGGTTTTTCATAGCGAAGTCTTTGCTGAAATGATTGATCACTCCGGTCGTGTTATTTATTCAGCCCATGCAACAGATGATATTAAAGACGTTATTTCTGAAGGAATGGGCTTTTCTTTAGATGCACGTAAGGAAGTGGTACTGAAAAATGCGCTTTTGAAACTAGGTCAAAAATTTCAAAAGGGTATTCAATTCACCCGATCTGATTTAAAAGTCTCAGGTTCAAGTGGTCAGGGCATTACCATTGATGATGCGGGTGAGCGCTTAACTACCGGCATGAAAGTCCATGTCTATCATCAAGATAAAGCAGCAGGGCGTAATATCCTGATTCCGACATGGGAAGCCACTGTACTAGAACGTCAAGGCGCGAAAGTGAAAGCACAATTAGATTTTCCTATCAGCAGCAGTGATCGTTTACCGGTGCGTTCCGGTGACAGTATTTTGCTTGATAGTTCTGCTCCAGTCGGCGATTCAAAACAAGCCCGTGTTTTATGTCCAGGCTTGCATACCGAACAAGTCGGTGAAATTCCTTTCTATGGTTTTGGTCCTTTGATTTATCACGCTTTTACTAGTCAGTCGAAACGACCTTTTTATGCTACAGGTTCAGGCTTTAAAGGCCAGACTTCACTGAAAGATTCAGTGATTAGCATGACTGGAAATGCCGGATTTAAAAAGGATATGAAAGTGAATTTCCATATTCCGAAAAATGAATGTTTGCAGCCGGTGTTTAAGATCGAAGTGAAACAAGACAGCATTAAATGCAATGCAGACAAAAGCAACTGCGATGCCACATTGGTTATGGCGAGTGGTGCGCGCAGATTTAATGATAAAGCTGAAAAAATTGGTGCCTATGGGTTACAGCAAGAAATTGGATTGAAGGGTATCGATCACCAACATCGTCATGAAATGTACAACATTCAGATGTTTGAAGCTTTACCAAAAATTTTAAATCAAATCGTGCAAAAAGCCGATTCCACACAATAAGGGTAATGACGTATGAAAAAAATTGCGATTGTTTTAGCAATAACAGCATCAATGGGGGCTTCAAGCGTCTACGCAGGCTTTGGTTCACTCAGTAGTCTTGCTTCGACATTAACAGAATCTGCTACTGGTGTGTCTTCTTCAAATATGGATCTAGCGGGCTTTTTTACTCAAGCGAAAGCAACCAATGCGATGTTCATTCAGAGCCGTAGTGCTTTAGCTTCATTACTTGCAAGTAAAAAAGATTCAGATGAATTAAAAACAAAACAAAAAAGTTTGAAAGCGACTTCTGATCTGAAAGAAAAAGAAGCGATTCAAAAAGAAATTGTAGCGATGTCTAATGCTGTTTTAGACGCATCAAAAAAAGATGAAGAAGCAACAGTTGCAAAACTTTCATCACTTAATGCAGATCAAAAGAAATATTTATTGGATTCTGCAACGAACTTTGTGATTGCAAGTTTAATAGCACGTGATTTAGCTTTAGGCGCTAAACAAGTCAGTATGAGCGTGATGACAAACCCTATGAGTTTGACAAATACAGGACTATCTTTGGTTGATGCAAAAAATGTTGTAGGTGATATTACCGGTATTGCGAAAAACTCAAGTATGGCTCTGGTAGAATATCCGAAACTGCTTAAAAAAGCCGGGATTGAATTCAAGATGCCAGAAAGTGCAGCATCGAAACCAAAAAATCTTGATGATATTTAAATATTTATTGATGTTTATATTTTAAGATAAAGAAAAAGAATCTCTCACCAATAATTGACTGATTCTATTAAGAAAAAAGAGCCTGATCATCAGGCTCTTTTTTTATTGAATTATTTTCTTGTTGCTAAAAACATTGTACTGATCCGGTTTACAAACTGCGGACTGACTTTGGATAAATTGAACATAATTTTGGTCTTAAGACCCACAGGTTCATGGGTTTTGGTAAAAAAAGAATCTTTCGCTTGCACACGTGCGTAAATTGTCTGTGCGACATCTTCAGCAGTTAAATGCACACCCATATTTTGGATGCTGCCTGCATCCATATCTTTAACCATTGCGGTTTGAACAAATAAGGGCATGACATCTAAAACCCGAATACCATATTTTTGCCACTCAATATCTAAGCCTTCGGTAATGCCGCGTACAGCAAACTTACTGGCTGAATACGAGACTAAATCAGGTTGTCCATAAATGGCGGAAGCAGAGGATAGATTAATCACACGTGCAAAAGATGCCTGTCTTAGAAAAGGTAAAGCGGCATGGCAACCATTTACAACCCCGTTAACATTGATATTGAAAGTTCGTTGATGCGCTGCAATATCGGTCTGCTCGAAAGCCCCTGAATAGAGAATCCCTGCATTGTTAACTAATATATTAATTTCACCTGCCCAAGCCTGAAATTCATTTAAAGCCTGTTGCCATTGTTCATAATGGCAAACATCCAGTAGGCCAGCTTTAGCATTTGTCCCCAAGTGCTGGGCAAGTTTCTGGGCTTGAATTTCGTTGATATCATATATGCCGACTTTATAGCCGTGTTGATAAAACAGCGTTGCAATTGCGGCACCAATGCCTTGTGCTGCACCACTAATAAAGATACTGTGCATATATTTTTTTCCTTTCAGTTTTGTTTTTGTAGCGCTTGTTTTTAAAGATTTTAGTTGAGCATAACAAATATTGACTGTGAAAAACGGATTTTTTCAAAATGATTGGAGTGATGAAAACATGGATAAATTATTGGCAGTGATGCGTGAATTACGTGAAAAATGTCCATGGGATCAGAAGCAAACTCCGCAAAGTCTAACTAAATATGCCATCGAAGAAGCGTATGAGGTAGAAGCAGCAGTCAGGGAGGGAAATACAGACGAGATACGCGATGAACTCGGTGACTTGCTGCTGCAAGTTGTTTTTCAGTCGCAAATGTATAGTGAAGTCGGGGCTTTTTATTTTAATGATGTGGTAAATGCGATTACAGAAAAGTTAATTCGTCGTCATCCACATGTATTTCAGGCAGAGCAATTTTCACAGCTCAGTTCAGATGATGTGGCGGTGCTTTGGAAACAAATTAAACAAAAAGAAAAGCAGGGCAAAGCCCAATCCCGTTTAGATGACATCAAGCATGGTCCTGCAATTCAACAAGCACATGAAATTCAAAAAAATGCGGCACAAATTGGCTTTGATTTCCCTGATGTAGCAGGTGCTTATGGCAAGCTGAATGAAGAACTAGAAGAGCTGCAACAAGCCATGCAAAATCAAAATTCCGACGAAATATTCGATGAATTTGGTGATTGTTTGTTTTCACTCATCAATGTTGGACGTAAACTGGGACTTTCCAGTGAAATGGCGCTTTTAAGCACTATTCATAAATTTAGAACCCGTTTTGCTTTCATTGAAGATCACGCTCAGCAACAACATAAAAAAATTGAGACGCTGTCTTTAGAAGAAATGGATCGACTCTGGGAGCAGGCAAAACAACAATTAAAATAAAAGGCCGATAATGAAAAAAATAATACAGATCCTGAATGCAATTTTTTATATGGGTGTATTGATGTCAGTGCTGAGCGGAACGACCGGTTATGCTCAACAGTTTGACCAACAATACTTAAAATGGAAGGCTGAACAGGAAGCCGAAGATGCACGCTTAAAAATACCGCATGTATCTCCGCCAAAAAATTATTATTTGGCGAAACCTGCTTTACAGGCATCCACTGGGGCTAAAATAAGTTTGAACCAAGCCAATCTGGAACAGTTACAACAGCTGTCTGGGGTAGGTTTAAAAAAAGCGGAAGCAATTATTGCCTATCGTCAAAAAAATGGAAAATTTAAAAACATTGAGGAATTACAGCAGGTGAAGGGGATTGGACCCGCTTTATTTGCCAAGAATAAGGAACGATTAAGCCTGTAATTCATAGGTCAAGCAGTCATGAAGAGCCAAACAATATATTTAGCATTGAGATAATCAAATTGCCCTTTGATTGTGTTAGATATATGATTAGCGTCATCTTAGATATTTTACGTTCAGACGTAGGAGACAGCGTCTTTTGCAAACTTTGCGCGCGTCAAAATGTGGTTTATCAACCGCTCAATTACCTTCTTCCATATTAGATGTTATCGATGCCTTAAATAAGGCAGGCTTTGAAGCTTATATCGTCGGTGGCGGTGTCCGTGACTTAATGTTGGGTCTCAATCCCAAAGATTTTGATGCAGTCACTGATGCAACACCGGCGCAAGTGAAAGAAGTTTTCGGACGGCGTTGTCGTATTATTGGACGACGTTTTGAGCTTGCTCATGTCTATTCAGGCCGAGAACTGATCGAAGTTGCGACATTCCGTGCACCGCCTAAAAAAGCAGTCACTTCTGCTTCAGGCATGATTTTACGTGACAATAATTGGGGCACGATTGAGCAAGATTTTGTCCGTCGTGATTTTTCCATTAATGCGATGTATTATCAACCGCGTAAAGGGATCGTGCTCGATTTCTGTAATGCAATTGATGATATAGAAAATAAAACTTTACGCTTATTGGGCGATCCGACTTTACGTTTTGAAGAAGATCCAGTGCGTATGCTGCGTACTTTACGTTTCGCGGCAAAATTAAATTTCAGCATTGCGCCTGAAATTTTAGAGATTTTCACCCCTGAAATAACCCAGTTGTTGCGTGATATTTCTCCGCATCGTTTATATGACGAATCGCAGAAATTGTTCACCATGGGCCATTTGAACCGTGTGCTCCCGATGCTGATTGATTTTGATATCTGGCGTCAGCTGTTTGCCGATATCCGTCCAGATATTTCGACATTTATCGAACGCGCAGCCATCAATACCGACCAACGTATTCAAATCGGTAAAACCATTAACCCTGCATTTTTCTATGCAGTGTTGCTGTGGAAGCCGTTTTTAGAACGTTGTGAATTTTATCTCAGTAAAGGTGTTGTTGCTGCAGAAGCACGTGCACAAGCGGGCTTGGATGTATTAAAGCGTCAGGCCACCCGT
Source organism: Acinetobacter terrae (assembly GCF_013004375.1). Lineage (GTDB taxonomy): Bacteria > Pseudomonadota > Gammaproteobacteria > Pseudomonadales > Moraxellaceae > Acinetobacter > Acinetobacter terrae. The sequence goes on along the minus strand of NZ_JABERI010000001.1, from coordinate 100,238 downwards.
ACCATCATTCCACGTTTTGCAGAAACCTTTATTCGTGAAGTTTGGGAAATGCAAACCCGTTTGTTGAATCCAAAACCACAACAAATACAAGCTTTATCTACTCATGCACGTTTCCGTGCCGGCTTCGATTTCCTGTTGCTTCGTGAGAAGTCAGGCGACAACACCACCCAAGGTATGGGCATGTGGTGGGATTCTTATCAACTGATGAGTACGGATGAAAAAGAACGTGCCATTAGTCAATATAATCGTCAACGTGCAAAAAGTCGTCGTAAAGCTGCAATAGAAGATGTGATTGAACCTAAATCGGTTTCTGTAGAAATTGAGCCTTTGGTAAACGAGCCTGAACCACGCCGTCGTGAACGCAAGAGCAGAACCCGACCAGATAGACCGGTTCAAACCGTTTCTGCAGGTGGTTCAGAGATTGCATATGACCATCCAATTCTAAAACGTAAACGTGTAAAACGTGATTTAAGCCAGGTTGTTTTTGGACCGACACAATGAGCACAGTCGCCTATATTGGTTTAGGTAGTAACTTGGGTGATTCACGCCAGATTTTGCTTGAAGCTGTGCAAAAACTGGCAACGCTTGGAACCGTGAAAACATCCAGGTTATATCAAAGTCCACCCATGGGACCACAAGACCAACCAAATTATTTAAATGCGGTGGTACAGCTAGAAACTGATTTAGTGCCTTTGGTTTTATTGGATGAGTTACAACGTTTTGAACAGGAATCAGGTCGGGTGCGTTTACGTCGTTGGGGCGAGCGTACTTTAGATTTAGACTTATTGGTCTATGGTCAAGAACACATTCAAAATGAGCGTTTAACCGTTCCGCATGTGGGACTGTTCGAACGTGATTTTGTGGTTATCCCCTTGTTAGATTTAGATGCAAATATACAAATTAAAGCACAACGATTAAAAGATTTACCCGTGGTTCAACATCCAACCCTGATCGTTCTGGATGATGAAACTTGGTCAAATATTTAATTTAGGCATGTTCTTGGAACGTGTTAGAGGAACATCTTGATGATTAGTCTCAGCGACTTAAGACAATTTAAAACGAATGGACGCAAATTTTCTTGTCTGACCTGTTACGATGCCAGTATGGCCAAGGCAATGGAAATTGCAGAAGTCGACAGCATTTTAATTGGTGATTCTTTAGGGATGTCGATCCAGGGCCGTGATTCAACCCTGCCTGTGACTGTGGAAGATATGGCTTACCATACCGCTGCGGTACGCCGTGGGAATCAGCATGCCTTCATTATGACTGACTTGCCATTTATGAGTTATGCCACTTTAAATGACGCATTGATAAGCTCAAAAACCGTCATGCAAGCTGGCGCGCAAATGGTCAAAATGGAAGGTGGTGCCTGGTTAAGTGAAACTGTCACTGTTTTGACACGTAATGGCATTCCAGTCTGTGTACACTTAGGTTTAACGCCACAATCCGTTCATGTCTTTGGCGGATATAAATTACAGGCACGTACGCGTGAAGCAGCGGATCAACTGATTGCAGATTGTAAAGCCGTGGTAGAAGCGGGTGCTGCATTATTATTATTAGAATGTGTGCCGGCACAATTGGGTAAAGAAATTACTGAACTGTTCCCGCATATTCCTGTGATTGGGATTGGTGCAGGCGCAGATACCGACGGTCAAGTGCTGGTCGTTCAAGATATGCTGGGCTTGACCTTTGGTCGCGTGGCTAAATTTGTACGTAACTTTATGAAAGAACAGGCAGGGGAAACTGCAATTTTGGATGCTTTTAAAGCCTACCATGCTGCAGTACAGGATGGTTCTTTCCCTGCTAAAGAACAAACTTTTCAAGTCGAGCTGTAAACATGAAAACTGAAACCACTATTCAAGGATTAACCGCTTCACTTAGTCCAGCTCGATCGGCACGAAAAATTATTGGTTTTGTCCCGACCATGGGAAATTTGCACGAAGGTCATTTAAACCTGGTGCGTGAAGCACGCAAGATATGTGATGTCGTGGTGGTCAGTATTTTTGTCAATCCAATTCAGTTTGGTCCAAATGAAGATTTTGAAAATTATCCGCGTACTTTAGAACAGGATAGCCATTTGTTGGCAGACGTGGGATGTGACATTGTTTTTGCACCAAGCGTTGAGCAAATGTATGGTAATAAACCGCGTTTAACCAATATCACCGTGTCTGAAATTACCAATGATTTATGTGGCTTACAGCGTCCAGGTCATTTTGATGGCGTAGCTGTGGTGGTGACTAAACTGTTTAATATGGTGCAACCAAATTTTGCATTCTTTGGACAAAAAGATTATCAGCAATTGGCGGTGATTCGTCAGTTTGTGCGTGACTTGAATATTCCATTGGAAGTGATTGGTGTGCCGATTACCCGTGCAGAAGATGGTTTAGCACTCAGTTCGCGTAATGGTTATTTAAGTGAAGAACATCGTCAGATTGCACCAACAATTTACCAAAGTTTAAAAGCGGCGGAACAAGAATTGCAAAATGGTGTTGCTCTAGCAGAAGTGTTAGAAAGTATTAAGCAAAAGTTGACACAATCTGGTTTTATTGTGGATTATGTGGAAGCACGTACTCCGGAATTACACAAACTTGAAGCATTTGATCAGGATGTCGTTTTGTTTGTAGCCGCTAAATTAGGCACAACCCGACTGATTGATAACTTGCAAGTTAAGTATACTGCGTAAAATTTAGTCATAGGACAGCCTTGCCATGAAGCGTATTTTAATCGTTACAGGACAATCCGGATCAGGGAAATCATCTGCCTTGCAGGTGCTTGAGGATTTGGGCTATTACTGCATTGATAATTTACCACTGGCATTGCTGCCTGAAATAGTGGCCAAGCTAGATAGGGAAAATAATTTAGAACAATTGGCTTTAGGGGTGGATGTACGCAGTACCCGTGCAGATCTACAAGAGTTTGATCATGTTTTTGAACAGCTGCAAAGTCATGGCTCGGTGGATATCATTTATTTGACCACCCAAGATCAACAATTGATTTCCCGTTTTAGCGCGTCGCGTCGTCCACATCCCTTATCCAGTCGTTTTAAAAGTTTGATTCAGTGTATTCAGGAAGAAAAAACCTTATTGCTTCCGATACAATTACGTTCCACAGTTCATATTGATACCAGTGATAAAAGTGTGCATGATCTAAAGCACACTTTGTTGTCTAAACTTGGACAATCCGATAACTTAATTTTAATTTTACAATCTTTTGGTTATAAACACGGTATCCCCCTTGATGCCGATTATGTGTTTGACGTACGTCATTTGCCTAATCCGCATTGGGATCTGGAATTGCGAAAATATTCAGGTTTAGATTTACCTGTGCAACAGTTTTTGCTGCAAAGTGAACAAACCAACGAGATGTTCGAAGACATTTATCATTTTTTAGATAAATGGTTGCCTGCCTTTGCAGAGGGGCATCGTCACTATATGACAGTGTCGATTGGGTGTACGGGAGGGCAGCACCGTTCAGTATATATTGTGGATAGACTCAAAAAGGCTCTTGAGGCAAAATGGTCTATTCAGGTCTTACACAGGGAAATGAAGCACTGGTCATGATTGACACAACTGTTGACGTAATTAACAAACTAGGTTTACATGCGCGTGCGTCTGGAAAGCTAATTGAAGTTACCACCAAATTTCGTTCATCGATTCAAATTGGTAAAGGTGATAAATTAGTCGATGCAAAAAATATTATGTCCTTGCTCATGCTCGGTGCAGGCAAAGGCACAACTTTACGTTTAGTGCTTGAAGGTGCAGATGAAGAACAAGCTTTATCTGAAATTCAGGCACTATTTGCAGCAAAATTTTACGAGGCAGATTAATCGTGGCACGTCGACCGCAACAGCGTTTTACTGAAGATGACTTTGAAACTTTAGAAGGACGTGCAAGCAAAACCGAACAAAAAAAAGCAGTTCAGCGTATGGCTGCTTTAGGTGAACAACTCTCTGAACTGAATGTTAAACAAATTCAGAAACTCCCTGTGGAAGAGCGTTTAATTGATGCGTTGTTAGACGTACGTAATATTACGTCACATGAAGCACGCCGTCGCCAATTTCTACGTATTGGTAAATTATTGCGTAATGAAGATGAGGCAGTGATTTTATCTTATTTAACCCCGCAACAAGGTGCGAAAAAAACCGCACAATTGCAGCGTTGGGTTGACCGAATGATTGCACAGGGTGATCCAGCAATCAAAGAATTCATGAAAGCGCATAATGCGGCTGAACATCATCCAATTCGTCAGCATATCTTGCGTATTCAGCGTGATATCACCAAACAGCTGCCTGAAGAACAAGTCGCTGCTTCTAAGTTGAAATTATTTAACTATATTCAGCAAGTGGCATTGATTTCAGATAACTGATTTTTTGTTCAGTGATAGAAATAAAAAAGCGGCTCATATGAGTCGCTTTTTTATGCCTTAAGATTCCTCTCTCCCTTTGGAAGAGAGTTAGATAGAGGGCTGACTTTTATCCCAAAAAATATCTTTCAAATAACTAATTTTTTATACAGCTAAGTAAAAATCACATATTTCTTCGATGTATATAACCTCTCCCTAACCCTCACTTGCGCTGCGTTTTAAAGCAGTGCTTTAAAACTTGCTCAGGAGAGGGAGCTCCTTGTAGGAGGAAGGCTGGGATGGAAGTTAGTGGTCGATCAGAAGAAATTAATTAAATTCACCTGTGGCACGTTCTTTTGCCCAATCACGCAAGATGAATTTTTGCAGTTTCCCGGTCGAAGTTTTTGGAATTTCTGTAATCACCAGATCTTTAGGCACTTTAAAGCGTGCTAAATGTTGTTTGCAGAATTCAATCAGTTCTTCAGGCGTTGCTGTTTTACCTTCTTTCAGTTCCACAAAGGCACATGGAACTTCTTGCCAACGTGGATCTGGTTTTGCCACCACTGCCGCAGTGAGTACAGCAGGGTGTTGATACAACACTTCTTCCACTTCAAGCGATGAAATGTTCTCACCCCCTGAAATGATCACATCTTTGGAACGGTCGGTAATTTTTGCATAGCCATCTGGCTGGCAAACGGCAAGGTCACCGGTATGGAACCATCCACCAGCGAAGGCTTCTGCTGTGGCTTCAGGATTTTTCAGATAACCCTTCATCACGATGTTGCCACGGAACATAATTTCGCCCATGGTGTGACCATCATGTGGAACTTCTTGCATGGTTTCAGGATCAAGTACTTTCATGCCATCTTGTAATGGGTAAGGAACGCCCTGACGTGAGTGCAACTGCGCTTGTTCTTGAATCGACAAATCACTCCAGCCGGCTTGGGATGCGCAGAGTGCAGAAGGACCATAGGTTTCTGTCAGGCCGTATACATGGGTAACATTAACGCCAATATTGCGCATCCCTTCAATGATCGCTGCTGGAGGCGCGGCACCCGCCACCATCACTTCGACACGGTGATCAAGCTTGGTCTTTTTCTCTTCAGGCATGTTGATGAGCATCGACAAGACAATTGGCGCACCACAGAAGTAATCCACTTTATGTTCAGCAATCAATTTGAAGATCAGTTCAGCATCAACTTTACGTAAGCAGACATTGGTCCCGCCATTTGCTGCCATAGTCCAGGCAAAGCACCAACCATTACAGTGGAACAGGGGCAGTGTCCATAAATAGGTTGCACGAGGCATCATGCCGCAGGCAATGATATTACTAGCTGCGTTAATGTAGGCACCACGGTGATGGTAAACCACACCTTTAGGATTGCCAGTGGTTCCAGAGGTGTAACTTAAGCTGATGGCATCCCATTCATCTTGGGGTAAATGCCATTCAAAATTTGCATCGCCTTGGGCAATCCAGTCTTCATATTCAACTTGACCAATCGGTGTCGATGCATTTTCATATTCTTCGTCAGCCACATCAATCACATAGATGTCTTGTGATACCAGTGCAAGTGCTTCTGTAGCAAGCGCAGTAAATTCGGGATCGACCAATAACACTTTGGTTTCAGCATGCTCAAGCATGAAGGCGAGTGTCTTGGCATCTAGGCGCGTATTTAAGGTGTTTAATACAGCCCCAGCCATAGGAACAGCAAAATGTGCTTCAATCATGGCAGGGACGTTCGGCAGCAGTACAGAAACGGTATCATTTTTACCGATGCCTAATTTTTGGAGTTGGTTGGCAAACTGACGGCAACGATTATATTTCTCACGCCAGGTAATACGACGCTTACCGTGAATAATCGCGTTCTGATTTGGATAGATATACGCTGCACGATCAAGATAGCGTAAAGGTGACAACGCTACAAAATTTGCGGGGGTACGCGGTAATTCATCGTATGCGCTAACCATTTTCAAACTCCATTCTATATTTGTTTTCATATCCTGTTGAAAAGATATGCACTTCTCATGAATGTTGCATTTATGCTTTAGTCGAGTGTTTTTTTATAATTTATAACATATTGAATATTAAATAAATTATTTCATGGTACTCAAGTATTTTGAACTCATGGGTTCCCATATTTGATTTTTTAGGTATTTTACTCTAGTTGAGCAATTAAAATAATATCAGCCAAGGAAGAATAATGAAAATACAACAGGCGGATGAAGTGTGGCGAAATTGGTCAGGGAGTCAGTATGGCTCTGCTGAAATTTTTAAGCCCAGGCAGATCAATGAATTAAAAAAGTTGCTGAAGTCGCATGCGCAGATTCGTGCAGTGGGAGCAGGACATTCGTTCAGTGCTTTAGTCAAGACAGATGCGGTGCTGATCAATCTTGATCGTTTCAAGGGCGTAGTTACCTTTGATGAAGATCAAACCCAATGCACAGTACAAGCGGGCACACGCTTATATGATTTAGGTGAATATCTTGCCCCAATCAATCAGGCTTTACCCAATCAGGGCGATATTGATCAGCAAAGTTTGGCGGGCGCTATTTCTACCGGAACGCATGGCACGGGTATCGATTTACCCTGTTTATCTGCTTTTGTTGAAGGTTTTGAATTACTGACTGCAGATGGAGAACTGTTGCAATGTGATCGTCAGCAAAATACCGAAATATTTCAAGCCGGACGAGTGGCATTGGGTAGCTTTGGCATACTGACAAAAATTACTCTGCAAAATCGGTCCAGATATAAATTAAAAGAACAGATCCGACTGTGTCCGCTACAGGAGGTATTTGCAAATATCGATCAATGGAAACATCAGCATCGCCATATTGAATTTTGGGCATTTCTTCATTCTGATCAGGTGATGTTAAAAACACTGGATGAAACTGATGATGCGATTCAGCCCAGACAGGATGCATGGCCTTCGGAAGATGCTTTGCTGACTCTATGTTCGGAATTAACGCGAAGATTGCCTGTCACGAATCCCTATCTGCAAAAACTGCTAAGTGTGTTTGTAAAACCGACTTGCTATGTAGATTGGTCAAATCAAATCTTTCCGACTCCGCGCAATACCAAATTTAATGAAATGGAATATCAGCTTCCGGTTGAGCAAGGCTTGCAGTGTCTGGAGGAGGTTTTACATATCTTACGCAAGCATCAAGTGCCGATGTTTTTCCCGATCGAGTTTCGTTATGTCAAAGGCGATGATATCTGGTTGAGTCCTTTTTACCGACGTGATTCGGTCTCCATTTCCATTCATCAATTTCATAAACAGGATTATCACGCCGTATTTGATTTGGTCGAACCCATTTTACAAAAATATCAGGGGCGACCACACTGGGGGAAATTGCATTCCATGAACGCTGCTTTACTTCGCGATTTATACCCAAAATGGGATGATTTTATGGCGTTGCGTCAGCAACTTGATCCCAATCAAAAATGGCTTAATCCACATTTAAAGCAATTATTTTTACCTGAAAATTAGGAAATGGCGATGCAATCGAATTATTTTCAGCAATTAACCCAGGATTTAAAACAGCAGGGAACAGGCACGTCACAACTGATTTTAGATGTAAAAACCTATCAACATAATTTGGACTATGTGCAGTCAAAATTGCCTGCGCATTTAAAACCGCGTTTGGTGGTGAAGTCTCTGGCAAGTATGCCAATGTTGAAACTTGCCAGCCAAAAGCTATCTACGCAACGCTTTATGGTCTTTCATCCACCGCATATTGCAAAGATTATCCAGACATTTGAACAGGCTGATATTTTGCTGGGTAAGCCGATGCCGATCAGGGCAGTGGAATTGTTTTATCAAAATAATGCTCAACACGAAATTCATATTCAATGGCTGATTGATGATTTGGAGCGATTACAAGAATATCTGCAGCTCGCGCAACGACTCGACATCAGTTTGAATGTAAATATTGAAATTGATGTCGGGTTGCATCGTGGTGGAGTGCAAAATTCGCAGCAATTTGTGGCTTTGCTCAAGCTGATTCAACAGCATTCAAGGCATTTAAAACTATCAGGATTAATGGGCTACGATGCACATATTGCCAAGTTACCGAAAATAATAAAAAGCCCTGAAAAAAGTTATCAACAATCGCAACAAACTTATCAACAATACAAAGCCATTATTCAGCAGCAATTCCCCAATTTATGGCATGAAGATCTGTGCTTTAACGGGGGCGGAAGTCCAACCTTTATGCAACATTGCCAACAGAGTGAATGTAATGATCTGGCATTTGGTTCCATGCTCGTGAAGCCAAGTGACTTCGATCTGGACAATTTATCTGCTTTAAAATGTGCACTCTGGATTGCCGCACCGGTATTGAAAGTTTTGCCGTATAGCCAATTACCCGGTTTGGAGGTGCTGAATCATCTGCCACATCATCATCAGGCTCTCTTTGTTTATGGTGGTTATTGGCGAGCGGATTATATTTATCCTGAAAAAAGTCAGCCGCACCTTTTGTATGGTCGCAGTAGTAATCAGGAAATGCTTCAAGTCCCTAAACAGTGTGAGATTGCGGTCGATGATTATGTGTTTTTAAGGCCGCAACAGAGCGAAGCGCTTATTCCACAATTCGCCCATCTCTATGCCTATGAACAGAGGGAATTTGAAGTTTGGGAAACCTGTCGAGAGTAAATATAGGGGCATTTAAACCCTAAATCATCACTTCATATATCCGCTTAAAGCTAAATTTTGATTGTGAAGCCGAATTTTATTGGGGAAAAGGTTTAATCGAAGGGGTAAGACGTGTAAAATTCTAATCGATTTTTATTTATCCACCGTTTTTATCTTTTGAGGTTCTCCTCGATCATAATCTCGCGGTGATATGCCCCATGGTACGGGGCATCACTCCTTAAGGATTTCTTATGCCAATTATCACTTTGCCCAATGGCGATCAAAAACAGTTTGATCACGCCGTATCTGTGATGGACGTTGCACTTAGCATTGGTCCTGGTCTTGCAAAAAATACAGTTGCTGGTCGTGTTAACGACCGTTTAGTGGATGCGTCTGATCTCATCACTGAAGATGCAACACTACAAATTATTACGCCTAAAGACGACGCCGGTGTCGAAATTATCCGTCACTCATGCGCGCATTTGGTTGGCCATGCGGTTAAGCAATTGTTCCCAGAAGCGAAAATGGTAATTGGTCCTGTCATTGAAGAAGGTTTCTACTATGACATCTGGATGCCACGTCCATTCACGTTAGACGACATGGCTGCGATTGAAGAGCGTATGAAAAAGCTCATCGATCAAGACTATGAAGTCGTGAAAAAAATGACTCCGCGTGACGAAGTGATTGCAGAATTCAATGCGCGTGGCGAAGAATACAAATTACGCTTGATTGCAGACATGCCTGAAGAAACACAAATGGGCTTGTACTACCATCAAGATTATTTGGACATGTGCCGTGGCCCGCACGTTCCAAACACAAAATTTTTAAAATCATTCAAGCTGACTAAAATCTCTGGTGCTTACTGGCGCGGTGATGCGAAGAATGAACAGTTACAACGGATCTACGGTACAGCGTGGGCAGACAAGAAACAGCTTGCAGCTTATGTAAAACGTATTGAAGAAGCAGAAAAACGCGATCACCGTAAAATCGGTAAAGCGCTTGATTTGTTCCATATGCAAGAAGAAGCACCGGGTATGGTGTTCTGGCATCCGAACGGCTGGACCATTTACCAAGTTCTTGAACAGTACATGCGTAAAGTTCAACAAGACAATGGTTATGAAGAAATCCGTACCCCGCAAGTGGTGGATTTCACGCTGTGGGAAAAATCAGGACATGCTGCAAACTATGCAGACAACATGTTCACCACGCATTCTGAAAACCGTAACTACGCAGTTAAACCAATGAACTGTCCTTGTCACGTACAAGTGTTCAACCAGGGTTTGAAATCGTACCGTGATCTTCCAGTACGTTTAGCAGAATTCGGTTCATGTCACCGTAACGAGCCATCTGGTTCATTACACGGCATTATGCGTGTTCGTGGCTTTACTCAAGATGATGCGCACATTTTCTGTACCAAAGAACAGATTGGTCAAGAAGTTGCAGACTTTATCAAATTGACACTAGATGTATACAAAGACTTTGGCTTCGAAGAAGTACAAATGAAATTGTCGACTCGTCCTGAAAAACGTGTTGGTGAAGATGCACTTTGGGACATGGCGGAAAAATCTTTGGCGGATGCTTTAGATGCTGCTGGTCTTGATTGGGATTTACAACCTGGTGAAGGCGCGTTCTACGGTCCGAAAATTGAATTCTCGTTAAAAGACTGTTTAGGCCGTATCTGGCAATGTGGTACTATTCAGTGTGACTTCAACTTACCGGGGCGTCTAGACGCATCTTATGTAACAGAAGATAATGATCGTGATCAGCCTGTGATGTTGCACCGTGCAATTCTGGGTAGTTTTGAACGATTTATTGGTATTCTTATTGAGCACTACGCTGGTTTCATGCCACCATGGTTAGCACCGGTTCAAGCGTGTGTAATGAATATTACCGATTCACAAGCTGAGGCGTGTGAGTCAGTCGTCGCTAAACTTAAAGAAAGTGGAATTCGTACCATTTCTGACTTGAGAAATGAGAAAATCGGCTTTAAGATTCGTGAACGTACTTTAGAGCGTATTCCTTACTTACTGGTTCTTGGAGACCGTGAAGTAGAGGAAGGTACCGTGAATGTCCGTACCCGCTCAGGAAAAAATTTAGGTACTATGTCAATTGATGCCTTCGTTGACCTAGTGAAAGCAGCCGTAGCCGAACGTGGCCGGTATATTGTGGAGTAATAAAGATTAAACAGCCTGACCGTAACCAACAACAAGGTGCTAAAAGCAATCGTCCTGCATTGAATGACGAGATCCGTGCAAAAGAAGTACGTCTCGTTGGTGCTGAAGGAGAGCAAAAGGGCATCGTTTCTTTAGCTGAAGCGTTGCGCGCTGCAGAAGAAGTTGAGCTTGATCTTGTTGAGATCGTTGCTAATGCAGAGCCGCCTGTTTGTAAAATCATGGACTTTAACAAACATTTATTCGATCTGAAGCAAAAGCAAAAAGATGCGAAGAAAAAACAGCATCAAGTTCAGGTTAAAGAGATTAAGTTGCGTCCTGGTACAGACATTGGTGATTACAACATCAAGTTACGTGCAATTCTTCGTTTCCTAGAGGAAGGGAACAAGGTAAAAATTACCTTGCGCTTCCGTGGTCGTGAAATGGCTCACCAACAATTAGGTCTTGCTCAATTACAAAAAGTTGAAGCAGATGTAATTGAATTCGGTACAGTCGAACAAGCACCAAAAATGGAAGGTCGTCAAATGGGCATGCTCATTGGACCGAAACGTAAAAAATAAGCACGCGTTGATCCATTGATAAAAAAGCACTGCCAATGCAGTGCTTTTTTTATGCCTGTATTTTTTATTTATTGCAGAGAGCTACTGTTTTTGCCCGCTTCCACAATTGGAATATTGGCTTCGGTCGGTACATAAATAATTTGCTGAATACGACCATCACGTAAGGCCTCACCAAAGGCACCAATAAATTCTTGTTTACGGTATTCAGGATAATCTTTCGCGGCTTGACCGACTAACTTTATGGCTTCTGCACGCAATTTGGCACTTTCCAATTCTGCTTTGGCGACCTGAACTTGAATCATTTTCGATTGCTCAGCTTCTGCCAATGCTGCTTGACCATCCATGCCTTGTTTCCAAACTTTATAATGCGGCCAACCGAACAGAATCAAAATAATCAGTGTAATAAAACAGATAAAGGCGATTAAGATCGCAAATGGGCCAATATTGGATTGTCTTGAATAATTCATTTTTTACCTGTTTTTCTGCAAAGATAGATTGTCATTTTTGTATTCTTATCTTGCAGTATATTTTAAATTTGAATCACTAGGTTTTAAGATTTGATTGTCGTGTTTTTCATGGACATTATTTTTTAATAGGCAGCCTTAATCATTAAAAAGACCCGTCAATGACGGGTCTTTTTAGCGTTTATTCAGTTTTAGCAGTTTCTAACTGTTCATTGGCTTTACGCCCAATCGGGATTTGGCGCGGCATGGCTTCTTCAGGAACAGAACGCTGCAAATCTATTTTCAATAAACCATTTTCATAATTTGCTTGTTGTACCTCAATATGTTCATCTAAGCGTAACGACAGTTTAAATGAGCGACTGGCAATGCCTTTATGTAAAAATTCAACAGTAGTATCTGACTTTTCTTCAACAGCTTTACCCGTAATTGTGAGTAGCTGATTTTCAAGATTAATCTCAAGTTGATCTTCATTAAAGCCAGCTGTAGCAACGACAATTCGATAGTTGTTATCACCTGTTTTTTCAATGTTATAGTTCGGATAATTGGGTGTGTCGCTTTGCATGGCGTAATCGAATAGATCATTGAAACGGTCAAAACCAATGCTGCGACGGAAGAGAGGAGTAAGGCTGATATTGCTCATTGATATAACCTCTTAATTTAAAAATAATTTTTATAAAAAGATTGCAACTCTGTTATGCATTACATCAACAGTATGAGGAACGATATCTTAAAAGATCATTGCTCTCTGTTATATATTGTACTGTTTTTAGTGCTTTCAAGAATTCAAATTAAAAAAAAATTATAAATTTATAATATTGAATAAAAACAGTTGGTTATATTTAATTTTTTTGTGTTTTAAACTTCAGTGAAGATTAATGATTTATCAATATAAAACATGCTATAAGTATGAGCACAGTTCAATAATGTCATGCAAAACGAGAACGGCAAAAGGTAGAAAACATGATTGATCTATATTATTGGGGAACGCCCAATGGTCATAAAATTACAATCGCTTTAGAAGAAATGGGTTTGGATTATCAAATTTTTCCCATCAATATTATGGAAAATGATCAGTTTCAACCTGATTTTTTACGTATTTCTCCAAACAATAAAATTCCGGCAATTGTTGATCAGGATGGCCCGCGTGGCGAAGCCATTTCGGTATTTGAATCTGGTGCAATTTTACAATATTTAGGGCGTAAAACAGGCTTGTATTATCCAGAGGATGAACAGCAACGTGTTGAAGTTGAGCAGTGGTTGATGTGGCAAATGGGCGGCTTGGGTCCGATGCTTGGGCAGAATCATCATTTTGGTAAATTTGCGCCTGAAAAAATCCCCTATGCAATTGATCGTTATGTCAATGAAACCAAACGTTTGTATGGTGTATTGAACAAGCAGTTGATTGGCCAAAAGTACGTGGCGGGTGAATATTCAATAGCCGATATGGCAATTTTGCCGTGGATTTTGCGTTATGAATGGCAGCAGATTCAACTCGAAGATTATCCATATGTGAAAGAATATGTAGATCGCTTGACCGCACGTCCAGCAGTGCAACGTGCTTTGGCAATTCAAGTAAATGCCTGATGGTAAAAATTGAAAAATGTTTTTTGTGCTAAGATTGCGGAATAACACCGCTTAAATCTCGCAAAAATAAACCACCCGTTGCGGTGGTTTTTTATTGGACCTCATGGCTATGAAAGACTTTTTCTTAAATTTAACGCAGATTATTGAAACAAATAAGAAAATTTATTGGGCAATTATCTTTGGTATTGCAGCTTGCTTATTGTTGTTTATTGCTGAAGTGGTTCATATGCAGTCATTGGCAGAGACGCTAAAAGCCAATGATCCATCGGTATCTAAAGAAATATTTAGTGTGATTGCTCATCGTTATAGTTTGACGCGATGGTTGGTGATGGTTTTATTCATTGTTTGGTCTATTTATGAATATAAATCTACCAAGAAAAAGTTGGGTCTTTAAACCGTTATTCACATAATGCTATCCTACACTTTACTGTTTATTTCTGCCTTTGGCGCAGCGACTTTATTGCCATTACAGTCCGAAGCCGTTTTATTGGCGCTGTTAGCTGAAGGTAGTCATTCAGTTATTGAGTTGCTGTTTGTTGCAAGCTTGGGAAATATTTTGGGTTCCTGTGTGAACTGGTGGCTAGGTTTGCAAATCGAACACTATAAAGATAAAAAATGGTTTCCTGTGTCAGAGCAGAAAATGTTGAAAGCACAGGGAATCTATCAAAAGTATGGTTACTGGTCGTTGCTATTGAGTTGGGTACCGATCATTGGCGATCCGATTACCTTGATTGCGGGCTTGCTCAAAGAAAACTTTTGGTGGTTTTTATTGATGGTCAGTATTGCCAAAGTTGGGCGCTATTTATTTATCTATGGCGCTTTTTCAATGTTTTAAAAAGAGATGCATTGCGCATCTCTTTTTATATCTGAGATCGGTATTTAAATTACTGACATTGATCTAAATTGAATTTTATTTCATCTTTAAGGGTCGATTTTTTATAAATCCAATATTTACGCGGCACATCTACTTTCGCATCTGAGACTGCGCGTACAATTTGTTGGTCTAAAGCGTAAATGCCGGAACCGTTTTTCACTTTTACTTTTTTCACATCGCCGTGTTTATTCACTTTAAAGGTGAATTTCACCGCACGATTGTGTCCGTTGAGTTGTTCAGAGTCGATATCTAAAACGGGTTGAGCACGATATGAAAAGGGTACTTTTTTATCTTGCTGCTGAGCCTGCCAGTTTTTAGAGTTAAAGTTGTATTGGCAAACTTCTGCATCATCCTCTTGGCTTAGTTTAAGGCTAAAGGTTTGATAGCCAATTTGTGCAATGGCAGTATCATTTTCGACATAGGGTTTTACCTGTGCCTCACGAACCGCTTTAATTAACAGATCATCTAAATGTGTTAAGCCGGTACTTTCTTGTACGCTGGCTTTGCTAATACTGCCGGTTTCATCGGCATAGATACGAATAATGGCGCTACGGTTTTGATCTTCTAAATCTTCATTTTTATAGCTTGGACGTGGAAATTTGCTCCACTGAATGCGCGTGGTTAAATGCGCGGGAAGGGCTGCGCTTTTCTGAACCAAGAGTTGTTTTGGTGCTTTAGGTGCAGCGCTATAAGTAGCACTTAACGGTAAGCTGATAAGTAGAGAAAAACACAGGATTTTCTTCATAATTATTTATTTCTTTAATCAAGCCAGAGGTTGTATCGGGAGCGGAGCATGGTGAGTGCGAAGTATTTCCTGAATTAGAAATACTCGCAAGTCTAAAAAGTGAATTAACGTATTTGATCATCACCTTGAGTGATATCTACGCCAAATAAATCATGCGTTTTTGCCCAACTTATCGCAACCACCACCATCGTTATACATCCACCAAATACTGTGGCCATAATGGTACCCATGTATTTTGCGGCTAAGCCAGATTCAAATGCCCCAAGTTCATTGCTGCTTGAGACAAACATGCCGTTTACTGCCGCAACGCGTCCACGCATATTCTCAGGTGGGTAAATTTGTAGGATCGTTTGACGAACTACGACTGAAATACTGTCACAGGCCCCGGTCATGGCTAAAGCAAACAGGGACAGCCACATGTTATTTGAGAAGGAAAACAGCAGCGTGAATACCCCAAAACCTGCTACGGCAAGCAGCATATTGCGCCAGGCATTTTGTGTAGGTGGAAACTTGGTTAGGACAATCATGGTCAATAGTGCCCCAATAGAAGGTGCAGCACGTAAATAACCCAAGCCTTCAGGACCGACTTTTAAAATATCTTCTGCAAAAATAGGCAGTAGGGCAATTACCCCACCAAAGAGAACAGAAACCAAATCCAGTGAAATCGCCCACAGTACAATCTTGGTTTTCCAGATAAAGCGGAAACCATCACCCAAACTTTCGATTAAATTGTCTGTTTCGATTTTGGGGAAGCTACGTTTTTGCAGCAGGTTAATTAAGACAAAACAGATGCTCAGCAATACCGCAACCGATAATAAACTGGTTTCACGACCTAAAAGTGCCAGCATGAAACCACCGAGCATAGGTCCAATAATCACGCCACTTTGCCAACCGATCGTTGTCCATGTTGCACCGTTGGCATAGAGTTCACGTGGAATCAGAAAAGGCTTGAGTGAAGTTGCAGATGGGTTGTAAAAACCACGAATCGTTCCTAAGCCAAAAATAACGGCGTAAATCCCCCAAGACAGTGTATTGACCCCGATTTGACCTAGGCCATAGGCATGAAACAGCCACCACAAAACCACAGGTAAAGGCACGGCAAAGAACAAACAGATTTTCATAATGGTCTGTTTATTAAAGCGGTCTGCAAAATAGCCACCCCATAAAGACAAGGTGATAAATGGAATCGCTTCGGCTAAACCAATTAAACCTAGTGTCAGTGGGTCTTTGGTGATTTGATAAAGTGAATACGCGACAATAATTTCTTGAATTAAAATGGCGAGAGTGAGGCAGAACTGGTTCATCGTAACAATAGAGAAATCACGATAGCGCAGTGCTGCAAAAGCATCCTGTGCGGGAGTCATGTTGGTCCAATATTCTTATGTTGCGATAATTATAATGCTGAATAGTTGAGTTATTAATAAAAACATCTCGTATTCAATAGAGGAAATAAGACTAAAAGAAACGGACGATTGGTTGTGTATTTTAAGGATATTTGCTTTTGTTTTAAGCAAAGATGCTTTAGAATACTGGCTCCCTTACCTGCAGGTCGTTTTTGCAATGGTGCAGACGTTCCGAACAGGTGTTCAAAAGAGGTTGTTATGCCTAAGATGAAAACTCGCCGTGGTGCTGCTAAACGCTTTAAAGCGACAGCTAACGGTATCAAGCGTAAACAAGCGTTCAAACGCCACATTTTGACTAAGAAATCTGCTAAGCGTATTCGTCAATTGCGCGGCTGTGTAATGGTTCACGTAAGTGACGTTGCTTCAGTTCGCCGTATGTGCCCATACCTTTAGGAGATTTATAAATGGCTCGTGTAAAACGTGGTGTCCAGGCTCATCGCCGTCATAAAAGAATTCTTGCTCGTGCTAAAGGTTACTACGGCGCTCGTTCACGCGTATATCGCGTAGCGTTCCAAGCAGTAATTAAAGCAGGTCAATATGCTTACCGCGACCGTCGTCAGAAGAAACGTCAATTCCGCGCTTTGTGGATTGCACGTATCAATGCTGGTGCGCGTCTTAATGGTTTATCGTACAGCCGTATGATCGCTGGCTTGAAAAAAGCTCAAGTGATTATCGACCGTCGTGTACTTGCAGACATCGCTATGCATGATGCAGTTGCATTTGCTGCTATCGCTCAAAAAGCGAAAGACGCATTAGCTGCTTAATCGTCTTCGGATGATTGAAAAAAGACCGCTTTTTAGCGGTCTTTTTTATTTTCATTTGATAAAATATCGATCTTTTAATTTTTATCAAAGCGACGCTTTGGAAATGTCGATAAGGTGAATAAACCAATTGCAGAAAATCCAATTGCTTGCATGGCGAGAATGATTTTATGCTGTATCGGTAATACTGAAATTAAAGTGATGAATGCCATAAGCGGCATAACCAAAATGAGAATAACAAAACCTTTTTTATAGGGATTATCTGCTGCAACTTTTAAGCTCAAAGTTCTTAACCCATGTATGCTCATGCCAATAGCAATACTGATTCCCGTAAACATTGGGGAAAGTTGTTGCACTGTGGAACACAAATAAATCATCACACAGGTGGCAATACAGACCATCAGCTTGATTTGACGGGTACATTTATCTGAATACCAAAATTCCAGCATTATTTTTTCTCGTCTGTAACATCATTTTTATTCAGTAAAGACAAAGGTGAAAATAAACAGATGGCTAAAGCCATAAAGCCAATGCCTTGCGCACCCGGAATTAAAATTTCACCCTCTTTCATCTGCATAAAAATAAGAGCCAGTAATAGCGCAATCGGAATCCAAGTCAGTAGGCGATATAACAATCCGGTTGGATTTTTAGATGCAAAATGGATTTTGCAGTAACGACAAATCAGAAAAATAATACCTGTTCCTAAGAACATGAGAATTGCATCAGGTTTTAGCGGATCCATCCAGTAAAGTATGCCTGTTGCAATCGCAATGACTACAAAGATCATGAGTTTACGGAGGATGGAAACTTTAGGATTAAACCAAAATTCGAGCATAATTTTCTGATAGATAAACGAGCACTGACTGCACTTTAGCAAAAACAAAGATAAAAAAGCGAGGCTTTTGCCTCGCTAAAAATTAAGTATTTTTCTGTGGACCCCAATCATAAATTTTCTTTTGGTAGGCATACCACATCATCCAGAGACCAATCAAAATCATCGGTACAGTCAGGAATTGGCCTTTACTCATCCAGCCAATAAACAGTTGTCCATTGTCCGGTTCGCGGAAGAATTCCACCACAAAGCGTGCAATACCGTAACCAATCAGGAACAAGGCTGAAACGGCCATACGTGGGCGAGGTTTTGAACTGAACCACCACAACACAATAAACAGGATTAACCCCTCAGCCAAAGCTTGATAAAGCTGTGATGGGTGACGCACCAACTGCAGCGGATCGGTGGGGAAAATCATCCCCCACGCAAAGTTTGGATCAGTGACTTGACGACCATAGAGCTCGCCACCAATAAAGTTGCCGATACGACCGAACATCAAGCCAGTCGGTACACAAGGCGCGATGAAGTCCAAAGTCTGAAACCAGGTCATCTTGTATTTCTTGCACCAGAACAGCATGGCAATCATCACACCCAGAAAGCCACCATGGAAGCTCATGCCACCGGTCCATACCTGAAATAGCCAGAGTGGATTGGCAAGGAATTGCTCAAAGCCATAAAAGAACACGTAGCCAATACGGCCACCGACGACCACACCTAAAGCCCCATAGAAAATCAGGTCAGACACCATGTCGGGTGTCCAGCCATCCCGATGTTTGGTGCGATAAGTGGCAAGTCCCCAGGCAAATAAAAATGCCAGTAAATACATCAATCCATACCAATGGACTTGTAACGGTCCCAGCGATACGGCAACTGGGTCAATATTTGGATAGGTCAGCATTCCTGTTCCTTGTGATTCTGTTTTGCACAGATTTTAGCTGAATGTGATGAAAAATGTTGTACATTCAATGTGTAAAGATAAAGAGCACGAATTATGTGTATTGTAGCTTTAGCTTGGCAAGTCTTGGAAGATACGCCTTTATGTCTGATTTCTAATCGTGATGAGTTTTATCAGCGCCCGACCAGTGGTTTAAAAGTTTGGGGAAATAGCCCGATTATTGCCGGACAAGATCTACAGTCTGGCGGAACGTGGATGGGCGTGACTGCATCGGGAAGATGGGCGGTAGTGACTAACTTTCGAGATGCAACCGATAAAAAAACATATCCGACTTCACGCGGTCATCTGATTCAAGCTTTTTTAGAATCCGGTTTAACGCCGATCCGCTTTGCTCAAGCATTAGAAAAACGCCAATGTGATTATGCCGGTTTTAATTTATTGCTCGGTGATCAAGATCAGGCGGTCTATATGAGTAACCGCGGTGAAGCACCTCAGGTTTTAGCCAAAGGTGTATATGTGGTATCCAATGGTTTAATGACCGAACATTGGGAAAAGACTCGACATTTGCGTAAACGCTTTACCCAAGAATTCCTGCCGATGTTGCAGCAGGCTTCTATTACTGAAGCGGATCTTGAATTTACGGTATGGGATATTTTAGAAGATGAACGAAAAATCATTCCTGAACTTCTCCCACAAACCGGTATTAGTGCAGAGATGGAAGAATTGCTCTCATCGACTTTTATTCAAAGCCCCGTTTATGGCACCCGTTGTTCAAATTTTTTAAGAATGAAAAATGATGCCTGGTTGTGGCAGGAAAAATCCCAACAGGGGGAAACCGCAGGGCAGGTTGTAGAAAAGATTATTCCGATCCCAAAATAAGAAATACCGGCATAAAGCCGGTATTTTTAAGATTTGGAAACTTATCCAGCAATCACTCCGCCATCTTTACGGGTAATCACTACCGTTGCTGAACGTGGGCGCGCAGTGGTATTGGTAGGGTCTGTTTGTGTCGCAGGCCAGTGGCTGGTTGCGTTATTATAAGCAGTTGAATCTTCACCAGGGTGCTGAACGTTAATAAAGATGGCTTTGTAGTCAGGCGTCATAGTCACACCAGTAATTTCACAATCTTTTGGACCGGTCAGGAAGCGACGTAGATTTTCATCGGTCACTTTGGCACCCATAAAGGTATCTTGTGTAGCAGTACCTGAAAGCGCAGTCGCTTTGCCACCATCACCCATCGTACCCGGCAATGCAGCCAGCATCATACAGTTGGTCACGTCAGTGTAAGCCCCATCATCTGTTTGAATCCAGAGCACGCCGCGTGGGTCAAACCACATACCATCCGGACTAGAGAAGTCATTATTGTCAGTTAGGCCAGACAGGTTAACATTTTCAAGCATTTGTGCTTCAGCACCAAACAGGTAAATATCCCATTTGAATGTGGTGGCTGTTGTAGTATCTGCATCTTCACGGAAGCGGATAATGTGACCATTCACGTTACCTTTACCGCCTTCTGGATCAGAATAATTACGTGGGTTAGCGGCATCAGTTGTATAGTTGGTACCACGGTTACTGTTATTGGTGAGAGTGACATACACTTCACCATTGTTTGGATTGACTGCAACCCATTCAGGACGGTCCATTTTGGTTGCGCCAACAGCATCTGCAGCGATACGTGCATGCGTCACTACATCGGCTTGGTCTGCAAATGCGTAAGTCGTATAACCAGAAATTGCTGAGTTGCTAGTTGATAGCTCAATCCACTGACCTGTACCATCGGCATTGAATTTGGCAACATACAGTTTGCCGCTATTCATGTATTTATCGCCGGCTGCATAGCCACCATTGACATCTTTTACATCCCATTTCGCATCAGAAACGAATTTATAGATGTATTCACCACGTGAGTCATCACCCATATAGAATGCCAGGTTCTGACCTTCAATAGCACGGCTAGTACGACAGTCTTCATGTGCAAAACGGCCAAGTGAGGTGCGTTTTACAGGGTCCTGACGGCTATCGAATGGATCAATTTCTACAATCCAGCCAAAAGTATTCGGGATATTGCGATAGTCTACATAAGCAGATGCACCTACAACAGATGCATTCCAGCGATCATACATGTCCTGTTGTTCCAGACTGCCTGTTGCTGTTTCCCACTGATAACGCGATTTAGCACCTTGTTTTAGACCATAACGGTTTAATGCTACAACTTCATTTGCGGTGCGCGAACTATCATCTGTTGAATTACGAACAAAGTAACCGATAAAATTTTCTTCAGCAGTCAGGTAGGTGCCCCAAGGTGTATAACCATTACCGCAGTTATTTTGGGTACCACGGGTTTTTACACCAGATGGAGAGAAGCGGGTTGAAAGTAAAGTTGAACCCGCAGCAACGCCCGCAAAAGTCATGGGTGTAGAAGCTGTGATACGGCGGTTGAAAATTGAATTTTTCAAAATTTCAACGGCTTGGGTTTTGCTGTCTTTTTTCAGATGAATGATGGATACGCCATGCGCATTGACTTCACGGATCACTTCATCTTCAGGACGAGGACCCGTTCCCTTATTGGTCGGACCTGTCTGGTGTAAGAAAGTCTGGTTAATGTATTCATGATTCAAAACCAGTAAACCGTGATCTGATTTGCTGTCATCATAACGACCAGTCGTAGTATTTAAGCCAAAATAGCTCATACCATCATGACAGTCACCAGAACGGAACTGAAAACTTGGACCTGAAGGAACATTGCTGTCATCCCATGGACCATAGTATTGATTGATGGAATCACCCAGCGCATAAATTACTTTGGCTTCATAACCTTCTGGAACCGTCACGATATCATTCAAGTTCTTCGCGACTGGGGTAAAGCTCAACTTTGTCGGTAATTTGGTTGGATCAGTAGCTGGAGTTGTTGTTGCCGAGTCACTATCACTATCGCTGCCACAAGCTGTCAAAGTTGAAGCCAAAGTCAAGGCAACTGCACCACTCGCAGTTTTAGTGATGAGGCTGCGGCGTGTAATCGCTTGCTCTAAAATGTCACGGAAATGGACATTGTCAGAAGTATTGTTGTCTAATTCTTGCTCTTCATGATATGGCGTAAAGTCTGTCATGATATTTCCCAAGTATATGGTTGTTATAAAGTTGTATCAAACTTAGGTGAAATATATGACAGCGCGCTGACGTTTAAATGACAGTCTGGTGAAGAAAATAAGTCGCTCTGATGAAAAAAGCAGACCGAAGTCTGCCTAAAAAATTGCTGCCAGCATTTAAGCTGCCCGACGTTTTTCAATCAGTTTGCCAAAGAACAAGCCCATTTCAAATAATAACCACATGGGAATGGCGAGCATAATCATGGAAATTGCATCGGGTGGTGTTACGAACATCGCCACAAAGAAACAGCCGACCACAATAAAGCGCCGTTTTTCGACTAATTGTTGTGTAGAAACCAGACCAATTAAAATAAGGATTAAGGTAATAATCGGGATTTCAAAGGTAAAACCAAACACCAAAAACAATTTTAAGCAGAAAGCCAGGTAACTGTTAATGTCAGTCATTGGCGCAACCGTTTCGGGTGAAACACTAATGAAAAAATGCAGAATCGAAGGCAACGCAACGAAATATGCAAAAGCAATCCCGGCATAAAATAAGCTGATACTGCCAAACAGTAATGGCATCGCTAAAGTTTTTTCTTTTTCATAGAGTGCAGGTTTTACAAAACTCCAGAGTTGAAAAATGATAAAAGGCATCGCCAACATCAAGGCAACAAAGAAATTTAGCTTAAATGGTGCCATGAATGTCGCCGTGACATCAGTGGCAATCATCGATGAGCTAACAGGCAATTGTGCACGTAAAGGTTCAGACAAAAGCTGATAGGTTTGATTGGCAAAAGGCAATAAGCAAAAAAATAATACCAACAGTAAACCGACAATTTTAAACAGATGCCGACGCAAAACCATCAGGTGCTGGGTAATCGGCATTTCTTCAAGATTAGGGGATTGTTGATCTGCAAGGGTAATCGGCAATTGGTTTTCTATTGGAGTGTTCATACTGCCACCTTTAATTCATTTAACTGTGAAATTGGAGGCATGATGTTTAAAGGCTGTTCTATTGACGGCGTAATGCTGCAAGCACTTTGTACGCTTAAATAAACGCACAAAGGTCGATGATGTTTGATAAAAATATAAAGAACGGGAGCATTATTATTGGGTAATGCGTCTGGTAATTGTTTTTCTGTTGCAGGTTGTGATTGTTGTTTTAGTTCATGCATGTGAGCTTGCATCTTTTGTTCTAGCTCTTGAATCCTTTGCATTTCATTTTGCATCTGTTCCCGCAGTTCAGATAAACGCAGCTCTCGGTCAATATCATTTTGTACATTGCTGACCGTACGTTTGATTTTCGCATACCATTTTCCGACAAAGCGAGCAGCTTCTGGAAGCTTGTCAGGCCCAAGCACCAATAAACTAATGATGCCGAAAGCCAGCAGTTCAGTCATACCAATATTAAGCATAACATTTTAGCCTGAATGGGTTTTTACCGTGGAATTAACATCAGAATGACTGGTTTGATGTTCAATAATTTTTGGTTCATTTAATGCTGAGGTAGCTGCTTCATCTTCTTTAATTGACTTTTTAAAATCTTTGACTGCACCACCGACATCTTTACCCAAGTTTTTAAGTTTTGATGTACCAAACAATAAAATCACCACAATTGCAAAAATCACAACGTGCCAAATCGATAATCCTGCCATGTTCTTTACTCATTTTTTATCTAGAACCATCTGAACATTTTGCGATGACAGCAATGTGACTGAAAAATTTCAGTTTAAAGACAAACTGGATTAAAGCTGCTTTTGTGTTTGATTCAGTGCTAGCATATTTCTATTGATCATTTAGGGTAATGTTGTGGCTTTGCTTTTACCACTTTTCGGCTTTTTATGTGGATGGGGACTCGCTTCAACACAATTTTCCGCAACTTTAAAACCACTATTTGCGAGTTTATTAGCCCGATTTTTTATTCCCGTCGTGATTATTTACAACATGGTGTTTTATCAGGCGGGTAGTTTGTGGCTCATTGGTTTTAGTTTTATCAGTTCGGTATTCTTCTTTTGTATTTTTTATTATTTCAAAAAAGATAAATTACGTGCGCTGTGCTTAAGCTATTTAAATGGGGCTTGGTTGGGGTTTCCCTTTGCCTTGGCATTATTTGGCCCGCAAGCCAGCAGCATAATTGTGGCTTTATATATTGGCGGCTCTTTGTTTGGCAATGTTTGTGCGGTCATGGCAGTCAGTCAAACCAGGCAAAATTCAAAATTTATTATTAAAAATGTTCTGCTTTCTCCACCCGTAATTGCCTTAAGTCTAGCCGCTATTCTGTCGATCTGGGATTTTACAGCCTATGAGTCGCATCCATGGGTGCAGTGGTTTTATCAAACCAATAAGGTCTTGGTCACATTTACCGGGATGTGCATTCTTGGCATGTGGCTAAGTAAAATTCGTATTGGTTTGAGTGATCTAAAACAGAGTCTATTGCTGATCAGTAGCAGAATGTTTTTAGCTATTTTTGTGTGTTTGGCAGCTTATTATGTCTTACCGATTCCACATCAGCAGCTGACTTATGCTGTTATGTTTATGTTCTTTGCCTTGCCACCTGCAGCCAATATTGTGGCTTTAGAAACGTATTACCAGGGCACAGGACATTCAGCGAAATATATTGCATCAGGGACGATTGCCAGTACGATCTTGATAGGAATTTATGGCGTGGTGCTTCATCTTTTATTACCCTCCCTCTAACTCCCTCCCAAAGGGAGGGAGAGCATCGATTTAAAATTATGCTTGGATTAAACCACATATGATTCCCTGTCCTGAGCAAGATTTAAAGCGATGCTTTAAATCTTAGCGCAAGTGAGGGTTAGGGAAAGGTTCTTCAATTTTAACAAGTCAAAAACCGAATCTCCCTCTTGCGGAATATATTCCTCATCTTTAATAAAGAGGGGCTTTTCCTCCCTTTATTAAAGGGAGCTTAGGAGGGATTATTTAACCAAAATTGAAATTTCCTCTCCTGAGCAATGTATGGCGCAAGAGGAAGGAGTTGACCTCTCCCTGACCCTCTCCTAAAAGGAGAGGGAATCCGTAAGGAAATTACTTCTCCAAACTCGCCTTAAACAATTGCATCGCCTGACCACGGTGACTAATTTTATTTTTTTCTTCTTTAGACAGTTCTGCGCTAGAAATCCCAAGTTCAGGTAACCAGAACAATGGGTCATAACCAAAACCATTTTCACCACGTGCCGCTTCTAGAACTTCACCTTTCCAAATGCCTTGAAAAATTTGTGGAAGCGGATCTTCTGCATGTTGCACCAGCGCAAGTACACAGACAAACATCCCTTCAATCGCTTCGCTGTATTTACGTAGTGGTTTTAAGTCAGCTAACAGTTTTTCATTATTGGCAGCATCATCACCATGTTCACCTGCGTAACGCGCAGAATAAATGCCAGGTGCTCCGCCTAAGATAGGTACACAAATCCCGGAATCATCGGCAATGGCCGGTTTTCCAGAAATTTTCGATGCATGACGGGCTTTAATAATCGCATTTTCGACAAAGCTTAAGCCATCTTCGACAGCATCTTCAATGTTGAGGTTGCCCTGAGCAACTACTTCGACAGGTAGGTTCAGTTCTGCAAACAATTTTTCAAATTCTGAAATTTTGCCTTTATTGTTACTTGCAAGTACAAGAGTGCCTTGGGATAACCAATCTGTAGAAGCCATGATTTTGATCTTAATGTGAAAATAATTGTGCGTATTTTAGCAAACTTATCTAGATAATTTAGCCAATAAAAAAGCACCCGAAGGTGCTTTCTAGAATCAGGCAAAATTATTGGGCTTGAATCCATTTGTCGGCACGGTCACGCGCCATACGAATTTGCTCTTGAGTTAAGTTGGCAGCCAAAGCTGTTTTCTTACCTTCAGAAAGAGAAATAACTTTATTGTCGAGCATGCCATCACGGGTAGAAAGTTCATACCACTGATATGCACCCACGTAATTTTTCTTTTGCTCTTCCATCATCGCAAGATTAAAGCTGGCACGGTTGTCACCATGACTTGCAGCTTTTTCAAAGTATTTACGCGCTAAAGCTTCGTCTTTTTTGGTACCCATACCATCAGCCAGCATACGGCCGACATTTAATTGGGCAGCAGTTAGACCTTGGTCAGCAGCGGCCTTGTACCAGGAAAAAGCTTGCTGTACATCTTTTTGAATATCTTTGCCGAGTTGATATTTGGTCGCCAAATAAAACTGTGCGGCCGCTTGACCAGATTTGGCTGATTTAATCAGGCTATTAATATCCATGACAGAATATTGTGCTGCCTGACTGGAAACAGATGGGGTAGATGAAACATAATCCGCATGGGCTTGAATGCTAAAAAAACCAACCAATAGTGTGCTTAATAATATTTTTTTCATAGTGCGCTCACTCGATAAATAGCGACTTCACCAAACAGATTCGGGACATGTTTACTAAGTAAACTACCTTGTTGATCCCCATTCACGGCGAGTCGGTTAATAATCCGGATATCGTTTTCCACACAAAGTGCTTCAAAATCACGGAAAGTACATAAGTGGATATTAGGCGTGTTATACCACATATACGGTAAAGCATTTGAAACAGGCATCATTCCTTTTAAAGCCAAGAAAGAACGCGTCTTCCAATGGGCAAAGTTAGGAAAGGTAATAATTGCTTGTTTCCCCACACGCACCATATCACGCAATAATACGTCTGGTGCATCTACTGCTTGCAAAGCCTGTGCCATAACAACATAGTCAAATGACTGGTCTGCAAAGCGGCTTAAACCGAGGTTCAAGTCTTGTTGGATAATATTTAACCCTCGACTGACCGCAATTGCAATCTTTTCCTGATCAATTTCCAATCCGTATGCACGAATGTTGTGCTTTTTGCCCATATGAGCCAGCAGTTCACCATCGCCACAACCTAAATCAAGTACGCTTGAATCAGGTTTAATCCATGTCTCAGCAAGTTGATGATCGATACGCATTACACAGTCTCCTGAGGTGTTGCTTCAAGGTGTTCTGCGCCACCTAAAAATGCACGTAATGATTTAACGTAAAGCGGAATAGGGAACAGGAACGAGTCATGACCTTGTTCTGCATCAATATCGACATAGCTGACAGGTTTATGATTGGTAATCAGTGCATCAACAATTTCTTCTGAGCGCTTTGGAGTGAAACGCCAATCCGTAGTGAATGAAACCACCAGGAAACGGCATTTGGTATTCGCCATCGCCTTGGTTAAAGACAATTCATATTCACGTGCAGGATCAAAATAATCCAGCGCTTTGGTCATAATCAGGTAAGTATTGGCATCAAAGTTACGGCTGAATTGCTCACCTTGATAACGCAAATAACTTTCCACCTGGAATTCAACGTCAAAACCATACATAAATTTGCCCGACTTCAAGTCACGGCCAAATTTCTGTTTCATTGCTTCTTCAGATAAATAGGTAATATGCCCGACCATACGTGCCAAAATGAGGCCACGTTTTGGATAGCTATCATTTTCTAAATAACGGCCGTTATGGAAATCTGGATCGGACAAAATCGACTGACGCGCCACTTCGTTAAAGGCAATATTCTGTGCAGACAGTTTTGGTGCACTGGCAATGATGACGCAGTTTTTTAAACGGTCAGGATAATCCACCGACCATTGCAAAGCCTGCATGCCACCGAGTGAACCCCCAATAATCGAGTACCAGACATCAATGCCTAAACGATCAGACAGCATGGCTTGAGTCTTCACCCAGTCACGAACAGTAACTAAGGGAAAGTCCGGACCATAAGGGCGATTGTCATTTTCAGGATTTGGCGATATTGGACCAGTGGAGCCACTGCAACCACCAATGTTGTTGAGGGCAACAACAAAGAATTTAGAAGTATCAATCGCTTTGCCCGGACCAATACAGGCATCCCACCAACCGGGTTTTTTATCATCTTGGTGATGATAGCCTGCAGCATGATGATGACCCGACAACGCATGGCAAATCAGAATCGCATTGGATTTATCTGCATTGAGCGTACCGTAGGTTTCAACCATGATTTCGAAACGTGGGAGAATGCGACCACATTCAAGCTCTAACGGCTCTTCGAATGAGAACTTTTGTGGGGTAACTAGACCCACTGAGTCAGCTGGAAAAGACACAGGAATAATTCGCCTTAAATCTTTAGGATGTATAAACAAAAGGATACCACTTGAGGGTATCCTTCTAAAGTCATTTTAGTGCTAAATATTATTGCTAATACTTATACCGCAGCTGCAACAACCTGTTCTGTACTCAGTACACCTTGCTCGATTAAACGGTTGGTGCAGGCAATAATCGCTTCGATTGAAGCCGTCACAATATTGTCGTGAACACCCGCACCGAATGCAGATTTACCCGTGCCTTTTACTTGAAGTTCAATTAAAGCCAATGCTTTGGCATGCGCACCCGAGCCAATGCTACGTTCTTCATAGTTCAACACGTCAATTGGCAATTGCAATGCATTCAAGATTGCAGAAATTGGACCGTTACCTTCACCACGCAAGTGTTGATTTTCACCGTTAATTTCGATATCTAGCTCAATCACTTGATTGCCATTTTCATCAGACAATTTGTAGTTTTTGGTAGAATAATGCCCATCTTTGGTTGCAACATAATTCTGTTTGAACAAAGCCCAGATATCTTGTGCTGAAACTTCTTTCGCCTGTTCATCTGTCACTTGTTGAACCGCTTGTGAGAATTCAATTTGTAAACGGCGCGGCAAGACCACGTTGTAATTTGATTCTAACAAGTAAGAAATACCGCCTTTACCTGACTGTGAATTGACACGAATCACGGCGTCATAGTCACGACCTAAATCTTTAGGATCGATTGGCAAGTAAGGCATATCCCACATTTCTTGGTTCTTCTGGAACTCGAAACCTTTCTTGATCGCATCTTGATGCGAACCAGAGAATGCGGTGAACACCAAGTCGCCTGCATACGGATGACGCGGGTGAACGGGCAAGCCAGTGCATTCTTCAACAGTGGCAATAATTTCATTGATATTGGAGAAGTCCAAGTTTGGTGCAACACCTTGGGTGTACATGTTCAATGCAATTGCTGCAACGTCCACGTTACCTGTACGTTCGCCATTACCAAACACACAGCCTTCCACACGGTCAGCACCGGCCATAATTGCCAATTCAGAAGCTGCAATACCACAGCCACGGTCATTGTGACAGTGAACAGAAATAATCACACCATCACGACGTTGAATGTTGCGGTGCATCCATTCAATTTGGTCGGCATACACATGCGGACCTGAAACTTCAACCGTTGCAGGCAAGTTTAAAATCACTTTGTTTGTCGGTGATGCTTCCCAGATTTCAGTCACAGCATCACAGACATCTTTTGCCACTTCTAATTCGGTTGCAGTGAAACATTCTGGACTGTATTGGAATACCCATTCAGTTTCAGGATATTGCGCTGCATATTCTTTCACTTTAGTCGCAGCATTTACCGCTAACTGTTTTGCACCGGCAACATCAACATTCAAGACTTTTTGACGGAAAGTCGGTGAGTTTGAATTGTAGATATGCACGATCGCGCGTTTTGCACCAACCAATGATTCGAAAGTACGTTGGATCAAATGATCACGCGCCTGAACCAAAACTTCAATGTAAACGTCATCTGGAATATGATTTTCTTCAATCAATTTACGGGTGAAATCAAAGTCAATTTGCGATGCAGAAGGGAAACCAATTTCAATATGTTTAAAGCCGATTTTCACCAACATCTGGAACATTTTAAATTTCTGTTCCATATCCATCGGTTCGAAAATTGCCTGGTTACCGTCACGAAGGTCGGTGCTCATCCAAATTGGCGCTTGATTGATTTCATTATTTGGCCATTGACGGTCTGGCAAGTCTACACGTTGATACATGCGACGATATTTTTTACTTGGATCAGCCAACATCATGAGGTAACTCCTTGTGTAGCATGCATTGCTTTTAATCGTGGATAACGGCAACGTACTACGAATATAGATTGTGTCTATTCTAACCATTTACAAGCAATGCTTCGGGTACTTTAGTCGAAAGTCGTAAAATATTGATAAATTATTACGACTTAGCTTTATCGCAGCACTTGCAAATCTATAACTAAATATTAATCCACTTATTCCGAAAATAATTTTCTATTTTTGCGTTTACAACAGCTTTATAGAAAATATTTTCCTTTAATTAAGCTATTTATGAAAAATATAGTCGGAAGTAATCTGGTTTAATGTCGCAGTTCCCGCTAAAGCCATCGTGATTTCAAATTCTTCCTTCAAGATTTTAATCACATGGGCAACGCCTAAAGCACCGGCAACTGCTAAACCATGAATATAAGGTCGACCAATACAGACTGCTGTTGCACCTAAAGCAATGGCTTTAAAAATATCGCTTCCACGACGAATTCCACCATCGACAATTAAAGGGAAATCCTGAGGCACAACTGCTTTAATCCGCTGCAGGGCAGTGAGTGGCGAAATACAGCTATCTAAAACCCGCCCCCCATGATTGGAAATAATCAGTCCTTGCACGCCAGATTGAACTGCACGCTCAGCATCTTTGGGATGAACAACACCTTTTAAAATGACCGGCAAAGAAGTGTTTGCAATAATCCATTCAATGTCCTGCCATTTCGGGGCAATCTGCATTAAGCCGTTAAATACAGGGTGTTGATCTTCACCAATTTCAGGCAGGGGAATATGCGCAGGGGTATGCGGATGTTGCATACCTTCAGGTAACTGGAAAAACACACGTCTTTCACGATCGCGAATACCGCTATGCGGTGAATCTATCGTAATCACCAGAGCTTTGAAATTTTGCTGTTCAGCGAGTTTAACCAGTGCCAATGATTTTTCACGATCGCCTTGCCAGTAAAGCTGAAACCATTTATAAGGATTTTCAGCTTTGACGCTACGCATATCGGTATTGCTAAAGGTACTTAAAATCAGATTGCTGTGTAAAACTTCAGCTGCTAAGGCAGTCGCCAGTTCACCGTCGGCATGAAAAAGTTGTTGATGACCAATCGGTGCCAGAAAAATAGGATGTGGAAATGTTTGTCCCAAAATTTCACATGCGGTATTGCCTTGAGTCAGGTCGTTTAAATGTCTGGGAATGAGCTGGATTTTTTTAAACTGATCTAGGTTTTCCTGAACGCTGACTTCATCCATGGCACCGCCTTGCAAGTAATGCCAGGTACTTTCTGGAAGGTGTTTTTCAGCCTGTTGTTCGTAATCGGCTAGTGTTTGTAAATGTGCTGGAATTTGGTTGAAGGGATCAAGTGGCGTAATCGGTTTCATAGATCGCCCCATTGGCGCAATAAATTATGATAATGACTGGTTAAGCTGATGATTTCTTCCGAATCGCCCACTTGTAGTCGTAGTTTCATAATGGTCATATCTAGGTTAAATAACATACTGCGTTGCCAGTCATCTTTCACCATACTTTGTAACCAGGTAAAAGCTGCAACCCGTTTGCCATGAGTGACCGGTTCAACCCGATGCAAGCTTGTAGCTGGGTAGAGAATGGCATCGCCAGCATCTAGCTTTACTTCATGACTGCCATAATTATCTTCAATAATCAGTTCACCACCTTCGTATTCATCAGGTTCAGACAAAAACAGCGTGATTGAAACGTCGGTACGAATCGCGTGTCCTGTAGCATCTGAATATTGCACCGCATTATCGACATGATTGCCATAATGGCCATCATCTTGATAGCAGTTAAATAAAGGTGAGAGCATGTGTTTGGGCAGTGCCGCAGATTTGACCTGAGCATTTCGCTGTAAGGCTTGCAGTATTTTGGGAGAAAGGGACTGATAAATAATGCTGTTCACATCGATTTGCAGATTATTTTTTATTTTTTGAGCCTGAAAGCCTGCGCTTTGCTGACCATGAACCCAGGCATGACTCGCATCCAATTGCTGGCGTAATTCGGCAACCTGCTGTTTGGTTAAAATTTCAGGAATATGTAACATCATCCGCTTTATCTGCATCCCTTGAATTGTTAAGGCCCAAAAATAAAAATAATGTAGTGCGTTAGCTCTAACACACTACATTTATACTCAATCTGCTAATACTTAGCGAATTGCTTAAAACTTATAGTTAAAGGTTAAGGCTGCAGAACGCGGTTGCCCCAATACAACACGACCACCACCATTATTTAAGGTGCTGATGTATTCTTTATCTGCCAGATTATAGACATTCAAGTTTACAGAGGCATTTTTATTGAGGGTATAACCGGCCATGGCATCAAATACCACATAACCCGGAATGCTTGGCATATTCGCTGCTGCAGTGCTGTCTGTAATCACACGCTTTTGATCATCAACATAACGTGCACCTAAGCCCAGTTTAAAGCCTGCAACATCATAAGTAGACCATAAACTTGCAGTCCACTCGGGTGACCAGCGTTCAGCTACTGTTGTTGCAGTTGCCGTTTGTTGATTCAGCTGTTTCACTTTCATATGAGCAACACCGGCTGAAACATTCCACACATCGGTGATTTGTCCTACTGCACTGAGCTCTACTCCATCAACGCGTTTTTTACCTTCTTGTACCGAGAGTTGAGTAATGGAATCAATCGTAAACTGGTTTTCGTTTTCAGTACGGTAAGCTGCAGCATTCAACGCCAATTTGCCTTCAAGCAAGTCCCATTTCGTACCAATTTCATAATGATGGGTTTCTTGAGGTTCAGCTGCCGAGCTGTTTGCACCTGTTTCAGACAAAGTGAAATTCGCACTTCCCGGAGGCGTTAGTGATTTTGCATAAGAGGCATAGACACTGCTAAATGTGGTTGGCTTAAATAAACCACCCACTTTCCAGCTGACCAAAGTATCGTGCGCACCAAAATTGGCAGGCACCAAGCTACCGCTGCCCGATGGCAAAGTCAAAGCATCATATTCAGTATCATAATAATCGACACGTACACCACCATTGAGTTGGAAACGATCACTGAATTTAAGCGTGTCAAATAAATAAGCGGCAGCAGTATCCGTTTCACCATTGGTGTAGCCACCCGTATACACTAAGCTTGGGAGTACTTGGTTGCGATCAGGGTTGTATAAGCTGGCTGCAGTCGGAGTAACAGGGGTTTGCCCAGGCATTTGCGTTGCCATGGTTTTGTTATATTGCTGTTCTTTTAAAAACTCTAGACCCGCAACGACGTCATGTTCAATCGCTCCCGTTTTTAAATTTAAATTTAAAGTCGTCTGGTTGGCGAGAATTTTATTTTCCTGATCCACCCCTTGGCGAGAACGGCTCACTGTCCAGTCATTAGGATTGGTTGAACTGTTGGTGCTAAGTGTATTAATCCCGGTTAATACACGTTGCATATGAGTTTTGCCCAAACGGGTAATATTGGTCAGTTTTACATTTTCAGCCAGATCACTTTCGATTTTTGCCGTGAACATATCCGCATCAACATCTTCATGATCATCCACATGACCATAATAATTTTCACGGTTTACTTTAGGTGCTGAACTTAAAGCTGAATCTGCATTGTAAAAACCCTTCATCCCTACAGTCGGGATACCGCCGTCTGGAATATTACGTTGACGAATATGCTGCGAATAGAGATACAGACGTGTATCGGTATCTAAGCCAAAGGCAATCGAAGGAGCAATTGCCCAGCTATTGTTTTCAAGGTAATCCCGACCTTCAACACCGCCGTCTTGTCCCATCGCATTTAAGCGAAAAGCAGTACCACTATTAATCACTTGGTTCATATCGGCAGTCAGGCGTGCATGTTCAGCCGTATTATAAGTTGCAGAAACTTCTTGGCTATTTTCAGTCTGAGGAAGTTTTGTAGCCAGATTAATATAACCCGATGCCGATCCACGTCCTGCTTCTGCACCAGAAGGGCCTTTGACTACTTCAATCTGTTCCAGGTTAAATACATCCCGAGTAACAGCACCCAGATCACGAATACCATCGACATAAGTTGATGTTTGAGTTGAAAACCCACGCATTTGGAAAGCATCACCTGCACTGGTATTGCCATTTTCACCGAGTTGCAGGGTAATTCCTGGGGTATTTCTTAAAGCTTCAACTAGGGACGTTGCACCTTGTTCTTTTAATAATTCTTTTTTAATCACTGAAACTGTTTGTGGGGTATCGACCAGAGGCTGAGTATATTTAGGCGAACTTAGCTTATCCGCTTTATATTTATTTTCTGCATCTGATTTCACGGTAATGGTTGGAAGTTGAGTGACATCTTGTGTATTAGCTGCATGAGCCATCAGGGGGAGAGATGCAGCTAAAGCAACCAGTTGAGCATTTCGATTGTGTTTACGGCTTTTAATCTGTGCCATTGTAGCTAATCCCTAATATCGTATATGACAGAATTCCATTACTGCCTTGCAACTTTTAAAGTCGGCAAAATAGCAGCAAAAGCGGAGATATTGTTATGGCCTGTAACAATTTATGCGAATTATAATGATAATAATTATCATTAACAATGGTGGTGAGTGTTTAATTGTGATGAAAAGGGATGGAAATATGACTTAATTCAAGTTTATTAATTAGATAAAGCAATCATGCTCAAAGAAAACGATCCGATGACAGTCAAATCTGACTCACAGATAAAACAGAAATTCTTATATTTATAAGTCATTGACTGGGCTAGCCGATATAAAATCTCGACCGCCCATTTAATTTTTGGGGGTTAAAAGAATTAAAGCTCAGCCCATTTACGCATTAAATTATGATAAAGATTGGTTAGCTTGATCACTTCATCATGTTGATCACCCAACTGCATACGCAGGTTCTGAATGCTTTGATCAAGATTGAATAACATATGACGTTCTGCTTCATCACGAATCATGCTTTGCACCCAAAAGAATGATGCAATACGGCAACCTGAGGTTACTGGCGTGACTTCATGCAAACTGGTGGAAGGGTAGAGAATCATGTCACCGGCAGGAAGTTTAACTTCATGGTAGCCATAAGTGTCTTCTACGACTAAATCCCCACCTTCATATTCATCTGGTTCGCTCAAAAAAACAGTACAGGACAGGTCGGTACGTAAACGTTCATTTGTTCCTCGGATTCGACGAATCGAATTGTCGACATGAAAGCCAAAGGCTTCATTGTTTTCATAACGGTTAAACAGGGGCGGAATGATGTCTAAAGGAATAGCCGCAGACAGGAATAATGGATGTTGTCCTAATGATTCTAAAATAATCGTACTTAAGTGATGAGTCAGTGGAAGATCTTCGGGGAGTTGTTGGTTTTGTTTGACGGTGGCTGAAAGTGTACCTGCAGTGACTTTACCATTGACCCATTCAATTTTATTCATTTCTTCACGAAAATATTGAACTTGTTCTTTACTCAGTACGTTAGGAATATGATGAATCACGGCAATACACCTTTGGAAGAATGATTTCTTTGAGCTATAAAAATAGCCTCATTATGAGGCTATTTAAAATCAAATCCCATAAATAATTTATGGGATTTTTGAGCGGGTTTTAGTATTTGAAGTTTAAAGATAATACTGCACTACGACCTTCTGCTTCAGTTGCATAGTGTGAAGAATATGCTTTAGTGAAGTAGCGTTCGTCAGACAGGTTGTTTACGTTCAATTGTAAATCAACATTTTTGTTTACGTTGTAACGTGCCATGGCATCGTAACGTACGTAACCTGGAACAAACTTGGTATTAGTCGCATTACCATAGACTTTATCCATAGCAACCGCGCCAGCACCCAATGTTAACTGTGGTAATACTTGGTAAGTGGTCCAAAGTGTAGCGCTATTTTTAGCAACGTTTTGAACTTGATTACCATTACTTCTGTTTGAAATATAGAGAGGTGCAGCTGTAGTACCAATGTTTTCATAACCACCATCAACCAACTCGCTGTCTAAATAAGTATAACCAGCAGATACAGCCCATTTTTCAGTGATATTACCGCTAGCACCTAATTCAATACCATCAACACGAGTTTCACCAATATTACTTGTCGTACCATCATCTCCGGTCGCACGAGTATTGGTTTTTTCAGTACGGAAAATAGCTGCAGTCAGGTTGAGTTTGTCATTCAAGACATCCCATTTAGTCCCTAACTCCATGGTGCGGACTTCTTCAGGTTTAAGATTGTTGATTGCAGCTGTAATCCCTTCAGAACCATCGCCACCATCTACACCGACTGGATTTGAAGAAGTCGCATAACTTGCATAGATGCTACCATTCTCAACAGGTTTGAAAGTGATACCAGCCTGATAGTTAATAAAGTCTTTATCATTTTCGATCGTAACTTTATCACCTGCATTTGCTGTAATCGGTGTATTGTTTGCACCAGTAACTGAGTTATTTCGTGCACCATAAGTCATCGTTTGTTCAGTTGAATAGTCATCCCAACGAACGCCCAAATCTAAAATCCATTGTGGATTGAATTCAATGCTATCTAAGAAATAAACAGATTTTGATTTACTTTCAATATTGTAACGGTCGGCGCCATTGGTACTTAATGTACCTGTCCATGGCCCACGATTAGGGTTTTGTACCGAAGTACACCAGCCCGAAGTAATATCGGCAGGCGTACAGGCATTATGTGCATTACCTGTAGCGTTAAGACCATCAATAATGTATTGGGTACGATCAGTTTCCTGATCTGAGTACTCCGCACCCAAGTTAAAACTATGCTTGAGGGGGCCCGTATTGAACTTACCAGTTAATGCCAGCTGGTCAGTAAAGGTATCGGTATCGGCTACACGAGAGTTTGCACGTGCCCAAACATTACCTGTTAAAGAACCGCCAGGTTGATAAAAATTACCTCTTGAATCATCTGGATTGGTCCAAAGGTAATCATTCTTAGAGTTACCATACACAGCAGTATTGCTAATGGTTAGATTGTCAGTTAAATCATGTTCTAATTTGATTGTTCCGATCTGATTTTCCTGTTTTTGGAAATCGCGGTCTTTCCAGCCGTAATATAGACCTTGTTTGACATCAATCGGTTTACCGTTACCATTTTCGGAAATTCGAGCAGGTTTATTGGTTGCTGAGAAAGGATTGTTATAAGGGATACCTGAATCAGGTGTATCGTCCGATTTTAAGTAGTAATAGCTTAAAGTTGCACGAGTCGCTGTGTCCAAACCAAAAGTAATACTTGGCGCAATACCAGCACGTGCATATTCAGTACCATCGGCTTGACCGGCTTTTTCATTTTTGTGACCCAATACCGCAACACGTGCGGCAATACCATTACCAAAATCTTTATTGCCATCTAAGGTAATACGTTGGTAATTGTCTGTACCTGCACCAACAGAACCTTCTAAGAAGTCACCTTTTTTAGCAACTTTAGAAATCATGTTGATGCTACCGCCAGTGGTACCCGCACCACCCATTGCAGATGCAGAACCTTTAGTCACTTCAACTTGTTCTACGGCAAACATTTCACGGTTTTGTGAAGTTGCGCTACGCACACCATCCACATACATTGAACTTTCAGAGTTATAACCACGAATAAATGGACGGTCACCATTTGGGTTACCACCTTCACCCGCACCTAAAGTAATACCAGGCACAGTACGCAAAGCATCGCTTAAAGTTGTTACTTGAGTATCGGCAATCAGCTGTTTAGAAATGATAGAAACTGATTTAGGCGTATCGAGTAGCGGCGCAACAAACTTGGAATTCGCAGATTTATCTACCTTGAGCGTTTGTTCTGCTTCTGCTTGAGCGCGAATAGTATCAAGTTGAGTCACTTGATCTTGTGCAATTGCATTACCCGCCATTACTGAAAGTGATGACACAATCGCAGAAGATACGATTTTTTTGCGTGTTTTTATGAAGGCCATTTCTAACTCAAAAGGTGAACTGTGAAAATGTATGAGAATAATAATGATTCTTATTTTGTATAACTATTAATCCAAATTGTAGTTTACGATCATTATGCTTTAATTGAGTGGTATATTGAATAAAAGAATACTGCTATCTATATTTAAGTTTTTGATTTTATTTGTATATCTGTAAAAACAGTTAATGTGTAATATTTGATTGTGAATTTTAATCATACTGATGTTAAGAATTTTTTAAGCAATTTGTGATGTCGAATAGTTCATTTGATGTTACATCGTGTTTCTCACATCGAGTAGGTTGTATTCATTATCAATGTACTATTTTAACTCAAGTCGAAGCGCTACCAAACCTTATTCTAGATGCCTTGTAATGAAATTACACAAAGTTCATCTTTTTTGTTGTGAAGGATGAATATTGTGAACCGGATTTAAAAGGTCGCATTTGTGAGTTATAAATTTTGCCATGTAATTAAAAAAGTGATTTTCATTGATTAAGATTGTTACAAGTTGATGCGCGTTTTTTTATTGGTAATTACAAAGAGTGATGCAACTCTAATTTAGGATGCACTAACTCAATCAGCTAAGTACTCAAAATTAAGAAAACTTACGCTTTTAGCTAAAGCGCATACAAAATGAGCGTATTTGGCAGATAAAGTGTTAGGAAATTGAAATAAAAACGGATTTTTATCAGAAGAAAGCTTAAAATTTAATGGTTAAATCATCCTGTTTTGTATATCTTCCAATGTTGTCATATAATATGACACTTTCAAAATTGCAATTACTATTTCTATATCGAGGAAGCCATGCAAGTAACTTCTGAAGCGGTTTCGGGCGTTGCCCGTCGTTTAAATGTATCTGTACCGACGAGCCGTGTGAACGAGCAATTTGAAGCTCGTTTAAAACGCACTGCTAAAACTGTGAAGATCAACGGCTTCCGTCCAGGTAAAGTGCCTTTAAATGTTGTACGTCGTGAATATGGCGCAGGCATTTATCAAGAAGTTGTGAACGATGTAATTCGTGACACAGTATTCGAAGCAATTCAGCAAGAAAAAATCAATGCTGTTGGCATGCCAAACATTGATAAAGTTGAAAACAAAGAAGATGCTCTTGTTTATCAAGCAACTGTAGAAGTTTATCCAGAAGTTGAAGTGAAAGCTTTTGACACTTTGGAAGTTGAACGTAAAACAACTGAAGTTAACGACAAAGACGTTGACCAGATGATTGAAAACCTTCAAAAACAACGTCAAGCTTGGGCTGAAACCAAAGGCATGGCTAAAAAAGACATGCAAGTAACTTTCGATTTCGAAGGTACTGTTGACGGTGAAAAGTTTGAAGGCGGTGCTGCTGAAGACTTTAAACTTGTTTTAGGTTCTGGTCGTATGATCCCTGGCTTCGAAGACGGTATCGTTGGTATGAAGAAAGGCGAAGAGAAAGTTATTGATGTAACTTTCCCTGAAGACTACCAAGCTGAAAACCTTGCTGGTAAAGCTGCACAGTTCAAAATCACTGTTAAGCAAGTTGAAAAACCAAAACTTCCAGAAATTGATGCTGAATTCTTGAAAACCTTTGGTTTGACTGAAGAAGAAGGCGTTGAAAAATTAAAAGCTGACGTTCGCAAAAATATGGATCGTGAAGTGAAAAACGGTCTTCGTAACCAAGTTAAAGCTGCGACTTTTGACGCGCTTGTAGCGGCAAACGAAGTTGAAGTTCCTGAGTCTATGTTGGCTCAAGAAATTGACCGTCAACGTCAACAAATGATTCAACAATTCACTCAACAGTTTGGTGCGCAAGGTGCGCAAGCATTTGACAGCAGCATGCTTCCAGATGACTTGTTCAAAGAACAAGCTGAGAAAGCAGTTAAATTGGGTGTGTTGGTAAGTAAGGTTTTAGCTGATGCTAAAATCGAAGTTGATCCTGCTCGCGTTGAAGCTTATATCAATGACATGGCCTCTTCTTATGAAGATCCTACAGAAGTTATTGAATACTTCAAAAATGACAAACAGCAACGTGCTCAAATCGAAGCGGTTGTGTTAGAAGATCAAATCGTTGATCACATTTTAGCGTCTGCTAAAGTGACTGATACAGCTGTAAGCTACGAAGAATTGTTGAAAGAGCAACAAGCTCGTCAACAAGGCTAAGTTTAGCTGATCGAAAAAAGGCGCATCATGCGCCTTTTTTTATGTATTGGCTTATCTTGAACGTGTCCTGAATTAACCAAACTTATGCAAAAAATATCTGTTATTTAATTGGGAATATTTTGCAATTTCGACAATTATCCCTCATATTGTGACTATGAGTTGAGTAACAAAAAATTTAGGAATAAATAACGTATGTATGTTCCAACAATTAATAACGCTTTAGTACCAATGGTTGTAGAACAATCGTCTCGTGGTGAGCGTTCTTTTGATATTTTTTCACGTCTTTTACGTGAGCGTGTAATTTTTTTAACAGGTGAAGTTGAAGACAACATGGCGAACTTAATTGTTGCGCAGATGTTGTTTTTAGAAGCAGAGAACCCAGATAAAGATATACACCTCTATATTAATTCACCAGGTGGATCGGTGACTGCAGGTATGGCAATTTATGACACCATGCAGTTTATTAAACCGGATGTGGTGACTTATTGTATGGGGCAAGCGGCATCTATGGGTGCGTTCTTGTTGAATGCCGGTGCCAAAGGCAAGCGTTACTGCTTGGAAAATGCCCGTGTGATGATTCACCAACCACTTGGTGGTTTCCGTGGTCAAGCATCGGATATTGAAATTCACGCACGTGAAATTCTATTCATCAAAGAACGCTTAAACCGTTTAATGGCAGAGCATAGTGGTCAAGACTATGAAACTGTTGCAAGAGATACTGACCGTGACAACTTTATGACAGCTCAGGCTGCGAAAGAATACGGTCTCGTGGATGAAGTGTTAAGTAAACGTCCATAATTTTCAGATTTTAATATTGGAGTGAATATGTCCGAACATCCTCAAGGACAAAAGCATTGTTCATTTTGCGGTAAAACGCAGTCTGAAGTCGGGAAACTGATTGCAGGTGAGGACGCTTACATCTGTAATGAGTGTGTGGACGTATGCTTAGATTTAGTCCAGACCAGTCAGCAAGTCGAATCTGGTGATTGGGCAACTAAACCTTTGCCAAAACCACATGAAATTCGTGCTGCGCTTGATCAATATGTTATTGGTCAAGATGTTGCGAAAAAAACGCTTTCAGTTGCGGTTTATAACCATTACAAACGTTTAAAAGTCACCAACTCAGGTCATAAACCTGATGATGCTGTAGAACTTGCGAAAAGTAATATTCTTTTGGTTGGACCAACAGGTTCAGGTAAAACCTTACTTGCTCAAACTTTAGCGCGTCTCTTAGATGTTCCATTTGCTATGGCAGATGCAACGACATTAACCGAAGCCGGTTATGTCGGTGAAGACGTTGAAAACATCGTACAGAAACTTCTGCAAAAAGCGGATTACGATGTAGAAAAAGCGCAAAAGGGTATTATCTATATCGATGAAATCGACAAGATTACCCGCAAGTCTGAAAACCCGTCGATTACCCGTGATGTATCAGGTGAAGGTGTTCAGCAAGCATTATTGAAAATGATCGAAGGTACGGTTGCTTCAATTCCACCACAAGGTGGTCGTAAGCATCCGCAACAAGAGTTCATTCAAATTGATACCTCGAATATCTTGTTCATTTGTGGCGGTGCATTCTCGGGTCTTGAGAAAATCGTACAACAACGTCAAGAAAAAGGCGGTATTGGTTTCACTGCAGACGTGAAGAAAAAAGACGAAACTAAAAAATTGTCTGATTTATTCCGTCAAGTGGAAGCAAATGACTTGGTGAAATTTGGTTTAATTCCAGAATTCATTGGTCGTTTACCGGTTATTGCAACTTTGGAAGAGTTGGATGAAGAAGCACTTATGCAGATTCTGACTGAGCCGAAGAATGCCTTAATACGCCAATACCAATATTTATTCGGTATGGAAAATGTTGACTTGGTATTTGAAGATTCTGCATTGCGTGCTGTGGCCAAAAAAGCATTAGAACGTAATACAGGTGCACGTGGTCTGCGTTCAATCCTGGAAAATTCTTTACTTGAAACGATGTATGATTTACCAAGCCGTACCGATGTCGGAACTGTGATCGTAAATGATGCGGTGATTAGTGGTGAAGGA
Source organism: Acinetobacter terrae (assembly GCF_013004375.1). Classification (GTDB taxonomy): domain Bacteria; phylum Pseudomonadota; class Gammaproteobacteria; order Pseudomonadales; family Moraxellaceae; genus Acinetobacter; species Acinetobacter terrae. The sequence continues at coordinate 57,924 of NZ_JABERI010000001.1, read as the reverse complement.
AAGCCAGAGTTAAAGGCAGAGCGTCAACCTAAAGCAGAGACTGAAGCTGCGCCTAAAGTAGATTTGAAAGTTGTAAATTCTAAATCTGCTTAATTTGCTGTTCGTCTGAAACGTGCGGAAAACTTGTGTTTTCGCACGTTTTTTATTTCCAAAAATAAAACTGAATGTTAATCTCAATCACTAGGCGTGGACGCCTAAACAAGATCAACAAAGTAAAATTAATATCGCGATCAATATAGCGAAAAATTAAGTGCTTAAATAAGTACAAAAATAAAAAAATACGCGGTGAGGGAAAATCATGCGTGGAGTCTGTATTGCGGTCTGTGCAAGCATTATTTTATTGGGTTGTCATGGCAAATCTGCTGTTGAACATGCCCAAGTAACATCTACCTTAAAACCTGTTGATTTTAACAGCAAGCCAGGCTTTATTGAGCAGCACCGTCTTGGTATGTTTACCATTGGTGCGTGGGTCAATCAAAAATTAGGACAGCGCTTTCAGCCTGTACAAGCACAAAATGATCAAGCTGCCATTGTGTATATGTACCGTCCTGATAGTAAATGGAATCGTCAAGAAATTGTGGCATCCAGTCTTTTTATTAATAGTGAGCGCATTCCTAGTTTATTGAATAATCATTATTACTGGATTGAATTGCCAGCAGGAACGTATCGTTTATCGAGCAGTCGTCCTTTGGGTGCACAGCATTTTCAAAAGCCTAAATATTTAGATTTTACTGTGGAAGCAGGGCAGTCTTATTTCATTAAATATGATGAAGAAAATTTAAGTACCCGTCGTGAAGTTTCCGGACCATTGATGATCGTGCCTGAAAAAGCAGGCTTAAACGAAATTGCATTTACCCAGTTAAAGTCGGAAAGTTTTAACTTTGTGGCCCAAGATCAAAATACAGGTCAGGTGCGTAAAAAAGCACAAAAACTTAAACCTGGGAAATATGATCCTGCAGAAGATGTGCAACTGACCACACCATTTAAGTTATGGAATCCAATGACCTGGTAAATACACATCGCTGGATTTGAAATGGAAGACTAACAGTTGGTTGAGTAAGAAATATTTGTTTATAGAAATAAAAAAAGCACCCGAATGGGTGCTTTTTTTATTTTGGAAAATTAAACCGCAGCAGCATCAACCACTGGAATTTTACCAATTTTCGCTTGCCAGATTTTCGGAGCAGTTGCATGAATAGATGTACCATTCACGTCTACTGCAACAGATACAGGCATATCTTCAACCACAAATTTGTAGATTGCTTCCATACCAAGGTCTGCAAATGCAACCACTTCAGCTTGACGAACAGCTTTAGATACGAGGTAAGCAGCGCCACCTACAGCCATCAAGTAAGTCGCTTTGTTGTCTTTAATCGCTTCAATAGCCGTAGGACCACGTTCCGCTTTACCAATCATACCGAACAAGCCAGTATGTTCTAAAACTTGACGGGTAAATTTGTCCATACGTGTAGCAGTTGTTGGACCTGCAGGACCAACCACTTCGTCGCCCACTGGATCAACAGGGCCAACGTAGTAAATGAATTTACCTTTAAGATCGACAGGTAATTCTTCACCGTTGTTGATCATGTCAACCATACGTTTGTGCGCAGCATCACGACCGGTATAGATTGTACCGTTAAGAAGTAATGTGTCACCTGGTTGCCAAGAGTTCATTTCTTCTTGAGTGATGTTGTCTAGGTCAACACGTTTAGAAGTAGAAGAATCCCAAGTTACCGCTGGGTAGTCAGAAAGTTTAGGCGCTTGAATATGCGCAATACCTGAACCATCTAACTGGAAGTGTGCATGACGTGTTGCAGCACAGTTTGGAATCATACCGACTGGTTTGCCCGCAGCGTGGCAAGGGTAGTCTTTGATCTTGATATCAAGAACTGTGGTTAAACCACCAAGACCTTGCGCGCCAATACCCAAAGCATTTACTTTTTCGAAGATCTCGATACGGAGTTCTTCCATTTTGCTTTGTGGTCCACGACGAAGCAATTCGTCCATATTGATTTCTTCCATCAATGCTTCTTTTGCAAGCATCATGGCTTTTTCAGCAGTACCACCAATACCGATACCGAGCATACCAGGAGGACACCAGCCTGCACCCATGGTTGGAACAGTTTTAAGTACCCAATCCACGATTGAATCAGATGGATTCAACATTGCAAGTTTAGATTTGTTTTCTGAACCGCCACCCTTAGCAGCAACAGTAATGTCTACTTTGTTACCTGGTACGAGTTTGTAGTGGATCACAGCAGGAGTGTTGTCTTTGGTATTTTTACGGCCAAATGCAGGATCAGCTAAAACTGATGCGCGAAGAATGTTCGAGTTTTCTAAATAACCCTGACGTACACCTTCGTTAATTGCATCGTCTAAGCTCATCGTTAAATCAAATTTAACGTCTAAACCAACTTCAAGAAATACGTTAACAATCCCGGTATCCTGGCAGATCGGGCGGTGGCCTTCTGCACACATACGAGAGTTAATTAAGATTTGTGCAATAGCATCTTTTGCGGCTTTGTTCTCTTCACGATCATAGGCACGACTCATCGCTTGGATGAAGTCTTGTGGATGATAGTAAGAAATGAACTGAAGCGCATCTTTTACTGATGTGATCAAGTCATCTTGCTTGATAATAGTTGTCATATCAAATATCTCTTGAGCGGGCTGTTAGCTAGCGGGCTAAATTATAAGATAAAAAGCAAGTTTTGTGGGCATTTTGACTGCTTTTTGGCCGAAAGTTTAATAGCAAATTTCAACTCAAGTGAACGGTCATTTTTGTGAGGATTTCTGTCATAAATATGACAAAAGGCTGTCATATTTCAGTGTAAATATGACATTTAAAGCATCAATTAAAATATTTTGAACTTATTTTTAGTGTTAAGTTATTGGAATTATTAATTAATATTATTATTTCAAGTTGTATTAAATATGACGAAATTGTCATAAAGTTGTCATAAAACTTTTACATAATGAGCTAGATCAAATCTAGAGTGTTATAAGTGTATGATTACTACAGTAGTTTCAGTCGTTGGTTTCTCTTTATATATCGCAGCGACATGGTTTTACGGTCAAAAAGAAGATCAGGCTTAAGCTCTATCTTCTTTTTTTTGCTTTAAATTTTATCAAAATAAAAACATTCTGAATCTTCAAATCTTCAAATCTTCAAATCTTCAAATCTTCAAATCTTCAAATCTTCAAATCTTCAAATCTTCAAATCTTCAAATCTTCAAATCTGGATCTAAATTTGCGTATACTATTTTAAAAATACTAAGCCTTTGATAATGAAAGATCAGTCTGAACTTGCGCAAAATATTATTGAAATCTATAAAAAACATGCACGTGCCTGGACAGAATTGCGTGGTCAATTCCTTTATGAAAAAGCATGGCTCGATCATTTTCTTTCACTCCTTCTAGAACATTCAACAATCCTTGATTTAGGCTGTGGTTCAGCGAAACCTATTGCAGCCTATTTAATTGCACAAGGTCATCCAGTGGTGGGTGTCGATAGTTCTGCTGTCATGATTGAAATGGCGCAAGAAAACTTTCCTGAACAGAGCTGGATTCAGGCAGACATGCGTCAGATGGATTTAGGGCAAAAGTTCCAAGGCATTTTAGCGTGGGATAGTTTTTTTCATTTGACTCAAGATGATCAGCGTGCAATGTTTTCGATATTCCAAAAACATGCCCAACCGGGAGTAGTATTGATGTTCACTAGCGGGCCAAGCCATGGTGAAGCAATAGGAGATCTGTTTGGCGATGCTTTATATCATTCCAGTTTGTCGCAAGAAGAATATCGAGCTTTATTGAAACAGCATGGTTTTAAAGTGGTAAAGATGATCGCCGAAGACAAGGAGTGTGCAGGACATACAGTATGGTTGGCAAAGAAAATTGATGAAGAAATTCTAAATAAAAATGTGGAACATAGAAAATCATTAAAAAAGCCCAATCAGGGGTGATTGGGCTTTTCAATATGCATTAAATAAATGATTTATATCAGAATAAAATCTGCATTTCGTATAAGGTGTATTATGTTGATTTTAGAAAAAATAAAGAATGAATATTAGATATTCTTCTCAAGGGTAACCTCTACATCATTACTGATTTTACTTTTTAAATTTCAATGATTAAAATTTTAATCATATTTAATAATTAGTAAAAGGTCATATAGCAGTGGAATATGCAGTAGTAGAAAATATCAGAATAACAGATGATAAAAATGAGATAGATCTAGACACAGTTCATCAATTCTTAACAACTACATATTGGTCTAAAGACATTCCCAAAGAAGTAGTTCAGAAAGCAATTAAACATTCATTATCTGTTGGATTATTACTTGACGATCAACTAATAGGCTTTGGTCGAGCAATTACAGACTATGCAACGTTTGCTTATCTTGCGGATATTTATGTTGGGGCTGAATTTCGTGGTAAAGGCTATTCTAAAATAATCATAAAAGCATTATTAGATAAAAGTGGATCAGAAGAATTAAGAAGAATTCTTTTAGCAACTGCTGATGCTCATGGTCTATATCGTAAATTTGATTTCACTAATTTAGCTAAACCTGAAAATTTTTTGGAAATAAATAGACCGAAAATATATCAACAAACAAATTAAAATCTATTCCATTTAATATGTATGATGGCGGTTATGTGAAATCCACATAAAAAAACCACCCAATTTTTCAATCAGATGGTTTGGAAAACTTAAATTTAAGGATTATTGAGCAGCTTGCTGTTCCGCCTGAATCGCAGTTAAAGCAATCGTGAACACGATGTCATCCACTAATGCACCACGAGACAAGTCATTCACAGGTTTGTTTAAACCTTGCAGCATTGGTCCTACACTCACCACATTCGCAGCACGTTGTACGGCTTTGTAGGTTGTGTTACCGGTATTTAAGTCAGGGAAAATAAATACATTGGCACGGCCTGCAACAGGAGAACCCGGTGCTTTCGATTGACCAACACTTTCAACCGATGCCGCGTCATATTGTAATGGACCATCAATCAGCAAATCAGGGCGACGCTCTTTGGCAATCCGTGTTGCTTCAGCCACTTTCTCTACATCTGCGCCCGTACCAGAAGTACCGGTTGAGTAAGAAATCATGGCAATGCGCGGGTCAATACCAAAGGCTTTTGCTGAATCCGCAGATTGAATTGCAATTTCAGCCAGCTGTTCAGCATCAGGATCTGGGTTGATTGCACAGTCACCGTAAACGTAGACTTCATCTGGCAACAACATAAAGAACACAGAGGATACCAGTGAATAATCTGGTGCAGTCTTAATCAGCTGGAATGCAGGGCGAACCGTATTGGCAGTGGTATGTACTGCACCTGATACCAGTCCATCGACTTGATCAAGTGCCAGCATCATCGTACCCAGCACAACGGTATCTTGCAGTTGTTCACGCGCTTGTAATTCGTTAATTTTACCCTTACGCAGTTCAACCATTTTAGGCACGTAGTTTTCACGAATCAGATCAGGATCAATAATTTCAAGATCGTGCGGCAATTCGATATTACGTGCTTTGGCAACTTCAATTACAACTTCAGGTTTCGCCAATAAAACACAGTGTGCGATACCACGCGATTGGCAAATAGCAGCTGCTTGAATAGTACGTGGCTCATCACCTTCAGGCAGGACAATACGTTTTTTCGCCGCCATTGATTTTTGAACCAATTCGTGACGGAAAGCTGAAGGGGACAAGCGTGGTTTGTATGAACCATTCAGGATTTGTACCAGCCAATCCAGATTAATGTGACTAGATACGAAACGCGTCACCTGTTCTGCACGTTCAGTATCATCGACTGGAATTTCATTACTTAAGTTTGAAAGGCTTTGTGCAGTTTCAAAAGTACTTAATGAGGTATGCAGAATCGGCAAGCCATTTTTAATCGCCGCTTGGCAGAATGCTAAAACGGCTACATTCGGTTCATGGTGTTCCGTCAAGACTAATCCTGCCAAGGGAATACCATTGCAACTTGCCAAGCTACTTGCCAATAACACATCAATACGGTCAGAGGCGCTGATGATCAGTTCACCTGCCACAAATTTATTCAGTTCATGTTCAATATTTGAAGCAATTAAACTGCTGTGTAACACACGACGCTGTGATGCTTCACCCTTGTTAATCCATTCTGCTGAAATATGTGCTGCCAGATCAGAGATGCGCGGAACACTCAGGGTGTTGCTAAACGGCACTAAACCAATCACTGGAAGATGTTCAGAACCAATATGCGCATGGGTTTTTTGAATCGCTGCAACAAACTTATTGGTATCGCTAATGAGGCGCAGGCTTGGATCTAGCGTGACAGGAATTTGTGCAGAATCTTCTGGCAAACCTTTGGTACGCATAAATAGCACACCGGCAGTGCGGTCACTGGCAGCACCGCCTAAATGGCGTAATTGTGTATCCACTTTGTCGGCAGTCGCGACAGGGTTATTCACATCTGCATTGCTCACCACAATCACTTGGGCATCTAGGGCTTTGGCTAAAGTTGCATTAAATTCTGATGCAAAAGCGTCACGGCTAGTCGGAACCAAGCCTTCAACAATAATGACATCATGCTGTTTTGCAATTTGGCGATGCAGGCGTACAGCTTCTTCAAGTAACTCGTCACTTTCACCCAAACTCAGTCGCTGAATGAGCGTTTCATAAGCAATCGGTTCAACCGTTTCGCTATTCGATAAATGACGATACAGCGCTGTTGTACCATCTATTGGTTGATTTTTTTCTTGTGAAAAAGGTTTAACAAAACCGGCTTTCACACCTTGGCATTCCAAAGCGTAAACTAGGCCTAGACTGGCTGAAGTTAATCCTACGCCTTCCCCGGTTGGAACTAATAAAATTGTTTTCATAGCTTGATTCTAAATAAAAGGATTCAATGATAAGCATCATAAAATGTGCGATGGCTTAAGCCATCGCAACATTGGTTTCAAACTTTTTTGCAGCAGCTTGACTCACCTCATTCACAACGTGCTCAGTTTCTTGCGCAATGCGACCTTCTTCATCGGTAGGAACAACCCAGATTTGCGGACCTGTACCGGCATCGATACGACCTTCCGTTCCGCGTTTCAAATTGTCGTTTTGTTCTTTGTTTAATTTGAAACCGAAATGAGGTAAGTAAGCCATGGTTTTTTCGCGGATATAAGCCGAGTTTTCGCCAATACCACCGGTAAAGAACAGACCATCAAGACGTGGTAAGCCACAGCTTAAAGCAGCCAGAGATTTAGCGAGACGGTAGCAGAATACTTCAATAGCAATCGTGGCATCTTCATTGCCTTGTTCTGATGCTTCAATCAGGGTACGCATGTCATTTGAAAGATTGTCTGATAAACCGAGCAAACCACTTTCTTTATTAAGCATCTTGTCAATTTTATAGAGATCCCAGCCAAGGTTAGCAGCCAAGAAGCTATGCAAACTTGGGTCGACATCACCGCTACGGGTGCCCATAACAATGCCTTCAAGTGGGGTTAGACCCATAGAGGTATCCACACTTTGACCATTCCAAATGGCACAAGTCGAGCTACCATTACCGAGGTGAGCCGTTAACCAGCCGCCTTGTTTAAAGCTGCCTGCCAATTCTGAACCGCGTTCAGACACGTAGGCGTGACTGGTTCCGTGGAAACCGTAACGGCGGACATTGTGCTCTGTATATAAGAATTTTGGCAATGCGTAACGGAAAGCGTGTTCCGGCATGGTTTGGTGGAATGCGGTATCAAATACAGCCACTTGCGGTAAGTCCGGGAATAGACGCTTGGTTGCTTCAATACCGACTAGATGTGCAGGGTTGTGCAGCGGTGCAAGTGGCGTTGCTGCACGGATTTTTTCAATAATGTCGTCAGTCAATAATTCTGCTTTGGTGAGTGTGCCACCATGCACAATACGATGACCGATTGCGTCAGGTTTATAGTTGGCTAGACGTTCTAAACCCACTTCTAGCGCTTCTTTATGATCAGCATTTGGAATACGAATATCAACAGGTTCATTGCCTACAGTCACACCTTTAATCCGAGCTTCAGGTGTACCCAAGTTTTCAGCCAAACCATGGATGCGGAATTCTTGATCTTCAAGCAATAATGCAAATTTAATCGATGAAGAGCCGCAATTGATGACCAGTACTGATTTAGGCATGACGTATTCCTTAACTGAAAATTATCGTACTTGAATTGTTGTATTACCCTTGATCGTTGATATTCATTTTGCTAGGCATCATCCGATCTGTTTAATAGTTGTACCATGTAGCTTTTTATAGCCACAAGCTAGACTTTAGGAGATTAGACTTAAGCACTATCGACCAGTAACACAATAATAATTAAAATTTATCAGCTGATAGTTTTCATTTATTAATAAAATAGTACTTAATCGTAAAGTGTATCGTCTGTATGAATTATAAACATAGCATGGACGATCAATTTTGAGCAGAATGTCAGCGTAGTTTTAATGCTTAATTTCGATACTTTATTTCTGACCAGCGTACGATCACATAAGCAATCAGTGCAACCATAAAAAACACCAGCATCATCCAGGCCAAGCCTTGCAAGGTTTCAATAATCGTCCGATAAATTTCCAGTACCCAGCGTTCTTGTGTCAGCTCGATGACAATTTTTTTGTCATTATCGGTGTAGGTCAGGGGGGTGATGTATTTTTCCATATCGTAAATACGAATGCCGGAAGATGTACCCACGACCATGCCTGCAAATTTGGTGTATTTTGCCCATGCTTCATGAATTGGATCGTTAATAATTCGAGCCAGAATTTGATTAATAGAATGGGAAAAAATTTTCATTACGGCAAAGGAAACCAGTAATGCCAATACAAATGTGCAGATCATTAAATAATAAAACATCGCATTTTCCCTTTTATGGTTATTTTTATCATCTTATGAAATTTAGCTGAGAGATATTGTAGTGGCTATGTTCAGCCTCATTTTTGAAGCTGAACACGGAATGCTTTTATTCATTTCATGATTTATTGGCGAATTTGACCATCACCAAACACCACCCATTTTTGCGAAGTCAGACCTTCCAGACCCACAGGACCACGGGCATGAATCTTGTCAGTTGAAATGCCAATTTCTGCACCTAAACCATATTCAAAACCATCTGCAAAACGTGTAGACGCATTGATCATCACCGAGCTTGAATCAACACGTGCGAGGAATTGGCGAGCAAGACTATAGTTTTCAGTAATGATGGCATCAGTATGATGTGAACCATATTTGTTGATATGTTCAATCGCTTCATCAATACCACTCACGACTTTAACCGCCAAAATTGGACCTAAATATTCGGTGTACCAATCTTCTTCACTGGCAGGTTTCACAGTTGAACCTAGTATGCGCTGTGTTTCACGGCAGCCACGAAGTTCAACCTGTTTTTCTGCATACAGTTCAGCAATGTTTGGCAAGAAGTCTTCAGCAACTTTCTCATCCACCAACAAGGTTTCCATAGCATTACATACGCCATAACGATGCGTTTTGGCATTCAGTGCAATCGGTAAGGCTTTTTGCAAATCGGCTTGTGCTTCAACAAAGACATGGCAGTTGCCATCTAAATGCTTAATCACAGGAATACGTGCTTCGTTACTTACACGTTCAATCAGCCCTTTGCCTCCACGTGGAACAATCACATCCACATATTCAGACATGGTAATCAGATGACCGACTGCAGCACGATCAGCCGTGTTAATCACTTGCACTGAAGTTTCAGGCAAACCTGAAGCTTTTAAACCATGTTGAATCGCTTCAGCAATGGCTTTATTCGATTGCAGTGCTTCAGAACCACCACGCAGAATAATGGCATTTCCTGATTTTAGCGCCAGAGATGCAGCTTCAAGAGTAACATTCGGACGTGATTCATAAATCATGCCAACTACGCCTAAAGGTACACGCATTTTACCGAGTTGAATTCCGGAAGGACGGAAGGCTAAATCGGTGATTTCCCCTATAGGGTCAACCAGGCTCATCACATCTTTTAAGCCATGTAACATGCCTTTAAAGCGTGTGGGGGTAAGTTCTAAGCGATCAAGTAATGCACTGTCCAAATTGTTGTTACGACCTTGGGTCATATCAATTTGGTTCGCAGCTAAAATTGCAGCTTCACTGTCTTCTAAAGCAGTGTAAATTGCAGATAAAGCATTGTTTTTTGTTTGGGTAGAAGCGCTTGCTAACACGCGAGAAGCTTGGCGTGCCTGTTGTCCTACCGTTTGCATATATTGTTCAATTGAATCTTGCATAGCGGTTGATCACTTAGAAATTACACCTTCGATAGTAACAGTCTGGAACAAGACAATGAAGCATCTATCTGGAAAAAATTTTTGAAACTTTTCAAGCGATTCATATTTTTAAATTCTTTAGTTTGTAAATTTAGATGAGTGGTCATGGAATAAGTTGCGTGTTAAATCATCCTCTGTATAGAATAAAAAATAGTGACATTGATGTCTGATAATTAAAGCAAATGAATGGATGCAGTACAGCGCAGAAATTCTATATTTATTTTCTTGCAAAATAACAATAAGGCAGGAATGGAGGAAGGGATATGAATTCCATGATCCAAATGGACTCGGAAGTACAAGAATCAAACACGAGTTTTGGCTTTTTTGATCTTTACCATAGAAACAGTTTTAAAGAGCCTGCACGTACAACGTGGATCAAGGGCTGGAAAATTGAATATATGGCGATTACTCAACCTGAAACGATTCACAATACTCCAATCGTCATCATTGGCGGGGCATTTCAAAACTTCAACTCTTATAAATATTGTGTTGAACAATTGCTCAGTGCAGGTCCGATTATCCTCATTGATTTACCTTCTATGGGCGCGAATCAACAAATTACCAATCGTGATACCGGTGTTTCTGCAGGAACTTTGGAATTGCCGGATTTGGCACGTATGCTCGGTGAATGGCTGGATATAGAAAATTTGTCCAAAGTTTCGGTCATGGGGATGTCGCTAGGTTCAGTGGTCGCTTCAGGCTTGGCACATCAACGCCCTGAATTGATTGACCGTATGATCTTGATGGGTGTGATGCAAAAAACCCGTAAAAGCTGGCGCATGTTGCTGGAAGAGTCTTTGCATTTAATGAAAGAACAACGCATGGACGAGTTTGGCCAAGCGGTAATTTTGTATTTGGTCAATCATGCCAAAATTGATCAAACCCGCATGTCACCCACTGCGAAACGTTTATTCTTTAAACAGATGGCTGAGTTTACTGCAACCGAGCAAGATCGCTATGAAATTAACTGTAGCCGTTTACTGCGTTTAACGGACGTGCCAATTCCTGAATGTAAAGTACTGGTGGCTTGTGGGCAATATGACAGTTTTACTTTGCCACATGAAAATGCAAATTTTGCCTTGCAATGTCCAGACATGGAATTTGCAATGATTGCCAATGCAGATCATGTACCGCAATTACAGCGCCGTAAGGAAACCATGAGTTTGTTTGCAACGTTCTTGCAGGGTCAACCGCTTCACACTGTGGAAGGAATTATCCCGATGACACGGGCGCAATTGCTGACCTTGGAACGTCGCGGTGAAGAACGCATTGCAGTACAAAACCCAATGACTGTATTGACCCATCGCCATTCAGAGTTGCAATTGCCCACTCATATTATTGATCTAAACTTCTTTGGGGTTTTACTTGAATTTGCTGAAGGTCTAACTGCAAAAGTTGAGCAATATCCACGTGATTTGGCCTTGCATTTGGAAGATGAAGAAGGTCAATTCAAGATTGAATGTTTGATTTTTGAGGTAGATGCAACACAAATTCGCGCCTTATTTAAACATGGCAGTTTTGAAGTGGCAGAACGTTTATTGCGTTATGTACAACGACAAAAAGAAGCGATGCTGGTACTGGAATCAGTCAGTTAAGCGCTTCCTTGCCAGGATGAAAACAGCGTTATTCAACGCTGTTTTTTTTGCTCGCATGAATCATCCATACCAAATCCCCCAAGTGTTCATCACTAGGGGATTCATTCGTCGGCTGGTCTTGAAAATACTGTTTAGGTTGAACAACAGTGATATTTTCAAAACCTGCTTGCTGGAAAAAGTCTTGCGCTTGTTGAGGATTAATAAAATGGAAACTAAACGCGCTACGTGACATCCATTTCAGTAGTTTACTGCTTGCCCAAATAAAATTAGCTAATTTATTTTTGACCGGTTCCGGATAAATATCAGTCAGGTAATGCAGTTCTTTAAAGTCCTGACCGTAATGTGTAATCGCTTGCAGCAATTGCAATAGCATGTCTTTATTAAAGTAATTAATTAGTCCTTCACTAATCACCACCAATGGGCGAGTTGAGTCAAATACTTGAAAAGCTTGCTCAAAATCTGCAGTGAATAAATCAACCGATAAAACTTCAGGGCTATTCACATCGATTTGTTTCAAGGCTTGAGTTTTGACTTTTGCCATACCGGGTAAATCAAGTTCACGATAATCGATATTGGGGTGTTTTTGTCGAAAGTTCCAACCGCGTGGAGAAAGTCCACTAGCGATTTCAAGGACCTGTAAATCTGGATGTTGCTCGATCAGTTGCGTGAGATGCTGATCAATCATGCGGTGACGTTGTTTTAGCGTGGTACGCATACTGCCACCGACAAATTTTTCAGCCCAACTTTCTAAAGGGTGAACCAATTTGGCGAGCATTTTGCCTTTAGATGTTGCAAAAACCGGGTGTGAAATCCCCATGGTGTACCAAATATAGCCGGTGTAATGTGCAGTAAATGAAATATGTCGATGTTCTGAAAGCGGTTGTGTCATGTCATCCTGACCTGTATGTTTTTGTAGTTTTGAATATATAAGTGAGTGTTTGATAGGCTTCTTATATAGCTGATTCGTATCTTTTAAAAGTTAATATCAGCAAATATCTACAAGAAGTCTATGACTTTCTTTTTAATTATCATAAAGAAAAAGGAACACCTTGTCGTGTTCCTTTTGTCGCATTAATTAAATGATTTTTTAAAGTTTTCGATATTATCTCGAACTTTTTTCCATTCATCACCTAAGTTAAGCGTTTCATCTACGGTAATCTGTGGGATCTGTCCACGCATGCGTTCCAGACGTTTTTGATTCGGTAAAGCTAAGTCACGAATACCTTCTAAAGCAAGACAAGCCGCTGAACGGTCGTTACAGACTAAGCCCATATCACAACCGGCTTTGAGTGCAGCCTGAATACGTGCATCAGCGCCACCGGCTACACAGGCAGCTTGCATGGTTAAGTCATCTGAGAAAAGCACGCCATCAAAGTTTAACTCTTGACGTAAGATGTTTTGAATCCAGTAAGGTGAGAAACCGGCAGGGTTGGGGTCGACCTGATCGTAAATCACATGCGCTGGCATGAGTGCATCCAGTTGCGGCATCAGCTGAATAAACGTCTGCATATCCTTGTTGTAGATTTCGTCATAAGAACGTGAATCTACAGGTGCTGCCACATGCGAATCCGCTTTGACTGAACCATGACCCGGGAAATGTTTGCCTGTATTGGCCATGCCTGCACGTTTCATTCCTTTTAAAAATGCACTTGCAAGCGGGACAATATCCTGAATATTTTTGGCAAAGCCACGGTCGCCAATTACATCACTGACATCATTTAAGTCCAATACTGGTGCAAAGCTAAAGTCGATGCCAACAGCGAGGACTTCGGTTGCCATAAGCCAACCACTTTGCTCAGCTAAATCAACCGCTTTTTCAGGTTCGGTGAGATAGAGTTCGCCTAAATGACCCATTGCAGGAAGCAAGCTAAAGCCCTGTTTTAAGCGTTGTACGCGACCGCCTTCCTGATCCACGGCAATTAAAATATCGGGTCTGATACGACGCATATGATCGGTTAAAGCACGAACTTGTTGTGGCGATTTTATATTTCGTGAAAATAAAATCATGCCACCTACTTGCGGTGTTCGTAATAGTTCAATATCTTCTTGAGTAAGTTCTGTGCCAGCGATGTCTAGCATCAATGCGCCAATCATATCGGTGTCCGTGTTGGAATTTTATAAAGAAAAAACAATACCCGAATTTTGCAATGATTTGCTACATTTTGACAGTACAGAATATGATAAAACTACACGACATACACATATTAAGTTGTTTAAGATTTTGAATATACTGCATTCATGTTGAAAAATGACGCTGGAATATTGGTCAAAGACCAAGGAATTACGAATTATTTATGAAACTTCAGACATTAGCTTGTGCAGTTGCAATTGCGACTGGAGGGTTTTTCTTTACTCATGTAGTAAACGAGGCAATTGCTGCAAATACGACTGTTGCAGTTTCTCAATCTATACAGCCAACGCAAGAACAAGCGCTTGTATCGCGCCAATTGGCGACGTTGGTTGACCGTCAGCATTACCTAAATCAACGTTTAGATGCCGCGACCTCTAATCGAATTCTTGATTTTTATCTAGATAGCCTAGATGCAGATCATTCATTATTTTTAGCACCTGAAGTTGAACAATATAAGAAAAATTATGGTGCCAATTTTGGTGCTGCGCTAAAAGCCGGGGATTTATCCGGTCCATATTTGATTCATGCCCAATATCGTGAACGTTTAAAACAGTTTTATGAGTTCATGTTGGCTGAGTTGAAAAAGCCGCAAAACTTGAAACAAACTAATGTCTATATTGATACCGATCGCGAAAAAGCACCTTATTTCAAATCTGCAGCAGAGCAACGCGCACATTGGCAAAAAATGCTGGTGTCGCAACTCATCAACTTAAACATTAGTAAAGAAGAAGAGTCTGCGAAGCAGAAAGCATTAAAAGCTGATCCAGCTTTAGCCAATGGTCAGGATTTAGCCAGTCCCGAAGATTTAACGCCTGTTCAAACCTTGACCAAGCGTTATACCCGTCAACTTGAACGAATTACCCGCGTTAAAAGTGACGATGTCTTGGACAAAACTTTAAATGCGATGATGTTGACCTATGATCCGCACAGTAACTATTTCCCGCCTGTAGATGCAATGGAGTTGAATCGTCAAACCACCTTGCAATTAGAGGGGATTGGGGTTTCGATTCGTCCAGAACGCGGTAATGAAGATTACACCAAGATTGAAACCATTGTCGAAGGTGGTCCAGCCAGTAAATCAGGTCAGATTAAATCAGGCGATCGCATTATCGGTGTTGCACAAGACGGCGAAAAAATGGTCGATGTCATCGGCTGGGCAAGTAACGAAGTAGTGGGTTTAATCCGTGGTAAGCGCGGAACCAAAGTCAGCCTACGTTTACTGGGTGCCGGTGCATCCATGAGTCAGGCGCGGACTGTGAGCTTGGTTCGTGATGTAATTCAGGAAGAAGATGCCGGTGTACGTTCACGTACGGTTGATATTAAGCGTGATGGTAAAAACTATACTTTCGGTGTGATTGAAATCCCATCGTTCTATCTGAACTATCGTGCGCGCCGTGCAGGTACGGATTATCGCTCGGTTTCTGAAGACACCAACAACGCTTTAAAAGCTTTGGCTGCGAAAAATGTGACCGGGATTATTATTGATTTACGTAATAACCCGGGCGGTTCACTTGAAGAAGTGGCGCGCATGCTGGGTCAGGTGATCAAGTCAGGTCCAGTGGTGCAAATTCGTGATGGTAATGGCAATGTCAGCGTGTTTGAAGATGATGATGGCGGGGCACAAACTTATGCAGGTCCACTTGCAGTCATGGTGAACTTGGCATCAGCATCTGCTAGTGAAATTTATTCTGCGGCTATTCAGGATTATGAACGCGGTATCGTGATTGGTAGTACCACTACAGGTAAAGGTACAGCCCAAGTTCAACTGGATACTCTGGCGCATGGTCAAGCCACCTTAACGCAACGAAAGTTCTATCGTGTCACGGGTGGTAGTACCCAAAATAAAGGCGTAGTGCCTGACATCAAACTGGTCGATATCTACAACGAAGAGTTTGGTGAGCGTAAAGCCAAGAATGCCTTGAAATGGGATACTATTCCAACTGCACCATTTAAGCGTGAAGGTTCTGTACAACCGTATGTGCAAAACCTGGCACAAATGTCGCAACAACGCGTAGTGGCTGATCCGCAATTTAAATATTTAGAACAACGCAAAGCGATTGCTAAAAAAACCGAAGAGCAAAAACGTGTGGTTCTTGATATTGATCAGCGTAAAGCGGAGTTAAATGCACTGGAACAGAAAACTTTAGAGGCAGAAAATCAGCGTCGTGCGGTGACAGGTCAAAAGCCTTATGCCAATTGGGAAAGCTACCAGGCTTCTATGGATGCATTGATTGAGTCACGTGCAAAAATGAAGGCAACTCAACGACCTTATTTACCTGAAGAAGAAGCGTTTGTCACAGAATCTGCCAATATTTTATTGGATTACGCGAAATTACAGTCTGGTAAAGCGACTGCAAACTAAGCTTACTCATTACACGTTACTCCTTTAAATATCCAAAAAACCAGTCAGGTCAGCTGACTGGTTTTTTATTTGTCTGTGTATTGGTGGTTTTGAATTTGAAATAGTCTCCTTTCAAATAACGGGCTATACAACAAAATGTAATGCATCCGATTGGACTTTTGCTTGTCATTGGCAACCAGATTTTTTATTAGCGCTGAATTTTATGGAGAAACATATTGAATGCCTTGAACAGCTGGAAATATGACTGGTGTAGGGATAATGATCAAAAGTTTGATCTATCTTTGATTAATTAAATAAATAAATTAGTAATAAAAATGAATAGAGTAATAATCACTTGACCAAAATAGAATAGTATTAGATGCTTGTTTTAATTGATTGTTTTTATAAGTACTCTTTAATGAACGAAAAGCTTTTGTGAAAGGATAAATGGTATTAATAACGTGGATTAAAACAAGAAAGATAACCTATACGGAAGCTTAATATGGCTCATATACATTATGATTTTAGCCTCGTGGTAGGTTCAGTTATTGTTGCTGTTTTGGCCTGTTATTTTGCAGTGTCGATTGAACAATCATTATTCCGTGGCTTACGTCAGAAATATGAAAAAATTCTTCTTGTTATAAGTGGTTGCATGTTGGGTGCTGCAATTTGGTGTATGCACTTTATGGGCATGCTCGCCTGCCATTTACCTGCTAGCTACTCTTTTGACTATGGACTTACTTTCCTTTCTTATGTGATCGCGTTTATTGCTGCTACCTTTGCTGTTTGGCTAACGACCCGTGCAACCTTACCATTTTTACGTCTTGTCTTAGGCGCGGTACTGATGGGCTTAGGCATCGCTGGGATGCACTATACCGGGATGCTGGGTTTGGTCGTTGATCAACATCAAATTTATTATGATCCGCGCTTAACCATTTTTTCAGTCTTGATCGCCATTATTGGTTCTGGTTTAACGTTTTGGCTGACCTTTAAATATAAAAAGGCAGTACATAAATTGCTGCATATTAAAACCTCTATTGTTTTCATGATGGCACTTACCATTGTGGGTATGCACTATACTGGTATGGCCTCTGCCGCTTTTTATGCTATTGATGCGAATCAACTGGTTTCGAATTATAAAACTGGAGAAGGGTTAATTTTATTTAGCGTAATCTTTGTAAGCAGTTTAATCCTGGTTGCTGCATTTACAGTAGCTGTATTAGAACTACGCTTGGAAGCGCGCAATAAACAGCTTTCTAAAGCCAATCGTGAGCTTGCCAATCAAGCAGTCCAAGATAATTTAACCAAGTTACCGAATCGTTTATTCCTGGCTGAATATTCACATTTGCTATTTACTGAGCATCGTTATCGAGATGACAAAATTGCATTTCTTTATATTGATTTAGATCGCTTTAAGGCAGTAAATGATGTATTTGGTCATCATGTTGGTGATCAATTGCTGGTGCAACTCGCTACACGCATTCAGCGCATACTCGCAGAAAAGGAAAAACTGCTTCGTATCGGCAGCGATGAATTTTTGATGGTACTCGAAAGAGCAAGCATTGAACAGGCGATCGAAAAGTCAGAAAAAGTATTAAGGCTGATCCAAGACAGTTTCTTGATTGCTGGCAAAGAGATTAATATTTCCAGTAGTATCGGCATAGCGATGTATCCAGATCATGGCAATAATTTACAAGATTTGCTGATCAATGCCGATGCTGCAATGTTGATGTCTAAATATCAGGGCAGAAATACCTATTCGGTGTTTAATTACAGTGTTGATCAACAAGAAACCAAAAGCCAGACCAAGTTGATCAATGATTTGTACAAAGCGGTTGAAGAACAACAGTTTATTCTGTTTTATCAACCCAAATTTACCACCAAAAGCCATGAAATTTGTGGTGTGGAAGCACTGATTCGCTGGAACCATCCCAGCTTGGGACTGTTGACCCCCAATATGTTTATCGATGGTGCTGAAAAAACCGGACTCATTATTCAAATGGGCTATTGGGCACTCGAGCAAGCGTGCAAGCAGATTCAAATTTGGGAACAGAATGATTCAAATTATTTCCCGCTAGCGGTGAATTTATCGGCGGTACAGTTTGAACATAAGCATTTATTTTCAACCCTTGAGCGCTTATTTGGTAAATATCAAATTAATCCCAATCATTTAGCCATTGAAATTACTGAATCTACCGCGATGCATCATATTGATGCCAGCATTCGGAGTTTTGAGCGCCTGCGTCAGATGGGCATCAAGCTGGCCATTGATGACTTCGGGACTGGGCATTCCAGTTTCTTGTATTTAAAGAACTTGCCTGTGGATGAATTGAAAATAGATCGAGAGTTTATTCGTGATCTGTCCGTTGGTTCAAAAGATGAAATTATTTTAGAAAGTATTATCAAATTAGCCATTAAATTGGGTTTGGTGGTTACCGCGGAAGGGGTGGAAACGCCATTGCAGGCAGACATCCTGACCCGTTTAGGTTGCCAGCAATTGCAAGGATATTTGCTAGGCATGCCGGTGAATGTTGATCGATTGGAAGAAAGCAAATACGCGCTGCCTGTTTAAGATTGCTGAGCTTTGAACAAGTTTAGTTCATTTCAAAAGTTTGATGATCTGCTACAATATCGCCAAATTTTTATATTGATCAGTTCTGATCTTTTACACTGCCATTCTGCAGTAGGTATCTTTCATGAGTTTTAAAGACGAATTAGCGGCACAGGTCGCGAAGCGACGGACATTCGCGATTATTTCCCACCCCGATGCTGGTAAAACCACCATGACAGAAAAACTGTTGTTATGGGGTAAAGCGATTCAGGTTGCCGGGATGGTCAAAAGCCGTAAGTCAGACCGTGCTGCAACTTCTGACTGGATGGAAATGGAAAAAGAACGTGGTATTTCCATCACCACCTCGGTTATGCAGTTTCCTTATAAAAATCATGTCATTAACTTGCTCGACACCCCGGGACATGAAGACTTCTCGGAAGATACTTACCGTACTTTAACTGCGGTTGACTCTGCACTCATGGTCATTGACGGTGCTAAAGGGGTCGAAGAACGTACCATTAAATTGATGGAAGTGTGTCGTATGCGCGACACGCCAATCATTTCTTTCGTCAACAAAATGGACCGTGAAATCCGCGAGCCATTAGAATTGCTTGACGAAATTGAAAACGTATTGAAAATCCGTTGTGTGCCACTGACTTGGCCTATGGGTACAGGACGTGATTTCGCCGGTGTTTATAATCTTTTAGAAGAAAAATTTTACGTCTACAAAGCCGGTTTTGGTTCAACGATTACCGACATTGAAATTCGTGACGGTTATGATTATCCAGACTTGCGTGAAAAAGTCGGCGATCTTGCTTTTGCTGCCTTTGAAGAATCTTTGGAACTGGTGCAAATGGCCAATGATCCAATTGATCGTGAGCTATTTTTGCAAGGTAAGCAAACCCCAGTCTTGTTTGGTACCGCTTTAGGTAACTTTGCGGTGGATCATGTTCTGGATGCTTTCATCAAGTGGGCACCTGAACCTAAGGCGCATCCAACCAAAGAACGTACTGTAGAAGCAACTGAAGAAGGTTTCACCGGCTTTGTATTTAAAATTCAGGCCAATATGGATCCGAAACATCGTGACCGTATTGCATTCATGCGAATCTGTTCCGGTAAGTATGAGAAAGGTTTAAAAATGAATCATGTCCGTCTGGGTAAAGATGTACGGATTAGTGATGCACTAACTTTTTTGGCGGGTGAACGTGAACAGCTCGAAGAAGCGTGGCCAGGTGACATCATTGGTTTACACAACCACGGTACCATTCAAATCGGTGATGCTTTTTCATCGGGTGAAAATGTTCATTTCACCGGTATTCCACACTTTGCACCAGAAATGTTCCGTCGTGTACGTTTAAGAGATCCGCTAAAATCCAAGCAGCTGCAAAAAGGTTTGAAAGAGCTTTCTGAAGAGGGTGCGACTCAGGTATTTATGCCGCAAATCAGTAATGACTTGATTGTAGGGGCGGTTGGTGTGCTTCAGTTTGAAGTGGTGGCGTACCGATTGAAAGAAGAATACAAAGTTGACTGTGTATACGAGCCTGTAAACATCAATACTGTACGTTGGGTTTCATGTGATGATGAAAAGAAATTCAACGAATTTAAGAAAAAGGCGCATGACCAACTCTCCATTGATGGCGGTGGTCATTTGACTTACCTGGCGCCAAGTCGTGTCAACTTGCAACTCATGCAAGAGCGTTATCCGGATATTCAATTCCGTGCTACACGCGAACACTAAACATAACGAAAAATAAAACAGCTTCTTTATGAGGCTGTTTTATTATGTAGAATCATTGATATAGATGAATTACTTTAAAAAAAGAGTTGTGAGCATGAACGGGAAAATAGTGGGTGCATCAGTGATCGCCATTGGTCTGATACTCAGTGCTTGCGATGCTTCAAAAAAAGAACAACCAGACCCATCACATGAAAAGTCTGAAATTTCAGTATTAAAAACTGAGCAAGCAGAAGTGTTGCCGTATTTAAATATTCAAGAACAAGATGCAAAAATTGCTTTGCCCTTTTGTGAAACCAAAAATTGTATCGATCTGAGTATTCAAACCGTACATACCGAAGATGCCTGGTTAAATGACTGGATTGCGAAAAGTCAGGCGCTAGTGATTCAAGATCAAATCGGCATGAAGCAAGATATGAGCCTGCAACAAGCCATCAATGCGTACGTGAAAAAGTCGGATGCATGGCAGGCAGAATTTTCCAAAAATAAAGCTTATGAGCTCTCGATGTATACCCGAATTGCCTATCAGCGTAATCAATATGTATTGATGCAATTGGGTGTGGATAGCAATCAAGAAGGCATTAAGGTTAAGGAACGTTATTACTTCTTTGTAGCCGATCGTAAAAAACAGCAAGCGGTCACTTTATTGGATGTTGTCGAACCGAAACAGCAAAACAGTATGAATAGCATTGTGCAAGAGGCTTATCAAAAATGGTTAAAAGAACAAACGGCTGAAGTGAAGCAGAAGGCGCCTAAAAAACTGTATTGGGGACAAGCCGACTGGTTCTTTGATCAGGAAGGGATTGGTTTACATTATCGTACCCATGAAATTGTTGCAGATGGAGCACAACTGGATATTTATTTAACCAAAGAACAAACGCAACAGTTATTGAAAGTTGATGTTTATCAGCATATGTTCTAGTTATCCATTCTAAATACAGCCATCTAACAGAAGTCACGTTACCCGATTAAAGTTATAGGTCAGCCTCATGTTAAAAAATACAACAATATTTACCATCAGTATTCTTGCGTCAGCGATTGCATTGAGTGCATGCCAGCCTAAACAGACCGAACCTAAACAGGATCAAACGGCAGCATCTGAAGCGGTTCAAGCTGAAGTATTAAAATTGGCAGGGGATTCTGAAAAGTTAACTTTAGATTTGCCTGAGTGTGATGGCAATAGTTGTCCTGAAATTTCGATAGAACGTCTTTCCAGTAATCAGGCTTTTATTGATGAATTTATTGACCAGCAAATTTTAAAACAATTGGATCATATTTTAGATATTTCTCCAAAGTTGGCAAAAGAAAATCAACAGGCAACAACAGCAGAAAATCCGAAAGCTTCAAAAGCTCAGGATCAAGCTGCTGAACAAGCTGCATCAGTAGCTATTGAAACGCCAAAGCAAAAACTGGAACAACAAGTTGCACCTTATTTAGTGAATTTCTTGTCATTGGATAAGGAATTGAAGGCTTTAAGCGCCAATCATCAAATCAGCTTGATGATCAAGCCGAAAATTTTAAATGCAGACGTGCCTTTGGCGACGGTTGTTTTGAATTCGAGTAGTTATTTGGGTGGGGCACATGGTTCATCATCACAGCGCTACTATAACTTTGACTTGGAAAAGAAAAAACAGGTTGAACTGAATGATATTTTAGTGCCAAATCAAAAAGCGGCTTTGGAAAAGAAAGCGCATGAAGTATTTAAAACCTGGGTGATTGAATCCAAGTTGGCAAATAGCGTTGAAGAATATGAACAGGCATGGAAATTCACCTTATCAGATAATTTTTATTTATCCAGCCAAGGCTTAATTTTGCAATATGGCGAATATGAAATTGGTCCTTATGTGGTGGGATTGCCACGTTTGACCATTCCTTATGATCAATTGCAAACTGTGCTGAAGAAACAGTATTTACCTCAGGTTGAAGCGCCTGCAAGTACGCCTGCGGCAAATAAAGCTAAACCTTAATGTCTTATCCGCTGTTTGATACCCATACCCATTTTGATGTTCCCGATTTTGATCAGGATCGGGAGCAACTGGCGCATGCTGCAAAAGCAGTGGGGGTGGAACGGTTGATTTTGATTGCTTTTGTGCAAT
Source organism: Acinetobacter terrae (assembly GCF_013004375.1). GTDB lineage: Bacteria > Pseudomonadota > Gammaproteobacteria > Pseudomonadales > Moraxellaceae > Acinetobacter > Acinetobacter terrae. The sequence goes on along the minus strand of NZ_JABERI010000001.1, from coordinate 35,193 downwards.
CTCGCTTTAAAGATTTAGTTCAGACTCAGCACTTTTTAAATCAATTGCCGGATGCCCCGCAAAGTTATTTAGCGCCGGGTTTGCATCCTGTTTATATTGAACAGCATCAAGCATCTCACCTTGCAGATTTAGAGCGACTTTTAACAACTGAAGCATGCGTGGCCATTGGTGAAATTGGTCTGGATACATTTTTAAAACAGCACAAGCAAGCAGACATTTTTCAAAAGCAACAAGATTTTTTCTCGGCACAACTTGAATTGGCACAACAATTTGATAAGCCTGTGTTATTACATATTCGTAAATCACATGCTGAAACATTGGCAATTTTGAAGCAGCATCAGTTTAAATTGGGCGGTATTGCCCATGCGTTTAGTGGCGGCATAGAAGAAGCCAAGGCTTTTATTAAACTGGGTTTTAAAATTGGTGTCACCGGGCAGATTACCAATCCCAATGCAAAAAAATTACATGCCGTGGTTCAGGCGATTGGTGCTGAACATTTGGTGTTGGAAACCGATTGTCCCGACATGACACCTTTATGTTGTCAAAGCTCAACGGAGCAGCGAACCCGCAATACCCCGGTCAATTTGCCTTATGTTTTAACTGGCTTGGCACAATCTCTTCATCTTGCACCAGATATTCTTGCCCTACAACTCTGGCAAAATTCACTACATGCTTTACAGCTTGATGCTTAAAAAATGTTATGAAATAACCTTTTATCCATAAATATTGGTATTTAATTTCATCGTTTGCTATGAATATATTTTGTTGAGTCATCCTGTTTTTATGGAATGTTGAAAAGATCCATTTTCTATACTTAAAACCTGTCTATACTATTTTAAAAATCTAAATGAAAAATAATGAGTGAATTATGCAAAGTAATAACCCCATTTTAACCCGGGTGGAAACCCACAGTGATTATAACCAGACCATGACTGTACAAGGCGCAATTCAAAAATCTGTGTTATTGACAGTAATTGCTGCTGCAGTAGGTTTGTCCCTATTTTTTTATAGCTTCATCACCTTAAATTTATCACTGGCCTATGCTGGTGCAATGGTCGGTGCGGTCGGTGGATTGATCTTGGCACTCATTGCGACATTTAAGCCGAAGACAGCACCGGTATTGGCGATTCCTTATGCCTTATTTGAAGGTGCCTTTTTAGGCGGAATTTCGGTGATCTTCCAGGTGAAATTTCCGGGCGTACCTTTACAGGCGTTACTGGCGACCTTTATCACCACCTTGGTGATGTTTGCCTTGTATCGCTTTCAAATTATTCGTGCCACAGAAAAATTTAAAGCCGTGGTTTTGTCAGCCTCCATTGCGATCGCAATTGTCTTTGTGGTGCAAATTGTCATGCGTTTGGCTTTTGGCTCAAGCATTCCTTACATTTTTGAAAGCAATTGGCTCGGGATTGGCTTTGCTGCATTTGTTGCTGTGATTGCCTCTTTAAACCTCATACTCGACTTTGACCTGATTGAATCATCAGCTGCACAATACGCCCCAAAAGCGATGGAATGGTTGTGTGGTATTGCCTTATTAGCGACTTTGGTCTGGATGTATTATTCATTCTTGCGTTTGCTCAGTTTATTACAAGGCGATGATTAATCATCTTAAAAGTAAAATGCATCTAAATAAAAATGCTCCCAGATCCTGGGGGCATTTTTTTATGATTTTTACAGAACATGTTAAAAAAGGCGCATTATGCAATTTCGCAAATGCTCCAGACTTGGCATTATGCTTGTAAATTATTTTGAGTGAGATTCACATGGCACAAGGACTATTGGCGGGTAAGCGCTTTTTAATCGCAGGTGTTGCAAGTAAGTTATCCATTGCATTTGGTATTGCTCAAGCCTTACACCGTGAAGGTGCGGAACTCGCATTTACTTATCCAAATGAAAAATTAAAAAAACGTGTTGATGATTTTGCTGAACAATTTGGTTCAACGCTGGTTTTCCCTTGTGATGTGGCAGTTGATGCTGAAATTGACCAAGCTTTTGCAGATTTGGCAAAACATTGGGATGGTTTGGATGGTGTGGTTCATTCAATCGGTTTCGCACCAGCGCATACTTTGGATGGTGACTTTACCGATGTTACCGACCGTGAAGGTTTTAACATTGCCCATGACATTAGTGCATACAGTTTTGTTGCAATGGCACGTGCTGCGAAACCTTTACTCAAAGTTCGCCAAGGTTGCTTGCTGACGTTGACTTACCAAGGTTCTGAACGTGTGATGCCAAACTACAACGTGATGGGTATGGCTAAAGCATCATTGGAAGCAGGTGTACGTTATTTAGCGTCAAGCTTGGGTAGCGATGGTATTCGCGTCAATGCTATTTCAGCGGGTCCAATTCGTACACTGGCAGCATCAGGCATTAAATCTTTCCGTAAAATGTTAGATTTAAATGAAAAAGTTGCGCCACTTAAACGTAATGTGACGATTGAAGATGTGGGTAATGCGGCATTATTCCTATGCTCACCTTGGGCAAATGGTATTACTGGCGAAATTATGTATGTAGATGCTGGCTTTAATACCGTTGGTATGAGTGCAGATTTGATGGCAGATTCTGAATAAAAACTCCCTCCTTTGAAAAAGGAGGGTTGGGGAGGATTAAAGTTATGGAAATTATAATCCAGATTTTTTAATCCCTCCCAACCTCCCTTTGATAAAGGGAGGAGTAAAAGCCAATAAAAAAGACCGCAAAAGCGGTCTTTTTTATATGAGGTTAGCTTAAACGATTAAGCTTGACCTTCAGCAGCGGCAACTTGAGCACGTTGCATATTCGCTTCGAATTCAGCATCGAAGTTAATTGGGGTAAGAAGCAATTGCGGGAAGCTTCCTTTAGTCACCATGTCATTTACAGCTTCGCGTAAGAATGGGAACAAGATATTTGGGCAGTATGCACCCAGAATATAAGGAAGACGTTCTTCTTCAACGCTATCAACCAAGAAGATCCCTGATTGTGTTACATCAACGATAAATGCTGTTTCACCTGCGTTATTCGCTTGAACAACCACTTGTAATGAAACTTCATAGTGTGTTGCATCAATTTTTTCTGCAGCAGAAGACAGATTGATATTTAATTCAGGCTGCCATTCTTTGGTAAATACTTGAGCCCCAGGTACTTCAAAAGAAATATCTTTAGTATAAATACGTTCAAGTGCTAATTGCGGTTGAGCTTGTTGTTCACTCATTTTTTAATCCTTAATATGAGGGTGACTTAATAAAAGTGTTAAGCCAATAATTCGTTGAGTTTTCCTTCACGCTCTAAAGCATAAAGTTGATCAAAACCACCGATAAACTGGTCGTTAATAAAAATTTGTGGAACAGTACGGTGATTGGTGCGTTGCATCAGTTCAACACGTACTTCAGGCGCTTCTTTAGATAAATTAATTTCTTTATATGCAACGCCTTTACGCTCAAGAAGTTGTTTTGCGCGAACGCAGTAAGGGCATACAGTCGTTGAATAAATTATTACTTCAGCCATTAATATATCTCCTTAAGCGAATTACTTGCTTTTAATCAGTGGTAAGCCTTGGACTTTCCAGTTGTTGATACCGCCGTCTAAACGGTAGCTATCAGCATGACCCACTTGTTGCAAAGCTGTACCTGCGATTTGACCGAGGTTACAAATGAACACCAGTGGACGATCCGAAGATTTTAGCTCTTCAAGATGGCTTGTAATTTGGCTATACGGAATGTTGCGGCTACCGCTGATATGACCTTCACGGAAGTCTTTGGCATCACGTAAATCAATCAGCATGGCATTTTTAGCTTTCACTAAAATACCCAAAGATTGTGGTGAAATCTTACGACCATTGCGTTGTCCTTCTAAAACGAAGAACAAAACGATGAGAACCCCAAGTGTTCCAAACAAGAAGGGGTGATTCCCCATAAATTCCAACCAACGTTCCACAAGTCACCTAAGTACAATTTTAAATTGCGTAGAGTATAGCTCATAAATATGGCGATCAAAATCACCGCTTCAAGGGCTAAGGGTTAAGAAAAACTAATTTTTTTGCTGTGCTTCAGCAATTTCATCGGTTAAACGTAAATAACTGTCTAAACGACGTTGCAAAATTTCACCCGCTTGCGCTGCCTGACGCAAAGCACATTGTTTTTCGTGCTTATGGGTACAGTTACGGAACTGGCAATGTCCAAGCAGATTTTCAATTTCAGGAAAACCTTGCTGAACTTTGTCGGGGTTTAAATGCCATAAACCAAATTCGCGAATTCCGGGCGAGTCAATCAGTGCCGCACCTTCACCAAACGCAATTAAACGCGTAGAAGTGGTGGTGTGCTGACCCAGCGCAGAGTTTTCCGAAATGATATTGGTCTTTTGCGCTGCATCCGGAACCATGGCATTAATCAGCGAGCTTTTCCCGACACCCGACTGTCCCACAAAAGCGACGGTTTCACCAGCCAAACGATTTGCGAGTTCAGTTAAATCACCATCAGATTGAGTTTGAATGATTTCATAACCTAAGGCTTGATACTCTTTCATTAGGCTCAAAATCGGATCATTTTCTTTGATTAAATCGGCTTTATTCAGTACCAGTAGCGCGGGAATTTCTGCATCGGCACAAGCTACGATATAACGGTCGATTAAGCTTGGCGCGACTTCGGGGAAGGATGCAAACACAATCACAATTAAACTGACATTGGCTGCTACCGGTTTAACTTTATGGTAGCGGTCAGGACGTGTTAGCAGTGATTGACGAGGATGAATCGCAGTAATAATGCCGAGTCCGGTATTTGGATCAGCCTGCCATTTCACCCGGTCACCGGTGACCAGTGCTTCTAAATTGGTACGTGTATGACAGCGCCAGACACTGCCGAGTTCAATCGGCTTCCAGAAAGGTTCTGGTTCACCTGCGGGTACTTCAGGTTTGATCGGATGCTCATCAGGCGTTGATAGGGCTTGAACCTCAAGTTGACGACCATAGTGCTGTACCACCAAGCCTTCTAAATCACTTGAAGTGTCGAGTTCTTCTTGACGTGTTTGATGTTGTTTCTGAATGCGACGTTGCTGCTGTTCAGTTAAACGACGTTTACGAATTAAAGCCATTCATATCCTAAAAAAACCATGAACTAAGGATGTCAAAAATAGCATGAAGCGGGGTACGAGTTACAGCCAAGATGCAATAAATTTGCTACTATAGCCGTTTTTAAGCCTAATAAGATTGCACATTTATGAGCAGCACTCCTGATACTCGCCTCATTTGGATTGACCTTGAAATGACAGGTCTAGATACAGATAACGACCAAATTATTGAAGTTGCAACAATTGTGACGGATGATAACCTCAATATTTTGGCGGAAGGCCCTGTGCTTGCTGTGCATCAGTCAGATCGTGTGTTAAATGCGATGGATGAATGGAATACCCGTCAACATGGACAATCAGGTCTGATTGAACGCGTACGCCGTAGTAAACTCACTGCGCAAGATGCCGAACAACAAACCTTAGAATTCCTGAAAAAATGGGTGACCCCAAAATCATCACCAATGTGTGGTAATTCCATTTGCCAAGACCGTCGTTTCTTGCACCGTTTAATGCCAGAAATGGAACAGTTCTTCCATTACCGTAATCTTGATGTATCTTCAGTGAAAGAGTTGGCGAAACGCTGGCGTCCAGAAATAATGAGTGGCTTGAAAAAGAATGCCTCACATTTGGCGATGGATGATATTCGTGATTCGATCGTGGAATTAAAATATTATCGTGAGTATTTCTTTATTACCAATAAGTAAAGAATGACTTATTTATAAAGATTGAGAAAAAGGGGCGAAAGCCTCTTTTTTTATGTCGTAAAAAGTCTATCTCTATATTTTATGAGCAATTTTTTATGTTTATTTCATCGGCTTAATAATGCTGAAGATATAGATTATCGAATTGGGGCGGAATTTGATAAAATGCGCCGGTGTTTTTTAGATACCAGATGACGAATGACTGATCTTCCTGAAGATGATGAATATGAGCGCCGCTTTGCAGGTGTGGAAAAAATTTATGGAGATGAAGCTTTTCGTCAGTATGAACACAGCCATGTGATGGTGATTGGAATTGGCGGTGTCGGTTCTTGGGCAGTTGAAGCTTTAGCACGTACCGGCATTGGTGAGCTGACGATCATTGATATGGATGTAGTTGCTGCATCCAATATTAATCGTCAGTTGCCTGCCATGAGTTCGACCTTGGGACGTGAAAAAATTGAGGTGATGGCAGAGCGTTGTCATTCGATTAATCCACGGATCAAGATCAATCTGGTGGATGACTATTTAACGCCTGACAATGTCAAAGAACTTTTAGAAAATAAACCTGATGTGGTTTTAGACTGTATTGATGATGTCAAAGCCAAACTGGCATTAATGCTGCATTGCCGATTTAATAAAATTCCATTGATTGTCTCGGGTGGGGCAGGTGGCAAGCTTGATCCATTAAAAATTCGTGTTGCAGATTTGTCTAAAACCGAACAGGACCCGATGTTGGCAAAATTGCGTAGTCAGTTACGTGCCAAAGGGATTTGCAAAAAGCCCAAAGAGAAATTTGGCATTACCTGTGTGTATTCGATTGATAATCCATTCTCAAGTGCAGATGTATGCCCAAGTGCCGGCTTACGTTGCGGTGGTTATGGTTCAGCTGTTGTGGTCACTTCAAGTTTTGCCATGGTGGCTGTGTCAGAGGTATTGAAAAAGCTGACGGTTAAAAAAGCAAAAACGGAAGCATCAAAATCATGATGTAAACCCGAGTCTGTTGATCTTTAAGCTGAGCATTCAATACATTTGGATGCTCCTGTTAAATTTCAGCAGACTATTACTGCTATTCATAAAAATTAAAACAATTGAAGCAGAGACATTTAACCAAGTTAAAAATAGTTCAGGTATTTGAGCAACTGTAAAATTTATCGTTAATGAGCCTTTAATAAATCTAAAGATAAATTCGACTTCCTAACTCTCTTTATAAGCAAATTCTTTTTCGTTGTTTCTTATGATCTTTAAGCCAATCTTTTATTATTCAAATGTATAAGTTGAGTAAGATGAGATATCTAAAGCGAAAAATATCACTACTCTAGAAAAGAAGTGAATGCACAAAATTAAATAATTTCTTATTTCTAAAGTTTAGCTTCAGGAGAAGAGCAATGACGGATAATCATAATCGCGAAAAATTATGGCAACTGATCAAGGAAGTACGATATGCCATGATCAGTCATACGACTGAAACGCAGGAATTACATTCACAACCGATGACTATGCTGAATTCCGAGAAGACTGAGCAGATGAGTGAAAGTCACAATCTGTATTTTATCTTGAGTGATAGCAATGATCTGGTGAATGCAGTCAATTCCGGTCGTAATAAAATTGGATTATCTTTTGCCAAGCCCTCTGACAGCATTTATGTCTCGATTAGTGCACATGCCCATATCAGCACAGATGCTACCTTGATTGATCAACTCTGGAACCCGTGGGCTGAAAACTGGTTTGAAGGAAAGGAAGATCCGAGTGTATGCATCTTGGTGGCTGCAGCAGTCAGTGCAGAATATTGGAACGTGACTGACAATAAAGTGACTCAGCTATTTAAACTACTTAAAGGCAGTCTTACTGGCCATGCTGGTGGAGTCGAAGCGGATCACAAAAAACTCAACCTATAATCCGCTCATATTGGAGGCTGTTTAAAAGATAGGCTAAGTATTTAGGTTTATTATAAATTTTCATTCATTTTATTTTTAGGGTGATGAAGAATAATAGATTAAGAAGAACACGTATAGATAAAAATACCTGTTCTTCTTTTTATATCTATTGAGCTGAATTTTTTAGCATCTTTATCAAAATTAGAGTCCAAAATAATAAGCCAACAGACAAATCACAATGGTCAGCAAAATCAGTTTAATCACCCCAGATGCACCGACTTTATGAGGGGCATGTGCTTTATGGGTTTTTAAATGGGGTGATGCGGGGGGAATCGTATGTGTTCCATCCAAAGGATTGGCAATTTCTACTTTGCTCAGTTTTGCAGACTGATAATGATTGGCGACCTTGACAATAAATTTTGCTCTTAAATCATCCAGTTTTTGCGAAAAGTGACGCAGATTCAGTTGTTCATCAGCTGTAAGTTCAGTGTCATCAGCATGAAACGGATGTTGCAGTTTGTGCTGAATATAAGTCGATAATGCTTCTAAGCGATGTAACGTGGTATGTGCATAATCTGCTTGATATTCGGTTGGCAGTAAAGGCAGATATTTACTTTCGAGCAAGGGCGAGCCATCGGAATTTTCGGTGTCCGCTTGAGTAAGGCCGTAATAAGGAAAATCCCGGTTTGCGGGTTCGCTAAAGCCTTGTGCAAATTTGCTATCAAATAATTCGTTATCGGTATAGGTCTGAATATCATCCCAATTCGGCTGTTGTAAATCGGCATCTACACGTTTTGCAAGCTTTGGATTTAACTCAAAACGCCAAAATGTTTCCTGACGGCATTGTTCTTGTTGCGGTTTCGGCGCTTCATAGTCATTGTCAGCGCTATACCATTCGGGTAATTCTTTACCAAAAATCCATGCGGTTTTTTTGTTATGTTCATGGCTGACAATAAAATGTGGAATGGCGAGAAGCTCTACATTGGCATTTGGATTTTTTTCGTCAATTAAAAGACTTGAACTATGCAAGCTAATGCGGTGACTGCCTTGTTTTTTCAGGCCTTCCAGCCAGATTTGAAAATGTTGCGCCAGTAAATGTTGTGACATGAGATCACGGAAACGCAAGTTATGCTGGTTAAAAATGGAATGCTGTACCCAATGATTAAAGCTTAAATTCTGGCTGAGATACTCATTACCATAGGTGACCAAAGTCAATTGTTGTTTCCAAATTGGATCGAGTGCCATTGTTATTGATCTCATGAATAATGGCTTTATCTTATACTTTTTATAAATCTGGATGCCAATCTAATTTTCCTCTACAGGGAACTTCATCAATACGTTCAAAAACTGTTAGAATATGGGGTTTTATTATATTTTTAAATTGTTGCTTTGAGAGTTACTATGTCACTGGAAGCCCTGACCACTGAAGCGCTCGCTGCGATTGCAGCAGCTCAAGACCTTGCTACACTCGATCAAGTACGAGTGCAATTTACAGGGAAGAAAAGCCAGCTCGCGGAACAATCGAAGGCACTCGGTAAAATGGACCCTAAAGAACGTAAAGTTTTTGGGGCGAAAATTCACGCTGTACGTGAAGCCATTACCGGTGCATTAACGACACGCCAGGCGGAATTACAAAAAGCTGCACTAGAACAAAAACTTGCTAGCGAAATGATCGACATTACCTTGCCAGGTCGTGGTCAAAGCGTGGGGAGTATCCACCCTGTGACTCAAGTGCAAGAACGTATTTGCCAATTCTTTACCAAAGCGGGTTTTACGGTTGCGACAGGTCCTGAAGTTGAAGATGATTATCACAACTTTGAAGCATTGAATATTCCGGGTCATCACCCGGCACGTGCCATGCATGACACGTTCTATTTTGATGTAAATCATTTATTGCGTACGCATACTTCAGGTGTGCAGATCCGTACCATGGAAACTCAACAACCGCCGATTCGCATTGTCTGCCCGGGCCGTGTTTATCGCTGTGATTCGGATCAAACCCATTCGCCAATGTTCCATCAAATTGAAGGCTTATACATTGCGGAAAATACCAGCTTTGCGGAACTGAAAGGTTTATTGATTAACCTGTTAAATGAATTCTTCGAAAAAGATTTAACCGTACGTTTCCGTCCATCTTACTTCCCATTCACTGAGCCAAGTGCGGAAGTGGATATCATGGATGAACGCGGTCGTTGGTTAGAAGTTTTAGGTTGCGGTATGGTGCATCCGAACGTGCTTCAAGCAGCCGGGATCGATCCTGAAAAATATAAAGGTTTTGCGTTCGGTTTAGGGGTGGAACGTTTTGCCATGTTGCGTTATGGCATTAATGATTTGCGTATGTTCTACCAGAATGATGTGCGTTTCTTACGCCAATTTGCTTAAACGAATTTATTAACCTCTCTTGCGAAGCAGTGCTTCTCATCTCCTTTAAAAAAGGAGAGGACTCCGCGAAATGATTGGAGTTCTCCCCCTTTTTCAAAGGGGGGTAGAGAGGGATTCAAAAAATTAGATTTATAGGTTTTTATAGAAATGAAAATTAGCGAAAATTGGTTACGCACTTGGGTCAACCCAGCTATTGATAGTGAAAAACTATCTGATCAATTGACTATGCTTGGTCTGGAAGTTGATGAGTTGGCTCCAGCGGCTAAACCATTTACAGGTGTCGTTGTAGGTGAAGTTCTGACTGTAGAACAACATCCGGATGCAGATCGTTTACGTGTAACCACAGTGAACATTGGTTCAGGTGAGCCTTTACAAATCGTGTGCGGCGCGCCAAATGTACGTGCAGGTATGAAAGCCCCTGTAGCAACCATTGGTGCAGTATTGCCGGGTGATTTTAAAATCAAGAAAGGCAAACTTCGTGGTATTGAATCCCAAGGCATGCTTTGTGGTGCTTCTGAAATTGACCTTGAAGATAAAATTGATGGCCTTTTAGAGCTTCCTGCAGATGCACCTGTTGGTATCAATATTCGTGAATACTTAAACCTTGATGACAACGTTATTGATATCAGTATCACGCCAAACCGTGGTGACTGTTTCAGTATCCGTGGTATTGCTCGTGAAATTGGGGTAATCAATCAACTTCAAGTAACTGCACCTGAAATCAAGGAAGTGGCTGCAACAATCCCAGATGTTAAAAATGTGGTTGTTGATACTGAAGGTTGCCCACGTTATTTAGGCCGTGTGATCAAAAACGTCAATACCAAAGCTGCGACACCAGTATGGATGGAGCGTGCGCTTGCTCGTTCTGGTATCCGTCAGCACAGTATCCTTGTCGATATTACCAACTATGTCTTAATTGAACTTGGTCAGCCGCTACACGCATTTGATGGCGGTAAAGTTCAAGGTGCAATACATGTGCGTCAGGCAACTGCTCAAGAGAAACTGGTTCTGTTAAATGAACAAGAAGTTGAACTCACTGAAGATGTGATGGTGATTGCAGATGATGCAAAAGCCTTGGCGATTGCCGGCATCATGGGCGGTCTATCTTCATCAGTGACTGATGCTACCACTGAAATTTTCCTGGAATCTGCTTTCTTCGCACCATTGCACATCGCAGGTCGTGCACGTCGTTATGGTTTACATACCGATGCATCACAACGCTATGAACGTGGCGTCGACTTTGAATTGCCATTGATCGCAATGAACCGAGCATCTCAATTGATTGCTGATCTTGCTGGTGGTGAATTCGGTCCGATTACTGTTGCAGAAAAGGTTGAACTTTTACCAACCCGTGATGCGATTGAATTGAATCAAGCTCAAGTGGATCAATTGTTGGGTTATAGCGTTGAAAGCGACTTTATTACTGATGCGTTACAACGTCTCGGTTGTATCGTAACGGTAAAAGCACAAGGCGAGTGGAGCGTTGTTCCTCCTTCACACCGTTATGACATGACCATTTATCAAGACCTGATTGAAGAAGTTGCCCGTATTCACGGTTATGACAACATTCAAATTAGCCTGCCTGTAATTGATGTGAAGCTTGCAAAACATCAAGATCAGTTTGAATTGCCTCAACTTCGTCAAACATTGGTCACTTTAGGTTATCAAGAAGCGATCAGCTTTAGCTTTGCCGATGCCAAACTTGAAAAACAATTGAATCCAAATGTTAATCCATTGATGTTGGCGAATCCAATCTCAAGCGAATTGGCGGCGATGCGTTCGACTTTGTTATCAAGCTTGATTCCATGCGTGCAGTATAATATTAACCGTCAACAAAGCCGGGTACGTTTCTTTGAACTCGGTTTACGTTTTGATTATCAAGATGCAAAAAGCATTCATGATCTGAAACAAATCCCGACTTTGGCTTTAATCGCTGTGGGTGCTAAAACCGCTGAATCTTGGCATGGTAAAGCACAGCCGATGGATTTCTTTGATCTTAAAGGTGAAGTTGAAGAAATTTTAGCTGCTGGACGTGTAAAAGTTGAATATGTTCGTTCAGAACGTTCATGGTTACATCCTGGTCAATCTGCTGAAATTTTAGTAGATGGCAAGTCTGTCGGTTACCTCGGTCGTTTACACCCATCTTTAGAAGATGAGCTTGATTTGGGCATCACTTGGGTGGCAGAACTCGATCAACAGGCTGTTTTGCAAACTTATGTATCTAATTTTACAGAATTATCACGTTTTCCATCGGTTAGACGTGATATTGCGCTTTTAATTAGTGATAAGATTAATGTTAGCGAAATTCAGCAACTTATCGGAAAAACGGGTGGAGAGTTATTAGGCTCGACTTGGTTGTTCGATGTGTACACTGGACAAGGTGTCGAAGAAGGTAAACGCTCATTAGCATTTGCAATGTTATGGCAACATCCATCACGTACACTTGAAGACGCTGAAATTAAATCGGGTATGGATCAAATAATCGAAGTGTTGCAAAACACTTATCAGGCGACATTGAGGGCTTCATGACAGCATTAACAAAAGCAGAAATGGCTGATCATTTAAGTGAGCTCACGAGTTTAAACCGTCGTGAAGCAAAACAAATGGTCGAGTTGTTCTTCGATGAGATTAGCCAGGCGCTAATCTCAGGCGAACAAGTAAAACTTTCGGGGTTCGGTAACTTTGAGTTGCGTGATAAACGTCAACGTCCAGGTCGAAACCCGAAAACGGGTGAAGAAATTCCAATTTCTGCACGCCGGGTAGTCACATTCCGTGCAGGGCAGAAATTCCGCCAGCGCGTAGGAAATGAGCAGATCGATTGATCTGCTTTTTTTTATTTTAAAATTTGCGAAACTCTATCACTTGAATGAGTGGGGAGTAAGTTGGCTGTGACCGGAAGTAATATTGTAGCTGAACATAAGATTGGATAATTTTTATTTTATTGATCTTTATTTGAGACATAAAAAAAGAGAGCCAAAGGCTCTCTTTTTTTACTTAATAATCGTAAAGATTATTGAGCAGCAGCTTCAGAAGCAGCAGTAGCGTCAGCAGCAGCATCAACAGCTACAGAAGCAGCATCAGCAGCTTCAGATGCAGCAGCTTCAGCAGGAGCAGCTTCAACAGCAGCAGCAGAAGCAGCAGCTTCAGCTTCAGATGCAGCAGCTACAGCTTCAGATGCAGCAGCGTCAGCAGCAGGAGCTTCTTCAGTTTTTTTAGCACAACCAACGAAAGCTAAAGTAGTAGCAACTGCAGCAGCAATAGCGATTTTTTTGAATAACATGGCATCACTCTCTAAAATATGAGATTAAAAAAAACCTATGTTAGCCTGTTGAGTGCTTTTATTCTTCCTAATATTTGTTAGGCAGTAACAATGCAAAGGCAGTCTAACTGGTCTGCAAATATGCTATCACTGCGCATTTTTAATTACTACTAGGGCGCAGGCAAAAAATGCAAAAAATGATGAAAAATAAGCAATTTATTAACAGAAAATAACAATCAAGTAGAGGGTTTATATTGGAGAAGTACTAAATAACTTGCTAAAAACTATAGTATTTTTTCAATGAATATTTTAACAATCATAAACTTGCATAAAAGTTTACAAAGAAAAAGGTCAATTGTAGCTTTATGTAAGTAAAGTCAACCAAATAAAAAGGCTATCGTTATAGATAGCCTTTTATACATAAAATAATAATGAATCGAATTAGCTGGTTGCTTTACGTTTCATTTGATCGAAGAAATCATCATTGGTTTTGGTTTCTTTCATGCGGTCAAGCAAGAATTCCATTGCTGCCAATTCATCCATAGGGTGAAGCAGCTTACGCAGAATCCAAACTTTACGTAAGTTATCTTCGCTCATGAGACGTTCTTCACGACGTGTGCCTGATTTCTTGATATTCATGGCAGGGAATACGCGTTTTTCAGAAATACGGCGATCAAGGGTAATTTCCTGGTTACCGGTACCTTTGAATTCTTCGTAGATCACGTCATCCATCTTGCTGCCTGTTTCAATTAAGGCAGTAGAAATGATGGTCAGTGAACCACCTTCTTCAATATTACGTGCTGCACCGAAGAAGCGTTTTGGACGTTCAAGTGCATGTGCATCCAAACCACCAGTAAGTACCTTGCCTGATGAAGGAATAACAGTGTTATATGCACGTGCTAAACGGGTGATCGAGTCAAGCAGAATCACCACATCTTTCTTGTGTTCTACCAAACGTTTTGCTTTTTCGATGACCATTTCAGCGACTTGTACGTGACGAGCAGGTGCTTCATCAAATGTTGATGCAACTACTTCACCACGAACCGTACGTTCCATTTCGGTAACTTCTTCTGGACGTTCGTCAATGAGAAGCACAATGAGGAAACATTCAGGGTTGTTACGCACAATCGACTGCGCGATTGTTTGCAATAACATTGTTTTACCGGCTTTAGGCGGTGCAACAATAATTGAACGTTGACCTTTACCAATTGGTGCAACCAAGTCAACCACACGTGAAGTTAAATCTTCAGTGGTACCGTTGCCTAATTCCATAATTAATTGTTCAGTTGGGAACAATGGAGTTAAGTTTTCGAACAGGATTTTGTTACGAGAGTTTTCAGGCGTGTCGTAGTTAATTTGATTAACTTTTAATAAGGCAAAATAGCGTTCGCCTTCTTTCGGTGGGCGAATCGTTCCTGTAATCGTATCGCCAGTACGTAAGTTAAAGCGACGAATTTGAGATGGGCTGACATAAATGTCATCAGGACCTGCAAGATATGAACCTGCTGCAGAGCGGAGGAAGCCAAAACCATCAGATAGAATTTCTAAAACACCATCACCAAAAATCTCTTCGCCATTCATTGCATGGCGCTTTAAGATGGCAAAAATGATGTCTTGCTTACGGTTACGAGCCATTCCTTCTAGGCCCATAAACTCGGCAATCTTGATGAGTTCGCCAATCGGTTTTTTCTTGAGTTCAGTTAAATTCATAGGTGGTCAGATAGAATCAAAATTCTGGAATAGAGATGAGGAAAGGGAGCAACATTCAGCCGCTTGCACGCAATAAAAGTAACGTAATTGTATTTGCACAATAACAATTCAGAGGTCTGATTCATTGTTTCGAAGAAAAAAGTGTAAAAACAATTTCTGTTGCCGAGCGGCGATCTTATGTGTTGTGTCTTGTAAGAAAATTGCGGATTGAAAATCCTTTATTCCTTGAACATGCAATATAAGAGAGAATACAACTTTTGTCAATTTATAGACGAAAAAAATACGCTATCCGGAGATAGCGTATTGGATTAAATTGTACTGTTTTTGAATTAGATGTTTTCTTCAATAAATGCAGTCAATTTAGATTTTGGTGCTGCGCCTACTTGTTGAGCGACTACTTCACCATTTTTGAACATTAATAATGCAGGAATGTTACGGATGTTGTAATTCACGGCAGTTGCTTCACAAGCAGTTACGTCAACTTTAACAACTTTAACTTTACCTTCGAATTCTGCAGATAATACTTCTAATACAGGTGCAATGGCTTTACATGGTGCACACCAACCTGCCCAAAAATCTACAAGTACAGGAACGTCAGATTGTAAAACGTCAGCTTCGAAGTTTGCATCAGTTGTGTTTACGATATTGCCAGACATGGATATGCTCCAGATAAAATTTTAAGATAGTTCTATATCTATAAGTATTACATAGCCTCGTTTAACTATGTAGTGGGATCTGTAGATTTTCAAACATTATATTGAGTTTGTCTAATTGATGCTCACGATATTGATAATCGTGTCATGCAATTGTCAATTATAAAAACATAAAAACTGATTCATTTGAGCTGATAAATGGCTTTTAAATTGCCTGTATGTGAATTACTCTAAGCATAATTCTTATAGGTTCGTTGAATAATGTCTGATTTTTTGATTGATGAAGAGTTACTTGCTGCCATCGATATGGGGTCGAACAGTTTTCATCTTGCTATTGCACGTGTAGATCATGGCGAAGTGAAGAAAGTTGCTTCAATGTCAGAAAAAGTACAATTGGCTGCAGGTCTGGATGAAAATAAAAACCTGACTGAAGCCGCACAGCAACGGGGTTTGGCTTGTTTGGCACGCTTTGTCGGACGCTTAAGCTCAGTACAGGCGAACCGGATGCGAATTGTAGCGACCAATGCTTTGCGTCAAGCCAAGAATGGTCATGAATTTATTCAAAAAGCTGCGGAAATTTTACCCAAACCGATTGAAATCATTGCCGGTCGTGAAGAAGCGCGTCTGATTTATTTGGGTGTATCGCATACCATGGCCAATAGTGGTCGTCGTCTGGTAATTGATATTGGTGGCGGCTCTACAGAACTGATTATTGGTGAAGAATTCGAGCCAATTCATACAGAATCTTTGCAAATGGGCTGTGTAGCATTTACCAAAGCTTATTTTAGTGAAGGTGAAATTAATCAGAAAAGTTTTGATAAAGCAGTCGTTGCTGCACGTAAAGAACTTTCAGGTATTGCTAACACTTACAAAACAGCGGGTTGGGATACGGTTGTCGGTTCAAGCGGCACCATTAAAGCCTGTCGTCAAATTACCGTCAATATGGGCTGGAGCGATGAGAAGGAGAACTTGACTCGCGAAGGTCTAGAAAAACTCAAAGAAAAATTACTCAAATTTAAACATATCTCTGAAGTCGATTTTGATGGTTTAAAAGAAGACCGTCGAGCAGTTTTGCCAGCAGGGGTTGCCATTTTATATGCTGTGTTCGATGTACTAGAGTTGAATAAGCTGGTGTATTCCGATGGTGCATTACGCGAAGGGGTGATGTATGACTTGCTGGGACGTTTCCAGCATGAAGATATTCGCGACCGAAGTGTGCAAGCTTTAATGGGACGCTATAACGCAGATCCCAAACAGGCTGAGCGGGTGGTGAAAACTGCGCAGCATTTATTTGATGGTGTAGCTAAGACACTGAATTTAAACAGTGAAGACAGTGATTTATTGCGTCGCGCTGCATATTTACATGAAATTGGCTTGGCGATTAGTCATGCGGGTTATCACCGTCACGGAGCGTATTTATTACAACATTCAGATATTGCCGGCTTCTCACAAATTGACCAAAACCACCTTTCACACCTCGTGGCACATCATCGTCGCAAGTTACGCAGTGACAGCCGGGTGGATGTAATGAAGGTGGGTGGTAGCAAATTAGTTTACCTAAGTCTATTGCTTCGTCTTGCAGTTTTGCTGAATCATAGTCGTAGCGATGAGATGCTTCCTGCCATTGAATTAAGTGTCGACAATGAGCAACAATGGCAACTAAGCGTTTCTGGCGATGCCAAACAATGGCCTTTGCTTGTAGCAGACTTGCACGATGAACAAGTGCAGTTTAAGCATTGGGATATTGAATTGAATATTCAGTCGGAACAATTTATCTATTAACAAGTTATTGGTTAACAAGCTATTGTTAGTTTTGGGATAATGGTCGACCTATGAAAAATAAAGCTGCTCAATCTAAGGCATGGACAACGGTTCAAATTGCACGTCATCCGGAACGTCCGCAATTTTTGGATTATGTTGGTGAAATCTTCACTGAATTCGATGCTTTACATGGTGATCGGTTGTTTGGTGATGATGGTGCAATGATCGGTGGCTTGGCACGTTTTAATGGTCAGCCTGTCATGATTGTTGGACAACACCGTGGCCGTAGCACGCGTGAAAAATTGCAACACAACTTCGGGATGAGTAATCCTGAAGGCTACCGTAAATCACAGCGTTTGCTGGATATGGCTGAACGTTTTAACCTGCCGGTATTTACTTTTATCGATACCATGGGTGCATATCCAGGTGTGGGTGCAGAAGAACGTGGTCAGGCAGAAGCGATTGCCACCAGTCTTGCCCAGCTTTCAAGCTTGAAAGTTCCTGTGATTGCAACAGTATTGGGTGAAGGCGGTTCAGGTGGTGCACTGGGTATTGGTGTGGCAGACCGTGTGGTGATGCTGTCTCACAGTATTTATTCAGTGATTTCACCTGAAGGTTGTGCATCCATTTTATGGAAAACAGCTGAAAAAGCCGAACAAGCCAGTGAAGCTTTGGCATTGACTGCTGAAAAACTCAAAAAAATGGGTATTGTGGAATATGTGGTTGACGAAGGTGAAGGTGCACATTTGCAGCCTGAACAAGTGATGCAAGATCTTAAAGATGTGTTACAACAGGCTTTAGAAGAATTGCAATCGATGGATGCGAATGAGAGATGCGAAGCACGTTACCAGCGTTTAATGAAGTTTGGCAGCGACAATTTAGGTCTGGCGTCTTAAATCAAATCCAGTGCTTTCCTCCTGAAAGCACTTTTTTAATTGGATGTAGTGGCGGCATGGATTCCATGCTGCTGCTGCATTTAATGTCTTATTTATATCCTGAAAAAATCCGTGCCATCTATATTGATCACCAATTGCAAAAAAATAGTGCAGATTGGGCACAGTTTGTATCTGATCAATGTGCAGCGCTGAATGTGCCTTGTATTGTTGAAGCGGTCAAAGTGCAAGCCGGCAACTTGGAACATCAGGCACGTACGGCACGTTATCAAGCCTATTCAAAACATTTAAAACCCAATGAAATTTTAGTTCTGGCGCATCATCAGCAAGATCAAGCGGAAACTTTAATGTTGCGTTTGCTCTCCGGTGCCGGAGTGCATGGTCTAGCTGCCATGAAACAGGTCGATGTTCGTGAGCAATTTACCATCTGGCGACCGCTGCTCGATATCTCGCGTGAGCAGATTTGCCAATGGGCAACCCACCTCAATGTGCAAAATATTGAAGATCCCACCAATTTAGACACCCATTATGATCGCGCCTGGTGCCGTCATGAATTGTGGTCAGTGTTGCAAAAACGCTATCCTAAAATGCAACAGGCACTCAGCCGCACCAGCTATTTAATGCAAGATGCTGATGAAATTCTGCAAGAAGTATTACAACAAGATTTGGCACTTTGCGGATCGGCAACAGAACTTGATTTAAAAAAATTATCCCAATTATCAAAGGCGCGTCAAAGACAACTGTTATCTGCTTGGATGAAAGGGCAGGATACCTATCGCCCGAGTTTTGAGATGGTGGAACGCTTGTTGCATGAAGTGATTGAATCTAAATCCGATGCGCAAGCTGCATTGCACTGGAATCAATATTATTATGTGCGTTATCAGCAAAAACTTTTTCGTTTAAGGCCTGAAGAATACCTGGCTGAAAAAAGTGAATCTAATATTTCCACGCAAGTGATTCGTTTGGAATTAAATAAAAAGATAGAAGTGCTTTCAGGACAGTATGTTGCTGAAACTGCAAAAATAGGATTGTCAGCGACATTGTTAGGCAAAGAATTGAATCTGGTGATGCGCCAAGGTGGAGAAAAAATTCATTTATATGGACGAATTGGTGCTTGGCCGTTAAAAAAAGCCATTCAGGAAGCACAAATTTTTCCTTGGCAGCGTCATAGAATTCAAATATTAAGCATAGATAATGTTATGCTTGGTGTTTTTACACCGAAAGGGTTTTGGTTGGCTCAATCTGAATATTGTGAAGTCGGTGGTTGGCAACCAAATTTGATCTCTTAGTTAAAAAATTCTAATTCGAGTATGATTCATGAATGCAGCTTTAAATTGTAATATTTGTTTTATTGGTGGCGGTAATATGGCTCAAGCCTTAATTGGCGGGCTCATTTCGCGTGGTTTGCCAGCAACACGTATTACAGTTTCTGATCCGGTCGAAAAAGTACGTCTTTTATTAGAAGAAAAAGATGTGCATGTGACCGATGACAATATTGCTGCCATTCGTGATGCCGATATCGTACTTTTTGCGGTGAAGCCACAAGTGTTGGCGAGCGTATTAAAACCGCTGAAAGGCTTATTCGACGGTAAATTGGTGATGTCGATTGTTGCGGGGGCTGAAATTGCAACCATCGCAAATCTGTTAGACACCGATCGAATTGTTCGTGTAATGCCGAATACGCCTGCTTTGGTACAAACAGGGGCACATGGTTTGTATGCCACTGATGCGGTTGATGCAAAAGACCGTGAGCTTGCAAGCCAGGTTTTAGCTGCAACGGGATTAACCCTTTGGGTAAATTCAGAAGCACAGATTGATGCAGTGACTGCGGTATCTGGTTCTGGTCCAGCATATTTCTTTTATATGATGGAAAGCATGATTCGTGCAGGGAAAAACTTGGGCCTAGATGAGAAAGTGGCGACAGCCCTGACTTTGCAAACGGCTTTAGGTGCTGCACAAATGGCGATCACCAGTGCAAACACACCTGCTGAGTTGCGTAAAAATGTGACCTCTCCAAACGGTACAACACAGGCTGCACTCGAAGTATTTGATCGTGCACAAATCTCGCAAAATATTCAGGCCGCTTTGGCTGCAGCTCAAAAGCGCAGTCAAGAACTTGCTCAAGAGCTAAGTGAAAGTAGCAAATAACTCGTTTTTATTTAGGAAAGTTCCAGTATGGGTGCAAACTCTGCGCTAATTTTTGGCATTATCATTAACGTAGCGATTTTGCTCGTGTTCTTCCGTTTTCTCATGCAGTTGGCAGCGGTGAATGCTTATAATCCAGTGGTCATGTCTACGGTTAAAGCCACGAAAATCGTGGATGTCTTTGGTCGTATTTTCCCCACTGTAGCAAAAGGTCGTGTCAATCTGGCGGCTTTGGCGTTGGTGGTACTTTTATATTTACTCAAGATTTTTGGGGTGATGTATTTATCCGGTGCCATGCCGAATAGTCCAGTACATTTGGTGATTTTGACTTTTGTCACCATGATTCAGGACTTGATCCGTTTCTGTCGTTATTTGATTTTTGCAACGATTATTCTAAGTTGGGTGGTGATGTTTACACAATCTCGCTCGCCTTATATTGAAGTGATTCAAGAACTGGCAGAACCATTGCTTGCACCATTCCGTCGTATTTTGCCGAATATGGGGATGATTGATTTATCTCCAATTATTGCATTTTTGACTTTGTATATTGCTGAAATCATCATGAATCAAGTGGCAATTGTGCTTTTAACAGGGCTTTAAAATTTGTTCAATAAAAAAGGACTCGATGGAGTCCTTTTTTATTGCCTGTTAAACGCTTTATATAAACGTAGTGGCTTCGAGAGTTCCTCTCTTGCGCTTTACTTGAAAGCACTGCTTTCAAGTAAAGCGCAAGAGAGGTGAGGAGAGGGATATTAAAAAATTTAACCTCTCCCTAACCCTCTCCTAAAAGGAGAGGGAACTCTCTACTTCTTTAATGCGCCTCATCCCAATTCATACCTTTACCCACTTCGACAATCAGCGGTACAGAAAGCTGAATCACCGATTGCATTACTTCAGCCAGTTTCGGTGCAAGTTCATCGGCAATGTCGGCATCCACTTCAAATACCAATTCATCGTGTACCTGTAGCAGCATTTTGGCTTGATCTTTCGGTAATATTTTATCGACTTCAATCATCGCCATCTTGATGATGTCGGCTGCACTGCCTTGAAGCGGTGCATTGATTGCCGCACGTTCAGCGCCTTTACGCACCATCATATTTCGTGCATCGATATCCGGTGTATAAAGGCGACGACCTAAAATCGTTTCGACAAAACCTTGTTCCAAAGCCACCTGACGAGTACGCTGCATATACTCATAAATACCCGGGTAGCGATGGAAATATTGCTTGATATAGTCTTGCGATTCTTGGCGGGTAAAGCCGAGTTGACGAATCAAACCAAATTCCGACATACCGTATAAAAGACCAAAGTTAACCGCTTTGGCTTGGCGACGCTGGTCATTGGTCACGTCTTCAAGTGCGATACCTAGAACTTCGGCAGCGGTACGACGATGTACGTCTTGTCCATGCTTAAAGGCATCAACCAAGGCTTCATCCTGTGAAAGATGCGCCATTAAACGCAATTCAATTTGTGAATAATCGGCTGCCAGCAATACACGACCTTCAGGTGCAATAAAGGCTTTGCGAATTTGACGCCCAATTTCTTCACGAACAGGAATGTTTTGCAGGTTAGGATCAGTCGATGACAAGCGACCTGTTGTCGTTAAAGCCTGATGATAACTGGTATGCACACGACCGCTGTCATTGTTGGCTTGTTTTTGTAGACCATCGGTATAAGTACTTTTCAGTTTTGAAAGACCACGATATTCCAAAATTAAAGCGGTAATCGGATGGTCAATTTTTTCCAGGATACTTTCACTGGTACTGTATTGGCCAGTCGCGGTTTTCTTGCCACCTTTGAGTCCAAGCTTGTCAAATAACACTTCACCGACCTGTTTTGGCGAGCTGACATTAAAGCTTTGTCCTGCCAATTCGGTAATCTGGTTTTCGAGGTTTTGAATGGTATTTGAAAATTCCACACCTAGTTGATCCAAGAATTTCAGATCAAGCTCGATACCGTTTTCTTCCATGATGGTCAGAACACGGGCAACCGGCATTTCAATATTGTGCAAAATATTGTTCAGCTCAGGAATGGCCTGTAACTTTTTAGACAAAACTTCATACAGACGATAAGTGACATGCGCATCTTCAGCCGCATAATGCGCTGCTGTTTCAATCTCAATTTGATTAAAGGTTTTCTGTTTAACCCCTTTGCCGGCAATTTGTTCAAAGGTTGTGGTCAAATGACTCAAATATAAACGCGCAACATCATCCATGCCGTGATGGGTCGCCACAGAATTTAAAACGTATGAAGCCAGCATGGTATCGAAATACCAGCCTTGTAATTCAATGCCGTGATTTTGCAAGATGTGGGCATCATATTTTAAATGATGTCCAATTTTCTCAACGGAATCATCTTCTAAAATCGGTTTGATTTGCGCGAGGATGGTTTCACGATTCAGCTGTTCCGGTGCATCTTCATAGTCGTGTGCCAGCGGAATGTAATAGGCATCGTTGGCATCAAAAGCCAGTGAAAAGCCGACCATTTCAGCGACACGATAATCCAGACTGGTGGTTTCTGTATCGAAAGCAAAGCGTTTTTCAGTACTTAAACGTGTGAAGAGTTTGTCCCAATCCGCCTGAGTTAAAATCGTGTGATAATTCGCTTTTCCCAGTTGATCATCTACGCTGGTAATATCGGCCTGATCTTCAGTTTCAATTACGACTTCTGAGTGTGCAGATTTCTCAATGACTTTAGAATTTTGTTTATAAACTGAATTATTCGGATTATTTGGATGGTCCAGAGACTGTAACTGGTTACGGAATTCAAGTTCGGTATACAGGCGACGCAGTTCTTCGACATTGGGGTCAAGAAGTTTAAGATCTTCATAAGTGAGGCCCATATCAAGGTCGCAAACAATACTGGCTAATTGATGATCCAGGGTAATGCCTTCAACATTATCTTTAATGTTTTGACCGACTTTACCTTTGATTTGATCGACATTTTCTAAAATGCCACCAATTGAACCGTATTCAGTCAAAAGTTTAGCTGCGGTTTTAGCGCCCACGCCGGGTACGCCACGAATACCATCAGAAGCATCGCCCATCAGGGTTAAATAATCGATAATTTGATTCGGCCACACCCCGAATTTTTCAAACACGCCATCGACATCCATCGGTTTGTCTTTAAAGCTGTCTTCTAAGGTTACTTTGTCGGTAACCAATTGAGCCATGTCTTTATCGCCCGTGGAAATCAGCACCTGATAACCTTCTTTTTCAGCACGTTTAGCCAGTGTTCCAATCACGTCATCTGCTTCAGCGCCTGGAAGGGTATACAAAGGAATACCTAAAGCACGGATCAGGTTGTGAAGATAGGGAATCTGCTGAGAAAGTTCATCCGGCATACTTGGACGGTCACCTTTATAAATCGGTGAAAGCGCATGACGAAACGTCGGTTCAGGCGTGTCAAAAATCACCGCCATATGGGTCGGTTGAATACGGCGCATCAACTTTTGAATCGCAGAAATGGCACCACGAATTGCGTTGGTCTGTAAACCAGTCGAAGTGGTTAGTGGTGGCAGTGCATGGTACGCACGAAATAAAAAATATGAGCCATCGACCAAAACAAATGGTGGCATTGAAGGATTCCTAATTCAAATATCGGGCTTATTGTACGTGATTTTGCACATGAACATAGACTCATCATCAAACAAGCGTGTTACCGAATATCTGATGAATGCTTAAAAATCAAAGTCCGAGCTGTTGTATGATCGGGTCAAAAGGATTGAGATAAAGAAAAGATGCACAAAGGGCAGAGCGAAATCCGGATGATTTGGCTGATGGTATTAATTATTGTCGGGGTGGGGTCTTGGTTTTTAGAGCTACGCATATTCACGTATTTATGTGGATTGGCCTTTGTCATGAGCGTGATGCAATATGTCGATGCCATCCAGACACCCACAGTGAAAATTGCTGCAGAAACAAAACTTTCAGTTCAGGAAACCTCTAAAGTTCCCTTATATCTTTCTTCAATTGTTGCCATTGTCGGTGGTGCAATGGAGTGGGGTTTTGTCGTGGGGCTTGGCATCACGGCGTGGATTTTTTTCTTTCTGAGATGGTTACGCCGTTTAGAAGGTTTATTAAACCAAGTGCAAACGCGCTTACATCAGACGCCAATAAACCTACCTTCTACTGTCGAAAATCCACCCACTCAACTTCCTGAATCTCAAATTGCTTCCCCTTCATTAGAACTGATTGATCAGCTAAAACAATGGATTTTTCAAGGAAATCCTGTTTTAAAAGCGGCAATATTGGTGTTGGTGATTGGTATTGTATTATTATTACGTTTTGCGACCGAACATTGGCAACTCAGTCTTGCCTTGAAACTGGCGATTGTGGCCAGTGTTAGTGTCGCAGTTACAGCATTGGGGTATTGGTTCCAGAATAAAAACCGCAGTTTTGCACTGGCTTTAGAAGGCTTGGGTTTAGCGGCATTATTTTTGACCTTATTCTTTGCTTATTACAATGCCGTGATTCCAACCTTAGGCATGGCTGCATTGTGCTTTGCTGTCATTATGAGCGTGACCCTCGGTCTAAGCTTAAAACAACAATCGATTGAACTGGCACTGATGGCGATGATCATTGCCTATATTGCGCCATTTACCTTGCCAGTTCGCAATGCCACCGCCATTGAATTGATTGCTTATTATGTGGTGATTAATCTTGCCGTTGTCGTGCTAAGCACATTACGCCCCTGGAAAATCCTCAATCAAATTGCTTTTTTAATGACCGTGATTGTCGGTGGAGGCTATGCCTTTTATCAGGGGGAAGAGCAAGAATGCAATACTTTAACCTTATTGGTCATGATCCATACTGCCATATTTGTATGGCTGAGTTTTCGTTTTAGCCAGCTGATTGCCAAAGATGATCTTGCCCAATTCAAACTCAAACCTGCTTTAGATATTGCCCTTATTTTTGGCGCACCGATTGTCGGTTATATTTTTATTTATTTAATGTATTTTGATGAAATGCTACGACAAGCAGGTGCAAGTCTGGCGTTTGCAGCCGTTTATGCAGGTTTGTATCAACTCTCTAAACGCAATCAGGCAGTGCAGCTAATTTCACAAAGCTATTTTAGTTTAATGCTGATTTTCCTGGCCCTGATTCCACCAATTCTTTTACACAAACAATGGAGTGTCATTGGCTGGGCAGTGGAAGGACTGATCATTTTTACTTATGCCTTGTATCGCAAGTCGGAGATCAGTCGTTATCTTGCCATGGGTTTGCTGATTGTTGCCGGATTATCCAGTTTGTATTATCTGGTGGAACTGAATGAATTCCCACGTGAGATGTATTGGGGATTATGCCTGAGCTATTTTGCTGTGGTCGTGGTCGCAAATAGCCGAGAATCGTTTAGAAATCAGCTGACCAATTCAACCATTGCTTTTCACTGTTTACAGATGTTGTCTGCAACCACGATGTTCATTGTGTTGTTGCTTGATGAAATTGACAGTCCTCACCAGCTTGTGATGAGTCTGTTGATTGTCAGTGGATTATATCTGCTGATGAATGAGGTCATACTACGTTGCAAAGCCACATGGTCATGGCTATTTCCTAAATGGCTGGGCTTAATTCCAGTCTTTGTTTTTGCATTGATCATTGTGATTGATCAGAGCAAGCAAGGGATTATTGTTTGGGAATCTATGTTTGATCGCATTGGTTTTGCCCTCTCTGGCTTGATGTTAACTGCATTATGGCTACGTCCGATGTTGGGCGTACGGAATGAAAAAGAATGGGTCAGTTTTGGGACGCTAACCAGCCTTGCCATGACCAGCTTAACTTTGCTTCCGAGCATGCCTTATATCAGTGTGGTGATTTTGCCTTTGCTGTTCTGTGCTTGGTGTTATTGGCAGGTGGATAATCCAGACTGGAAAATGTTCTGGCAAGCGCGAAGTAGTTTAGTGCTGATGGCGACATGGATTATCTGTTCGCAACTGTTTACTCAACAAGCATTCCAAAGCTATTTTCTACCGATTATTAATTCATTTGATTTGGTCAGTATTGCCATGCTGGCGTGCTTTATCTGGATGTTGTCATTGCAGGTTAAAACGGGCTTAGATAAAGGCATCGTGGCGGTACTGATGGTACTCAGTCTGCTCTGGTTAAGCAGTTATATGGTGCTACGTGCATTACACATGTATTTAGATACGCCGTTTAACGAACTCGCTTTATGGGAAGATGGCACCGTTCAACTCAGTTTGACTTTGCTGTGGGTGAGTTTGGCCTTTATGACCATGAGCCTTGCCAGCCGAAAACAACTACGTTCAGTCTGGATTTTGGGTGGCAGTATTTTGGTGATTGTCACCTTGAAGTTGGTGCTGTTTGATTTGTCACATATCGGAACTATAACCCGCGTTATTTCATTCTTGGGTGCGGGCTTTGTGATGTTGGTGATTGCTTATATTGCCCCGATTCCTGAAAGCCATCTGACTGAAAAATCCCCCTAAATCCCCCTTTGATAAAGGGGGACTCGAGTCTAAATAAATGTTTGCTTGGATTCTCCCTCCTTTTTAAAGGAGGGTTGGGGAGGATTAAATGATTAAAAAACTATTTTAAATCCGCCTCTCGCTTCACTTCTTTGGCATTGGCATATTGGTCAATATCTTCCTCATTTAAAGGCTGAACATTCGCAGGACGATCGACAAAGCCCATTTTCGGTACAGGAATTTCGATCTGATTGTCCAGGAAACCATTACGAATGCGTTCCTGCATCTCATCACGCACTTTTAAAAAGTTTTCACGGTCACACCAAACCGCAAATAACAGTTCAATGGATGATTCACGGAAGGCTGTGACGGTAACGGCAGGTTTCGGATCAGCTAAAACCAGTGGATATTTATTGGCAACATCTAGCAGAACTTCACGAACTTTAATGATGTCTTCATGAAAGTTGATGGCTAAAGTAATTGGAATACGCCGAATGGGAAACTTGGACAGATTATAGACGGGTGCCCGAATCAGCTGTTCATTCGGGACACGCACATAGACATTATCCTGAGTCAGCAGTTTCACCGAGAGCAAGTCAATCGAAATGACTTCACCTTCAATGGTATGACCACGAATTAAAGTCATTTGCACCGTATCGCCAATTTCAAAAGAACCTTCACCAATCAGGAACAAGCCGCTGATTAAGTTGGAAGCAGAAGTTTGTGAAGCAAAACCCAAGGCTACGGTTAAAATTCCCGCTGCACCCAAAAATACACTCAGTTTAAAGCCGGCTTCTTTTAAACTGGCCATCACAAAAATCAGGAAGATGAAGTAGAAAATACCGCGTCGCCAAACCAGACTTTGGTGTGCATTAAAACGTGAACCGATGGTGCGGATAAAAGTATTTGAAACAAAACGGGCAATTAAAAAACCGATAAAACACAGCACCACCGCAACGATAATTTCAGTCAGGCGTTCCGTATTGATATTGGTAAAAATGCCTTTGACGCTTTGGGTAATTTCTTTTGGAATATTTGAATCTGCCATATTGCCCCCTAGAAAAATGAATCAAACATATTAAACAAAGCACTTGCGGGAGCACGTGGCGGATGCAGATACATCACTTCGCCTGCATGGGGTGGGGTGCGGTTTTCAATCCGAATTCGCGGCGGTCGATCCGAACCTTCATGCAAGACTTTAATTTGTGAAGTCCATAACCGTCCGGTACTTTCGCTATAGAATAGGGGAAGTGCAGAAACAGGCACATTCATCCGGTCAAAACGCAATTGTTGATGACTGGTATTATGAAATTCAATTGGGGTGACAGCGCGAAAAGCACGTGGTTTTAACTGATGTAATTCGGTACGCCCATCGACCGAAGTGGCATAGCAAATTTCCCCAGTGCGATGATTCGGGCCAAACCAGGTGTCTTTTGGCAGAATCACTGGAATATCAAACAGCGGATCTTTTTGTCCTTCGACAAAACCGGCAATCCATAATGGGGTACTAATATAAAGTGTCCCACGTTGTCCGGCAGGAATATAAATCGGATCAACCGGTTTGATCACCACGGAACGATCTGCCAAACGCGGCATAAGCTGTAACTTATTTTGCGTTGACTTGAACATATAGCGTTCTACTTTGACCGGTTGTGGAAAACCAAAATTCGGATCTTCAATTTGATGCCACTTTTGTTCATAGTCGTACTGAACTGGCGGGCGATGAAATTCCAGCCGCCATTCTTGTAAGCCACGGGTAAGACGAAATAACAGTGAACCAAACTGCCATGCTTTAGGCTGATTCAATTCAAAAGTGTGTTCACCCCACCATTTCAAATTCGGGTGCTCTGGTTCGATCAATTCATTGATTTTAGACAACGGCACATTTCCTTTATTGCTTAATCAGTAAAAACAGACTTCACGCTGTCTTATGCTTAGAGTACACTCAAATCAATTTATTCATCATTATAAACTTTGATGCAAGTACTTAAACAATTACAAATACCCTATAGTTTTGCCAAGCGTCATGGCGTATTGCTTCGATACGAGGGTGATCAGGCATTTATTGTGCGCCGTGAAAATACACCATTGCTGGCTATACAAGAAGCACGTCGATATTTAGGCCATGCTGCACAGCATCAATTATGTAGCGAACAAGAATTTCATCAATTGCTCAGTTCAAGCTTTGCCGGAGATACTGGCGAATCGCAACAAGTGGCTGCAGGTCTGGAAGATCATCCCGATTTACTCAGTTTGGCGGACTCAGTGCCTGAAGCTGAAGACCTGATGGATCAGGAAGATGATGCGCCGATTGTACGTTTGATCAATGCATTATTGTCTGAAGCAATTCGCGTCGGTGCTTCCGATATTCATATCGAATCTTTTGAAAAAAAATTATCCGTACGCTTACGTGTCGATGGGCAACTGCGTGAAATTGTCCAGCCCCGCCGTGAATTGGCGCCACTTTTGGTGTCACGTATTAAAGTCATGGCAAAATTGGATATTGCCGAAAAACGTGTCCCGCAAGATGGCCGTATGTCTTTAAGACTGGCAGGGCGTGAAGTGGATGTGCGTGTATCGACTTTGCCATCGTCACATGGTGAACGTGTGGTTATGCGTTTACTCGATAAGCAAGCCGGGCGTTTGAATATGACACATTTGGGCTTGATGCAGCCGGATTATGAGCGTTTAACCCATCTGGTGCATCGTCCACATGGCATTATTCTGGTGACCGGACCGACAGGTTCGGGTAAAACTACCACCTTATATGCGGCATTGTCTGACCTGAATGATGGCTCAAAAAATATTTTGACTGCCGAAGATCCAATTGAATATCAATTGGAAGGTATAGGACAAACTCAGGTTAATACCAAAGTGGATATGACCTTTGCGCGTGCTTTAAAAGCCATGCTGCGTCAAGATCCTGATGTGGTAATGGTGGGTGAAATTCGCGATCTGGAAACAGCGGAAATTGCAGTGCAAGCATCCCTGACAGGTCACTTGGTGCTTTCAACCTTACATACCAATACTGCAATTGGTGCGGTCACACGCCTAAAAGACATGGGTATTGAGCCATTCTTGCTCGCCAGTTCTTTGATTGGTGTGATTGCCCAGCGTTTGGTGCGTACCTTATGTCCACGTTGTGTCACATGGCATGAAGCTGATGCTTTTGAAACTGAAATTTTCCGCCATTTGGATGTCGCTACTGAACTGAAGTTACCGCAACCGAAAGGTTGTGAACACTGTTCGCATACCGGTTTTATGGGGCGTACCGCCATTTATGAAATTGTCCCTGTCGATGATCAAATGCGCCGTTTGGTACATGGCAATGCTGCGGAATATGAAATTGAAGCTTATGCACGCAAACAGTCAGGTTCTATTCGTGATGATGGTTTACGCAAAGTATTGGCAGGAAAAACCACCTTGGAAGAAGTACTGCGTGTCACCAATGAAGCGGCGGACTAAAACCAAATTCTGTTTACTATTTATGATTTGATAAATTGCTGAACTTAACAAAGTTCGGCAATTTTTTCATCAGCTATAGACGAAATGACACAGTCGGGTTACCTGAATTGCGCTGGATTTCATTTTCATAAAACTTCTGCCAGGTTCGAATCATCTCTAAAGTAAAAATATCTTAGGTTTTGAGCTTTTTATATCTGTTAATGATGCTGTTAAGACTTTTCTCAGCAAATTATCTTTTAATAAAATTCAGTAAATTTTATGCGTTTTTTGGGGCAATTACCGAATGGCTAGATCCACCTGAAATTTACCTTGCTTTACTGAGTGAATCAGATCACTAGGTCTAGCTCATGTAGATGAGAGAGTTGAGGAGTGATCAATAGACTCTATCCTAAAATTACCTGATTCATTTTAGGATAGATTTAGATTCTACTTAGGTAATCACATTCAAAGTCACATTAATATTGCCACGTGTTGCATTGGAATAAGGGCAAACAATATGTGCGGCATCGACCAGTTTTTGCGCTTCAGCCTGATCCATACCTTCTAAATGAATACTCAAGGTCACTTCAATCCCAAAACCTGTCGGGATGGGGCCGATCCCCACTTCACCTTCGATATAGGCATCTTTACTGATATTTAATTTATCGCGGTTGGCGACAAATTTCATGGCACCGAGGAAACACGCTGAATAACCGGCTGCAAAAAGTTGTTCCGGATTGGTACCGCCACCCGCACCGCCCATTTCTTTAGGTACGGCTAACTGGACATCCAAAATTCCATCGGATGATGTTGCACGCCCATCACGTCCACCGGTTGCTTTTGCTTTTGCTGTATAGACTGCTTTTTCTAAAGGCATTTTTATGATCCCTGTGATTCTGATATGAGCTGTTATCGTGTGGGATTTTGATGAAAGAATAAGCAGGGATTTTGTAATTTTTATACAGTAAAAATTTAAAGCTGAATTGAATTAAAAATTAATAATTTTACGGTGCTGAATTAAAGGCATAGATGCACGAACAGCCTCTTGTTCAGTAAGGTCAAAAGGAACCGTAATTAAACTTGCACCGTCAGTATCAATGATATTTAAAATTTGACCACGGCTATTGGTAGCACCTGCATGTCCCCAAGTTTGACGCTTTTCACCATGCCAGCCTTGTTGAGCAGCTCCTAAAACATGACATTGACTATCGATCGCACGTGCTTGCAACAGTAACTGCCAATGCATTTGACCAGTGGTGTAGGTAAATGCTGCAGGTGCAGTCAGTATATTTGCACCTTGGCTACGTAAAGTGAGTGCCAGTTCAGGAAAGCGCAAGTCATAGCACACCATTAGCCCAATATTGCCGAAAGGTGTTTTTGCAACGACTACATTTGTTCCAGGTTCAAAGAATTTAGATTCCTGATAGCCACCGACAGCATCACCGACTTGAACATCAAACAAATGAATCTTGTCATAACGCGCTTCAGTACGTTCGGGGCTAATGCATAAACTCACCGTACGTACACGACCATCCGTAATAACAGAGCCATCTGGACGGAACGGGCATGGGAGAGTGCCCGCCACAATCCAGATTTGATATTGATGTGCAAGTTTTTCTAAGCGCTGTTGAATCGCTTCGAACTGCGCTGCGGTTTCGCGTTGCTTTCCACCTGCAAAACAGACAAAGTTTTCAGGGAAAACAATCAGCTCTGCACCATCTGCTTTACTTTGTTGTATCAAAGACTCGATCACGATGAAATTGGCGTCAATATCATCTTGGGAATTCATTTGTACAACAGAGAGTAAAGTCATGTGATGGCTCTAAATAATAATTTTATACGTTTTGTTGAGACACTTGTTCTAAGGTGTCCTGTTCTTTTTGTAATTGTTTAACTAAAGGCTCAAACATGTTTTGGTTACTTTCATTCAACTTCATCAATGTTTTATGTGCATCTAAAACAGTGGTTAACATTGCGTTATGAGTAATATGTTCTTCGATTAATTCACGGGTACATACTTTTGGATCACCGCAGTAATTTAAGATCACAAAAACCTGACCCAAGCCCATGCTATTGGCCAAGGTAGTAATATCTGGATTGGTGGATAACATAACTGCCTGAATTTGGTGAGTCTGTTTCAGCTTTAAACCAAGCTTGGCAAGTATACCTAAGACAGTGCTGTCAATAAATGTAGTTTGGGTTAAATCTACGATTGCCCCAACGACATTGGATTGCTGTTCAATTTTACTAAGGAGTTTGTCTAGACTGATACAAGATTGGGCACGCACTTCGCCAATAAGCTTAAAAATATGCGTTCCATTCAAGCTTGCATATTCAACATGACCTGTTGACATATAAATGCCATTTGCAGAGAAGGATTCTAAAATTATCACATAGGGCTACTACAGACTCAAGTGCTCAAGAGTCGTATATCGCTTAGTTGAAAGTTAACGTATTGATTATATGATTAATTCATTCGGCGTAAACTTAGGATCGCAATATCGTCTGCAACATGTTCAGGGGCTTGGAAGGACTGATTCTGTAAATGGAAGACTAATTTTTCAAATTGTTCATTCAGTCCGCCATCAAAAGGTTCAAGTGCACCATCTGAACAAATAATAAACCGGGCCTGACGATTCAACACACATTCAAATTCTTCAACTTCAAGATCTTCAGTGAGTCCCAAAGGAAAGCTGCTGGTATTTAAAATTCGCGGTGGTTGGTTCGGTTCAAAGATAATTGCAGGAGGATAATGTCCGGCACTGGACCAACGTAGCTGATGAGTTTCTAAATTTAGAACCCCGGCAATCATCGTAATATGTTTTTCAATATTTTCTTGAACCAGCATCCCGTTGAGCTTTTTAATCAACTCGCGCGGTGTTTTAGATCGACCATGAAAGGCAGCCATCCAAGAAGTTAATAAACTACTGGTGACCCCATGCCCAGAAACATCAGCCAGATAAAACATAATTTCTTTATCGCTGATTTTCCAGTAATCGTACCAATCACCTGACAGGTATGCAGAAGGTTGAAACAGGGTTTCAACTTTATAATTCATTAGTTCAATCGGATTGGGAAGTAGGCACTGTTGCAAATGTGCAGCTGAGGGTAGGTCGCGACTATCTTGATTACGTTTATATTGCGCATCAATTTTCAGTAATGATGCTTCTGGATCACTCGGCAATTTATTCCAAATCCAGCCCGCTAAAGCACCCAGCTCCCAAGCTTGGGCTAAAGCTGTGCCTTCATTTTCAAAAGCCAACACAATGGTGGGTAGTGACCATTGATGCGTCAGATAGTCTTGTACATCCGCAATCGCTAAAATTGTAGGATCATACAAATCAATATCATCTATGTGAATCATTTGTACACTGGGAAGTGTACTTAGAACCTGATCTAAATAAGGAATATTGCGAGTCGGTTGAATGAAATACATAAAGAAATTGTATGATCCTTAAGGTGATAACGTATGGTTGTACTATAACAAGCTAATGATCAGCAAAGAAAGACGCTCTACTGATCATATTTTTAATAAATGGAAAAGACTTATTTAGTTGTTGGGTTTACATCATCGTTTTGCATTTCATCTGTGCTGTTATTTTGATTATCTTCTGGCACTTCATCTTCAGTGTTATCTAAATCATCTTCAATGAACATGCTTTCAGATTCTAGCCCTTTTTTTTCTGCAATTGCGAAATTTTTACGTTGCAAGTAAATATCACGAATTGCAGCATATTTATCGCCTTGTAAGACATCTTCTATATCTAAAAGTTGCGAACGAGCATCAATGCCGCGCAAAGCTTGGTCTGCCCAATAAATCCCATCATGATCTTCCAGAAGGTATTTTTGTGGGCGCGCCTGACTGTCTACTATGGTACCCAATCCGTCACGAAATGTACTTGGACCAAAAAGCGGTAAAACTAAATATGCACCCGAGGGAACGCCGTAATAACCTAATGTCGTACCAAAATTTTCTTCTTCAGCAGACAAACCAAGACGTCGCGCAGGGTCGGCAAAGCCTAAAGAGGTAATCGTATTAATGGTAAAGCGTCCTAAAGATTCTGCAGCACGAACAGGACGACCTTGAATCAGTTGATTTACCACATTCCAAGGTTCACCTAAGTTTTTGCGAAACTGACGATACGACCCACGAACATCAGAGGGTACTTTATCCTTATATTGAACGGCTAAAGGACGAGCTACATGACGATCTAGCACATCATTAAAAGCAAAGATCTGTCTATTCAAAGGTTGTAAGGGATCTTTTTGACTTTCGGGTTGGGTTGCATTTGCATTTACTTTTAAATCTTTCGCTTTAACATTTTTTAATTCTTTTAACGCTTCAAGACGAGGATGTTGAGCTGTTTGGATTTTTGCTGTAGAAGTTTTTAGGTCTTCTGTTGCCGAAGATTCAGAAGTATCAATCGAATCATTTGCACATACAGGAGAAATCAAGCCTAAAGATAGAAGGCTAGCCCAAACATAATGAAAGTGACGCATAAAAAATCCTAGAGCTTTATCGTAAGCCAGTGCTTAAAGCTAAAAATACCTAATAAAGTATATTAACAGTTCTTTGAATGATGGTATTAAAACAAATTTGATCAAATTATGTAGGAAAAAAAGATAAAACGATTAAAAAATACCCATGTGGTAAGAAAGGTTGGAAAAAGGGGTTGCGCCTGGCCTGAAATACTGTAGAATGCACATCCATCGGCGGTGATGTTGATTAAAACTTGTTGAGAAACAAGGATTTAGCCTAAAGGGTTTGAATCTTGAAGTCTTGAAGAAGTTTAAAAATAATCAATAAAACCTGTTGACTTTCTTTCAATAGAGAGTAATATAGCCGACCTAGCTTGCTGCTGACGAAGTAGCAAGAAGATCATTAAGAGATTATGAAGAACAACTTG